>NZ_JBHZIE010000001.1:0-788044 GCF_042747925.1 Microbacterium songi
GCGACTGGCCCTTGTGGGAATCGTTCACCGACCAGTACACACTCACTGCCGACGAGCTACACCTCAGTCCGCAGCTCGCGTCGGATCTGCACGACTGGAATTCGGAGTGGCAGAACCGGCAGGAGACTGACCCCTTGCCGTTGGGATGGACCGAGCGGGGCCGCGAGCTGCACGGCCGACTCCAGGAAGAACTAGAAGACGTCGCTGAAGTACGCCCTGACTTCGATTCGCAGTAGCCGATCGATCGGCGGGCGCCTAGATCTGGATGAGTGCTGTGGAGGCGAAAACCGTCGTGACGAGCACTGGCATGGCAATAGCGCTCGCCCAGCCGAGAACGACTCGTAGGCGTGAAGTCTCGTGTGCGTCGTCCATGCTCAAGGTCACGGATCCGGAAATGGTGACGATTAGGAGCCCTAAGAGATGTAGACCCCAATACGGGGTGGTTGCAATTACGAGATCGTTGCGAGCGGAGTAGTTGGTCGCGAGATTGCCCCAAGAAGAGCTGGCGAGGAGGATTCCCGCAACACAGGCGAGAAACGTCCCTGTCACCGCTCCGAGTGTGCCAACAACGGTCGATGTTGCCCAGAGCCAGGACCGTCCGCTGCTCAGGCGCCAACGAATAGCGAGGATTCCTCCGATAAAGCTGACGAGGACGAGAAAGGCGTAAATACAACCCGCCCTGAGGAAGTCGGCCGTACTCGTGGCGGTGAGGGCCGCGGCGGACAGATGTAGTCCAAGGTCGCAGGCTGCGACAAACCCGGAAAAGGTCGCTATAACCGCGACGACCCACGCAATCGGCCCGAGGATCGCGCCAGTAGAGAGACTGCGATGAGGCGATTGAAGTGTTGGCATGTGATCCATACTTGCGTGGCCTTTGTCGAAATGGAATGCCGTACCTTCGCCCGCTCTGCTAACGAAGCACGCGGCTCGGTTGACTAAGCGCGACGCGCGGCCGCGGCGACCACGGTGAGCTCTCCACTCAACCGCGCGGTGAGTCGGCAATCTACGGGTTTCGCGTACGGTGTCTTCGCGAGTGCCGGCATCTTCTTGTGGCACGCTAGGGGCGTTCCGTGACGTAAAGGAGATTCGCCGGTGCTTCGAGTGTTTCCTACCTGTACGTCCGCAAACTCCCATCCTCGTGGCCGCGACGTCCGCCTACGAGTGGTCGTATTTGTAGTCGCCGGAGGAGTCAGCTGCGGTTTCACGGCATGCAGCGCTCAGGCACCAAACGGGGCAGCAGATGAGCCCGCTGTAGCAGTGAGCGTGACGCCCGACGCGACGAAAGATACGACAACTCCCCTTATGGCCCCACCTGCCGGTGACGCGGATTGGGAGTGCGGGCAGGCCAGCGCTCTTTTGGGCATGCAGCAACGCTCGGAGTGGGAGCTTGCAAACGGGGTCATCGACCAAGGGGCATTCGATTCTCGCGAAGCCGCGCTGATCGACGCGTGGACGTACTTGCCGATTGGGACCTCCGAAGTGACATCCGCTGTCCGCGCGACCATCGCCGCGGCATCAGAGGGTATCGGGCAGGGAAATCCCATGTTTGCAGAATCCATCGCCCAATTGAACGCAGCATGCGACGCCACCGGGTCTGTGGTCATTGTCGGCGCACTGCCAGCGATGGGCGGCTGACCATAAATCACACCGTCCCCATGCCGGTCGTCTACGCGGCGGCCCACGTGCACTAGGTGTCCGAAAGCCGATCGGTCACCGGACGCACCGCCGCGAATGTCGCGCAGAGGGTGAAAGCATTTTCTTTACGGCGAAATCGATCCTTTGACGGCCGTGACTGATTGTGACAGCTTGACCCGTTCGCCGGAAACGTTACTCGCGGCGACGTCGCCAACAACGATCGTCAAGTCTCCGGTGATGCCGTAAGCGCCGGGTTCGTTGGAGTCTGCCGCCCAGGACATGCACGTGGTGGACAGATCGGCCCGATCCAGGAAAGTGAGCACGCAGAGCAGCGATTGATCTTCGTTTGTCGCGAGGTAGATGGAGTAGCCCTCGAATGTGGCGATGTAGCGGATGCGGCCTCCCGGCTCCACGGGAGGGCCAACGTCGACGCTGATACGGTCTTCGTCGGTTGCCGGGAGCAGCAACTCGGCTGGCAGTCCCGTCGGCGACGTGTGACGTGGAATGAGCCATCCCACGGCGATACCGACAGCCAAACACACGACGCAGATCAAAGCAGCCCACACCCACCACCAAGACCTGTCGCGTCGCCCTGCAACAGGCGCATCCGTCTTTGGTTCCACCGACACCGTTGGTGCCGGTTGGGCGACGAAGGTCTCGCCAGCGGTTAGGACGCCCATGGCACCGTTTTTGATCGCCGGCGCATCGGTACGCGCGGCTTGCTCAAGCTGTTCTAACCGAGCAAGCGCCTCCGGGTCATCGGCTATGTCAGCAGCAGGGCCAAAGGCTCGACCGCGGAGCGAACTCAGCTCCGCCTCATCATCCATCCCCACAGGAAGGATCATGCCACCCACGCGTCACAACCGCCGACCCGCTTCGGACACCTAGCGCTGCCGCACCTGACGCGGTGTTAGCGCCGGGGTGACTGGTCTCGGCGATACATGATGATGCTTCGCCATACCGCGACAATACCGAAAACAACGCAACCGGCCGCCGAGATCCAAACCGGGATGCCAAGAAAGGTTAGGTCGTCAAGCTTGTCGTTGATAGCGGACGTGATAGCGAAGCCCAGGCCGAACAGCAGAACCAAACTGCCCATGACAATGCCGATCGCTGCGGACGCCCGGTCTGCCGGGGCACGACCGTTCCATGCCATGGCGCCCAGCGTACAGACCCACAGAGAATCACCGACCGCACGCTGCCTACTCGTGATCAGCGAGCCCCGATGGGGGATCCATTTAGGACGGACGCGAAATGGGTCCACCTCAGCACACCGACCGGCACCCGCCGATTGACGGACGGCGCAGAGGCGGCGCTATTGTTCACGCGGAGTGAATGCAGCGAAAACCGGGCGTCTGCGTCAATATCAGATAGGAAGATTGTGTGTCGGCGCGAGCGCGTCAAGTGATGAAAGGTGCGCGTCAATGGAAACCAAGACGCGGGTCGTCGCGATTGCGGGCGCCGTCGTTTTCGCAGGTGTCGTTGCCGCCGCTGCTGTTGTCGGAAACACTGAACGCACGGTCGACACTCTCGCCGCTGAAGACCTCATCGGAACCTGGATAAGTACCACGGCCGAAGGTCCAGGGAATCTGGTGCTGCAACCCGGCGCACAGGCAGAGTTGCGCGACTTGACCATCTTCGATCAGAGCAACTTCTATTCCGTGGCCGTGTTAGGGGAAAGCATCAACTCCTCGGGCCAGTGGGTGCTCGCTGGCGACCACCTGGCGGTGGACTTTACTCTCGATGGTGAGGAATCTAGATGGACGCTTCTGGTCATGTCCTCGCCGATTGGAGGAGTGAGCTTGCAAGCTATTGTCGGCGATCCTGATGCCCCCGGCGTGAGGCAGACCTTTCAGAGAAGCACCGGCGACGGTTAACGTCCAGCCTGACGATTCGATTCAGGCCTCTATCGGGAAGTGGATCGATGCCGCGTCTGTACGGCGTTTCCTGGCCCGTCAGTGTGGGTTCCCATCGCAGACACGTGGCCGCTACTTTACCGTGAAGGGATCCTTCTGCGGACTGATCAGCCCGATCAACGTGGGCGTAGGGTTTGGCCATGCTTTGGAGGAAGTATTGGCCGGGGGTCGCTGTCGCGATTCCAATCGGCGCCGTGATCGGTCTCGCTCTCGGCCGAGTCTTCAGCGAGGCTGAGCCTGCCTACTTGTATCCCGATGCGATGATCTGCCTCCTCCTGGGGTGCCTGACCGCGTTAGCTGCAGCACTTGGAGCGATTCTTGGTACCGTCCTGGCGAGTCGGCGAACTGAGGACCACTTCTTCTTTGCATTGGGGGGATCTCTGGGTGCGGCGGCTGGCGTCGGTGCACTGTGGCTCGCGCTGACCCCGGTATTTATTGGGGTCGGAGGGCTTGGTGGTATTTTTGTCGTTCTGCTCATCGCTGTACCAATAGCGGTAGTCGCTGGATCCATTTGCGCCGTGTGCATGATCATTTGCGATCGCATCGCACGGTCGTCTACGCGATCGTCAGTTGACACCGGCGACGTGACCAGTTGATCCGGATATCAGCCGTCGAAGGGCGGTCCCCGTAGGCCGATCCTCATACGGGCCGGAGTCTGTCGCGGTGGCCGACCGTTCAGTGATCACGTCCCTGCGATTGATCAGTTGATGTCATCTCGCAGGGGCGATCAGCGAGGGTGCCATCCTCATAGAGGTATTGGTCTTCACTCATTCGAGATCGTTCGACGTTGGGGAAGGTGACCCACACGTAGCCCCATTCGTCACCCTGGAGATACTCGATCTGTACGGAGATGGCGTCATACTGCTCCGCAGTCGGGATTGGTGCAAGTGTGGCGAACTCGAGGGCGCCGAGGGGTTCGCCAACGATGATCGCGTCGCCTCTTTGCAGTTCTAGCCCGCTCTGAATCTGGTCGGTCGACGTCTCCATGGCGCTCACCCAGTCGGCGTTAGTCTCGCGGTACTTCACATTGATGGCGTTCACGTCGATGTCGTTCAGGCAGATCACCACCGCGGCAACATCCCCCGAGAAGTTGAGCGCGACAGGCGCCACCGGCGCCTTCACCAAGAAACAGCCGGCAAGGACTAAGGGCAGGCTTAGGAGGCTTGTTGAAGCTATCGCTGACCTCCACGGTCGCAAGCCTCGATAGCGCAGGATCGCCTCACCGTCCGACGTGGGAGACGAGGGCATCCACCCAGGTGCTGTCATGCGGCTAAGTCTGCTCGAAGAATTGGTCTCCGCGCAGGGCTGTGATCTAGTTGTCGGCTGCTGCTGGTGGCCGTATGCGGATCCGTTTGCGCGGCGAAGGGAGCAGCGGGGCGCCTAGGTAATCGGGTCGTCTGTACTGCGCTACTGACGGCCAGCGTCGCGGCCGTGCTCGAGCTCGAACTGGGTGATTGCGGCGCGAGCTCGTCTCCAACGAATCGTCGCTAATGCGCCGGCGACGGCCCACACGATCAGAAACACTTGGAGCACCCATACCCAGGGAACATCACCCTCATCGGTAAACCGCATCCATGCAGTCCATGCGAAAAGAAGCGCAGTCACGGCGACAAGAGTCGCTTGCCAATTCTTGCGGCGCTCCAGACTCATCCGCCGTTGGGCGAGAGAGGCGGAGGGAACGGTGCCGTGATTCGCGCTCACGAACTCGATACTTTCGTGCGCGCACCGACCGGTCAAGGACCGGATGCGCGATTACCCATGGTTCTACGAGACGCTGAACGATGCCAGTCTTCTAAACCGTCGAAGACCGTCTCGATGACGTCCCGAGGTCGTCGTGCGTCGACTCCGAAGATGGCGCGCGGTGTCCGACCAGAAGCGTCGACCCGAGTGCCTACGGCGGGTTCTTCGCGAACATCAAACCGAACCGCCATGGCATGCCCGGCTACGGATGTCCGCACACCCAGCAAGAGTCCATCGGCATCGGACTCAATCGTCGTCAGGCCGCTCGCTGCCTTCGCGACCGTATGCAACGCATCACGGACATCCTCGATGGGAGACGGGATGATCAACCATCCGGACGCGGCAGGATCACCGATACGAGTCACCGGACTGAGAACGACTGAGCGACGTAGACGATCTGCCACACGCGAACCATACGCCTGACCGGCGGGTCCTCGTCGTGACCGCACGTGGATCCACATGCGGGAAACCTTGATTTGGTCAGTTCCCGTCGGGATCGGCTCACTTGGGACAGCGCAGCAAGTAATTTGAGGTCGCTGGCCGTCTAGTCGGACGTCTGCTTCTTGCGCGCTTGACGGTACGCAAACCAACAGACGACGGCAAGCAATAGCGAGCACGCGATAACGACTATCGAAACGACGCCTAACTCGTTGCCGGAGGCCACAAAGGTCACTGCCCAGATAGCGCCAGCGACCAGTACAGCTGTCATGACAAGCCAGAAGATCTCGAGCGTGGAGCGCTTTGTTGCCATGGCCCAAGTATCTCAGCGGATCGTCAGGGAGGGGATGTCGCGTATACGGATCCATCAATGCGGCCGGCGTGAGTTGATACGCTAGCGGCGAGGCTGGCGGAAGGATCTGGATGGCCACGGACCGCTTGTTTCCCCTTCAACCGCGCAGCACGTTGCAGCTGAAGGTTGGGGACATCATCGCCGTGCCAGGCGAACCAACCGGATGGGCGTGTCTTGTTGTCGTAGAGGTGTGGCGACGGGGCACGGGTGCGCGAACGACGTTCATCGTCGGCGTCGTGGATTGGTCTGGCGAGCAAGCTCCCCGTGAACCTGACGTCGCGGGACTACCTGTTATCGCCCAGGCACTCACCCGCACGGAGCTATTCACCGAGGGCGGCCTAGCCGTGGTCGGCAACGTGGGAGCCGTTGCTACGACGTTCGATTCCAACCATGGCGACTACCAGGTCGGCGCGAAGCACCGCGTGTGGGGCTGGAAAGCCGCAATCCGCCACGCTCGAGCGCAGATTGCGAATCGAGTGCAGTAGACGATGGGCATGCGGGCGCCGCCATTTTCGTGGGTAATGAACCGCCTGGGGTCGCTATGTTGTGCGTTCCCGCTCCCGTGACCGGTCGGTGATGTGAGCGTCAAATCCTCATGGCGGTTCGCGCGACGTCGTAAGTAATGCCGTACAGGATGCCCAATAAGAGGAAGCCGGTTATCGGGGCGAGGATCACCCACCAGCCACGCCGACGCAGAAAGTAGGTTCCTGCAATGGCGAGCATCAGCGGCAGTAACACCAAGATGAAGAACGTTCGAAGGGCTGCGGAGAGGGTGAAGTAGTCGCACCTGTCGCCACAACCAGCCACGCTGAGCGGTACGAGATACATCAACCCGGCGGCGGCAAGGGTCGCGAAAAACAGGAGGGCTAGCAGCCACGCTGCGCAGGTGACCCGTTCCACAGCGCGACCCCCCGTGTCCGGATTTCTTAGCTGATCAGTCTGCATCCCTAAACATTAAAAGGTAGCTACCTTCGCCCAGGAGGCCGCCGGCCAAAGAGACGATTAATCCGTGGGCCGATGGGCACGCGGACTGGTGCGTGTTGTCCCGGCGGTCGAGTCCCAAGCTTTACCAATTTGCGTCGGCGTTGGACGATCTGGGGGTCTGCGGACATATACGTAGTAGTCCGTAGCAAAGGAGACATCGTGGGCGAGATTGACCTTGATTCAGAATTGCGTGCCGCAGCCCGCCCAACGTCGGGCGCTCCGCGTCTGGCCTACCACCGCGACCGCATTCTTGCGGAGGCGAGGAATAGTCGGCGCCACGTCATTCGTCTGTGGGGCGTAAGCCTGGCGGCGACGGTGATCCTGGTCGGTGGTGGCACCGCAGCGATGGCAGGGGCCGGCATGGAAACCCCGTGGGGTTGGATCGCGGACAATGTGCTCACATCAGTCAATGGGGATGGAACGACCTGTTTCCAGGGCTGGGAGATCCGCCGAGACGGGCTCGCGGAAGAGGACCCGATCGTCCAAGACGCGCAGGACCTCATTCGAGGTCTGGACTTGACGACGCTCGACACCACCGCGATGGAGACGGTCGTTCGTGAGGATTACGCGAACGCGATAGGTCCGAATGGGGAGCTGTCACCGATTTACGCGAGCGATGCTGAGGTGAAGCGTGATGCGATCAGCCGTATCGTCGCTCAAACTGTCTTCGATGGCCTCCTGGAACGGGGTCACGCCATGTCGCCGGGTCACGAGGTCAGCATCTCCAGCCAGTCCACGGTGTGTGATTGATGCGCATCGGTGTGGACGCAGCACGCTTGACGAGATTGTTCGCGCCAACGACGACGACCTCCTCCGGTACTTCGAACTGCGGATGTCGAATCCCGCCGATGCTGCCGAGGCCTTTGGAGAGATGCTGCTGACTGCATGGCGAAAGCGTCGCAAGATGCCCGACGAGGACACTGCGGCGCGCATGTGGTTGTTCACCACTGCCCGGAACGTCCTTTACAACGCACGCCGTAGTCTTAGCCGCCGCTCAGAGGCCGTGCAGCGCTTCGTGGACGAGGCACGCTCAACTGCTCGCTCGGTCGAAGACGACGCGCAGACAGTCGTACGCGAGGCCATCACCCAGCTGGCGCGCGACGATGCCGAGCTGATCCGTCTCGTCTACTGGGATGGTCTCTCCATTGAGCAGTCCGCGGGAGTCCTCTGCCTGAACCCATCGACAGCGCGATCCCGGTTATCGCGAATCAGACGCGAGCTGGGGATCTTGCTCCAGAACACTGAATTATCTAACGACAACACAACCGAGCGACCTCACTAGCCTGAGCGATCTGCGAACCAACACGCCGAGTATCTACTTCAGTCGCGCTAGCGGGTCCTTCAACGGACAGTGAGCACGCGCACTTCGAACCCGATTCCATCGGGATCGCAAAGGACCGCGCCAAACGGAACGCGGATGGCATTTGTTGCTCCGAGTGTCGCGAGGCGGTGGAGTTCAGCGTCGAGTTCGGTGCGGTCGACGGAGAGGATGAAGCGTTGGCGGGTGTTGTCTCGCGCCGGGTTGATATTGTCACCGCTCCAGGCGAGCTTCGTTCCGCCCGTCGGCGACTGGATCGCGGTTTCCTCTCCCTCCTCCCACACCATGGGCCACCCGAGTGCGAGGCTCCAAAACCTGCCTACGTCGCGGGTGCCTTCGCACGTGACCTCGCCGAGAGGGCCGCAACCAGAAAGGTAAGCGTTGCCGTCTTCGATGACACAGAACTCGTCGTCTACCGGGTCGGCCATCACGGCGTAGCTGTTCGGTGGCACGTGCCCGTTGCCCTGTAGCCGCCCGCCGGCACCGACACAGGTTGCGATGGTGCCGTGCTGATCTCGCTTTGCTTGGCTCAGATGGAGGTGGAGCCGATTCCGCAGGTCGTCGTGGCGGCCACCTGGAGCGAAGCGCAGGCCGATTTGACCGTCGCTTCCAGGGAGGTGCCATTCATCGCCCTCCTCCACGACGGATCGAGTCAGAATGTCACCCCAGAACGCTCCGGCGCGCTCCGGATCCGGTGATCGGAAAAGCACAGAATCGAAAGTGACACCCATCCGGCGAGCGTACACGCCCCACCCATCGTCGAAACGACACCAACTCAACCGCCCCGGGAGGCGCCCCTCGAACGCAATATTTTCGTCGCGTGGGCGAATCCCTGCCGAGGGCACCGAATAGCGACGACTTTGTCGCGTGGAGATCGCCAGTAGGCCACGATGGGGGCAGCGAGCGAAGGAGGTCGAGATGAGTGCCCTTGAACACGTAGAAAAGAGGCTGAGTTGGTATATAAAGCACCAACTATTGGCTCGAACAGGCTACGTCTGCACGGAACTGCTCGTCGTGTTAGCCGGCGTAGCGATCCCTGTGGTAGCTCTCTACTTCCCGAAAGATCCGATACCAGGTGCATGGTTAGGCGCGATTGTCGCCGCCCTCACGGCGCTCAGGATCGTGCTTCACTTTCACGCCAACTGGCGCCGATTTGCGGCGGCGCGTCTCGCAATAGGCAATCAAATCGAGCTCTATAAGCACGACGTCAAACCGTACGACAACAGCACCACTCGAGATGGCTTGCTCCTGCTCCGGGTGCAGGCGATCGAAAGTCGCGAGACAGCCGAGTGGGTGGAGCTACCCCCAGCCAAGTAGAAGAGCCGTTGCCAAGCCCGGGCGAGCTCTGTGTCGAGAGCCTGGAAGGGTTCGGATAGGCCTCGGCGGTCGTCGTGTTTGAGGATCCGCATGTGCGACCCGAAGGGCATTGGTGTCAAGCGTCCCTCCTATGGTTCGAAGTGTTCTCCAGATCGGACAAGGGGAAGGGACAACGATATGACCTCGCATCAGCACGGTCCCGCGGATGACCTTCGGCGACTCATCGCGGATGGGCGCATCTCCGAAGCGGCATTGCAGGCAATCACGCGTATCGATCAGGGAAGGCTCAGGTCATTTCTGAACGGAACGACGCCGCACGGACCGGGGCTGTCAGCAGAGCCGGGTGCGCTTTCAGTTGAGGAAAGCAGTCGCGTGTCGATCCTTGCTGCGCAGCTGACGCACGGGCTGGAGATAGCCGACGACGACCGCCTCCGAGGGATGCTCGAGTCGTTGACCGTCGAGTGCCGTTTGACGAATCCAAACCTCGTTCAACTGACTGGATGCGATGCCGACGATCTCCGGCAGGCGCTAGCGGATCCGGCGTTGGTTCCGACTGAGCAGAGGTACGAAGTCGCGGTGCGGAGTTCGTACCTCATCAACGCAATCAACAACGTCCGCTAGACGATCCTCGCGCGGGCATGGCTTGGCGTGTCAATCCTCAGGTGTCGGGGTGTCTTCACGGCGGAGGGCGCGGGTTGACCTCCGCCAGTTTGGCAGAGACGTTACACCAAGCCAGATGAAGACCCATATTGGCGTAGCGACAAGGGTCCAGCTGAGCCAATGGCTTTTGGTCAGCAGGAAAACCAAGGCGGCGGCGAGGAACGCGCAGCCGACAATCGCATACGCGATCAGCATCACGCGTTGACGCCGGTTTAGCTCGGACCACCCTTTACGCATGCCCTCACTATCGCCCATAACTTCACAAATCTGAGCGGCTTCTGTGCAGCCGACCGAACTCGGCCCGCACTCCGTGAGCCTCAGAACGAGGCCCCGTTGACCGGTCGGCCATGGCTCGGTTGCTCGGGACTGGGTTCACTCGGCGCCGACGGGTGTCCCAGACCACCCCCATTCCCGTAAGACCCGCCCGGAAGAGATTCGCAGAAAGGTGCGTCTTACGGCGCCGCAATCGATCGAGGGATATCAGTCCACCCTCAAGCCCGGCCGACGCCCATCCGACGAGCTATCTCGTCAAACCCGTCTATGCACTCCCAGCGAAAAAAACAGCGATGCACGCAGGCACCAATGTGAATTGGTGGCGCGGATATGCAAGATTGGGAGTAGCCTAGGCGCATGCGTGGGGGCTTGGAGCGGTGGAAGCGGGGTGTGGATTCCCGCGGCATCCGTAACGCCATCGGCTACGCGCTCGAGGGCACCTGTGATTCCCACCACTTGCCTGCTCCCGTCGGTACTGATGCTCTCGAGGCGTATAGCGAGGTCGCTGGGGCGAGCGTGTTACGGTTCGTGGTCGAGGCTGGCCTAATCGGCAGGGACACATTGAGCGCGGGCGGGTTGCGGGTGTGGCTGTCCGGGTCAGACCCGGTGACGGGGGAGGAGCGGGGCCGGCAACGCCTGAGCGCGGACGCGGACCTGGTGTTGGACGGAACCATCAACCACCCGAAGTCGTTCAGCATCGCCGCTCTCCTACACCCGGAGCTCGTGGTCGAGTTCGAAGCGATGCAAGACCGACTTCGGGATCAGATCCTTCTCACGTGGCAGCGGGAGCTGAACGTGCGCCGAGGGCACGGTGGGCTGGTGCGGGAGGACGTCGCCCGGATCGAGGTCGTCGAGTTGCAGCACCGCCGGTCCCGGGCGTTGGACCCGCACGCGCACCGCCATCTGTGGCTGAACGTGAAAGTCCTCGGCGCGGACGGGAAATGGTCGAACGTCGACTCCCGGGTCGCGATGAAACTGCAGACCGTCATCAACGCGGAAGGGGAGCTCGCCGCCCGCACGGATCCCAACTGGATCAGCGCTCTCGCACGCCACGGGTACACGTTGGACGCGCACGGCGAGATCGCCCAGCTGGCCGCTGCGGTTCGCCCGCTCTCTCGGAGGTCCGCGCAGATCGAGGCAAACCGGGCAGAACTGATCGCCGAATGGACGCTCGCGCACGATGGTGCCACCCCGAGCATCACCATCTTGGAGCAGATCGACCGCCGCGCGTGGGCACTGGCACGCCCCGACAAACCGCACCACCTTGATGAGCAGTCCTGGGAAGCGGCCGTCCGCGACGAGTTGGGGAGTATCGATCCGGCGCTGGTCAGATCGCGCACGCCGGTAACCACGAAGTCGGCGGCGCTCGAGGACCTCGATCTCGACCTGCTTGCGAGTCAGGCGGTCGTAGACGCCGATGCGCGATCGACGCGCTCAGGCGGGCGGTTCAGCCTGTTCGATGTTCGGGCAGGGGTGATCCGTGCGGTGTCTGCGAGCGGGGTCGTCGCGCCCCGCGATGAACTGAGCGCCCTCATCGAGGACGTCACCGGCAGAGCGGTGGGCCGCGTGACCGCGCTCCTTCCGACCACGGACGTTCCAGCCCACGTGAAGGCGCTGATGGCGACAGAGGTCGTACGCGAGAAGATCCGCCTCACTGCACGTCTCGACGCGCTGGCGACTCCTGGGAGATCCCTCACTCCATCCGAGCTGGGTCGCGTAGCCGCATCACGGGAGATCGTCGACTCGCTGGATGGGTCTCAGCAAGCTGCAGCTGGAGCGATCGCCGGCACAGGCGGGCTCATCACAGTGACTGGGCCCGCTGGCGCAGGAAAGACGACCATGCTCCGCGTCGCGCGTGCTGCCCTGAGTCCTCAACGGCGCCGGATGCTGGTGGTCGCACCGACCCGGAAAGCCGCATCCGTCGCCGCCCGGGAGGTCGGCGCGGCCGCGACCAGCGTGCATGCGCTCCTCCACGACCACGGGTATCGGTGGGGTATCGCCGCTTCGGGTGGCGAGGTGTGGACGCGTCTCGCGGTCGGTGATCGAGACTCCTCCACCGGGTCGGCGTATCCGGGGCCGTCGAAATTCGTCCTCCGGGCGGGGGACCGGATCGTCGTCGACGAAGCAGGGATGCTGGACCTCCACGCAGCGAACGCCCTCGCTGAGCTGGCGGTCACGTACCGGGTGGGTGTCGCGTTCGTCGGCGACCCGTACCAAGCTCTGCCCGTCGGTCATGGCGGCGCGATGGCCTCCGCCATCCGGTCGGCGAACGCTTGTGTCGAACTGGACACCGTGCACCGATTCCGGGACGCGGAGTACGCCGCCCTCACCCTCCGACTCCGCGACCCCGGCAGCATCGATGCCGCAACCGCAACCGCGGGGGAGCTGTTCGTCCAGGGCCATGTCCGACGCGTGGCGGATGCGGAACAAGCCCGCGACTTCATGGTCGATACCTACTTCGATGAGCGCGCTCACGGTAAGAAAGTCGCGCTGGTCTGTGCCACCAACGCGGAGGCGGACGCCATCAACGATGCGATCCAACAGCGACGGATCGCTGCGGGGGAACTCGACCCGAGGGTGGTCGCGCTCGGGAGGGGTGAGCAGCGGGTTCATGTCGGCGACGCCGTGCAAACCCGACGAAACGATGCCGCCGTCGGAGTCGAAAACCGCGCGGGCTGGATCGTCCAACAGATCCACAACGAGCACATCACGCTCCGATCCGAACGCGACAGCGGCGAACTTCGCCGAGTGAGCCGCGGCTATGCTCTCGACCACCTCCAACTCGCCTACGCCTCGACCGTCCACGGCGTGCAAGGCGAGACCGCAGACGTGAGCATCGTCGGGCCGGGAGTCGACGCCGCCGGCCTGTATGTCGGCCTCACCCGCGGACGCCTGCGCAACACAGCGGTCACCATCGCGGGAACCGATCACCAAGCGCGCGCCATCATCGCAGAAACGATGACGCGCGGAGTACCCGAAGTGAGCCTGCAAGACGCGATTCGCGCTGCCGACGCCGAGGTTCGCCGCTCAGCGCTGAAACGCGCGTCACTTCCGCCGGTCTCTCAAACTGAACCCACCTCATCCAGGGGCTGGTCGCTCTGAGAGAGGCAGGCGTTCGCCGTTCGGCGTCGAACACAGCTGGCTCAGGAGTGGGAGTCGATTGTGTTTCGATGCACTCTGTCATCAGCGGATGATGACCAGGCTCAGTCCGCGCCCAAGAGTTCGGCGGGCAGCTTCGGACGGGCGCCCATGCCCATAGTCTCGCAAGATGCGGCGCAGATCCGCGCGGTCTGGTGCTCGACATGATCGCGGGCCACTGCACGCCACGGACGGGGCCGGGTGGTTCACATGCTTGCGAAGCGGGTCGGTGCAGGTGTACCTACAAGGTGGGGACCCGCGCACGGCAACGGACGCTGATGCGCGCGCATCGAAAAACGACAACGGGAGTCACGATGTTCGATTTCGTGCCAGTGGGAGTGCAGGTTGCTGATGGTGAGGACGACGGGCCGGCCGCGACGCCGATCCGACCGGGGGCGCCATTGAGTATCAGAATCGTGAGCGTGTTCCCCGGTGATGAGGAACACCAGCGGGGGAGATCGGCGCTCCTGACGTCCGCCGTGCGAAGTCCGATGGTGTCAGATGCAACGCCGCTGGCCATGCACTACCTCTACGAAAATGTGGCATATGGCTCGCTCCTGAGCTCGCGGGCAGACCAGCCCGGTTCCGACGTCGTCTATTACTCACCGGGCGAACTGAGTGATGACCTCGAAGTCACGATGCGGTTGGCTTTCGACAGGTTCGACAAGCGGACGTTCGACTCCTGGGTTGATGCGGCCGCGACGGCTGCGGGGCTGCCTGTTTTCGCGGTGTCCGGGCCAACCGGAGCCGCGTGGGTCGCGGTGGCCAAGACCGCGGCCAAGTTGGTGTCGCGAGTCGTTGACGGTGCTATCGATGGCAACAACGACCGCGTGATGACTTGGCGCATCAACCTGAACACGCCCGGCCAGACCCTTACGAAGTCCGGATACGTTCTCCTCTACCCCGACGGGAACACTCTCACTCCCGCAGACGTCAGCGATGGCGGATTCCAGAAGGACGGCGACCAGTTTGTGGTTCGGGACCGCAAGCTGTACTGGCGAGACCGCCCCGGGGAGCAAGTTCTGGAGGGCGATTCCTATGTGCTGCTCTACATCAATGGCGCGGAGATTCCGAAGCTGGAGGGGTGGGCGGCGGCTGCGGTATCGGCCGCGCTCACCGAGACCTTTTTGAACGCGAGTAGTGGGGGCGCGGGTGATGCCCTCGAAGCCTTTTCCCTCTTCAACGACGTCAGGTGGCTTCGTGAGATCGGGGACATTGAAACAGACATCGCGGATCTGAAGAATGCACCGGATTCCGCGGCAAGCCAGACCGAGATTGCAAAGCTAGAAGCAAGAAGAGCTGCCGCGCAGAAGAACATTCAAGACAAGACGGTCAGCGACCTCTATCGAGCGAAAACGGCCTCTACCCGGGCCTGACGACTCGGCGCACGCGGTCAGGGGGAGCTGTGTAATAGGTGCCCCATCGATTCGTCGGGGGTGACCAGAAAAACGCCTGGACCGATACCTGTTTCGTTTCGAGGTCTGGGCGAGACGCGTGTGCCGATCCATCGCAGTGGGTGCTTCAAGAACTCGAAAGATCCGCCCGATCGTCATGCGTAGTTCATCCGTTCTCCCCGCCCTCAAGGGAATGCTGTGACGGTGGCAAGTCTCACCGCGACCATCAGACCCGCCTCCCGCGCCGCACGCAAGGTGCTCGCTGAGGTGGGTGCAGCCTTGAGTCAAGAAATGCGATCGGGATGCGATGTCCCGACCTCAATGACTCCCGCCGCGGCAATGATCGTGACAGAACAGCCCGCGGAGGTCATCCTCACCATCACCGGTGCCTCGGGCGCGGACACGACCGTCCTGCGAGCGATCGTGACGCAACACATACGACAGGCCGCGGGCAGTCGGGCGGCCGCCGCCCGACTCGTCATCACGTGGACCGAACCATCATCCGTCCTGCCTACCACCCAGTGACACACCGCAGATCTCAGGCGAAAGCGAGATTCGCTTTGCATTCGCCCGTGGCAACTTCGCAACGTCCGACAAATCGTTCTGCGCCTACCGCCTACCCCCGCGAGCGGCGGATCGAGACGGCACTTCGCGGGGATTTATAGTGAATCGTCCCTAGCGAAAGTCGCCTCGGCCTTCACGCAAGAGTTGACGCAGGGCCTCGTCGGTGGTGAGAAAGATACCCAACGGACGCTCTAGCCAGTCGTGGAGAGAGAAGCCTTCGCGCGTACGCGAAATGTGCCCGGCGATGCGGAGCGAATTTTGAATCTGCACGTCCCACCGTCCTTGACCGACGTCCACGAGAGTAAAGGCTTCGCCGAGACGCCCTGCTCAGCCCAGCGGTTGAAGTTCTTGTAAATCGTGTTCCAGTTCCCGGATCGCTCCGGGCCGTCCCGCCCGGCGCGCCGGTGCGGAACCGCCACGCCGTCGCCTCCACCACCATACGACGGTCCACCGGCGGCCGACCCGTCGCCCTCGCACTGGGAAAGAGCGAACCGATCACGGCCCAGACTTCGTCGCACATTGGTGAGCGGGTGGGGCGACACTAGCTGCGTCGACCGGCGACAAGTAGATGTCGGCGCATGTGTGCACAAATGTGTGCACTTCACCTGCCATTTCGCGGATTTGCGGGCCTATCGAGCCCATCAGTGTCGGCCTACGGATCAGAAGGTTGGGAGTTCGAGTCTCTTCAGGCGCACACTGTGTTGAGACAGTAAGAAGGCCGGGACTACGCGGATCGCGTGGTGCTGGCCTTCTGTCTTGGGGGGGGCGGGCTGTCGAGCGTCCAGCGAGCGGACGGCTCATGAGCAGCTCCTCGCCGCCGAACGCGCGGACCGGAGTGATGGCTGTCGGTGCCGGCGCTCGATGGCCTGCCCGGCATAGCTCGCGGCGATGATCAAGACTGCCCCGCCTATTCCGAGCACCCCGATCGCTTCGCCGGCGATGAGGACTCCGACGAGGAGCGCCCACACCGGTTCGGTCCCCATCAGCATGCTCGCGCGGGAAGCCGAGGTCCGCCTCACCGCCCAGAGCTGCACGATGAAGGCGAATACGGAACACAGCAGACCCAGGAAGAGCACGTTCGCCCACTGCTGCCCATTGAGCTTCGCGACGGCGGTGGGCAGGTCGGGGCCGGCCATCGCGGTGAATGCGGCCGCGCAGACGATCATCTGGACGAGCACCACGCCGAAGGTGCCTTCTGCGCGGTCGCGCGTCAGGTGCGCGCTTGCTGTGACGTGGAAAGCCCGGACGATCGCTGCGGCGATCACGAGGCCGTCACCGACCGTCGGTGTGCGGAGGCCGCCCTCAGAGACGAGGAGCGCAACGCCGACCACGGCAGCGACGGCGGCGACGAAGTAGGACCGGGGAAGCCACGATCTCGACGCGATGCCATCGAGGACGGGCGTCATCACCAATGCCAGGCTGATCAACAACCCCGCGTTGGTCGCTGAGGTCAGGTGCACGCCCCAGGTCTCGAGCCCGATGACGACAGCCTGCGAGCAGCCCAGACAGGCCGCGATCACGAGGCCCTGCCCCCGGGGGAGTCGTTCTCTTCGCGCGAGGCATATGAGCCATGTCGCGGCTGCGGCGACGAGGAAGCGGAGGGCGACGGCCGTGGGTACGCCCGTCTCCGCGGCGACATCCTTCGCTGCCAGGAAGCTGGCGCCCCAGACTGCGGCGACGCTGACCAGGAGCAGATCGACGAGAGGTTCGGAACGCATACGAGGTGCCATGCCACTACTCTCTAGAGAACCAATGCGGAAGAACAACGGCCAGTGTCTTGATCGACGATTTAGGAAACCTTATGGATGCTGCTCGCCTCCGTCTTCTCCGCGAGCTGGGCGACCGGGGCAGCGTCGCTGCGGTCGCGACCGCGATGCACGTCAGCGCGTCGGCCGTCTCCCAGCAGCTCAGTGCGTTGCAGGCCGGCATACCGGTGCCGCTGACTACCAAGCACGGGCGCCGACTCGTGCTCACCGAAGCCGGTGAAGCGTTGGCGGTCGCCGCGGCACGTGTCGACGAGGCCCTTGCCCAAGCCCGAGACGCTGTCGGGTCCTTCCTCGAACAAGAGCAGCGACCCGTTACGGTCTGCGCGTTTCACAGTGCCGGTCTCGCCCTGTTCGGCCCGCTTCTCACCGAGCTGGGCACCGGCACGCAGGTCTCCCTCGCTGACGCCGACGTCGCCCAAGACAAGTTCGCCGGCCTGACCGCGGACTATGACCTCGT
The DNA here is from genome assembly GCF_042747925.1 of Microbacterium songi. Taxonomy (NCBI): domain Bacteria; kingdom Bacillati; phylum Actinomycetota; class Actinomycetes; order Micrococcales; family Microbacteriaceae; genus Microbacterium; species Microbacterium songi. The sequence continues at coordinate 17,953 of NZ_JBHZIE010000001.1, forward strand.
GATCGCGCACCGTCTCGCGCACGACCCCACATGGCCGACCGGACGCCTCGTGGTGACACCGCTTCTCGTCGAACCACTCGAGATAGCCCTGCACGCCGCCCACCCCCTGGCTGCGCAGCCCGGCATCAGACCTGAGCAGTTGCGAGACGAGCGTTGGATCTCCACCCACGAAGGGTTCCCCCTCACCGGTGTACTGGCCCACCTGGGAGCCGTGATCGGTCAAGCCCCCCAGGTCGATCACCGCATCAACGAGTTCTCCGTCGCCGCGGAAGTCGTCCGCACCGGCGCAGCGATCGCCGTGATGCCACGTACGACCGCCGCCCCACTCGCGGTCAACGGAATGGTGCTGCGCCCGGTCACCGGCGTCGCACTCGTCCGCCACGTCGACGCACTGGCCCGCCCAGACGCGTTGGCGCACGCCCCCGTCCGCAGGGCGCTGGTGGCACTGCAAGAAGTCGCCACCGTCGCCACACGACAAGCGAGCACACCATAGCGACTCGGGAGATCCTCTGACCGGTGTCCGTTGCCCCACGTACGTCATTCACGGGGACGCCGACAGACTCATCGACCCGACAATGGCGCACGAACCAGCAGCCTCGATCCCGCGAGCAACGCTGTGCATGGTGGAACGGGCGGGGCACTTCCTTCTCGTCGAGCAGACCGGTGCGGCCAACTTCGTGATCGATGAGTTTCTCCGGGCTATAGCGGCGTAGGCGACCTGAACGAGCGGGTCCCCCGCTCGCTCTTGAGCGCTTCAAGCGTGCGTGGCGGGGTGCTCCCGTCCAGGCAGCCGTGGCCCGCAGAACGCATGCCGCGCATGTGCGTGCGAGTGAAGATGACACAGCCCGGACATCCGCCGCGAGTCGTCCTAGGCCGGTGTCGCTGCGACCGATTGCAGACCCGTGACACGAAGCAGGTCGAGCCTCGCCTGATCAGTGCCGCCGGGTGCGACCGTATAGACGACGATGCGGAGGTCGCTCCCGGGCGCGGTCAGGACGTCGCAGTCGACGGTGATGGGGCCAACCCGGGTGTTCGTCACCGTCTTGCGGCTCGACCGGTGTTCCGCGACCCTGGCCTCCGCCCAACGTCGTTCGAACTCCGGTGACTCGGAACGGAGGCGCGACACGAGGTGGGAGAGGGCGCCGTCGTGCGGATAACGGCCGGTCGCCGCCCGCAGATCCGCGGCGAGATCGCTGGCGAAGTCTTCTTCGTGCTGCTCATCGAAAGAGGTTCCCTCATGGCCGGACGTGAAATGCCGCCAGACGAGGTTCCGATCTAGGCCGACGTAGCGGGAAGGATCGCCGTTGATGGCCGCCCAGAGAGGGTTCCACATCAGGATGTCATGGGCTGCCGTGAACACCGCCAACGGCACATCGCCGAGCCGATCCACGATGCGCTGCACGCCCGGACTGATGTGCTGAGGAACGATCGCGGCAGACGGGGGCGCCAACCCCGCCGCCCGGTAGAGATGGTCGCGCTCCAGGTCGGTCAGCCGGAGAGCGATGGCAAGCGACCGGACGAGCTGCGAGGAGGGATTCGTCGCTCGCCCCTGCTCGAGGCGGACGATGTAGTCCACGCTGACACCCGCGAGGGCGGCGAGTTCCTCGCGGCGAAGACCGACGGCGCGACGACCTGAACCAGCCGGCATGCCGACATCCGCTGGGCTGATTCGGTCGCGCCACGCTCTCAAGACGCTCGCAAATTCGCTCATAACACTCATCATCTTTCAACGTTCGCGATGATCGTGGTACTCGCGGTCCTCCCGTCAGGGGGTGCCTGTGTGGTCTTGCGGTTGCGCGGCAGGGTGGACGCATGACAACAACACTGATCACCGGCGCCAACAAGAGCCTCGGTCTCGAGACCGCTCGTCGGCTCATAGAAGGCGGTCACACCGTCTACGCGGGGATGCGGAACACCGCACACGGCGAGGCCGCCCGAGCGCTGGGGGCGATTCCGGTGCAGCTCGACGTCACCGATCCGGTCAGCGTCGACGCCGCGATCGATTCGCTGCCCGAGCTCGACGTGCTGGTGAACAATGCGGGCATCTTGGGAACCTCTTTCGGCGTCGACGACCTCACCCCCGAGTCCATGCAGAATGTCCTCGACACGAACGTGGTCGGTATCGTCCGCGTCACCCAGGCGGCGCTGCCGCTGCTCCACCGGTCCGCTCGACCAGTCATTGTGAACGTCTCGTCCGGTGTCGGATGGCCCCGCTTCTTGAGCACTGAGGGGCACGACGAGTTCCCCGTCGCTGCCATCCCGTACGCCGCGTCCAAAGCCGCGGTCATCGCGCTCACCGTGCAGTACGCGAAGAACCTGCCGACGTTCCGCATAAACGCCACCGACCCCGGATACACCGCCACTGACTTCAACGGTCACGGCGGACACCAGACCGTGACCGAGGGAACCGACGCGACCGTCACCCTCGCCTTCGTCGACGCCGACGGACCGACGGGGGAGTTTCACAACCGGAACGGTCGAATCGACTACTGAAGCGCAAGCCACGCTCAGACGTGAGCAGCCCGACCTCAACCGCTCGAGTGCGAGTTCGGACTCAGCGCCCTACCGGGCGGGTGCGCCGCCCCGTCGCGGTGGCGGGCAAGGTCTTCTGAACGACGCATCAGAAGGTTGAGAACTCGGAGATGTACCCGCTGGAGGGGCTGGCATCTACCCAGCCAGCGACCGTAAGAGCGAGACACGACGTCGGGACCACTACGCCCGCGGGTCGGCGACGCAGACGCATTCGTGCAGGCCGTCCGCCATCGCATTCCCTGGTCTGCCGGGTTCACCGATCGTTCTGTTGACATCGGGGGACCCACGCCCGATGATCAGGGATCTGACCCCCGACCCCAACGCATGCTGAGGATCCCTTGAACAGCCGCGCCATCCCCGCCAAGATCCCGTTGTCGCGCCGCCGTCGCCGGAGGAGAAGCAACGCGGCTATCGCCGCGGTGCTCGTGCTGGCACTTTCGGGATGTACTTTCTCGCTACCTATCCCGGTGGGAACAGATGGGGCCCAGGAGTCCGAAGGAACCGGCTTCAAGTCCTCGGAGACGGAGTTGCAGGTCCTGTACGCTGCGGGCGATACCGGCGGTGTGGCTGCGCAGCGCATCTCGGTGAAGCCGTCCGACGACGGCGACCTCTCGATCGACATTTCGGAGGACGAGGTCTCCGGAGTAGGTGAGATGACGCAGGCGGCATCATGGAACGCCGTCTCGGTTGCGACGCTTCTGACCGGAGCACCCCTGGACGTCGCCTACCGCTTCGCCTTCGACGGGATGATTGACGGTCCAAGTGCCGGGGCGATCACGACCGTGGGGCTGCTGTCGCTTTACTACGGGCACAAGATCAGTGACACCGTCACGATGACGGGAACCATCAACCCGATGGGCACGATCGGGACTGTCGGAGGAATTCCACAGAAGATACAGGGGGTCATAGACCAGGGCGACATCAAGACGGTCCTCATTCCCGCCGGACAGCGGAATGTGCCCGACTCCTCGGGCCAACTCGTCGACGTCGTGCAGCTCGGCGCGCAGAACGACGTCGAGGTGAAGGAGGTTGCGGACCTATACCAGGCGTATCCGCTGTTGACAGGGGAAGAACTGCCGCGGCCGGAGTCGCCGTCCAACCCCGCGATCACCGACGACGCGTACACGAAGTTCAAGAGCCAGACCGACACCATGCTGGCCGCTTACGATCGCGCAGCGGCCGATTTCCTCGCCCTCGACCCGAGTCTTCAGACGGCGGCCGGCACGACCGTGCAGCAGGCTGCGGACTCTGCTGCGCGCGCTCGCGACCTGCAGGTGCAGGGCCTTCAGGGCGGCGCTTTCTTCGAGGCATCGCAGGCAGCCGTGCTGATGGAGGCGTTGACGAGCACATTCCGCACCGTTCAGGACCTCATCACCACCGGTGGCACGGCGATCGACGCGCGTATCGCGGGAGCGTCGAGCGCGGAGAGCGAGTTCACGGCGTTTCTCGATCAGCTCGGTACGTACGATCCGCAGTCGCTCGGCGACGTGGAGGCGCTGACCGCCGCGTACGGGAATGGCTTCGATTCCTACTCGCTGCTGCAATACGCGACCGGGGCGCTGCAGAATGTCGCGGATTCGATCGCTGCAGCCTCGTACACCTCTTTCGAGCAGCTACTGACGGATGTATTGCTTCCCCTGATCTACTACGACTTCGCCCGGGGCAACCTTGCCTTCTCCAAGGCCGTGTTCGAGATCGGCCGTGACAACGGGGGCGCGCCGATCGCGAAAGACGCGGATCTCGCGGCAATCGGATCGTTCTTCCGCCGGGCCGCGAACGCCGACTGGGCTGCCTTCGAGACCGGCGTGATCCAACCTGCCGCCGAATCGCGCGGCCAATCGAACGATGTGTTCCGCACCGCCCTCGCGGGTGTCGACTTCGACGTCGCCCTCGCCTACACCGCGCAACAATCGGTGCCATCCATCGAGGCGTATATCGGCGCGGGCGACAACGCCGCCTTTGCCGCGATGGGGTACGGCTATGTCAACTACGCGCGTAATGCCGTCCTGCTGGAGAAGTATTACAACAACGGCGTGCTCGGCGATGACCTCCAACTGATCGACGTCGCGAGCGACACGATCCTCAGCAGCGCCCTTGACATCGGGCGTGAGCAGACCGCGCGGGGTCTTGGGCTGCTCGGTACGAAAGACACCGACGCCGTCCTCGCAACGGGTGCCTACGAGCAGGCGGGCGTCGCGCGGGAGGGGGACATCACCGACAAGTTCCAGGCGATCTCGCAATACGCGGGTGCCTTCACGCTCTCCCGGGCCCTGGCCTACGTCGGAGGGTTCCCGCAGGACGGGTGGAACGCGGATTGACGCTCAACGGACGGGGTTCTGCGGAATGACGGGCCGCCGTGCCGCCCCTGAGGCCCCGGGCCGGTCTCGAACGGCAGGTCTCTTCGCACCCTGATCGTGGAGACAACCGGGCGCATCGAGCATCCGTTCACGCAGGGCGTCATCGGCGAGCGGAATTCGCTTTCGCGTTCACTCGGTCATCGTGGCGCCCGTATAGAACCCGTACGTTGCATCCGCCGCCCGAGCGGCATCGTCGGGGGCTGTGCCGGCCGCGATGTGCGCGTCGCGCCAGCCGTCCGCCGCACCCCGATAGAACGCACGGCCTTCGTCGGTGAAGGCCCAGTCCGGCGCGGCCTCAGGATTGTGATCCGACTTCCTGGACAGGTGCAGCGCGAGGCCGAGCAGGCCGCCGTCCCACCCGACACCAGTCGCCCCGGGTCCGAACTGTTCCCAGAATCCCGGCGGGATGTCGGACTCCCGAGACGTGTGCTCGAGCGCGAGGGTGGTCGTCTCAGCGGCGACCGCGGTCAGGCGCACCGTCAGCCAGGTCACGCCGCCGCCGTACTCCCAGGTCACCCGGTAGTGCGCGCTACCGTCCTGCGGTCGCGCGCACTCCAGCACCTCGCCGCCCGCGTTGCCCTCGAGCTGATAACGGCCCCCCAGCCGCAGGTCACCTGAGATCGGCAGGAACCATCGAGGGACCCGCTCAGCGCTCGTGACGGCATCCCAGACGTCGTCGATCGGACTGGGATAGCTCTGCGACAGCGTCTGAGTGAAGAGGCTTTCGCCATCGACTCGTTCGTCACGCAGGCTCCGCGTCACAGCCGCTACCTGGGCATCGACATCCACCATGTCAGTTCTCCTTGTCGGGATTGTCGTCATCGGACACCCCGGCCGGGGCATCCGCCTCGGCCGCATCCGCAGCCGATGTCCTTCGAGTACGGCGCCCTCGGGCCAGCTCGGTGCCGAGCGCATCGAGGCGCGGCTGCCAGAGCCGCCGGAACGGGTCGAACCAGGCGTCGGCTGCGGCGAGCGGTAAGGGGTTGACGGCATACAGCCGGCGCGCCCCCTCGGGGCGGACGCTGGCGAATCCCGACTCTCGCAGGACACGCAGATGCTGCGAGACGGCGGGCTGAGAGATCTGGAACTCCCGCTGAATGACTTCCCCGATATCGCCCGCGCTGAGTTCGCCGTCGGCGATCAGTTCGAGCACGCGACGCCTCACCGGATCGCCGAGGACGTCGAGTGCGTGCATGCTTCATGCTTGCATGAGCACTTATATAAGTCAATATCGATATGAGAGAGCGGCGGACCACCGATTCGCAGAGGAGAACGCACATCCCGGCGAGCTCGTGATGCGCTTCGTCACCGATCCCGCGGAGCGCGGGCAGGGCCGGAGTCTCGGCGATCGAGCTCATCACGGCCACCGGCTACACGGTCTGGCCACGGAAGGCAGCGACCAGCCGGTAGAGTCAGGCCCACGACGCCCAGCCCCCGCGTCCCGGCACCAGGCGTAACCGCCTCTGCCGACAGGGAAACGAGGGGGTCATGGTCGGAGCGGGGAGCGGTACCGGCGGCGTCGACCAGCCGGGTTCGGTTGAATTGCACGCTGGTTTCGTGACGCGCCTCCCCGTCGATGGAGCGTCGGTATCCGTGGTGACCATCGCAGGCAGCCATTCCACGGTGTCTTCCAGCGATCCGTTGGCCGCCCGTCTCGAGCAGCTTCAATACGACCTCGGAGAAGGACCGCATTTCCGGGTGCTGGACGTGGGCAAGCCCGTGCTGGTGCCCGATGTGCACACCGCCGATCACTCAGGGTGGCCGATGTTCGGACACGCCGTCGTGGACACCGAGGCGAGGGCGCTGTTCTCCTTCCCGTTGCGTATCGGCGCGGCGACCGTCGGAGTCGTCGACATGTACCGCCTCGCGCCGGGTGGTCTTTCCGACCTCGATGTCGCCCACGCACTTGCTCTCAGCGGGGCTGCCGCAGGAAAGGCGGCGGCGTACGCGGTTGCGGATGCGGAGAGCGATGAACGGCAGGATTCGGAGCTGGTGGCGGGCACGCGCCGGCACGTCCACCAGGCGACCGGCATGATGTCCGTCCAACTCGACACGTCGATGACGGACGCGTTCGCCCGGCTTCGCGGGCATGCGTACGTGGTCGGACGGAGCGTGGATGACGTGGCTCGTGACGTGGTCGGACGGACCCTGGACTTCTCCGAGCCCTCGGCAGGTAGCGAGACAGCGTGATCCGCAGGACACTGGACGAAGGAAAGAGATGATGGCCAAGAAATCGCGGGACGCCCGGCTCAGCGAAGCTTTTGTGAAGCTTGCCGACACGTTGGTCGATGACTACGACGTGGTCGACCTGCTCGACACGCTGGTGCAACAGTGCACCGTCCTGGTCGATTCCGATGCGGGCGGGTTGCTGATCGCCGATACGGATGGGTGGTTGCAGCTGATCGCCTCCACCAATGAAGACGCCGAGTTCGTGGAGATCATTCAGCTGAACGCGGGCGAAGGGCCGTGCGTAGACGCATTCGAGACCGGCAAGGGCGTGACGGTCGCGGACATCTCCGAGGAGGATCGGTGGCCGGCGTTCTGTGACGCGGCGACCAAACACGGATTTCAGTCGATGCACGCATTCCCGTTGCGGTTGCGTGGTCAAACCATCGGCGCGATGGGCCTCTTCAGCGTGACCACCGGGGAGCTCAGCGAGCCGGATCTCGCGATCGCTCAGGCGCTGGCCGATGTTGCCACCATCGGTATCCTCCAGGAGCGTTCGCTGCGTGACAGCACCATCGTCACGGACCAGCTGCAACGCGCCCTGGACAGCCGGGTCACCATCGAGCAGGCCAAGGGCGTCATCGCCGCGCAGACCGGCGCTGACATGCACACCTCGTTCACGATCCTCCGCGACTACGCACGCCGCAATCAACTCAAGCTCAGCATCGTCGCCGAAGACGTCGCCGAACGCACGCTCATCATTCCGGCACTCGCTCCCGTGTCCACCGCGTAACCCGCGCGGTCGGTGGTCCGCTCGCAGACTGATCACCCTGCGGTACCGTCGACGAATGACAGGGATGCCCCGTTCCGAGACACCCGACTCTGCGTCGTCGCGTCGCTCGGATGTGCTGGGCGTCGTCGCGGTAGCCATCGGACTCATCGCGTTGCTGCCGTCTTTGGCGATCTTCCTCATCGGGCTGTTGCCCGACATGCAGGCGATCTTCTGGCTCCTCATCGTGACGATCCCGATCCTCGGCATCGGCGGCGTGACGGGACTGCTCTTGGGCGCGATCGGGATCATCGTCGGCGTGAGGCGTCGGTCTCGCTATGTGTGGTCACTCATCGCCGTCGTGCTGGGTGCCCTGATGCTGGTACCCCTCGGACTTCTGTACTTCGGTTAGTCCGATTGGTCGCCACCTCGGGGATGGCGCTCACCTCCACGACCCTCGCCGCTGGATCCGTCGTGGCTCTCGCCCGAAACGAGCGCTCGGAATCTGCGCGTCTCATCGCGTTAACACTGGTGTCGTAGCATCGCCGAAGTACGGCGGCTTCTGAGAGTTCACCCCCGAGAAGAGGAGAAGGTGGCGTGGCGACACCGGGGTACGAGATCAGCGTCTGGGAGCGCTACGCCACGGAACTCGCGCTTGCTTTCTCCGACAACCCCGCGCGCATCCAAGCAGTACGCGTGGCCTACTTCGGTCATGGGTTCGATGTCGACCTGATCGCGCAACTCAGCGGCTTTCCGATCTGGAGGATCCGTCAGGCACTGCGCGACGGGCCGCACCGAACGGACTGACAGCGTTGCCGGATGTCTGACGGTGACCCTGTGGGCGGGATTCGGACGAAACATCTCCCTCGCGTGGCGTAATGACGCGCGAGGCGGAGACATGGCATACGCCGGATGGTGTCCACCGAAATGGGGACAGATGTTTTGACGGTATGTCTGTAGCGTCGATATTGCACAACCCCCTTGTGATCAAGGGGGCACGTGCAGTATGTGGGCGGTTTCCGCCGGGAGGATGCAGAAATGGCGAGCTACATCATCAACGATGACAGTTGCTGCCCGTTCGAGCTCGCGGGCGCGAACACCGTCCGCGATTCCGAGGGCGTGCTCTACTTCACCAACGAGAAAGCCGGAAAATCCGAGACGGTGTTCATCATGAGTGCAAGCGCGGTGCGAAAGATCGTGCGGGTGGACGACGCGTGACAGCTTGCCATGTCGCCGAGCCTCGATGTGCCCGGGACAGGCCGGTTGTTCACGGCGTGACGAAGGTCAGGGTCGCGATCAGCTGCTGAGCGTGGGGAAGGAGAGCGTCGAAGTCCGCGGCGGGAGCGTCGATGATGACGGCGGCGGTGTGGCCCCCTCCGAGATCGAGGGGATAGAAGTGCATCCGCTCTCCGCCACTGATGCCCCACATGTACGCGTCCTCGGCGCCTGCGCGTCCCGCGATGAGAGGCACGAACGGGCCCCATGAACACGATGGGGCCGTGTCGGGATCCAGCTCGAGTTCGATTCCTGCGACGGAGAGATCCCCGATCGCGGCTTCCGTGAGGGAAGCGGTCGTGACACCCGGCAATGCGGATATCCAGGCGATGAGTCCTGCGGCGTCGGTGGGGGCACTCGGGTCGGCCTCCTCCGGACAAGCAGGAAATTCTTGGAGCGCCCCGGCGATGTCCGCCCAGACGTAAACGCCCGGCAAGAAGTCATCGCCGGTGCCGGCGGCATACGGGTCCGCGGGTTGGAACCAGTACGCCGGCGAGTGGTCGAGCGCGTTCGCCCAGTATCCGTCGGCGACGGTGTACGTGAGCTGGCCGGGGGACGACTCGCCGGAGATGGTGAATTGCTCACTGGCATACGTTCCCGGCGCCAGCACGCCGAGGCAACCGCCATCATCTCTCAGGCATCCTTCCGCTGCCGGCTCGGCGGACGTGGACCGGGAAGCGGGCGGCGCGGTGGTCTGTGAAGGAGCGGCGCAGCCTGCAGCGAGAGCCAGGACGGCGGAGGCGACGATGATCTGAGAGGCGGTGCGATGACGGTGTGTTCTGTTCATACCTCGACTCTCGTGCGGGACGATACGCGCCCGATTGCGCACCGATACGCGTGCGATACGCGGCGTCGGCGCTCCGGTTGACCTGGATACCGCGGAGATTCACACTTCTTCCATGGCAGTCGGTGTGCTCGGGCTGCTCCAGGTCGGCGACGTCACGCTCCGACCGCAGGAGCGTCGACTGTTGTGCGCTCTCGTTCTCAAGCGGGGCGCCGCCGCGTCGCCGGGTGAACTCGCCGACGCCTGCTGGGGCGAGTCGCCGCCGGCGACGTGGTATCAGCAGCTGAAGACGTCGGTTGCGCGGATCCGCCGAGCTCTGGGCGGCAACGCGATCTTGACCGATTCGGCGGGCTACTCATTCGGGTGGGAACTCGACAGCGTGGACGCCGTGCGATTCGAACGGCTCGTGAATCGTGCCCGGGAGCACGCGATCCGCGGAGAGGACGACCGCGCGGCCCATGCGTTCGAGCTGGCGTTGGCCCTGTGGCGCGGGAGGGCGTTCGAGGACCTGGAGGACTGGGCTCTCGCTTCGATCGAGGCCGACCGGTTGGCCGAGATACGCGCCACCGCCGAAGAGGAGCACCTGGTGGTGCGATTGCGCCTCGGCCATGCTGCCGACGTTCTTCCCGATGCCCAACGCCTCGTGCGCCGGGAACCGCTCCGGGAAGAGCGGTGGCGGTTGTTGGCCCTCGCCAATTATCAGAGCGACCGCCAAGCAGAAGCGCTGGCGGTGCTGCGTGCGGGACGAGACCGCCTGCGGGCGGAGCTCGGCATCGACCCCGGCAGTCGTCATCGCGAACTCGAGGCGGCGATTCTCCGCCACTCGCCTGACATCGCCGCCCCTGCGTCGCAGATCCGGACGAGCGAGATGTGTCCGTATCCGGGGCTACGCGCCTTCACTGTCGACGACGCCGACATGTTCTTCGGACGCGAAAGTGAGATCGACCTTCTGGTGGACCGCCTCGCGCCCGGGGAGATCACCACAGTCGCGGGTCCCTCGGGCTCGGGGAAGTCATCTCTTGTGCGCGCAGGAGTACTGCCTCGGATCGTCGGGGACGACCGGGCGGTCACCGTGCTCCAGCCCTCGCGGGAGTCGCTGACCACTTTGCGGTCCTGGGATCGGACTGACGCGCTCGCCGACGTGCTCGTGATCGACCAGTTCGAGGAGCTGTGGCGGGAGGAGAAGCTCTTCGTCGACGCGTTCTGCGCAGCGTTGCAGACGGTCAGTGACCGCCGCGCGACACTCATCGTCACAGTCCGCTCCGACTTCCTCGACAGGGCGACCGCGCTGCCCCATATCGGCGGAGGGATCGGACGTAACGTGTTCGCTGTGGGCCCGCTGACCAACAGCGACTTTCGGCGAGCCGTGGAACTGCCGGCGGAACGGGCGGGGCTCCGCGTCGAGCCTGGGCTGACCGAGCTCATGCTTCGAGACGGCGGAAGTCTGGCCACGTCGCTTCCGTATCTGTCTCATGCACTTTCGGAGACGTGGGCCCGGCGCGAGGGCAACACACTCACGGTCGCGGGGTACGAGGCCGCAGGCGGTATCGCCGGCGCGATCGCACAGTCGGCTGAAGATCTCTACACCGAGCTGCCCGCCACCGACAGGTCGATCTGCCAGTCCGTGCTGCTCAGGCTCGTCGAGCGAACAGTCGAAGGCGCATCCGTCCGCCGTGACGCCGAGATCGGTCCGCTGGTCGAAGATCCGCGACGCCGCGAGATCATCGATCTGCTGGTCTCGGCGCGGCTGCTGTCGGTCGACGGCTCGACGATCACACTCACTCATGAGGCGATCGCACAAGCGTGGCCGCGTCTGGATCGCTGGTTGCAGGACAACGCAGACGGCGACCGGATGCTTCGAGATCTCCAGGCGTCCACTGCACGATGGGTGGAGAGTGCGCGGTCGGACGATGAGGTCGCCCGGGGCGCGCGGCTGCACGCCTATCTCGCGTGGCAGCAATCCGCTCGTCCCGACCTGACAGCCACGGAACGGGATTTCCTGGATGCCGGTTCGGCTCGAGAACAAGATTCGATGCGTGTCCTCACCGATCGAGCTGCTCGTGACCGTCGGCGTGTTCGCTCTTTGCAATGGGCGCTCGGCGGAGCGGCGGCATCGCTCATCGTTGCCCTCGTATCGGGCGGAATGGCTCTTGTCCGCGGCAGTGATGCGCTGGCGGCGGAGCGCGACGCGCGTACGACTGCCGTCGCGGCGAGCGCGCGTTCCCTCGTGGAAACCGACCGGGATGTCGGCGCTCTCCTGGCGGCCGAACTGTATCGCCGGGATCCGGACGACCCGCGCGCTCGTGCGGCACTGATGGACGTGCTGGGGGCGCCGACGCTGCCGACGACCAAGATCAGTTTCGCCGGAGACGAGCGACTCTCCGCGACGGCCGTTCCCGGGACCTCGTTGATGCTGGTCGTGATAGATCCGGTCCCCGAGACCGGGGGTGGCACCGCGACACCGCGTGTGGAGATATGGGACGCGGTGAAAGGAACGCGTGAACGATCGCTCGACGCGCCCCTCCCGGTCAACGCGACACAGGTCGACCGCAACATCTTCATCGACCCCCGCGGTGAGCGTGCCATCGTCATCACGCCGGCGTGGTGGGAGGACTATCCCGGTGACTGCTGCATAGCCACGGTATCCGCGATGGATCTCCGCACAGGTGAGGTGACGCGTCCGACAGATGAGCTCGGACTCGCACTCTCGCGGGACGCGGCCATGGCGCCCGACGGCAGTCGCCTGACCCTCCTCGATCGATACTCGGGCGAGCCCGTGTGGGTCGACGCCGTCACTCTCGAAACCGAGACGGCCGCGATGCCCGCGGGCCATGACAACGCGCCGTTCGTTTCGGACGCCATCGCCGCGCTTCCGGGCGGTGACGTCGCGATCGGCGAGCGGGCCGGCATCCGCATCTACGACGATCGGTCCCACGCGACGATCGCCCTCATTCCCCTTCGCGCCGACCTCGCGACGTCGTCGATGGCGGATGCCGGTGACGGACGTCTGCTCGCCGCCGGCCCCGACGGGCTCGCTCTCGTAGACGTCACCACGCGAGCAATCGTCTGGCAACAAGGTTCCGTTCCCAGCAGACCGTGCTCACGCGTTCGGGCGGTTTCACCCGATACGGCATTGTGTGTCGGCAACACCAGTTGGGAACTGCGGTTGAGTGACGGGCTCCCCACAGGTCGATCTTTCGACACGCAAGGCGGATGGACGGCGAATCTCGACGAATTGTCCGACGGTTCGGTGGTCGCGGTCAACCAGCGGGATGCACCCTCTCTGGTTCGGTTCCCACTGGACGGCACCGGACCGCTGACGCGACTCGTCGCGGAAGGGCAACAGGCGGCGGGCGACTTCATCGACGCGCACACCATCATCACCAGCCCCGGCAACGGAGAACTGACCCGCTGGGACATCGCTCTGGATGCTGCCGGGCCAACCCAGGACGGCGACCTCTTCGTCGTCAGCCAAGGGCGCGCGCATCTGTGGACGACCGACCTTGCGGCTACCGTCCTCGCCGACGTGCAGGCGGAGGGAGGCTGGCCGATCACGGGAGACTTCGATGAGCCAGGGGATCAACTGGTTCCCGTCTCCGGGGGTGCAGGCGAACGATCCTTCGCGATCGCGAACGACTGGATCGTGCCCTACGACCCGCGCACGGGCCACATCACCGGGCCGCCCATCGATTTCGAAGGCAAACAGCTTCACTGGCGGTGGGTGATGGTTCACGAGGTGCCGGGCATGGACCGTGCCGTCATCACCTGGTGGGACCGGGAGGACTCGCAGCTGCACACGGCGTCCTTCGACCTCACCACCGGCGAGGAGCTCGATCGCGGGCTGACCGGCGACGTAGCGTCCATTCCTCTGCCCGACACGAACATCCTCAGCGTGAACTACTCCAGTCTCACGCTCAACAACCTCGATCTGGAACCGCTGAAGGTGTTCGCCAAACCCGAGAACTCCGCCAACGTCTTCGAACTCTCGGATGACGGTCGAACGCTGCTCGTCGAAGCTTGGAACGGCGACGCGGCGATCTACGACCTGCCGACGTTCACAAAGATGGGAAAGGACATCGTGGTCGCATCGCCTGATTGGGAATCCGCTCACCTCAGTCCCGACGGCAGCACGCTTGTGACCAATGCGCTGAACGGGGTGTTGGTGTGGGACCTCGATCCCGCGGCGATGCTGAAGGCCGCGTGCCGCATCGCGGGGCGGTCGCTCACATCCGCTGAGTGGGCGACGCACTTCGCCGACGAGCCGTACGCCGATGCCTGTGCCGACCGGCCGTGAAGCCGCCCTCGGCGGGAGACGCTTGACCGGACGGAGTGCCCGGTAGACGTCGCTGAACCCGCGCCGATGAGCGGATCATGCCCACCGTCGGCCAGTCTGTACACATGACACCCGCACCCGCCGGTCCGGCATCGGCGATCGACGACGCCGGGCACGGAGCGGGCGCCGTCATCGTCGCCCAGCTGCTTCTGCGGACCGCATCGGCCGCAGGGGCCTTGGCGCTGGGATCGTACTTCGTCGAGCTGTCCCGCAACGGTGCCCCTGTGGGCGCTCTCCTGCTGGGCGTCCTGTCGGGGTTGAGCTTTCTCGCCGAGCTGATCCTCGCCCCGGCAGCAGGCTCGGCCAGCGACCGCCGCGGACGGCGGGTCTTCCTCGTCGCCGCTCCGCTTCTCGCGGCAGTCGGCATTCTGCTCGCCCCCGGCGCATCCGTGCTCGCCGCCGTCCCCTCGATCGCGCTCGTCGTCGTCGTCGTCGGTACGTCGCGACTGCTCGACGGGGCCGGTGCCGCGATCTCCGCGCCGGCCACGCTGGGACTTCTCGCCGACGCGAGCGACGGCGACAGGATGCGACGCGGTCGGGTCACGAGCCTGTACGAGCTGTCCTCGTCGGGCGGGATCGCGCTCGGCGCCGTGGCCGGACCGCTTCTGTATGCCGGTCTCGGACTGTGGTCGTTCGTCGCGTTGGCCGGGGTCTACATCGTCGCATCAGTACTCGTGCTCGTCTTCGTCCGTCCCAGGGCCGTGACCCGGACCTCGAGGGAGTCCGCATCGGTGCGCGATCGCGTTCGGGTGCTCGCGCAGCCACGATTGCTCGCTTTCCTGCCGGCGTGGATCGCCGTCAACGCGATCCTCGGGACGTGGGTCACATCACAGATCACTTTCGTTCTGGCGGGCGATCGGCGCGCCGCCGGCCAACTGTTCCCCGGCGCGTTCGTCGACAATGAGGGAGGTCTGTCAGCCGTTCTCGGCGTCTACGTGCTCGCTTTCAGTGTCTGCATCGTTGCCTGGTCCTTCTTCATCGGGCGCCTACCCACCGTGCCGGTCCTCTTCGTCACGGTGATCGGTGCGATCATCGCCTCCGTCGGTCTGTTGCTGGCGAACCGCGGGCTGCCCCTCGTCATCGCCCTCCCGATCGTGCTGGTGGGCGTGTTCCTCGAAGCAGGCTTCACTCCGGCGGCACTCACGCACCTCAGCGACATCTCGGCCGAGTATCGCGAGAATCGCGGGCTCATCATGGGTGTCTACTCCGTCGTCGTGGGCGCGGGATACCTCCTCGGCAACGTTCTCGGCGGAGTGTTCGCCGAATGGCTCCTCTTCGACGGGCTTGCACTGCTCACGATCCTGCTGGCAGGTGTCGCGCTGGTGTCGATCGCGACGATGTTCGTGGTGGAAAGACGTCTCCGCGCGCGCGGGTGACCTTTCATCGTCCGCCGCAGGCCAGGTCGGCGCCGATCGGGCTGACGTAGGGCAGAATGCAGAGACATCCGCACTCGTCATCCATCGACGGGCGCGCGAGCGCCGAACCGCCTGCAACGCCGCGGGGCCGGAAGCCCTCCACCTCGGTACGGAAGGACGCCATGCACCTGGCCACGACGCTCAGACGGCTCGAACTCGAGACACGACCCATTCATCCGGATACTCGGCGCGCGCTGGACCTGCGCTGGGCGGAGCTGCCAGACCACGTGAAGACTCCGAATCAGCTGCTCGGCCGCTGCGCCGTGGGTTGCGAGGGAACGCACGGCGTGTTCCCCAAATGCGACCTGACGTGCTCGCCCTGCTACCACTCGGCTGATGCCAACAAGGTGCGGATCGACGGTGACCACACGGTCGACAACGTCAAGAAGCAGATGGACTACCTGCGGCAGGTGAGGGGGCCGCGCGCGCATGCACAATTGATCGGCGGCGAGGTCAGTCTCCTGTCCGCCGAAGACCATGCGCAGGCCCTGCTCGCGATGCGGGCGGTCGGCCGTGAGCCCATGTCGATGACGCACGGCGACTTCGACGACGAGTACCTGCGCGACCTCGTCCTGGACGAGCACGGGAAGCCACGTTTTCAGAAAGTGTCGTTCGCGGCGCACTTCGACTCGCTGATGCGCGGACGGCGCGGGGCCGTCCGGCCACGGAGTGAGGCCGAGCTCAATCCGTTCCGCGAGAAGTTCGCGCAGATGTTCGTCGATCTGAAGCGCGACCACGGGGTCGAGCGATACCTCGCACATAACATGACCGTCACGCCGTCCAATGTCGACGAGGTGGAGCAGGTCACCCGTGATGTTCTGAAGATGCCGTACGACATGATGTCGTTCCAGCCTGCCGCGTTCATCGGAGACGATCGCCGCTGGCGGGAGGACTTCGGCGAGGTGACCATCGATGCGGTCTGGGAACGAGTCGAGCGCGGCGCGGGTCACAAGCTCCCGTGGCAGGCGACGCAGTTCGGCGACCCCCGGTGCAACCGCTCGACCGTCGGCATCCGCGTCGGGGGCGGGTTCGCCGCGCTCCTGGACCCGGAGGAGCCGAAGGACATCGCGGCCCGGGATCGCTTCCTCGACCACTTCGGCGGGATGATCTTCGGCGATATTCCCCGGCGGATCCTCTTCGTCAAAGTCGTGCGTGCCCTCGCGGCGCACCCGGCTGACATCGTCCCGCTCGTCGGTCTCGGCCGCCGCGTTCTGCGGCGGGCGGGCGGTCTGCCGCGAGTGCTGCGCGAGGCGCGGAGGGGGAAGGTCTCGTTCAAGACCTTCGTCGTCCACAACTTCATGGACGCCGCACAAGTCGATCCCGCGTGGAAACTCATGGAGCAGGGCGTCGTCGCCACCGACCCCCTCCTCAAGGAGACGCAAGAGCGGCTCGGGTCCTGCATGTACGCGATGGCGCACCCCGAGAGCGGGCGCCTCGTCCCCGCGTGCGTGCAGCACTCCGTCCTCGACCCGATCGAGAATGTGGAGCTGCGCCGCCTGCTGCCGTTGCCCTCGCTGAGAGACGGGGCTGCCGCCCAGGTGGTCGCGCGCCCCTCGGGTCTGAGCCCTGTGCGCCAGACCGGCCCCGCGCGCGCCACCTGAACCGGGGGACGCGCGCGCAGCCCGGGGGCGTCACACCAGACGACGCCCGTGGCGCGTCGGCCGCGCTCGGGTGTCCGGTTCTCAGATCGATACGACGTGCACGGCGTCGGCGGGCAGCGACAGGGTCACGCGGTCGCCGACCGCGCACGGCTGCGTCGGCGAGATCTCCGCGCTCAGCAGCACCTCACCGCAGCGGACGCCCACCTCGATGCGGGCTCCCGAGACCCGTGCAGATTCCACGACGCCGGGGACGGATGCTGCGGGAACGTCCGCTGCCGAGCCGCGATGGAGGACGACGTCCTCTTGACGGATGACGAGGATGCTGGCGCCCTCGCATGCACCCGAGCCGAAGGGCACGTCGCCCAGAGCGCTGTGGTGCACGGCGCCCCGAACGGTGCCCGGTACCTCGTTGCGCCCACCCATCAGCTGCGCCGCGCGCAGGCTGCGCGGCCGGCGGTATGCCTCGGACACGGTCCCCTCGGTGAGGAGGACACCGTTCTCGATGAGGGCGATTCGGTCCGACACGCGCGACGCCTCGTCCCGGTCATGAGTCACGAGGACGATCGTGGGCGACGCGACGGCCCGCACCGATTCGAGCAGATCGTGCATGTCACCGCGGAGCGCAGCGTCAAGGGCGCTGAATGGTTCGTCGAGCAGCAGCACCGCAGGCTCGGCGGCCAGCGCACGCGCGATCGCGACGCGCTGCTCCTGGCCTCCGGACAGCTCGTGCACCCGACGGTTGCCGAACCCGTCGAGCTGCACCATCGCCAGATAGTCCGCGGCACGGGCGCGGGCTGCGGCCCGTCCCACGCCCGAGACCCTGCCCGAGAAGGCGATGTTGTCCAGAACCGAGAGATGCGGGAAGAGGAGGGACCGCTGGAAGACCATGCCGACGCGTCTACGCTCGGCGGCGACGGCGACCATGTCGTGACCCCCGATCCGGACGGTCCCTGCGTCCGCTGTCTCGAGTCCGGCGATGACGCGCAACAGCGTGCTCTTGCCCGATCCGCTCGGGCCGAGGATGGCCGTGCAGGTGCCGGCAGCGACAGTGAGGGAGAAGTCCCGGAGCACCGGCGCACCTGTGTCGGCGAACGTCTTGTCGATGCCCTGGAGGACGAGGTCGGCGCTCATGCGGCGATCCCTCCGCGCGCGCGTCCGGCAGAGGACTCGACGATCGGAACGCCGGATCGCGCTCGCCGCTTGCGCGACGGGCGCGGCCCGCGGAGCCCCAGCACTGCGACCAGCAGTACGACGGGGGGCACGGTCGCTGCGAGTGACATCACCGCGACGGCCGAATCGTTGCCCAGCCCTACGGCCGCGCCTGCCACGACCAGCGGAAGAGTGACGAGTTCGCCGCCGCCCACGATCAGGGTGACGATGTAGTCGCTCCAGGCAACGAGGAATGCCAGGAATGCCGCCCGCGCCAATGCCGGCGCGATCATCGGAAGGTGCACGCGGCGCATCACCTGAGCGCGGCCCGCGCCGAGCAGTCGAGCCTCCTCCTCGAACGACAGGTCGTAGGAGCCGTACGCGGCGCGCAGGACGAACGCGGTGTAGGGCAGGGCCATCACCACCAGCACGAGAACCACCCCCGCGATGGAGGGGACATGCGCGCGCAGGAGGACGACATTCACGCCCAGCACCGCCGCGAACGGCGGGAGCGCGATCGGCGCGAGGAGCAGCGCCGACACCGTGCGAGGGAACGGCACGGCGCCGAAGGTGAGCGCGCGGGCAGCGAGCGCACCCAGTGGCGTCGCAATGGCCGCGACCACCAGACCGAGGAGAACGGAGCGGCCGAACGCGGGTAGCGCGCCGAACCCGGCGGCATCCTGCAATCCCGCCACACCCCACATGGTCGGCACCGGCGACGGGTAGGACCATGCGTCGGCGAAGGACCACATCGCCAGAGGGAGGAACGGGAGTGCGAACCACACGACGAGGGCGGTCGTCGCCGCGAGGCGGACGATCCGTCCAGGGCCCCGAGGTGAGGTGAGCGTGCTCGCATTCGCACCGGTCACCGCCAGACCGCCGTACGGCGCAAGGCCATGAACGTGCACGCGACGAAGATCAGGGCGATCGCGCTGGTGATGATCGCGACCGCCGCCGCCTCCGGCCGAGACGCCAGCGACACGCCCTGGAACAGCCGCACCGCGAGAACCGGCAGCGGCTCGGGGTAGGTGCGCCCGAGCAGCCAGGAGACCTCGTACGACCCGAGGGCGTAGACGAAGCTGAGGGCTGCGCAGATCACGATGGACGGCGTGGTCAGGGGAAGCAGCACGTGCCGGAAGCGACGCCACCGACCCGCGCCCAGCAGCGCGGCCGTTTCGTCATACGTCGCGACACGCGTGGCGAGCGTACCCGTCACGACGAGGGCGACGAAGGCGGACTCCTTCCACGCGAATTCGGCGATGACCGCACCCCAGAGGGGCCCACCCACCCAGGCCGGCCATGCTTCGGGAGCGATGCCGAGCAGCCGCGGGAGAACCCCGGCGTCAGAGAGCAGGAGGCCGATCGTCGCGGCGCCGACGAGGTGCGGCACGGTGACCGTCGTCGCACCCAGAGCGGCGACGAGGCGACTCCCCGCCCGACTCGAGACGATGACGACAGCCGCCGCGGTTCCGACCACGACGGCGATGGATGTGGAAACGGTCGCGATGGCCACCGACACGACGATGGCGGCACCGAGGTCACGAGGATGCGCGAGGAATGCATCGAGGCTCGGTGCCACAGGTCCCGCGATGGGCATCAGGCCGAAGGCCTGCAGCATCGTCGCGATGACCCCGCCGGCCACCACGAACAGCGTCACGAGCACCGCCGGGAGCACGAGCATCGCTCCGCGCAGTCGCTCGGCGGTGGTGCCACCGCGCCGCTCGACGGGCGCGAAGCTCATCGATCGAGGACGCCGGCGCGCCAGCCTTCGTCCAGTGCGGGCACCCACTCGGCGGCGAGCTCGCCGTGGGCATTGCGGGACAGGACGTCATAGCCCGGGACGACGGGGGAGTCGGGCAGATCGTCGAACTGCGCGCGATCGGATTCCGGCAATCCGTCGATGTCGAGGACGGTGAACTGACCCCAGACATCCGGCTGGGCTTTCGCGACCTGCTGATCCACGGAGAGTGCCGTGTTCGCGACGACCATCGCACCGGCGATGGAGTCGGAGTTGGCGGGCAGGCCGAGGAAGCTCGCGTTTCCGACGGTCCCGTCCTCGAGCGTGAGCACCGTGGTCGCCGGGGGGTAGGTGCCGTCAGCGACGAGGTCGGTCAACGTCGCCGGTCCGTAGGTCATGGTGATGTCGATCTGACGGTCGGCGAACAACTGCCCGAGTTCCGCCTCGTTCGCCGGGTAGGTGTCACCCCCGCGCCACAGGCTGGGAGCGAGAGTGCCCAGTCGTTCGTACAGCCGGGGTGCGAGCTCGCTGAATGCCTCGTCGGAGTACGCGGCGGGGACGTTGTCAGCGCCGCCGGACACACTCGCGAGCACCTCGCGCAGGAAGACCGAGCCGGTGAAGTCGGGCGGGGCCGGATATGTGAACCGGCCCGGGTGGGCCTCCGCCCATTCGAGCACTCCTTCGAGAGTGGTCGGCGGATCGGGAATGGCCTCGGCGTTGTACGCGAGCGTGAATTGCGCCTTATGCCAGGGGGCCTCGCATCCATCGACGGGCGTGCCGAAGTCCGACGTGAGCAGCGGGTCGTCGGGGTCGGTGCCGAGGGTCGAAGGCATCAGGTCCGTCCACCCGCACAGCCACGCGTCGGCTTCCTTTCCGGTGCGGAAGTTGTCTCCGTTGACCCAGATGAGGTCGACTGTTCCATCGGAGCGGCCCGCCTGCAGCTCGGTGAACACGCGATTCAGTGCGTCCCTGGTGTCGGTCACGGGAACCCGCTCCAGAGTGACGCCGTACTCGGCGACGGCGGGGGCGAGGACATCGTCGACGTACGCGTTGCCCTGGTCATCGCCGCCGTACATCCACAGCTGAACCGTCTGCCCTTCGGCATCGGCCAGCACGCTCTCCCAGTCGTCGTAGGTTGTGGCGGAGCTGGTCTCCGGCGCCGCGCACCCGGCGAGGGTGAGGAGCGAAACGCCGACTGCCACAGCGGAGGCGCAGCGGGATCGAGGTCCAGATCGGGGCATTGCTTCCTCTATTCAGGACGGCGACCGGCGGTGTCACGTCGGACTAGGGTATGGGATGTCGGAGAGGATGCGTGAACGCTGATGGTGCGCGTGTTCCGTGACGTCTCCTCCGTGCGATGGGCCTGGATCAGGCTGGCCTTCTTCGTACTCTTCGTGGCGCTTGCGGCCGTGGTCGGACTTCTTCTCGTCCCCACCGACCTGAACGAGATACGGGAGTGGGTCGAGGGTCTGGGGCCGGGCGCGGCGATCGTCTTCGTCCTCGGCTATGCAGCGCTGACACTGACGCCCGCTCCGAAGAACGTGCTCACCATCGCTGCAGGTCTGGTCTGGGGCTTCTGGCCGGCGCTGGGGATGGTGTACGTCGGTGCGCTGCTGGGCGCGGCCGCTTCCTTCGTGATCGGGCGGTGGGCGGGGCGCGGAGCCGTGGAGCGGCTGACGGGTGCGCGGGTCGCGCGTCTGGATGCCGCCCTCGCGAATCGCGGCTTTCTCGCGGTGCTGGGAGCTCGGCTGGTGCCGATCATCCCCTTCACCCTCATCAACTACGGCGCCGGGCTGACGGCGGTGCGCCCGCGAGATTACGCGGTCGGGACGGCTCTGGGCATCATCCCCGGGTCTGTCGCCTACGTCGCCCTCGGCGCGTTCGGCGTCGAGTTCGGACCGCCCTTCTGGATCGCGCTCTCGGTGCTGGGAGTGCTCGCGCTGGCCGGAGTCATCACCGGAGTCATCGTCCGCCGTCGCGGACATCGCGCGGCGGGAAGCTCATCGGATGCTGCTTCCGTGGAGGCCGACGATGCTTGACCGGGCCCTTCGATCATTCCTCGCGCGACCTCTCGGGGCGGCGGCGGCGGCGATCGACCGCCCGGGCGTCACCCCCGACGGTCTGACGATCGCAGGGCTCGTGCTCGGCGTCGCGTCGGCGACGACGGCGGCGCTGCAGCTGTGGGCGGTGGCGCTCGCGCTCTGGCTCATCTCCCGGGTTCTGGACGGTCTCGACGGCACGCTCGCGCGGCGCCGGCGCGGACGTGCACAGCTTCAGGGCGCGCCATCCCCGCCCTCGGAGGCGGGCGGATTCCTTGACATCACGGCCGACTTCGTCGTCTACGGAGCATCGGTGGTCGGGATCGCGATCGGGGCGACCGCGCAGTTCGACGGGCCGTGGTGGCCGTTCCTGCTGGTCCTGTTCGCGTACTACGTCAATGGAACGGCGTTTCTGGCGTTCTCGTCGATCGCCGAGAAGACAGGACGCACGATCGACGACGGGCGCTCGCTGTCCTTCCTCGGTCGCCTCGCCGAGGGGACCGAGACGATCGTGGTGCACGCCCTCTGGTTGATCCTGCCCTTCTGGGCCTGGCAGATCGCTCTCGTGTGGTCTGCCTTCGTCGCGGTGAGCGCCGTTCAGCGCATCGTCGCGGGGTACCTGCGCCTCCGCTGATCCGCGGACGGTGCGGGTCGACGACCTAGCCGCGCCGACGGCGAGCCGCAGACAGCCCGCGGACGCCGAGGCGCACGATGCCCGTGCTCAGCGCGTGCTGCGCATCTTTCACGACAGCGTTCCATCCCGCGTCCGAGTACGTCGGGTAAGCGTGGATCGTCGTGGCGAGGGTGCGCACCGGCGTCCGAAGACGCGTCGCGGTGGTGAACTCCGCGAGCGACTCGCCCGCCCTCGGACCGACGATCACGGCGCCTCGCACCCGTCCGCGAGCATCGACGACCACCTTCGTGAAGCCATCGGTATGCCCGTCGGCGATCGCACGGTCGACGTGGGCGTGCTGCTGCACGAGCACCCGCATCTTCCGCCGGTCGGCGTCAGCCGGTGCGACGCCGACCGCGCCGACCTCCGGTGAGGTGAACGTCACCCGGGGCACGACCTCCAGGTCGGCCTTGCGCGACAGTCCGAGCACGGCGTTCGTCGCGGCGACGCTGGCGAACATCCCCGCGGTGTGGGTGAATCGGGGCAACGGCGTCACATCCCCGGCGGCTCGGATCCGTGGGTTCGACGTCCGCAATGCATCGTCGACGACCACGTCGCCGCGCTCGTCGAGCTGCACGCCTGCCGCATCCAGTCCCAGCCCCTCCGTTCTCGCGCGACGCCCGAGCGCCACGAGCGCACGGTCGAAGGCGATGACCGAGCCGTCGCTGAGCAGCGCCGTGCCCGAGTGGGACGAGGCCGCGGGGGTCGCGTCGGAGGTGAAGGACGACACGGTGGCGCTGAGGTGGACGTCGACGCCGTCGGCCTGCAGGGCTGCCACGACCACTCGGGCGGCATCCGGGTCTTCTTTCGGCAGCAGTCGTTCACCACGGTGAACGAGGGTGACGGCGCTCCCCAGGCGTGCCATCGCCTGCGCGATCTCGCATCCGATCGCGCCCCCTCCCTGGATGAGCAATCGCGGCGGCAGCTCGTCCAGATCCCAGAAGGTCTCATTCGTGAGCATGTCGATGGATGCCGAGCCCTCGGCGTCGCTGCGCACGGGCGTGCTCCCCGAAGCGAGAAGCGCATCGCGGAACTCGATCCGGTGCCCGTTCACGAGAAGAGAGCGCGGGCCGTCGAACCGGGCTCGACCCACGAGAGCGTGGACGCCGTCTCGGGCGAGCGACTCGGGCGAGTCGACCGGTTCGATGCGATGGATCGCCGTGCGCACGTGCCGCATGACACCCGGGAAGTCCACGTCGATGCCCTGGGTTCGCACGCCGACTGCCGACCCCTGCCGGGCGGCGTGGGCGGTTGCGGCCGCCGCGATGAGTGCTTTCGAGGGCACGCATCCGGTGTGCAGACACTCGCCGCCGAAGCGTCCTGCCTCGATCAGCAGCACACTCGCGCCCAGTGCCGCTGCCGTGCGGGACCCGACGAGCCCGGCGCTTCCCGCTCCGATCACGACGAGGTCCCATGCGCGACCTGCCGCTTCTTCGGCGTCGAGGGTGAAGCCGGAGCTGCTCGGGGAAGGGATCATCCTCGAAGCCTAGAGTGGAAGCGGAACGGGGGGTCCGATGGCGGCACTGCTGCGACGGTACGGCGTCGGCGCCCGCTGGTACGACGTCCTCTCGGGCGAACGGTGGGTGTACCGGGCCGGACGCCGGGCGGGGGTCGCCTTGCTCGACCCGCGGCCGGGGGAGGTCATCGTGGATCTGGGATGCGGGACGGGCCTCAACTTCCCCGCCCTGAGCGAAGCCGTGGGGCCGACCGGTCTGATCGTAGGAATCGACCGCAGCCCCGACATGCTGGAGATGGCACGCCGTCGCGTCGAACGCGCGGGCTGGGGCGGACGGGTGCGCATCCTCCAGGCGGACGCGACTGCGCTGCGCCCTTCAGACGTCGCTGCGCTCGCCGGTGCCTCGCCCGATGCGTTGCTGGCCACTTATTCGCTGAGTGTCATCGACGGACGTGAGGAGGCATGGCGTCAAGCGTCCGCCAGCCTGCGGCCGGGCGGTCGAGCCTGCATCGTCGACATGCAGCCCCCACGGGGCACGTGGAGAGTTCTCTCGCCCCTGGCGCGGCTTGCGTGCTCAGCCGGTGGAGCCGACATCACCGCCCATCCGTGGCAGATGCTCGAGCGGGACGCCGAGCCGGGCAGCCTGCGCAGGTCGGAGCGGAAGGGCGGCCACATCGTCGCCGTCGCGGGTCGGCTCGCGTAGCCCGCCGAGCGCACCGTCGCCTCAGCTGCGCGATGTCACCGCAGTTCCGTCCGCGGGCGGACGGCGACGTCCGTCAGATGGACGTCGGGGCTCGCATCCACGACGAACCGCACTGCGCGGGCGACCGACTCCACGGTGATGTACCGCTCGGGCTCGTACGCCGCGCCGGCGGCCGCGATCGACCGCTGCAGCATGGGGGTGTCGGTCTGCCCGGGTGCCACGGTGGCGACGCGGATGCCGTGCGGCGCCTCGTCGATGCGCAGGACGTCGGCGAATCCGCGCAGGGCGTGCTTGGACGCCGTGTAGACGGCGCTTCCCGGCACCGCCTTCGTGCTCGCCCCCGAGCCGATGAAGATCACGGTGCCGCGCGCACGCCGCAGGGGAGCGAGCAGCAGTCGCGTGAGGTCGGCGGGCGCGATCACATTCAGCTCGAGATACGACCGCCACACCTCGGGCGTCGCTTCGTCGATGGAGAGCCCTTGTCCGACGGCGGCGCAATGCACCACGACGTCGACGCGGTCCACCGACGCCGCAAGGGCGGCGCGCGCACCGTCGTCGGTCAGGTCGACCGCAACGGCCGTGATCCCGGCGAGGCGAAGTGCCTCGACCGAGGCGGCCGTGCGCCCGACGGCGACCACGTCGTGCGTCGTGGCGAGATCGAGAGCGATGGCAAGACCCATCCCGCTGGTCGCGCCGGCGACGATCGCCACGGGACGCTCCGAGGGCGGCGTCGGGTCGGACGGGTTCGAAGTGTGAGGCATCCGGATCTCTCCTGGTCGAAGGTGGGCGCAACCGATCGTAGGGGCCGAATCAGCCCGCGGGGATCAGGCGTTCGGCGCGGTAGCGGTCGAACAGCGCCGTGAACGAGTCGATCGTGCGGTGATACGACGTGAAGCCTGCGAGACGCGACTTGCTGATGTCGGTCACGACCTCGATCTGTCGGCCCAGGTCGGCATCGGTGTGCCACCACGACGCGAGACGGTCGAGCTCCGGCCCGACGAGACCGTGCTCGTCCACGAGGCGCTGCCACGTCGGCGAGGCGTTCGCCATCTGCTGCTCGAGAGGCTGCAGCTCGCCGCCCGGACCGACCGGCTCCACGCCGAAGTACTCGGCGATGCGCGCCCACATCCACCGCCAGCGGAAGACATCGCCGTTGACGACGTTGAAGGCCTCGTCCCGCCCCTCGGGAGCCGTGGCCGCCCACAGCATCTGATCGGCCAGGATCGTGGCATCCGTCATGTCCGTCAGCCCGTTCCACTGCGTGAGCGAGCCCGGGAAGACGAAGGGCGTGCCCAGTGCACGGCAGATCGACGCGTAGACGGCGATCGTCAGGCCCATGTTCATCGCGTTGCCGACGGCGTGACCGATCACCGTGTGCGAACGATGGACCGACCAGTGGAACCCGCCGCGACCGGCCGCGGCGAAGAGCTCGTCCTCCTGCGCGTAGTAGAAGTTGGGGGCGTCCAGGCGGGCTTCGTCCTCGTGGAACGGGGTATCGGGCATGCCGCCCTGCCCGTACGCCTCGAACGGACCCAGATAGTGCTTGAGTCCCGTGACGAGGGCGACGTGCTCGAGCGGCGCATGCGACAGGGCGGCCAGGAGATCGCGGACCATGCCGCCGTTCACGACGATGTTCTCCTGCTCGGTCGGCTGACGCGACCACGCGGTGAAGAACACGTGCGTGGGGCGCTCGTCGGCGAGTGCGCGCGTGAGGTCCTCGGCGGAGCGCAGATCGGAGGAGAGGGGGCGCACCCCGGAACGTGCGACGCCGGGCTGCCGCGAGAGCGCGATCACGTCCCATCCGTCCGCGGCGAGAAGATCCACCAGCGCGGAACCGCCGATACCCGTCGCGCCCACGACGAGGGCCGTGCGTTCGTCAGGATCGACCCCGGTGCCGGAAGAACCAGATCGGGTTTCGTCGGACATGTCGGGTGCGGGAGCCATGCCCACCCCAACGTGCTCGTCCGGCGTCCATTCCCTGCCGAGCAGATGAGAGCGCGTCCATCTGCAGGAGGTGGGACGGTCGTCGCCTCGGGCGGCCGCCGAGGAGACTCCAGCCCCACTGTTCCGGCGAATGACGAGGAACCAGCCTGCGGATTCGCGCCTCGGGCCTGGGGACAGCTCATAGCCTCTCGGCCCCGTGCGGGCAATGGGGCAGCGGAAAGAGACACGGCCCCCCAGACTCGGAAGATGAGCAGCGACGTGGGCGACCAGAGCATCCGAGTGACCGAAGACGCGGAGGCGCTGCAGCCGCTGCGCGACGGCGACACGTCGATCGAGCCGGATGCCGCGGCAGACCCGGCCCAGGCGGAGTGGGATCGCACGACGGCGATCGACGAGGGTGCCGATCCCGAGGATCTCGACATCGAGACCGCCACCGGCGATGACCCGGCTCAGCTCCCCGCCGACGACGACGATATTCCGGCCTTCGATCTTCCGGGCGACGGACTGCAGCCCGAGGCGCAGGGTGCCGGCCCACTGGACGCCGAGCTCGGCGATGACGGACAGGGCGATCTCGCGCCGGAAGACCTCTGAGCTACGCCTGCGCGAGCGTCTCGTCGTAGCGCTCCCGGGATGCGGCCACCTGGCCGAAGTGATCGATGGACCATCGCTCGAGGGCCTTGAGGGGCTCGCGCAAGGTCTGGCCGGCTTCCGTCAAGGTGTACTCGACGCGGGGCGGCACCTCCGCGAAGACCGCACGCGACACCAGACCGTCGCGCTCCAGACCCCGGAGCGTCTGAGTGAGCATCTTCTGCGAGATGCCGTCGACCTCACGTCGGATCTCTGAGAAGCGGCGAGGTCCGTCGCTGAGCGTCCCGATGATCAGCACGGTCCAGCGATCGCCGATCCGGTCCAGCAGGCGGCGGCTCGGACATCCCGCCGCGTACGGATCGAGGTCGTCCGCGCGGAATGCGGCGGTGGTCTTGGTTACCAAGAGGTGCCTACTTCCCGAAAGTGACCTTTGCGAATAGCGTAGCGTCCGCACATCGAAAGCACTACGGAGGAACGTCATGACCCGCATCACCGTCATCGGAGGAACCGGCTACGCCGGCAGCAACATCGTCAGAGAGGCTGCGTCTCGTGGCCACGAGGTCGTCTCGTACAGCAGGAATGAGCCGGATGCCGCGACCCGCGTGAACGCGGTCGCCTACGAGACCGGATCCATGCTTGACGCGGACGTGCGCGATCGAGCGGTCGCCGGCGCGGAGGTGGTCGTCTCCGCGCTTTCTCCCCGCGGGGAGCTCGACGGACGACTGGTCGAGGTGGATCGTGAGCTGGCCGCTCTTGCGGAGCAGCGCGGCGTGCGCATCGCCGTGGTGGGTGGCTTCAGCTCGCTCCGCCTCGAGGAGGGCGGCCCGCGGATGGCCGACGGCGACGACATCCCGCCGCAGTTCGCCGACGAGGCGAAGCAGATGAACACCATCCTCACGGAACTGCTCGAGGCGCCGGCATCCGTGGACTGGGTGTTCTTCTCCCCGGCACAGCAGTTCGGCGCCTACGTTCCCGGCGAGGCGCTCGGGCGCTATCGCACCGGCGGCGACGTGGTGTTCACCGACGACGAGGGCGTGTCTGCCATCAGCGGTGCGGACTTCGCGCGGGCGGTCGTCGATGAGATCGAACGGCCCGCCCACCGGCGCGAGCACATGAGCGTCGCGTACTGATCGGCAGAGCACCTCGCATGCGCCGACGCCGCCGGAAGCCTGCGTCGTGATCAGACCGGGGCGGTGCGACGCGTCAGCGTCTCGAGCGTGAATTCCCGCACGGATGCCGGACGCGTCGCACCGCACGTGCTCAGCAGCGGCTCCGAGGCCTGCTCGCGCATGGTCACGGCCACCACGTCGGCACCGTGCCCGAGGTCGACGCGCCAGCGGCCGTCGGCCGCGCGTTCCTCGTGCAGCGGCGGGAAGGCCTCGATCCGCCGGTCGCCGGTGTCGGCCCGGGCGAACGACTGCGCGGCCTGCACGACATTCGTGAGGGAGCTCCGGCCACGGAAGAAGTCGGGGACGATCTCGCCGTTCCGGTAGCGGTCGACGATCGTCGCGGCATCACTCGCCGGAACGCGCCCGTAGTAGAGACCGTGGGGAAGCAGGATCATCGTCGCCGCGAACCGATCTCCGCCGAGGTGCGAGCTCTCCCACGTCTCGTCGGTGAACGCGCGCGAGAGCGTCTGCGCCACGGGCCTGCCCCGGACGGCACAGCACTGGTCGTGTCGCGCGTGCGTGCACACGAGCACGACGGGCTGATCGGTCGGCGTGCCCGCGCTGCCGTCCAGGGGGAGGTCGAGCAGGCGCGAAGGGTCGTCGACGACGCCCCAGCGCAGGGACTCGCGACCGGGGCGCGCGTCGGCCAGCGCCCACCGCCACGTCGACTGCGAGCGCCGTTCGTCGCCGCGGCGGCCGAACCGACGGATGGCCACCGGTCGGATGCCGGCCGACTCGGCGCGGCGGACGAGCGCGTGCCCGATCTCGGGGTCGAGGCGCGACTGGAAGAACGCATGCGTGCCCCAGGCGCCGTCGATCTCGACGAGGAGCCAGCGCGCACCGAAGCCGCCCGTGCCCGCCAGCGGGTCGCCCCGCTCGAGCGAGCGGTCGCTGCAGGGTTCCCACCCGTCGACAGGACCCGAAGTCGACGGTAGAGCGGTCGCACTCACGCTCGTCGACTCATCTCGGCACCAGCACCCCTTCGCGGAGCAGGCGGCGCGAGATGACGAGCGAGGACTCGGGGTCGAGCCCGGGCAGCCGCCCCGCGGGATGGTCGCTCGTCGTCAGGGTATGGACGGCGGTCGACGCCTCGGCGGGAAGCGCGACGGTCTTCCGTGCCATGACGATCCGCACGGTGCGCTCATCGTCCTCGATGCGCGCGGACAGCTCACCGCGCCAGCCGACGACGGTCTCGGGGTCGAGCCTCGCCATGAGATCCACCGTCGCCAGCGGTCGCACGGGGGCGGGGCGCGTGGCGCGGCGGAGGTCCCGCTCGAGGGATACGCCCACGCGCCCGTCGCGGGCCGCACCGTTCAACAGAGCACCGGCTGCGACGACCGTCGCGGCCAGGTCGTCCGCGAACGACGCGCCGTCGGTGTAGTCCACTCCCAGCGGCAGCGGCGCACGAAGTCGGGCGTCAGCGCCCGCGTCGGCGAGCAGCTGCATCAGCAGATCGTGCCGGGTCGCCGCCCGCACTCCGATCGTCAGATGGATCGAGGTGCCGCCCTGCGCGACCGCCGAGTGGATCCACCCCCGCGGCAGGTAGAGGACGTCGCCCGGTTCGAACACCGCGTCGATGACCGGGGCGGTCGTTGCGCGCTCGGCGACGGCGTCGCGGTGGTCGGTCCACGGCTGGTCGGCGAGCGGATGCGTGTGCACGGGCTCGTTGATCGTCCATCGCTTCGCACCCGCGATCTGGATGACGAAGACGTCGTGCGTGTCGTAGTGCGGGTCGAAACCCCGCGACGACGCGGGCGTGATGTAGGCGTTGACCTGGGCGGGGTGACCGAGATCGCCCACGAGCTGCCGCGTGAACGCCGCGATCGGCTCCCACGTGCGGTGGAGCCCCTGCAGCACGATGGTCGCACCGCCGGCGAACTGCTCGAGCACCTTGGCGGAATCCACCTGATCGCCGATCTCGGCGCCGAACCCGCCTGATCCGGTGAAGAGGGACGGGGAGAGCACCGAGCCTTCGGCGGCCATGCGCACGAACGGGGTGCGCAGACCGCGGTCGGCGATCAGCTCATCCGCGGCTGCCGGGCTGAACAGGTCGTCGAAGCCGCCCGCGTTGCGCGTCAGGAGCGGTCGTTCCCCCCAGTATGCGCGGAAGTCGGTGGTCGAGATGCCCGCGAGACGGGCGAGCGCGGGTCGATCGCTCGACCCGCGCCCGGTGTCGTGGCTCAAGCGGATCCGTCGGCGCCGCCGTCGTGACCGCCGGGGTTGGCGCCGCCGTCAGCGGTGCCCTCGCCGGCGTCGGCCGAGCCGTCGGCGCCGCCGTCGTGGCCGTCCGCGTTGGCACCGCCGTCTGCGGTGCCCTCGCCCGCCGAGGCGGATCCGTCGGCGCCGCCGTCGTGACCGCCGGGGTTGGCGCCGCCGTCGGCCGGGCCTTCGCCGCCGGTCGAGCTCGTCGTGGTGATGTCGTCGTCGTTGATGCTCATGGCAACCTCCGGAGGTGTCGGGTGGCGCGGATGCGCCGACCTCGACGATACTCGCGAGGACGGGCGCGGACGAGACCTTGACACCGTCTGTTCACGCGCTCGTGCGCCGATCAGGTGGGCGTCGCCGTGGCTGCCCGTGCGGCGAGCGCCGCGCCCATGCGCTCGATGGCCTCGCGCATGATGGGACGGGGGAGCGCGAACACGAAACGGGTGTGACCGATGCCGGCTTCGCCGCAGGCCGCGCCGTCCGTCATCGCCACGTGGGCGTTATCGCGGAACCATTCACCCAGGTCGCCGTCGAGGCCGTAGGCGCGGAAGTCGATCAGCGCGATGTAGGTGGCCTCCGGGAGGGACATCCTGGCGTCGGGAAGGTGCTCGGCGACGAGTTCCGCCAGGAGGAGGCGGTTGCCGTCGAGGTACTCGGTGACCTCGTCGAGCCATGGGCGCCCGGCCGAATACGCCGCGGTGTTCGCCAGGACCCCGAGGGTGGCCGTGCCGTGGCCCGCCCAGAAGCCGAACTCCTCCCACGCGGCCGCATCGGCGTCGTTGGAGAGGATGACCTGCGCGCACTTGAGCCCGGCGAGGTTCCAGGCTTTCGAAGCCGAGACGGCGGTGATGGTGTGGGATGCCGCGGCTGCGGAGACCGAGGCGTAGGGGATGTGCCGAGCAGGGGCGTACACGATCGGCGCATGGATCTCGTCCGAGAACACGCGCCCGCCCTTCTGCGCGACGAGATCGGACACCGCCGAGAGTTCCGCGCGCGTGAAAACGGTGCCGAGGGGATTGTGCGGGTTGCAGAGCACCAACATGCCGGCGCCCGCGTCGAAGGCGCGGGCAATGCCCTCGAGGTCCATCCCCATGCGCCCGTCCCGCTCGATGCTCGGTATCTCGATCACCTCCCGCCCGTGCATGGGCGGCACGACGAGGAACGGCATGTAGGCGGGGGTCGGCACGATCACGGCGGACCCGGGAGCCGTGAACCGGTCGATCGCCAGTTCGAAGGCCGCGATCACGTCGGGGACGTGGTGGACGCGCTCGGCCGGCACGTGCCATCCGTAGGTCTCGGCGCTCCACGCGGCGGTCGCTGCGGAGAGTTCGTCGGCGAGCCGCGCGGGGAGATACCCCGTCGCGCCCTGGTCGACGGCCTTCGTGAGGGCGTCACGGATCGGAGGAGCGAGCCCGAAGTCCATCTCGGCGACGAAGGCTCCGATCGTGTCGGGGAACATCGACCACTTGACGCTCCCGATGCACCGCAGCTGCTCCTGCGTGATCTGGTCGTACTCTGTTCCCGTCATCACCCTCACCCTCACCCTCGCCCTCGATCTCGCCCTGCCAGGCCGTTTCGCGACCATCCGGAGTCACCATCCGGAGTCATCGACGGTACACGTACAGGAGGGGCACCCATCGGGTGCCCCTCCTGTACGCCGCCGGCTGCGCCGAGCTCAGTCGCTTGCGCGGCCGGTCTTCTCCTGCAGGCGGTCGATCTCCTGGGATGCCTCGCCCTTGGTGATGTCGGCGGAGATCTCCTCGCCGGCCTCCCGTGCCAGGGTGTCGAGGTAGCTCCGCTGCGGGGCGGTCATGGGCTCGTCGCCGGTGACCCAGTCGGACGGGTCTTTGACGGCGGGGTCATCGGACGGGGTGGTTGCTCCGAGCATTTCGCCGGACGTGTTGGATTCAGACATGTGTTCGATGGTAGTGACCGGGCGTCCGCCGGCAGAGGGGTTGACAGAGGTCGGCTGGCTGCTTCTGAATACGCGTCGCGCAGAACTCCTCAGGTCTCGGGCTCATCGGCGCGGTACCCGGCAGAATCCGGACGTCGCCGGTCGGATCTCCGGAGTTCGGCCCACGGTGCCGCGGGCCCACGGTCACGACGATGGGGGAGCGGTCACCCGCAGCCACGCGAAGCCGTGTGCGGACAGCTGCACTCCGGCCGCGAGGTCGATCGCCGAGCCGGTCAGAATGTCGTGCGCCTCTCCGGCGAATCCCGACAGCGTGAGCGCATCGATGTGCACGGGCTCTTCGCCGACGTTCGCCAGCACCAGGACGCCCGCCCCGCCGACTCCCGGTCGCTGGAACGAGAGCACCGACGCGATGCCGGTGAAGAAGTCGATCAGCTCGTTCCCCGCGAACTCCGGCGTCGCCTGGCGCACGGCGATGAGTTCGGTCATCCGCGCGAAGACACGGCCGGCGGTGGTCGCGGCATCCGTCCGCTGCGCGTAGCGCGCGACCGAGCGGCGCGGGCGGTGCACCCACCGGGTGTCGCCCGCCTCGTGCGGATCGTCCCGGAACGCGTAGTCGTTCGGCTGCGCGACTTCGTCCCCGAGGTAGATCAGCGGGATCCCACCGGTCGACATGGCGATGGCGTGCGCGAGGATGACGCGGTCCTCCCCGGCCGGGTCGCCGGCCTCGATACCGGCGAGCGACGCGGTGGTTCCGGTCACGCGGGCGTCTCCGGTCTTGGGGTTCTCCTGGAACGGCACGCCGCGTGCGAAAGTGCCCGGCGCCCGGCCGACGTAGAACTCGTTCAGGAACATGCGGTGGTCGTACGCCGCGATGCCCAGCTCCGCCGCATCCTCGTCGGCGAACGTCCAGCCGATGTCGTCGTGGCTGCGCACGTAGTTGACCCAGGCGGTCCCCGGCGGCAGCCCGTGGCGGCGCTCGAGGGCCTGCTGCAGCATCCGCGCGTCCCTCGTCGCGAGAGCCTCCCACGTGAGCGCCATCTGCAGCGGGTTGTAGGAGAGCTGGCATTCTTCGGGCGATATGTACTGGATCACCTCGTCGGGGTGGACGATCGCTTCCGATTTGAAAAGCAGGGAGGGCGCACCCATGCGCAGCACGGCGTTGAAGGCACGCAGCAGCAGGTGGGCCTCGGGCAGCGATTCGCTCGGCGTCCCGAGTTGCTTCCAGATGAACGCGACGGCGTCCATGCGCAGGATCTCCACACCCTGATTGGCGAGGAACAGCATCTCTCCCGCCATCGCGCGGAAGACGGCGGGGTTGGCGTAGTTCAGATCCCACTGGAAACGGTAGAAGGTCGCCCAGATCCAGCGCCCGTCCGGGAGCTGAACGAAGCTGCCCGGGTGATCGTCGGGAAAGATCTCGCGGACGGTCTCCTCGTAGGCATCGGGCATCGTGCGGTCGGGGAAGATCAGGTAGAAGTCCTCGAACCCCGGCTCGCCCGCGACGGCCTTGCGGGCCCACTCGTGCTCGTTGCTCGTGTGGTTGAAGATGAAGTCCACCACGAGGGAGATGCCGGCGAGCCGCAGGTCCGCCGCGAGAGCGCCGAGTTCGTCCATGGAGCCGAGGGCGGGGTCGACCCGCCGATAGCTCGAGACGGCGTACCCCCCGTCGCTGTTGCCCTCCGGGCTCTCGAACAGGGGCATCAGGTGGAGGTACGTGAGACCGAGCTCCTGGAAGTACGGGATCTGTTCGCGCACTCCCGCGAGCGTGCCGGCGAAGCGATCGACGTAGCAGACGGCGCCGAGCATCCGCTCGCTGAGGAACCAATCCGGGGCGGCTTCGCGCTGGGCGTCGCGGGCCTTCAGTTCGACAGGGCGTGCGTTCCAGGATGCCGCGGCCAGCGCGACCACGTCGGCGAGGGCCTCTCGTCCGTTCGTGTGCTCGCCGTACAGCTCGCAGAAGAGACGGTGAAGCGTGGGGAAATGCACGGCGAACCGGCTCTCGAAGTCGTCGTCGAGCGCCCCCACCACTTCTCCTGCGACGGTCCTGACGAAGGCCATGTCTGCGGCGGTGTCGTCACTCAGCTGGGTCATGCGTGCTCCTCCGCGGCGGCGTTTCTCCGCCGAGACTAGTGGGTCCGCTGCGGACGCGAAGAAGCCCCGCCCTGGTCGGGGCGGGGCTTCTGCACGGACGGCCTACTTGTCGCCGGTGAGCTTGTCCTTGACGTTGTCCGCCGTCTGCTTGACGTCGGCCTTCGCCTGGTCTGCCTTGCCCTCGGCAACGAGCTTGTCGTTGTTGGTGACCTTGCCAGCGGCTTCCTTCGCCTTGCCGGCGAGTTCTTCCGCGGTGTGCTTGATGCTGTCTCCGATGCCCATGGCATCTCCTTTCTCAGGGTGACCCGGTCGGGTCGTGGTGGGTGGTGCGGGGTCCTGCGTGACCTGACAGGCGTGAGGCGGCTCAGCGCTGTGCGGCGCGAACCAGCTTCTTCGCCGTGCGGCGGGTGGTCTTGCGTGCGCCGCGGACTTCTGAGGATCCCCAGAAGCGCTTGGCGTTCTTCTTGATGTGTCGGTAGCGCGCCCGCCCGGCGCGAGCGCCGAGGAGGTACGCGGCGAAGGCGATCGCCGCGATGAACAGGATGCGTAGGAATGTCATGAGTTTCCTCGGGGGGTGCGGATCAGGCCAGCCGGCGCTGATCGTGTGCGAGCTTCGCCCGCAGTCCGCTGTGGATGGAGATATAGGTCGGAACATCGCTGCCGGTGAGGGTGGCGAGGTTCGTGACCAGGTGATCGACGTCTGCGACGACCTCGCGCGGCGACGTGTTCTGCCGCGGAGTGACGCTGACGTGCATGACCGGCTGACGACGGATGTCGTTCGCCGTCACGTGCGTGACGAGGATGTCCTCGCGACCCGAGAGCGAGTGCGTGATCGCATCCGACGCGAAGGACTCGTTGACGGTCACACGGCCGATCGGGTTCTCGGACCCGCTGGAGCGCAGAACCGTCTTCGAGCGACGTCCCGCCACCGACCGCACGACGGCGACGATGAGCAGCACGATCAGCAGGATGATGAGCGCGAGGACGCCGAGCGCGAGTCCGCTGACGGCGGCCGCCCCCATGGCGGTGGCCGACGCGGCCTGCTCGAGCCAGGACTGGCCGGCTTCGCCCGCTCCGGTCCACACGTCCACGGCCGCCGGCCACACGGTGACGGTGATCAGCGCCGCGCCGATGGCGAGGATGATCAGCCCGATCACGAACAGGAGGATCCTGTTGGCGGCTCGATTGGTGTTGTTCACTTCTCCCACTCGCTTTCCTTGGGTCGATCGACCCGGACGCGCGTCTTGACGGACGGCACGAGCCGGTACTCGGCGATCTCGGCGTCGGCGATGCTCCGCACCTTCGACTCGTCGAGCGGGATTCCCGCTCCCGGCCGCACCGTGACATCGACGCTGCGGTGGGCGACACCCACCGAGATCTGGTCTCGGGGCAGCCCCGTCTCGTCGCTCAGATGCTGCGCCAGCGCGGCGGCGATGACGCCGTTGTCGACCACGACGGCGCGGTTGTCCCACGTCATCTCGTGCTTCGACAGGCGTCCCGGGGTGATGGCGAGCACCACGAAGATCAGTCCGATGACGGCCAGCACGGCGCCGGCGGTCGCGAGGACCCCGCCGGGCGTAGCCGTGGGAAGGCCCACGAGCCACGCGAGGCCGGCTCCGGGCCCCAGCAGGAGTGCAGGCTGCCCGAGGAGGCGCAGCACGATCTCGAGCCCGACGTAGGCGAGCGCGAGGATCAGGATGATGACGGCCACGAACATCGCGACCGTGCGCGGGGAGTGCGTTTCGCGTCGCACGACGCGGGCCAGTGCAGGACTGGTCATCTCACTCTCCTTCGTTTCGGGGTGGTCGCCCCGGTGATCGTGATGTTGATGCGGTGGATCTCTTTGCCGAACAAATGCGAGAGGCGCTGCTGCAACTGCTCCTGCAGCGCACTCGCACGGTCGAGCACCTTGGGGCCGGCGTTGATCGCCGCGGTGTCTTCCAGATCGGGGATCGGCAGTTTCGTCGACAGGCGCACGGCCATGCCACCGCGATAGTCCGCGACCTCGACGGAGACGTCGCTGCGGCTCACGCCGATCACGGACACGGATGCCTCTTCCGCGACTTTCCGGAACACCCGCTCCTCGACATCGATTCGTCCGGGGTACGTGGGCTCCCCGGCGGCGGCCCCCGAGGGGCCGCCACCGGCGGATCCGATCTGGTCGACGCGCATTATGACGTGCGCCGACCTGAGAACGCGTTCGCGACGCCACGGACGTCGAGCTCGCCCGAGAGGATGCGACCCACGACCGCGCCGATGGCCATGAACAGGGCGACCAGAAGGAAGCCCCAGAACCCGAACAGGAGCGCGGCCACCGCGAGGACGGCGCCGATCAGGGCGCCGGTGACGGTGGTGCTCACGAGACGCGCGACTCGGTGTCGTCGGTGTTGTCGTCGCTGGGCAGGTGCACGTCGTTGACGGCGACGTTGACCTCGACGACCTCCAGGCCCACCAGGCGCGTGATGGCGCCGGCGACGGCGGCACGCACGTTGGCCGCGACCTCCTGGATCGGGGCCGGGTACTCGACGACGATGGTGACGTCGGCGGCGGCCTGGGTCTCTCCGACCTCGACCTTGACGCCCTGCGTCAGGTCGGTGGCGTTCACCGCGTCGCGGATGGCGCCGAACGCACGAGCGCCGCCACCACCGAGCGCGTACACACCGGCCACCTCACGGGCGGCGATGCCGGCGACCTTGGCGACGACACCATCGGCGATCGTGGTGCTGCCGGCGGCGTTCTCGTCCGCGGGGATGCGCGACGACGAGAAGCTGCGGTCGACGCGGGAGTTCGAAGGAGCCTTCGCCGCGGCGGCTGCGGGCGTCGACGAGGGGGTTCCGGTGGCCGGAGCTGCGGGCGTGGTGTTCTGGGCTTCGTTAGCCATGATTGATCCTTTACCTCGTATGTTGGGCCGAGATCAACCGCTCGCGCGGCCGGTCTCGGAAGCGTTACGTTCGCTCTACAGATGAGAGGCGCTGAGGCGCCGATGTGTCACGAAAAAGTCGCGAAAAAAGTTTCAGGAGCGTCGATGAGCGAGGATCGCACCGCAGAGGAAGGCTCTCTGGCGCAGGTTCCCGACCGCATCCTCGTCGAACGCGCTCTCGATCAGGACACCCAGGCGTTCGGCGAGATCGTCCGTCGGCACTCGCCTCTCATGCGTGCCTACGTCTCTCGAATAGTCGGTTCGCTGAGCGAAGCCGACGACGTTGTGCAAGAGTCGTTCGTGCAGGCGTGGCGACAGCTGCCGGGTCTGCGGGATCACACCGCGGTGCGCGCCTGGTTGATGAGGATCGCGAGCCGCGAGGCGTTCTCCTTCCTCAGGAAGCGCCCCGACAACGCCCCGCTCGACGGCTACGACGGATCCGTGTCCGCCGATGCCCAGCCCGAGGCGCGCGCGATCCGCAACGCACAACTGCACGCCCTGTCCCTCGCTCTGGACAATCTGCCCGAGAACCAACGCCGATGCTGGCTGCTGCGAGAAGTGGCGGATCTCAGCTACACCGAGATTGCGGAAGAAATGGACCTACCCACGAGCACCGTTCGCGGGAACCTCGCGAGGGCGCGGGCGAGCATCGCGACGCAGATGGAGGGATGGCGATGACCGACGACGACTCCACGGTCCTGGACTGCGGGAAGACGATCGACGAACTCAGCGACTACCTCGACCGCGGACGCGAGCCGTGGGATGCCTCGATCGAGACATGCCCAGTGTGCTTGAACGCCCTCGACGCGTTGGCGCGCGTCGCACGACTCTCACGCGACCTGATAGACGACGACGCGACGCAGCTCCCGCCGCCCCCGGAGGGTTGGCTCAAGTCGATCATGGACTCCGTGCACGCGGAACTGCGGGCAGGCCGGGAGCTGCCGCTGCGCCATCCCGATCCGCGCGTTCGCATCACGGTCACGGAGGGTGCCGTGCGCTCCCTCCTGCGCGCGACCGGCGATGCGATCGACGGCCTCTTCATAGGTCGGACCGAGATCATCGGAGACGCCGAGATCGCCGGTGCCCCGATCGAGATCCGCCTCACCGCGACTGTCGGATGGGGCACGTCGATCCCGGAAGTCGCCGACACGCTGCGCGCCCACATCTTCAGCGTGCTCGAAGAACATACTGAACTGAACGTCATATCCGTCGACGTGACCGTGGAGGACATCCACGGTTACGACCACACGAAGGACCGAGCATGAGCATCGTCGTCGACCCCGCAGGCGCCAGCCTGGACGCCACCGTGCTCGCCGTCCCCGGCGTGACGGGACTGTTCCCCGCCCACGGGACGCTGCCGCAGATCCCCGCACGGGTCGCCGCCGTCGTCACGAGCGCCGAGGCTCCGAGCGATGTCTCCCTCGTCACGCGGGGAGACTCGACCCTGATCACCGCGCGGATCTCGGCATCGATGGACACTCCCGTGCGTGAGACGGCCTATCTCGTGGGCGAGCGGCTCGCCGAGATGTTCCCCGATCCCTCCGTGAAGATCGAGATCCGCGTCGCGCGCATCCAGTAACGGCGACCTCGCGGTTAGCCTGGCAGTATGAGCGCCTACATCTCGGCGTTCGAGCTGTTCTCCATCGGCATAGGACCCTCGAGCTCCCACACCGTCGGCCCGATGAGGGCTGCGCACGACTTCGCGGCGCGTCTCGACGCCGACGGCATCCTCGGACGCGTCGCCCGGATCACCTGCACCCTCTACGGATCGCTCGGTGCGACGGGGATCGGGCACGGTACTCCTGACGCGGTCGTCGCCGGGTTGCAGGGGCTGCACCCCGAGACGGTCGATCCGGATGCCGTGCGCGAGGCCTGGACCCTGTGGATCCCCGGCGCCGAGCTGCGTCTGAACGGCCGGCACGACGTGCCCTTTTCGAAGACGGACGTCGTCTTCGCACCCCGGACGCGACTGCCGGGGCATCCGAACGCGATGACTCTCGAGGCCTGGGCTGCTCCTGCTCTCGAGTCGGATCCGGCCGTCGAGCGAGCGCAGCGAGACGACACGCCCGCGCTGCTCCTCGCAGAGACCTACTATTCGGTCGGCGGAGGGTTCATTCGCCGCGAGGGCGAGGTCTCCGCTCCCGGGTCTCGGCCGTTCCCCCTCGGCTTCCACGACGCCGCGTCCCTGCTGGCACTGTGCGACGAACGCCACATCACGATCGCGGAGGCCGCGCGCCGGAATGAGGAGGCGCTGAGGACTCCCGAGGAGATCGCCGCGGGCCTCGACGCGATCTGGGACGCCATGGCCTCGAGCATCGACGAGGGGCTGCATCACGACGGCGTCCTTCCCGGCATGCTGCGCGTGAAGCGTCGGGCCGGCGTCATCCGGGCACAGCTCGAGGAGGCCGAGGCCGGCGGTCACCGCGAGTTGCCCGGGGAGTGGTTGGGCGCATTCGCCCTCGCGGTGAACGAGCAGAACGCTTCGGGCGGCCGCGTCGTCACCGCGCCCACGAACGGCGCGGCGGGGATCCTGCCCGCCGTGGCGATGTACTGGTGGCGGTTCCTCGCCGATTCCGGGCTGGGCGAGGGCAACGCCGTCACCCCTCACGGCGAGCTGGTCGGCAGCGCGCTCCTCGGATTCGGCGGCTCCGTCGACGTCTCCTCCGGCGCGCTCGGGAGCGGTGAGCCCGAAGACGAGGATGCGATCGCCGAGGCGAACCGCCGGCGAGGCATCCGTCGCTTCCTGCTCACAGCCACCGCGCTGGGGTCGCTGTTCAAGGCGAACGCCTCGATCTCGGGCGCGGAGGGCGGCTGCCAGGCGGAGGTCGGGTCGGCCTGCGCGATGGCGGCCGGCGGGCTGACCGCGGTGATGGGCGGTACCAATCGCCAGATCGAGAACGCCGCCGAGATCGCGATGGAGCACCATCTCGGCCTCACGTGCGACCCGGTGGGCGGGCTCGTGCAGATCCCGTGCATCGAACGCAACGCGATCGCGGCGTCGACGGCGGTGACGGCCGCCCGGCTCGCGCTGCGAGGTGACGGGTCGCACTTCGTCTCGCTCGACATGGTGGTCGAGACCATGCGGCAGACCGGCATCGACATGTCGACCAAGTACAAGGAGACCAGCGAGGGCGGGCTCGCGGTCAACGTCATCGAGTGCTGACGGCGGCGGGCGAGAACCCGCGGATCACAGAGCACCTCACCCGGATGCGGGCCGCGGTCTAGGCTGACCGCATGCCGGAGTACGCCGTCCCCACTCCGCCGCGACGGCGGGGGCGGCCGAAGGCGGGGGAGTCCGATGCCCAGGCGCGCATCGGCGCCGCTGCGATCGACGAATTCGGCGAGCTCGGCTACGACGGCGCCACGATGCGGGGCATCGCGGTGCGGGCGGGCGTCGATTCCGCGCTCGTGCACCATTACTTCGGCACCAAGGCGGACCTCTTCGCCCACACGGTGGGTGCCCCGATGCGTCCCGAGGTCGACATCCCCGCCCTGCTCGACGGGCCCGACGACGGGCTCGGGGAGCGCTTCGTACGCTACATCCTCGAATCGTGGGAGCGCCCCGAAGTGAGCAAGCGCGGGGTCGTGCTGCTGCGGGCCGCGCTGGGGAACCGTATGACCACGCCGCTCATGGCCGCCTTCCTGCAACGGGAGCTGATCGGCCGCATCGCCGCGCGCGTGGAAGCGCCGGATGCTGCGTTCCGCTCGTCCCTCGTCGCGAGCCAGATCGCGGGCCTGCTGATCGCCCGCTACGTCCTGCAGCTTCCGGCGCTGGCGGAGGCCACCGTCGACGACCTCGTGGAGCGGGTCGGCCCGACGGTGCAGCGCTACCTGTTCGATTGATCGCACGTGCCGCAGAGCGGCGGAAGGAGTCTCATGTCGTTCCAGGCATATCTCGACAACATCGAGGGCAAGACGGGTCTGACGCCTCGGCAGTTCATCGATCTGGCCACGGAGAGGGGATTCGGGCCGGGAACCAAGGCGGTCGAGATCATCGCCTGGCTCGCCGATGATTACGGCCTCGGGCGCGGCCACGCCATGGCGCTCGTCCATGTCATCACGAAAGGTCCCCAGATCGGCGCGACGCACGTCGACTCGGGACGGGCGCACAGCGACCCGTCCGACA
Organism: Microbacterium songi; assembly: GCF_042747925.1. Classification (NCBI taxonomy): domain Bacteria; kingdom Bacillati; phylum Actinomycetota; class Actinomycetes; order Micrococcales; family Microbacteriaceae; genus Microbacterium; species Microbacterium songi. Next base: position 59,901 of record NZ_JBHZIE010000001.1, read on the forward strand.
CGCTGTGGCTCGACGGCACGGCGACGAACCCGGGGACGTGAGGCCGGGTCCCTTGACCTGACCTGGCGGCATCCGGATAATTCATCGCGTGATGAATAAATTCGCGGTCGAGATCGCCGGCCTTACCGTGCGACGAGGGCCGCGGACGGTCTTCGACGGCGTGGATCTCTCCCTGCCGGCCGGCCGGATCACCGGGCTCCTCGGCCCGAGCGGCGGGGGCAAGACCACCCTCATGCGCGCGATCGTGGGCGTGCAGAAGGTCGACGGGGGCAGCGTCACCGTGCTCGGCGAACCGGCAGGATTACGAGGCCTCCGCCGCGACGTCGGGTACGCCACGCAGGCCGCGTCGGTCTACGACGACCTCACGGTCGAGCAGAATCTGCGCTACTTCGCCACGGTGCTGTCGGTCCCGCGCGGCGACGTGGCGCGCGTGATCGACGCGGTCGATCTCGGGGACGCCCGGCGCCAGCTCGTCTCGTCGCTCAGCGGAGGCCAGCGCGGGCGGGTGTCGCTCGCGACCGCGATGCTGGGCCGCCCCCGACTCCTCGTTCTCGACGAGCCCACCGTCGGGCTCGATCCCGTGCTGCGCGAGAGTCTCTGGGCGATCTTCCGTGCCCTGGCCGACGACGGGACCACGCTGCTGGTCTCGAGTCACGTCATGGACGAGGCGCAGCGGTGCGATGAGATCGTGCTGATCCACGGTGGAGCGGTCATCGCGCAGACGACTCCGCGCGGTCTCCTCGAATCGACGGGGACGGCCGACGCGGATGCCGCGTTCCTCGCGCTCCTCCAGGGCGGGGTGGGGCGGTGAACCCCGGGCGCACCCTGGCCACGGCCGGTCGTGTGCTCCGTCAGCTGAGCCACGACCCCCGCTCCCTGGCGCTCATGCTGCTGGTCCCGAGCCTGCTGATCGGGCTGTTCGCGTGGCTCTTCGTCGATCAGGAGGGCGTGTTCGACCGATTCGGCGCCGCGATCCTCGCGCTCTTCCCGTTCATCGTGATGTTCCTCGTCACGTCGATCACCACACTGCGCGAACGGCGGTCGGGCACCCTCGAACGACTTCTGTCCACGCCACTCGGTAAACCGGACTTCATCGTGGGCTACGCGTGCGCCTTCGCGGTGGTGGCGGCGGTGCAGGCACTGGTGACGGTGGCATTCGCGGTCGGCGTCTGCGGACTGGCCGTCGACGGTCCGCTGTGGCAGCTGGGGCTCGTCGCGGTCGCCGATGCGATCCTCGGCACCGCCTTGGGGCTCCTGGCGAGCGCGTTCGCCCGCACGGAGTTCCAGGCGGTGCAGTTCATGCCGGTCCTGATCTTCCCGCAGATCATCCTCGGCGGGCTGTTCGTACCGCGCGATCAGATGCCCGACGTGCTCCGGGCCGTCTCCGATGTCCTGCCGCTCAGCTACGGGATCGACGCGATCAACGCGGTCACCGCGGGCGAGGGTGGTGCAGAGGTCTCGGGCCCGCTCCTGATCGTCTTCGCGTTCGCGATCGGCGCCCTCATCCTCGCCTCGCTCACCCTGCGTCGCCGCACTGCCTGACGGCGCAGGTCGGCGCTCAGCAGGAACGCGGGGTGCGCAGCTTCGCGGTGAGATCGCGCAGATGCTCGAGTTCGTCGTCGCTGAGCTGCGACATCCGCTCGGCGATCGCCTTGCCGTGGGCGGTGGCGATGCGACGGAACGCGGTGGCCCCGACATCCGTCGCCCGCACGATCGATCCGCGGCCGTCGTCGGGGTCGGCGCACTTCGAGATGAGGCCCCGCGATACCATTCGATCGACGAGGCGCGAGACGCTCGGCTGGCTGATGAGCATGTTGGCCGTCACGTCACGCAGCCGCGCGGTCATGTCGGGTCCGCGGGTCACCGTGAGCAGCACGTCGTACTCGGCCTGCGACAGCTCGGTGCCGTCGAAGTCGCTGCTGATCTCGTTGAACACCTCGTGCTGAGCGCGGAAAAGACTCTCCCACGCATCCACGGCGAGGCGTCGATCGGTCATGCCACAAGAATATGCCGCGCAGGGCTTCTGCGGCGGGCGCGGGACCCCGCGTCGACCCCGCCTAGGGTGGGAGGCATGAGACGGATGCTGCGACGTCTGGGTCTGGCGATGGCTACCGGTGCGGCATCCGCACTGCTGCTCGCGGGTCCCGCCCTGGCCACGGTCGCGCCGGAGGCGCCCCGCCAGACCGGTTCCACTGCGGCCGCGGTGACCGCGGTCGGCCCGGGGGGTGCGCCCGCGTCCGTCGAGGACTTCACGTTCCAGAGCATGGACGCCGACTACACCCTGGGCCGAGCCGACGACGGGTCGAGCACCTTGACCGTCGTCGAGACCTTCGTCGCCGACTTCCCCGACAGCGACCAGAATCGCGGCATGCGTCGCGCGATCCCCGACACCTACAACGGCCAGCCCCTTTTTCCGCGTCTGGTGTCGATCACCGACGAGAGCGGCGATGCCCGGCCCGCCGAGACGGACTCCGAGGACGGCACCTTCCAGATGACGTCGCGCGCCGACGACTACGTGCATGGGGCGCAGACCTATGTCTTCACCTACACGCTCGAGAACGTCACGTGGACTTTCGACGACACCGAAGCCGAGGAGTTCTACTGGGACGTCAACGGCGTCCAGTGGCCCCAGCCGTTCGGCCGGGTGACAGCCCGATTGCACGTGCCCGCCGATCTCGAAGGCTCCCTCACCGGAAACACGGCCTGCTATGTGGGTTCACAGGGGTCGAACGACCCGTGCGAGATCGGCACGAGCTCCGACGCCGATGGGGGGACCGTGGTCGAGGCATCCGCCACCGGGCTTGCGGCGTATCAGACCGTGACGATGGCCGTCGCCTTCACGCGGGGGACGTTCACGCCCTTCGACTCGTCGTACCTGGCCTCGCCGTGGGGCTGGGTGCAGGCCCTCACCGGGCTGGGCGCCGCCGCCGTCGTCGTGCTCGCCGCCATCACGCGCTCGCGGAAGCTCCGCGATGCGGCGGGGCGACCGACGATCATCGCCGAGTACACGCCGCCGTCGGGCGTGGACGCCCTCGAGAGCGCGGTGCTGCTCGGCAAGCCGGCCAAGGCGATCCCCGCCGAGGTGCTCGAGCAGGCGGTGGTGGGCAGCATCCGCATCGTCGAGGGCGACAAGCGCTGGTACGGCGGCGCTCCGCTGCGCGCCGAGCTGATCGATCCGTCGCGGGCGGACGGTGACGGGCGGATGCTGCTCGACGGGCTGTTCCCCGACCTCGCGCCCGGTGCCGTCTTCGAGTTCGGCCGCTCGGATACGCGCTTCTCGAAGGCCGCGCAGGCGATCCTCGCCGAGGCCGGCACGGAGATCTATGCGCGCGGACTGCGCCGCAAGGTGGGCGCGGGGCCTCGCATGCTGCCGATCGTCCTCTCCATACTTCTGGCGATCGCGGCGGGGGTCTTCGCGATGGTGGCGATCTTCGGCGGGGTGTCGCCGCTCTTCCCCGTCCTCGTGCTGGTCTTCGCGGTCATCGCGGCGTTCGTCGCCATCGGTCTCGTCTCGAACACCCCGCTGACACCGCTCGGCGCAGAGACGCGAGACCACCTTCAGGGTCTGAAGGTCTTCATGGAGTGGGCCGAAGCCGACCGGATCCGGATGCTGCAATCCCCGGCGGGAGCGGAACGCCGACCCGTCGACACCGGCGACCCGCGACAGATGCTCGACCTGTACGAGACCCTGCTGCCGTACGCGGTCGTGTTCGGCCTGGAGAAGCAGTGGGCGGAGCGCCTGGCGGTGCTCTACGGGCCGGATTACACGCCGACCTGGTACTACGGCACCGGCGGGTTCAGCGCCGCCGCGTTCTCGAGCGGGATCGGCACGCTGTCGGCGACGGCGTCCTCCTCTTCGTCGACGTCAGGAGGTTCCTCCGGTGGCGGCGGGGCAGGCGGGGGCGGCGGCGGGGGCGGCGGGGGCGGTGTGTGACCGCCGGCGCATAGCCTGAACCCATGGCTCACACATCCGCTCGCACTGCTCTGGAGACCGCGGACTGGCGCCGCCGCGTCTTCGCGCTCTACGCGGCCGTCCGCGCCGAGGTCGACCCCGAAGACGCGCATGAGCTCTGGCGCATCGAGCGGGATGACCTGATGTCGCGGCATCCGGCATCTCCCATGCTCGCCGACGATCGGCTGCTGTTCGAGGGGCTGCCGATCGCGCCCTACGACCCCGAATGGCGATTCGAGCTGCCCCTCGTCCCGGCTGAGCCGGGCGGTTTCGAGTTTGCGACCGGCACGGACGGCATCGTGCCCTTCGAGCGGATCGGCGTCGTGGAACTGCCGGGCGCGGGCTCGCTCGACGTCTGGCGGCTGATGACGTACGGGGGCGGCATCTTCCTGCCGGTGCGGGATGCGCTCGCCGGTCGCGAGGATGGCACGTACGGCGGCGGTCGCTACGTGCTCGACACCGTCAAAGGCGCAGATCTCGGGGCGGATGCGGCAGCTGGGAGGATCGTCGTCGACTTCAACTTCGCCTACAACCCGTCGTGCGCCTACGATCCGGCCTGGGCCTGCCCGCTCGCGCCGCCGGGCGATGTGCTCGACATCGAGGTGCCGGTGGGGGAGTTCTTCCGCAGCTGAGCGGGTGGCGGTGACGACGCCGGTGCGGCTGGGGGTGCGGACGGTGTCGGAGATGGTGAAGGGCCGGTCGGAGAGGCATCCGGCCGGCCCTTTTCCCTTTGCACCAAGAGTGTCCTGCAATCACATGTCCGGTCTCTGCCACAGCAAAACATCGACCGTTCCTGAACTGTATAACGAGAAGATAACGACGGCAAGGGTTTTTCCGTTATCCGTTCGTGATCATCGAAAACCCATAAGATTCGGGTTCTTCCGACGGCCGCGGACGGAGCCATCGACCTCGGCGACGCCCAGACTGGACGTCGTGGACATCTCGAGGACAGCGCCCCCGCTGGGGGGCTCGATCGTAGCGGCGCAGGAGTGGCGACAGGTGGCCTTCGTGCACTGGCGTGCGGCGGTCGAGGACGTGGCCCCGTTGCTCCCGCCCGGGGTCGTCCCCGATGTGTGGGGAGGATCGACGTGGGTCGGGCTCATCGCGTTCCGGCTCGGCGACGCCCGGATCGGACCGCTGCCGCCTTCACCGATCGGCGGGTCGTTCACGGAGGTGAACGTGCGCCTCTACGGCGTGGATGACGAGGGACGCCGGGGAGTGGTGTTCCGGTCGCTCGAGGCATCGAGCCTGCCGGCCGTCCTCGCCGCCCGTGCCCTGTTCTCGCTCCCCTACATGTGGGCGCGCACCGCGCAGCGCCCACGCGTGGACGGGTGGGAGTACGCCGCCCGCCGCATGTCGGCTTCGCCCTCCCGGCGGGGCCCGGGCTTCCGTCTCGGTGTCGCGGTCGATGGGTCGCAGACCGTGGATGACGGGCTCTCGCAGTTCCTCACCGCCCGATGGGGCCTGTTCCAGCGTCGCTTCGGGCGAACACAGTGGTTGCCGAACGAGCACGAGCCGTGGGTGCTGCATCCTGCGTCCGTGACGTCCCTCCACGACGAGCTCTGCGCGGCCGCGGGCCTCCCGGGCATCGTGGACCGCGCGCCGGACTCGGTGCTGTTCAGCCCCGGAGTCGATGCCCGATTCGGCCGGGGGACTCTGCTCGATCGATGATTTCGCTGAGAGCGAACGGGGCGATGTCCGTGGCGCCCTGCATGTCGACGCGTCGACATCCGCAGCCGGCACACTTCGCGTAGACGACAGAGCCGGAGCTCACGCGATGGCGCGATTCGGTCGTCCACGCGTGCTCCGAGCACTCGGCGTGCTCGGGGGGGCGGGTGGAGGACTGCTGCTCGATCGGGCTCACGTGTCCACGATGATGTAATGGCCTTATGCACCTCAACCCTTACGGCGAATACGCGGTACTGCTCGCCGCGTCGCTGGCGAACGACTGGCCCGTCGACCGGGCGGGCATCGAGCTGCGCGCGCGCGACTTCGGGATGACCATGGCCTTCCAGCCCGACGGCCGCGATCACGAGCGCACCCGGCGTGTGGTCGACCGGTGGCTCGCGGTCGTCGATGCGGGTGACGGGCGGACGAAGGCCGCCCTGCTGAACGACCTCATGGCAGAAGTCGGCGCGTACCCGCGGATGACGGACCACGACGGCGAGGGGTGGCATCTGCACTACCGCGACGAGGGGCGAGCCCTACCCGATGTGCTCCTCGCCGTGTTCAGCGTGGGAACGGCGCTCCACCTGACGACGCGGGGCATGAGCCGCCTGGCACGCTGCGAGGCCGGCGCGGCGCCGGGGGACACCTGCCGCGATGTCGTCGTGGATGTGACGCGCAACGGCCGCCAGCGGTACTGCTCGGTCCGATGCGCGAACCGCGCGGCGGTGCGGCGGCATCGCGCGCGCCGACCGACGCAGGGGACCGGGTCGTCGCCCGCCGGGTGACGGGGATCTGCTGAAGAGCGGATGCCTCGACCCGACGTGCTCCGAAATACGGCACCTCTCCGCATGCCGGCAAGGGTCGATCGCAGCGGCGCGATTCGCGGGCGACGTTCCGCCGTTCACAGGTCGAGCCCCGCGCCCGCGGCGTAGGTTGGAGATCCCCGAATACTGAGGAGCCTGCGCATGGATCACCCGGACCCCTCGAACGAACCCGGCGACGTGTCCGCCACCTCGGGCGGCGATGTGTCCCTGGCGGACCGGTCGTGGATCGCGGCCTACGCGGAGGGCGTGCCGGCCGACATCACGCCCGTCGACGAGACCCTCGTGGACATGTTGGACTCCGCCGTTGCGCGCTACGACGGCCAGGTCGCCCTCGAGTTCTTCGGGGCGGAGACGACCTATGCAGAACTCGGCGAGCAGGTCGCGCGAGCCGCGAACGGTCTGCGCAAGCTGGGCGTCGTGGCCGGCGACCGCGTCGCCCTGGTGCTGCCTAACTGTCCGCAGCACGTCGTCGCGTTCTATGCGGCGCTGCGCCTCGGCGCCATCGTGGTCGAGCACAACCCGCTCTACACCCCACGCGAGCTGCGTCACCAGTTCGAGGAGCACGGCGCCGTGGTCGCGATCGTCTGGGACAAGGTCGCCGACGTCGTCGCGGGTCTTCCGGCCGATGCCGCGCCGGGAGCCGTCGTATCGGTGCGAATGACCGACGCGCTGCCGCTGGGCAAGCGCCTCGCGCTGAGGCTGCCGGTCGCGAAGGCGCGCGCGTCCCGCGACGCGATGACCGCCACCCCGAAGGTGAAGTCGGTGATCGAGTGGTCGCGCATCTCCGACGCCCGCCGCCTGCCCAAGAAGTGGGCGCGTCCCTCGCTCGACGACATCGCCCTGCTGCAGCTGACGAGTGGGACCACGGGGCAGCCCAAGGCCGCCATCCTGACGCACCGCAATCTGCGTTCGAACGCCGCGCAGGGACGCGCCTGGGTTCCCGGCCTGGAGGAGGGCAAGGAGGTCTTCGCGGCCGTGCTCCCGCTCTTCCACGCGTACGGGCTGACGCTCTGCCTCACCTTCGCCATCTCCATCGGCGCGCGGGTCGTGCTCTTCCCGAAATTCGACGTGGACCTGTTCCTCCGGGCGGCCCGCGGCACGCCGCCGACCTTCCTGCCTGCCGTCCCCCCGATCTACGACGCCCTGTCGCGCGCGAACGCCGACCTGCGCAGCATCCGGTTCTCCATCTCGGGGGCGATGAGTCTTCCGGTCGCGACGGTCTCGCGGTGGGAGCAGCAGAACGGTGGTCTGCTCGTCGAGGGCTACGGCATGACCGAGACGTCGCCGGTCGCTCTGGGCAACCCCATCGGGCCGACCCGCCGCCCGGGCACGGTCGGCATCCCGTTCCCGAGTACCGAGATCCGCGTCGTCGACCCCGAGAACCCGTCCGAGGATCGCGCGATCGGTGAGGCGGGCGAGCTGCTCATCCGGGGTCCGCAGGTGTTCCAGGGGTACTGGAACCGTCCCTCCGAGACGGCCGAAGTGCTGCTCCCCGGCGGCTGGCTGCGCAGCGGCGACATCGTGACGGTATCGCAGGACGGTTTCGTCACTGTGATCGACCGGGTCAAGGAGCTCATCATCACGGGCGGCTTCAACGTCAGTCCCACCGAGGTCGAGCACGTGCTGACGATGCATCCCGACATCGAGTCGGCTGCCGTCGTCGGGCTCCCGCGCTCGTCCGGCGGCGAGCAGGTCGTCGCCGCCGTGACGGTGCGATCGGGGGCGAGGTTCGACGAGGATGCGCTGCGCGATTTCGCCCGGTCGCACCTCGCCGCCTACAAGATCCCCCGCCGGGTCGTGCAGATCGACGACCTCCCCCGATCGCAGATCGGCAAGGTGCTGCGCCGGATCGTCCGCGAGCGACTGATGGACGAGAGCGCGTGACGGCGGTGCCGGCTATCCGCCGGTGAGCAGGGCGACGCCGTTGATCACCGCGCGGTGCGTGAGCGACGAGCCCAGCACGCGGAAATGACCGACGGCCGCCACCTCGACGTTCGTCGCGCCGGTGAGCGCGCTCCCCTCGGGGATGTGCGGGTCGTAGCGCCCGTAGACCGACACGATGCGTCCGTTCACCGACGTCGACCGACCGAGCATCACGATCGTCTCGTCGGTGGGTCGGAACGCCTGGATGCTCGGGACCCGCACCCATTTGGCGAGCCCTGAGCCGCTGAAGGGTGTGCACACGGCCACCATGCCGAGCACACCGAGGGGGCGAGCGGATGCCGCATCCCGTGCGGTCGCGGGCGTCGCGCTCGCGGCGGCGGCAGCGGGGTCTTCGCCCGAGGCCGCCGCGCGCGCCGCATCCTGAGCCGCGCCTGTCGTGACCAGCAGATGCTTGCCGATGAGTCCGCCCTTGCTGTGTGAGACGAGGACACGGCCGGCCGGCGGCGCGGGCGATGCGGCCAGGGCTTTCTCGAGCTTCGCCGCGGTGGCCCCGACCGGCAGACGGTTTGTGCGCAGTCCGTGCACGACGCGCACACGGTGGCCCGCGGCGTTGAGCGCGTCGCCCAGCGGCCGGAGGAACGACCAGTGCTCGTACACGCCGGGCAGCAGGACGATCTCGGGGAGGCGCGACGCACCCTCGTTCCAGGCCGTCGGCGCTCGACGGGGCCCGCGCGTCCAGGGCGGCGCGAAGATCGCGAGCTGGCGGGTGCCGGCGTAGAGATAATCCAGGGCCCACCACCACGCATGTACGAGCCACGGCATACGGCGCAGTCTACGTCGCGACCGGAGGCGGGTCGCCTTCAGCGGGAATATCCTCCGCCCGCCCGCGCTATCACCCGTACGTCGTCGAAAGGAAAAATCATGACGAGCAAGGTCTGGTTCATCACAGGGACATCGCGCGGGTTCGGTCGCGAGTGGGCGATCGCAGCCCTCGAGCGAGGAGACAAGGTCGCGGCCACGGCACGCAGCCTCGACGCCCTCGACGATCTCGTCGCACGGTTCGGCGACGCCATCCTGCCGATCGAGCTCGACGTCACGGACCGGGAGGCGGACTTCGCGGCCGTACGGCTCGCGCACGAGACGTTCGGCCGACTCGACGTCGTCGTCAACAACGCCGGGTACGGGCAGTTCGGCTTCGTCGAGGAGCTGAGCGAGGCCGATCTTCGCGATCAGCTCGAGACCAACGTGTTCGGCGCGTTCTGGGTGACCCAGGCCGCGCTCCCCTTCCTGCGCGAGCAGGGCGCCGGTCACATCCTGCAGGTGTCGTCGATCGGCGGCATCAGCGCGTTCCCCGGGATCGGCGCGTATCACGCATCGAAGTGGGCGCTCGAGGGCTTCTCGCAGGCGCTCGCCGGCGAGGTGGCGGCGTTCGGCATCCACGTCACCCTCATCGAGCCCGGCGGGTTCTCCACCGACTGGGGCGGATCGAGCGCGCGTCACGCCGACCCTCTCGCGGCGTACGACGACGCCCGCGAAGCCATGCAGAAGTCGCGCGCGCAGCGTTCGGCACAGCCCGGCGATCCCGAGGCATCCGCGGCCGCCGTCTTGAAGATCGTGGACGCGGACGAGCCGCCCCTGCGGGTGTTCTTCGGCTCGGCCCCCCTCGCGATCGCGAAGGCCGACTACGCCGGTCGCATCGAGACCTGGGAGAAGTGGAACGACGTCTCGCTGCTGGCCCAGGGCGGCGCCCGCTAGCGACGCACGCCGGGGAATGGTCCGGCGCCGGTCCGGCGCGATGTCGGGCCTCTGTGAGGATGGTCTGATGACTCCGAGGCCCGACATCCGCCTGATCGCCGCAGACATGGACGGCACGCTGCTGGACGGTGACGGCGAGGTCCCCGACACCCTGTGGCCGCTGCTCGAGCGCTTGAGCGCTGCGGGGGTGGAGTTCGTGCCCGCTTCGGGCCGGCAGCTGGCGACGCTGCGGAGGACGTTCGGCGCAGCATCCGACCGCATGTCCTTCATCGCTGAGAACGGCGCGTTCGTCGTGCGCGGCCACGAAGAGGTCAGCGTCGACGCGATGGACCCGGTCTTCGTCGATGCGCTGGTGCGACGACTCCGGGAGCTCGCGCTCGGTGGCCTCGACATCGGGGTGGTCGTGTGCGGGAAGGAGTCCGCCTACATCGAGAGGGCGGATGCCGCATTCCTCGGTGAGGCCGAGAAGTACTACGCCAGGCTCACCGTCGTCGACGACCTGCTCGCCCCCGACGACGCCATCCTCAAGATCGCGATCTACGACTTCGGGTCGGCGGAGGAACGGACGGCGCCGGCGCTCGCCGACCTTGCGGAGAGCCACCAGGTGGTGGTCTCGGGACACCACTGGATCGACGTCATGGAGCTCGGCGTCAACAAAGGGGTGGCGCTGCAGACCCTGCAGCGCGCTCTCGGCGTGACGCGATCGCAGACCGCCGCGTTCGGCGACTACCTGAACGATCTCGAGCTCCTCGATGCGGCGGAGTGGTCGTTCGCGATGGAGAACGCGCACGAGCAGGTCGCTGCGCGGGCGGCGCACCGCGCACCGTCGAATCTGGAGCACGGCGTGATCACCACGATCGAGCGGCTCGTCTTCGGGGGGTGACGGCGCTCGCGTGAAAAGCTGACGGGGTGATCCTCGTGGCCGTCAGCAGCGTCGTCGTGCTCAACCTCTATGCCGCGGCGCTGATCCTGCTGCGCTCGTGGGTCTACAAGGTGTCCCTGTACCGCCCCATGCTGCTGAACATCGGCCTGTCGTTCGCTCCGGTGCTGCTCGCGCTGACGGCGATCGGCGGGCTGTTCCTGCTCGGCGCCGCCCTCGACCGCCTCGCGGTGATCCCCGGACTGATCGCGGCGACCTTCGTCTGGGGCTACATCGCGGTCGGGACGCTGCTGTGGCTGCTGTTCTTCCCCAATTCGGTCTACCTCATCACCGAGCTGAACTTCAGCCATCGAGCCGAAGAGACACCTGTGCCGCTCTGGTACGACATCGTGCAGACGCTGGCGCTCACGCTGTCGGGCATCGGCAACGCCGTGCTGAGCCTCGCGGTGATCCAGACCGGGGTGATCCTGGTCGTGCTCGACCCCGATGACGCCGGCGCGCCGGCCGCGTCGTGGGTGTTCGCGGGCGTCGTGATCGTCCTCGGCGCCGTCGGGGTCTACATGGGGAGGTACCTGCGCGTGAACAGCTGGGATGTGCGGCACCCCTCATCGATGATCGCGAAGATCACGGGCCACCTGCGGCAGCGCGGCAAAGCGCTCGAGGCCTTCGGATTCGTCCTGACCCACGCGATCCTGATCGCGCTCATCTACGTCCCGCTCTTCCTGCTCGGGTTCGGGGCACTGCGCGGCTGAGCGCAGCTGCTCGTCGTCGGCTGCCCCTGGCCGAATGTCGGGGGGTCGTGGGACCCTGGAACCGTCACCAGATCCAGCTGTGCCAGACCGAGCTGTGCCGAACCGGGAGTGACCCACGATGTCCGATACGCCCCGCAATGCCTCGACGAGCGAGCCTGACCAGTTCGCGCCGGGGCCGTCGACCCTGCGCAGCTTCTACGGGGTGTTGCTGAACACCGCGATCGCCAACGTCACATCGAGCTATCTGTGGTGGGCGCTCACGTTCTGGGTCTACCTCGAGACGCGTTCGGTGCTGGCGACCGCGATCATCGGCGGCTCGTACATGCTGCTGGTCGCGCTTCTGGGCGTGGTGTTCGGCGTGATCGTCGACCGCACCAAGAAGAAGGCGGTCATGGTCCTCTCGAGCGTCATCACGCTCGCTGCCTATCTCCTCGCCGGGGCGCTCTACCTCGCCTTCCCCGAATCGGTGCTCGTCGATTGGGGCGGTCCGTGGTTCTGGGTGTTCGCCGCAGTCATCCTCGTCGGCGGGGTGGTCGAGAACATGCGCAACATCGCGCTGTCGACGACCGTGACGCTGCTGGTGCCCGGCGACCGCCGCGACCGGGCGAACGGGCTGGTCGGCACGGTGCAGGGCATCGCGTTCATGGTCACGAGCGTGTTCTCGGGTTTGTCGATCGGGCTGCTCGGCATGGGATGGACCGTCGTGATCGCGATCGTCGCGACCGCCCTCGCGCTGACGCATCTGATGTTCGTTCCGATCCCAGAGCGCACGATCGCCCACGTCGAGGGCGCGACGACGTCGTTCGACTTCCGGGGCGTGATCCCCGCGATCGTCGCTGTTCCGGGGCTCCTCGCCCTCCTCCTGTTCAGCACGTTCAACAATCTGGTCGGCGGCATCTTCATGGCGCTGATGGACCCGTACGGGCTCACGCTGTTCTCGGTCGAGCTCTGGGGGGTGGTGCTCGGCGTCACGAGCACGGGGTTCATCATCGGTGGACTTCTGGTCGCCAAGTTCGGGCTCGGCAAGAATCCGGTGCGGACGATGCTGCTGGTCAACGTCGGCATCGCGGTGCTCGGCATGACGTTCGCGATCCGAGAACTGTGGTGGGTCTACGCGCTGGGCATTCTCGTGTTCATGTGCCTGATGCCCATCGCCGAGGCATCCGAGCAGACCATCATCCAGCGGGTCGTGCCGTTCCAGAAGCAGGGGCGCGTGTTCGGATTCGCGGCGAGCATCGAGTCGGCGGCCGCGCCGGTGTCGTCGTTCATCATCGGCCCGATCGCGGAGTTCTGGCTGATCCCGTATATGCGGAGCGACGCCGGCGACGACGCCTTCGGATGGCTGCTCGGCCAGGGGGAGGCTCGCGGCATCGCCCTCGCGTTCACCGCGGCGAGTCTCGTGCTTCTCGTGGTCGTGCTGCTCGCGTTCGTGTCGCGGCCGTACCGCCGTCTCTCCGCGGCGTACGCCGCGGCGCCTGCGACGGCGCCGGACGAAGAAGCCGGCGCTGCGGTCGACGGCAAGGATTCCGCGTTCGAGGACACTCGCGAGATCCGCGATTCTCGCGGGACCGCCGGCGAGAGGGCGATGGATGCTGCGTCCGAGGGCGCGACCGCGGCCGGGCGCAGCGCCCCCCGCCGCAGCGCCGAGTCCGTCGATCAGTGACCGGCGACGGCCTCACGCCGGTCGCTGCCGCGTCTTCCCTTACCCGAAGGTCTCTTCGTTCGCCCCATCCGGCCGTTCAACGTGCAGCAGCGAGTCGAAACGCGCACCACCTGTAAAGATCGAGCGTGCCCATCCCTCTCGTCATCGACACCGATACCGCCGCCGACGACTGTTTCGCGCTGCTGCTCGGACTGCTCGACCCCCGCGCAGACCTCAAGGCCATCACGATCGTCGCGGGGAACGTGGGGTTCGCGCAGCAGGTCGACAACGCCTTCCTGACCCTCGAGCTCGCCGGTCGCCTCGGCGACGTCCCGGTGCACGCCGGGGCCCACGTGCCGCTCGTCAGCGAGTGGGTCGGCGCGACCGAGGTGCACGGACTCGACGGTGTCGGCGGACAGCGTCGCACCAACGCCGAGCCCGCGTCTGAGGAGCACGCGGTCGATGCCCTCGTCCGCCTCGCGCGCCGCCACGCCGGTGAGCTCACCATCGTCGCCATCGGGCCGCTCACCAATATCGCGCTCGCGGTGCGCCGCGACCCCGCTTTCGCCGCCAACGTCCGTGAGCTCGTCGTGATGGGCGGTTCCCTCAACGGCCGAGGCAATGTCACCCCCGCCGCGGAATACAACATCTTCGTCGACCCGGAGGCCGCGAACATCGTCGTGAGCGCCGGCTTCCCGAGCCTGCGCTTCGTCACGTGGGATCCGCTCACCATCGCATCCACGGTCTTCGGACCCGAGCGCATCGCTCAGATCGAGGCCCTCGACACACCCCTCAGCAGGTTCTTCGTCCGAGCGAACCGGGCGACGTTCGCCTTCGATCACGCCGCAGGTCTCGGTGGGTCGACGCACCCGGACTCGCTGTCGGTGGCCATCGCCCTCGCGCCCGAACTCACCCGCAGAGAACGGCCCTACCGCGTGGCCGTCGAACTGCGCGGCGAGCACACCCGCGGTGCCACGGTCTTCGATTGGCGAGCGGACGCCGTGCCCAACGCCACCGCGATCGAAGAGGTCGACTCCGCCGCGTTCTTCACACTGATGCGCGACCTCCTCGCCCAGCGACCTCACGTTCGGCGCGGACCCGAGGTTCAGCCCGGCTCGGGCGGCTTTGCACGCGTGTGAGGCCGCTCGCCTAGGCCCGGTGCGCGGTGTAGTACTCGAGCAGCGCGCGGGTCGAGGCATCCTGCGAAGCCAGCGCATCGGCGTCACCCTCGATCGCCGGAGCAATCTGCAGGGCGAGCTGCTTGCCGAGTTCGACACCCCACTGATCGAACGAGTTGATGCCCCAGATCGTGCCCTGCGTGAACGTGATGTGCTCGTACAGCGCCACCAGCTCGCCCAGCACCCGCGGCGTGAGCGAGGCCGCGAAGATCGATGTCGTCGGACGATTGCCCGGGAAGGTGCGCGCCGCCACGAGTGCACCCGTCGTCCCCTCGGCCTCCACTTCCTCGGCCGTCTTGCCGAAGGCGAGGGCCTTCGTCTGCGCGAGGAAGTTCGCCAGGAACAGACCGTGCACGTCGCGCCCGCCGTCCTCGAGCGGATACGCGGGATTCACGAAGGCGATGAAGTCGGCGGGGATCAACCGCGTTCCCTGGTGGATGAGCTGGTAGAACGCGTGCTGGCCGTTCGTGCCCGGCTCGCCCCAGAACACCTCACCGGTGTCGGTGGTGACCGGTGAGCCGTCCCACCGGACCGATTTGCCGTTCGACTCCATCGTGAGCTGCTGCAGGTATGCCGCGAATCGGTGCAGCTGCTGCGCGTAGGGCAGCACGGCATGCGACTGCGCCCCGAGGAAGTTGTTGTACCAGACGTTGAGCAGCCCCATCAGGACCGGTACGTTCTGCGCCAACGGTGTCGTGCGGACATGCTCGTCGACGGCGTGGAATCCGCCGAGCAGCTCGCGGAACGCGTCAGGACCCAGCGTGATCGCCAGCGAGAGGCCGATCGCCGAATCCACCGAATAGCGTCCGCCCACCCAGTCCCAGAACCCGAACGCGTTCTTCGGATCGATGCCGAATGCCGCCACCTTGTCGAGAGCCGTCGAGACGGCGACGAAGTGGTGCGCCACGGCGTCGGTGCGGGATGCCTCGTCCGACCCGATCGCGCCGGAGGACTCGAGCTGCGCCCACAGCCAGTCGCGCGCGAGCCGCGCGTTCGTCAGGGTCTCGAGGGTCGTGAAGGTCTTGGACGCGACGATGAAGAGTGTGGTCTCGGGGTCGAGCCCTTCCGTCTTCTGGGCGATGTCGGTGGGGTCGATGTTCGAGACGAAGATCGCGTGGATGCCGGCGTCGGCGTAGGGCCTGAGTCCTTCGTAGATCATGACCGGACCGAGGTCGGAGCCGCCGATACCGATGTTCACGACGTGCGTGACCTTCTTGCCGGTGATGCCCCGCCACTCGCCCGATCGCACGCGATCGGCGAAGGCCGACAGCGCATCGAGCACCTCCTGCACATCGTGATCGACGTTCTGCCCGTCCACGACGAGGGCGGGGGATGATCCGGCCGGCCGCCGCAGCGCGGTGTGCAGCACGGCACGGTTCTCACTGGTGTTCAAATGGGCGCCGGCCAGCATGTCCGCGTAACGCTCAGCCACCCCGGTCTGCTCGGCGAGCCGCACGAGCGAGGCGAGGATCTCATCGGTCACGAGGTTCTTCGACAGATCGACGTGCAGGTCCGCAAGGGGGAAGCTGAAGCGCTCGACCCGCCCGGAGTCCTCGGCGAACCACGCGCGCAGATCAGGGGTGAACGAGCTTCGAAGAGCGTCGAGCTCCGACCAGGCAGCGGTGGACGTGGGGTCGATCGGAGAGGTCATGCATCCACGCTAGCGCCGTGCGGCGTAACCTGCACTCGTGTCGATCGAGCTGACCGCAGCGCACCTCGCCGCCCGCCTCGATGCGCTCGGTGACCCTGCCCACGCGGAGATCCTGCAGCGCTTCTTCCAGACGGGGCCGGGCGGATACGCCGAGGGCGACGAGTTCATCGGCGTCCGCGTGCCGGCGACGAGAACCGTTGTCAAGGAGTTCGCGGCCCTGCCCGCGGCGGAGGCCACCGCGCTGCTCGCGAGCCCGGTCCACGAGCACCGGCTTGCGGCGCTGCTCGTGCTCGTCGCCCAGGCCGAACGCGCCGCACGGACGGGCGACGACGACGCCCGTCGCAAGATCTTCGACCTCTACCTGGCGGCCGTCTCGCGGGGGGAGGTCGACAACTGGGACCTCGTCGACTCGACCGCCGAACAGATCGTCGGGCGATGGTTGCGAGAGCAGGATGACGTCGAAGCCTTCGCCCGACTCGATCGGTTGGCCGCGGGACCGCTGTGGGAGCGTCGTGTCGCCGTCATCGCCACCTTTGCGTGGATCAAGGCGGGCGACGCCGAACCGACGCTGCGGCTCGCCGAGACGCTGCTCGGAGACCGCGAGCCGCTGATCCACAAGGCCGTCGGATGGATGCTGCGCGAGGTCGGGAAACGGGTGGACCGCGGCGAACTGCTGGCGTTCCTCGAGGAGAATGCCGGACGGATGCCGCGCACGATGCTCTCCTCCGCCGTCGAGCACCTCGCTCCCTCGGAGCGGGCTCGCCTGCGCGCGATTCCGCGCCGACCCGTGCGTTCGACGGGTGAGGCAGGGCAGGCGATCCAGGGGAGGAGTGCGCGCGTCAGCGCTCCCGGACGCTGAGCACGGCGTCCCACAGTGCATCCGAGACCGCCCGCTTGTGACCGCCGGCATCGGCGAGCACTTCGCCGCCCGGCCCGATGATCGTCAGCTCGTTCTCGGTGGACTCGAAGCCCCGTGTCCATCCGACCTCGTTCACGGCGAGCAGGTCGACGCCCTTGCGTGCCTGCTTGCGCCGGGCGCGTGCCAGGAGATCAGCCTGATCGGACGACGTCTCGGCGGCGAAACCGACGATCGTCTGCCCCGCCCGACGCTCCCGCACGAGTGCCGCGACCACGTCCTCCGTCTCGACGAGCTCCAGCGTGAGCCGACCGTCGGGGGACGACTCTTTCGTGAGCTTGCGCTCCGACACCTCGGCTGGGCGGTAGTCGGCCACGGCCGCAGCCATCACGATGACGTCGGCACCGACCGCAGCCGTCCGCGCGGCGGTGGCGAGCTCAGCGGCCGTGCCGACGGTCTCGATCTCGATCGAGGGCAGAGCGGATGCCTCGGCCAGCACTCCCGCGTCGACATGCGCGACGATCAGTCGCACGTCGGCGCCGCGTGCGGCGGCGGTGACGGCGACCGCCGCGCCCTGTCGGCCGCTGGAGCGGTTGCCGAGGAACCGCACGGGATCGAGGGGTTCGCGGGTGCCTCCGGCCGTGACGACCACGCGGAGTCCCGCCAGGTCCCGGCGATGGACGACGGACGCCGCCTCGAGGATCATCTCGGGTTCCGACATCCGTCCCGGCCCGCTGTCGCCACCGGTGAGCTCGCCCGTCTCCGGCCCCACGATGCGGACCCCCCGCGAACGCAGCACCTCGATGTTGTGCGCGGTGGCGGGATGGCGCCACATCTCGGTGTGCATGGCCGGTGCCACGATCACCGGCGCGGTGGTCGCCAGTAGGCTGGTTCCGAGGAGATCGTCGGCAAGCCCGGCGGTCATCTTGGCCAGGAAGTTCGCCGTCGCCGGTGCGACGATCACGAGATCCGCCGACCGTCCGAGCGCGACATGCCGCACCTTCGCGACATCGTCGTGCACGGACGTCGTCACCGGGTTGCGGCTGATCGCCTCCCACGTCGGCAGACCCACGAAGCGGAGGGCATCTTCGGTGGGGATGACATGCACGTCGTGCCCGGATCGCACCAGCAGGCGCACGAGATGCACGGTCTTATAGGCCGCGATCCCACCGGTGACTCCCACGACGACGAACATGCCTCGATCTTGTCAGGAGATTTCTGCAGTGTGCACGGTGATCATCCACGTTCCTGTCTCGAGCGACGAGCCGACGCGGGTCCTCGCGATCCGAGACGAGGACCCGGGCCGGGCATGGGACCCGCTGGGGCGACGGTGGCCGGAAGAGTACCCCGATGTCGTGGGGGTGCGCGATCAGCGGTCGGGCGGCGCATGGCTGGCGGCGGACTCCTCGACCGGCCGGTTCGCCGTGCTGCTGAACCGCGCCGACGTCGCCGAGCTGCCCGCCGAGGGGCTGCGGTCGCGCGGGGAGGTCGTGCTGGACTCGGTTGCCGGACGGTCGGTTGCTGAACGGCCGCGCATGCACGGATTCAACCTCGTCGAGGTGGCCCGCACCTCTCCCGGTACCGCAGCAGGCGCCTCCCCTGATATCGGGGCCGCGATCGTGACCTGGGACGGTGATGTGGTCCGGCGGACTCCGCTCGCGCCGGGCACGCACATGATCGCTCACGACGACATCGACGACCCCGAGACCGCGCGCATCGTCGAATGGCTTCCCGCCTTCGAAGCGCAGGTTCCGGATGCCGCGAGCTCGGAGTGGTGGCGGCCTTGGCTCGAGATCCTCGCGCGGAGCTCCGCCCTCGACCCCACGGACGAGCGGGCGATCGTGCGGGACAACCGGCCGTACGGCTACCCGACGCTCTCGCTGCTGGTCTGCGCCGCGACGATCGCGTCGACGGGCGTGGATGTGCGTTACGGCGAACTCACCGAGCCCGGCCGGTGGAACGCCCTCGAGCTCGGGTGAGTCGGTGCGGCTGGGGGTGCGGCTGGTGTCGGGAATGGTGAAGGGCCGGTCGGAGAGGCATCCGGCCGGCCCTTTTCCCTTTGCACCAAGAGTGTCCTGCAATCACATGTCCGGTCTCTGCCACAGCAAAACATCGACCGTTCCTGAACTGTATAACGAGAAGATAACGACGGCAAGGGTTTTTCCGTTATCCGTTCGTGATCATCGAAAACCCACAGATCGGCGGGCGGCGGACCCGTCCGTCTACCGCCGTACGGGGGACGGCACGACGCCGCTGAGGGTCTCCGACAGCTGCCACAGGCGGGTGGCGTCGTCGACGTCGCGCAGCGGCCGATAAAGGTCCTGCTGAGCGGGAGACCCACCGATGTGTCCGGAACCGTTCGGTCCGTACAGGGTGCCGCCTTGCGCGTCGGGCGCCGTCGCCGCCGCGAGGGCCGGAAGCGCTGCGGTGTCGACCGTGCCCACCAGGATCCCGCGTGCTGACAGCCAACGGATCACACGCACCTGCGGGGTGTCTCCGTCGCGCTGAAGCTCCGGCCGGGCGGCGAGAAGACTGGTCGGCGCGACTCCCGGATGCGAGAGATTGCTCGTGATGCCCCAGCCCTCGGTTCGGCTGCGCCGGTCGAGCTCGAGACCGAACAGCCCGAACGCGATCTTGGACTGCGCGTACGCCTGCATGGCGTTGTAGCGGCGTTCGCTGTTGATGTCGTCCCATCGGATGACCCCGGAGCGCGCCGCGATGCTGATCTGCGACGTGACACGGGCCCGTCCCGCGCTCAGGAGCGGGAGAAGGTGGCCCACCAGCGCGAAGTGACCGAGATGGTTCGTGCCGAACTGGAGCTCGAAGCCGTCAGCGGTCGTCTGCCGGCTCGGTGGGGTCATGACACCCGCGTTGTTGATCAGGATGTGGATGGGCAGGCCCTCCTCACGCAGAGCGTCGCCGAGGGTCGCCACCGATTGCAGCGAAGACAGATCGAGGTCGCGCACGTGCACGGCGGCGGTCGGCACGGCCGCGCGTATCGACGCGGCGGCGCTTTCGCCCTTCCGGCGGTTGCGCACGGGCATGATGACGTGTGCGCCGGCGGCGGCCAGACGCCGCGCGATGACGAGCCCCATTCCGTCGCTGGCTCCGGTCACGAGTGCCCGGGTGCCGTTGAGGTCGGGCAACCGGATGTCGGCGGTACGAGGTGATCGTGCGGGTGTCATGTCTGCTCCTTGAGGGAAACCGCTGCTGTCGCGGGCCTGCCACCAGCGTGCAGCGGGAGGACGCAGACAACCAGGGCCTGTCGATCCGCGGATTCGGCATCCCCGGATGCGACACCGTGATCGGGGGATCGGCAGGCCGTGGCATCCGCTCACGGAAGAAGGGTAGACAGGAGGAATGAGCACCATCGATCGTCCGGGGCTGGCGGCGTTCCTGCGGAACCGGCGCGAGGCGTTGCAGCCGGAGGACGTCGGTCTGCCGCGTGGCGCGCGTCGCCGGACCGCGGGCTTGCGACGGGAGGAGGTCGCCATGCTCTCCCATATGTCGATCGACTACTACGCCCGTCTCGAGCGCGAACGGGGTCCGCAGCCCTCCGAGCAGATGCTGGGGTCGATCGCCCAAGGGCTGCACCTGACCCATGAGGAGCGCGACCATCTCTTCGTGCTGGCCGGTCACCCGCCGCCCGTGCGCGGTGCGGCCAGCGACCACATCAGCCCAGGTCTGCTGCGTGTGCTGGACAGACTCGATGACACGCCGGCGGAGATCGTCACCGAACTCGGCGAGACGCTGAGGCAGTCACGGCTGGGGGTCGCGCTCACCGGTGACGGTGCGGGTCGCGTCGGACCAGAGCGCAGCATCGGCTTCCGGTGGTTCACCGACGCCGACTCGCGTCGGCTCTACGCGCCGGAGGAACACGACTTCCTGAGTCGTCTGTACGCGTCCGGTCTGCGGGAGGTCGCCGCCCGGCGCGGGCCCGACTCCCACGCGGCCCGGCTGTCGCAGCTCCTCCTCGATCGCAGCGAGGAGTTCCGACGCATCTGGGCGCTGCACGAAGTCGGCCTGCGGCCGCACGACGTCAAGCGTTTCGTCCACCCGGAGGTCGGCGCACTCGAGCTCTACTGCCAGAGACTCGTCGACCCGGGTAACGCGCACTCCCTCCTCGTGTACACCGCCATTCCGGGGAGCGAAAGCCACGGGCGGCTGCAGCTGCTGTCCGTCATCGGAGCGCAGCCGCTGCGATGACGACGCCGTCTCAGCGGAACCGCACGGCCGAAGGGACGGGTCCCCGCCGATCGAACGGCTAGCCCATCGACGGCCGATCCGGGCGCGCGCTCCAACCGACACGCTCGAGCCCGAGTTGCAGGCGGGCGGCCTCGGCGGTGGCGGTTGCGAGGGAGACGTGCGAATAGATGTCGATGGCGAGCGGCGGCGGGTCGGCGAACTTGGGGATCTCGACCTCGGCCCACGCGTGCGCCCCGATCCTCACCCGGGGATGCGCTGTTCCGGCCCCCTCGATCGCGCTGTCGGCGACGAAGGCGACGACGTCGAGGGCGTCGAGCTTCGTGATCGGCGCATCGACGATGATCGAGACGACGTAGAGCGGCTCATCGGTGTTCGCGGTCACGCCCCCATTCTCCCGTGCGGTCGAGGGGGAGGGGCGAGAAGAGCTCCGCTGCGGGGCGGTATCACGACGGGTGGCGCGGTCCTCTCCTGTTTCGACGCCTGATCGCACGGACCAGACGCGTAACGAAGGGGTGAACCATGTCCGAATCCTGGACCATCGCGCTCGATCGGTTGAAGGTGAACAATGCCGACGAAGACGGCTTCTTGAGCGACGGGGATGAGCCGTACCTGATCATGATCGGCTTCCGGTCGAAGTTCCGCACGCCCGGTTCGACGCAGGTGTTCTGGAGCGGGGTGCTCAACGACGACTGGGCGAACGGCATCGACACCGGCGGCTCCCGGCCGATCCCGGCCAATCAGGGCATCGTGCGCTTCGACAACGTCGACCGGCCGACGCAGGCGCAGGTTCTCGCGGGTGACTTTCCCGAGCTGCTGGGCACCTTCGCGCTGGTCTTCGAATCGGATGCCACGCCTTTCAGTGCGATCAAGGGTCTGGTGAACGACCTGATCGCCGCGACCCGGACACAACTCACCGCCCTCGTGGAAAAGGGCCAACTCAATCTCCTCAATCCTCAGCCCGATATCGACAAGGCCATCAAGGCCGTGATGGCCGCGATCGAACCGTCGACCATCGGCAAGATCGGGCTCTTCCTGCAGTCGTGGGGCGATCCCGACGACTTCCTGGGGGTGCGGCCGCTGATCTTCGCCGCTGTCGACAGCTCGATGGCGCTGCCGGTCGCCGTTCTCACCGAACAGCCTCTGAACCTGTCGTACACGTCGAGCGGTGTCGATTACCGCGTGACCGGAGGAGTCTCGCGTGCTCGGCAATCGATCGGGTGGGAGTCTCTCGGCGGAGCGACCAACACTGGTCCGGGCGCTGCCTCGTGGGGGAGCGGCCGCCTCGACGTCTTCGCGGCGGGCACCGACAACGCGCTGTGGCACAAGTGGTTCGACGGAGGCTGGCACGAGTGGGAGTCGCTCGGTGGCATCATCACGTCGGACCCGGCCGCGACATCATGGGCGTCTGGCCGGCTCGATGTCTTCGCGCGCGGCACGGACAACGCGCTGTGGCACAAGTGGTTCGACGGCGGGTGGCACGACTGGGAGTCGTTGGGCGGGGGACTGTCGTCGGGGCCGGCGGCCGCATCGTGGGGCAGCGGTCGCCTGGATGTCTTCGTCCGCGGCACGGACAACGCGCTGTGGCACAAGTGGTTCGACGGCAGGTGGCATGACTGGGAGTCGTTGGGCGGCGGTCTGACGAGCGATCCCGCCGTGGCTTCATGGGGGTCGGGGCGCCTGGATGTCTTCGTCCGCGGCACGGACAACGCGCTGTGGCACAAGTGGTTCGACGGCGGATGGCATGACTGGGAGTCCCTCGGCGGCGGTCTCTCCGCGTCTCCGGGGGTCGCCTCGTGGGGGGCGCGCCGCCTTGATGTCGTGGTGCGCGGGCTCGACAACGCGTGCTGGCACAAGTGGTTCGACGGCACCTGGCACGACTGGGAGACGCTGGGCGGCGGATTCAGCTCGTCGATCGACATCGCATCGTGGGGGACGAACCGGCTCGACATCGTCGGTCGGGGACTCGACAACGCGGTGTGGCACGGGTGGTTCGACAACGGCTGGTCGTGAAACGAACGGCTGGTCGTGAAACGATGGAAGGATGCCCGATCCGCTCGTCCCTCTCGTCGAAGAGCTGACGATCGCCCGCCTGGTCGGGCCCCTGTCGCACAGCCGGGGCAAGGCCTACGCCAGCGGCGGGCGCGTCCATCACCTTCACTGGGACGCGCCAGATCAGCGCTTCACCGCGGACGTGCAGGGCTCGGAGCCGTCGCCCTACCGCGTCTCGGTCACGCTGGCGGGCGCGAACACCACCCGCGTGATGGTGCGCAGGGCGGTCTGCTCCTGCCCGATCGGCATCAACTGCAAGCACGTCGCGGCGGTGCTCTTCGCCGGCAACGAACTGCACCGCGCCGGAGTCGCCGCCCGCGCAACCGCCGATCAGCACGAAGCGGCCGAACCGGGCTGGCGAGGGCTCGTCGCCGCGCTCGACCGGGTGCCGGCGGCTTTCGGCGAGCCGACCAGGCCGCTCGCGCTGCAGTTCGAGCTGCGCCGGCGAGGTGAGGCGCGCCGCCCCGGTCGCGGCGGCCTGACTGCGGGCTCGCGCGCGCCCGCACGCGACGAGACCGCGAAGGACGCGGCATCCGTCGACCGCCTCGCCGTCCGACCCGTGACGACCGGCACGCGCGGCGGATGGGTGAAGGGCGATCTGACCTGGCAGAACGTGGGATACCAGGGCACCGCGGGCGGCTACGACCCCGCGCATGCGCGGTGGTTCGCTCAGCTGAACATGCTGAAGGGGGCGTCGCTCGGCGGCTTCATCGAGTACGGCGCCGACTGGATCACCCTCGACACGTTCGAATCGAGCCTGCTCTGGGCACTGCTGACCGACGCGCAGGCGCTCGGCATCCCCCTCGTGGGCTCGGGCGGGACGTCGAGGGCGCGAGCCGGGCTCATCACGATCGCAGATGCCGCGATCATCGGGTTCGACGCCCATCGGGGGAGCGACGGGCTGCGACTGACGCCGAGCGTCACGATCGACGGGGTCGCGCGGGATGCCGGGAACGTCGGTCTGATCGGCGCGCACGGCGTCTACGCCTACGAGTTCGGAACGGAAGGACCCGACGTGGTGCTCGCCCGTCTGGCGACACCGCTCACCCGGGCGCAACGCGCGATCATCGAGCATCCGAGCACCGTGCAGATCGCCGAGGCGGAGGTCGACGAGTTCGTCGGCGAGCACTTCCCGACGCTGGCGAGGTCGGTACGGGTGACCAGCGCAGACGACAGTTTCTCGCCGCCGCCCGTGCCGCCGGCCACCCTGCTGCTCACTGCCAGGTTCGAACCGTCGCAGCTGCTGCGTTTCGATGCGCAGTGGGAGCTCGCCGACGGGCGACGGCTTCCGCTGAGCATTCCCGACACGGCGTTCCTCGACCCGGTGGAGGAACGGAGACCCGCCGCCGCCGTGGCGGAGGCGCTGCGGAGTGACCCGGCCGGCTCCCCGGCGCTGACCTCGGGCGGAGCGCTGCGCGCGACCACCCTCATGCGGGCGCTGGAGGCCGCCGAATTCACGGCGCGGGTGCTCCCTGCGCTGGACGACCTCGACCGCGTACGCGTCGAGATCGTCGGCGAGAAGCCGGATTACCGGGAGGTGGTCGAAGCGCCGGTCCTCAAGGTGAGCGCCGTCGAATCCGAGCGCAACGACTGGTTCGATCTGGGAGTCATGGTGACCGTGGAGGGGCGGACCATCCCGTTCGGGCCGCTTTTCAAGGCTCTCTCCCGCGGAGCGAAGAAGCTGCTGCTGATCGACCACAGCTATCTGCGCCTCGACCAGCCGGTGTTCGAACCGCTTCGCGAGCTCATCGAAGAGGCGGGCACTCTGCAGGAGTGGGAGGCCGGCATGCAGATCAGCCGGTACCAGACCGCGCTGTGGAGTGACTTCGAGGATCTCGCCGACGAGAGCGAGGCCGCCGTGGCGTGGCGTGCGACCGTCGACGGCCTACGGCGCGTCGGGGAACGCGCCGAGGGTGCGGACGCGGCCGAGGAGTCGGCGCCCCTGCCCGACGGGTTCGTGGGCGAACTGCGCCCCTACCAGCGGGAGGGATTCGCGTGGCTCGCCTTCCTGCACGATCACGGGCTCGGCGGCATCCTCGCCGATGACATGGGCCTCGGCAAGACCGCGCAGACGCTCGCGCTGATCGCGCATGCCCGTGCCCGTGCGGGTGCCCAGGGCGCCCCCTTCCTCGTGGTGGCGCCGACCTCGGTGGTGTCGAACTGGACCCGCGAGGCCGCACGCTTCACGCCCGGCTTGTCGGTCGCGGAAGTGACCGAGACCCGGGCGAAGGGCGGGAGGAGCATGGCGGATGCCGCGGCCGGCGCCGACATCGTCCTCACGACGTACGCGATCCTGCGCCTGGACGCCGACGACTTCGCCGGACGCGCCTGGGCGGGCCTGGTCCTGGACGAGGCCCAGTTCGCCAAGAACCCCGCCTCGAAGGTGCATGAAGCGGCACGGGGCATCCGCGCGCCCTTCCGGCTGGCCGTGACCGGCACGCCGATCGAGAACAACCTGTCGGAGCTGTGGGCGCTCTTCCAGATCGTCGCGCCCGGACTCTTCCCGTCGGCGCGCGACTTCGCGGAGAAGTACCGACGCCCGATCGAGGTGAACCAGGACGTCGAGCGGCTCGCACGTCTGCGTCGCCGCGTGCGCCCGTTCATGATGCGGCGCACGAAGGAAGCGGTCGCGCCGGAGCTGCCCCCGAAGCAGGAGCAGGTGCTGGAGATCCCCCTCGAGCCTCAGCATCGCCGCATCTACGACACGCACCTGCAACGGGAGCGGCAGAAGATCCTGGGGCTCGTCGATGATCTGGACCGCAACAGGTTCATCGTCTTCCGCTCGCTCACCCTTCTGCGGATGCTGAGCCTCGACGCGGGACTCATCGACCCGGTCGCGTACGCCGACGTGCCCTCGGCGAAGCTCGACGCCCTGCTCGAGCAGCTCGACGATGTCATCGGTGAGGGACATCAGGCGCTCGTCTTCAGCCAGTTCACCTCGTTCCTCCGGCGGGCCGCCGCGAGGCTCGATGCGGCCGGCATCCCGTACGCGTATCTCGACGGCGCGACGCGCAAGCGCGACGCCGCAATCGACGGGTTCCGGGACGGCGACGCGAAGGTCTTCCTCATCAGCCTGAAGGCGGGCGGCTTCGGTCTCAACCTCACCGAAGCCGACTACGTCTTCCTGCTCGATCCGTGGTGGAACCCCGCCAGTGAAGCGCAGGCCGTCGACCGGACCCACCGCATCGGTCAGACCAGGCAGGTCATGGTCTACCGCATGGTCGCGGCCGGGACGATCGAGGAGAAGGTCATGGCGTTGAAGGCGAAGAAGGCCGAGTTGGTCTCGGCGGTGCTCGACGATGATGCATTCTTCAGCGAGTCGCTCACCGCCGAGGACATCCGCAGCCTTCTCGCGTGACGGAGGCGGTCGGGTCGGGCGCGTCCCTCCTGCTAGGTGATCACGCCCGCGCTCACGCCCACCCGAGTGGGAGCGAGGGATGCGGCCGCCGCGAGTGCGGCATCCAGGTCCTCCAGGGCGAAGAAGTCGCTGACCAGCTCCGCGAACGGGTGATCATCGCCATGCCGCTGCAGGAAGTCGACGGCGGTCACCAGATGCTCGGGACGGTAGCCCTCCACTCCCCGGATCGTCAGCAGCCGCCGCGCGACGCCCGCCGGATCGACCGCCGGCAGGATGATCGGCGCGTTTCCCGCGTCCGGTGCATGTCCGCCGCCGACGAGCACGACGACGCCCCCGACCGCTGCGGAATCCAGCGCGAGCTGGGTCGATGAAGACGTGCCGGATGCCTCGATCACGATGCTCGGGCCGTCGCAGCGGCGTGCCGGCGACAGCGCGGAGGCCACCACATCGGGGAAGGGTTTCACCGCGCGCGTCGCGCCGAATCGGAGCCCGAGATCACGTTGCCCCGGGTCGCCGTCGGCGAAGATGACGCGCGCGCCCGACCGGGAGGCCAGCGCGACCGCCGTGAGCGCGGTCGGCCCGCCGCCGGTGACGAGGACGTTGGCCCCTCGGAGCGGCACGACCTGCGCCGCGGCATCCACCGCGGCGACCGCCGTCGCGCCGCTGCAGCACGCCAGCGCGATCACCGGCGCGGGCGTCTCGGCGTCGACGGCGACCACGGTCGTCCCGGCACGCACGTGCACATGCGATGCGAAGCCGCCGCTCAGCTCCCAGCCTCGCGCCATCCGCTCCCGGCCGTACGACGCGAGGGCGCGGCAGCGCTGACGCATCCCCGACCGACAGCGGTCGCACGACCCGCAGGAGATGGTCGACGACCACACGACGCGGTCTCCGATCCCCAGAGCGGTCCCGTCCGAGCGCCGCGCCGCCCCGCCGACCGCGACGACGCGACCGACCTGCTCATGACCGAGCACCAGCGGAGCGGGAACGGTTCGTCGGCCGGACACCGCCTCGACGTCCGATCCGCAGATGAGCGCGAGCTCGACCTCGACGAGTGCATCACCGGGTGCGAGCACGATGCCGGGCACGGCGATCGGCTCGTGAGCGGCCCGCGGCTTCTCCCACACCATCGCGGTCGGCGCGGGAGAGATCAGCGCATCGTCGCCGCGTCTGCGCACGACGCTCTGCGGACGTGCGATCGAGGTCATGCCTCGACGATGCCAGCGTCCGCGTACACGGACGGGCCCCCGGTCCGCCATTCACGGGATGTTCACCGCACGGCTCGCGGGCCGAAACCGGTCGCTTCCCGATCAGACGGCGGGTCCCCTCGCCGCCGCCCACGCCGCCGCCCGAGGCCACGACACGCGAGGCGATGACACGCGAGGGCGGGAGACGCTGCTGATCCCGCAGTCGAGGATCCCTCAGACTGATGAGCATGACCATCGAACCCAGCGTCGAGACCGATGACCGTGACGTGCACCTCGCCGGCGACGCCACCTGGTGGCGCCAGGCGGCCGTTTACCAGATCTATCCCCGCAGCTTCGCCGACGCCGACGGCGACGGGATCGGCGACATCGCCGGCATCACCGATCGCGTGCCGTACCTCCGTGACCTCGGCATCGACGCGGTGTGGCTCAGCCCGTTCTACCCGTCCGAACTCGCCGACGGCGGCTACGACGTCGCCGACTATCGCGACGTCGACCCGCGTCTCGGCACGCTCGCGGATTTCGATCGGATGCTGCGGGCGCTCCATCGCGTGGGCATCCGCGTCATCGTGGACATCGTGCCGAACCACTCGTCCGATCGGCACGAGTGGTTCCAGGCCGCACTGGCGGCGGACCCCGGCTCTCCGGAGCGGGCGCGCTACATCTTCCGTGACGGTCGCGGACCCGACGGAGCCGAGCCGCCCACGGACTGGGAGTCGGCGTTCGGAGGTCCTGCGTGGGAGCGCGTCGCGGACGGCCAGTGGTACTTCCACAACTTCGCCGTCGAACAGCCTGACTTCGACTGGAGCAACCGCGAGGTGCGCGAGGACTTCCTCACCACGCTGCGCTTCTGGTCGGATCGGGGGGTGGACGGATTCCGCATCGACGTCGCACACATGCTGACGAAGGACTTGACCGAACCGCTGCCCATGCGTGCCGAGCTCGCCGAGATCCCGATCGACGGACGGCACCCCATCACCGACCGCGATGACGTGCACGAGGTCTACGCCGAGTGGCGCCAGGTTTTCGATTCGTACGACCCGCCACGGACCGCCGTCGCCGAGGCCTGGGTCGCGCGGGACCGCCGTCAGCGCTACGCGAGCGCCGAAGGGCTCGGCCAGGCGTTCAACTTCGACCTGCTCGAGGCCGATTTCGACGCTGCCCAGTTCCGGGCGATCGTCGCCGACAACATCGACCTGGCAGAGTCCAGCGGCTCGTCGACCACGTGGGTGCTTTCCAACCACGACGTCGTCCGGCACGCCACACGCTACGGCCTGCCCGACCCCGACCGGGCGCCGGACGGGCGACCCACGCTCAAGCACGGCAACGAATGGCTGCTTTCGAAGGGGAAGTCGCCGAGACTCGACCGGGAGCAGGGCCTGCGTCGCGCCAGGGCGGCGACACTGTTCGTGCTCGGGCTCCCCGGCTCCGCCTATCTCTACCAGGGCGAGGAGCTGGGCCTGCACGAAGTCGTCGAGATCGACGGTCGCGACCGCCAGGACCCGACCTACTTCCGCAGCCCCGGGGTCGACATCGGTCGGGACGGATGCCGCGTACCGCTGCCGTGGACGCGGGAGGGCGAGTCGTTCGGCTTCGGCGCCGGTGGCGCGCACCTGCCGCAGCCCGCGTGGTTCGGCGCCGCGTCCGTCGAGGCGGAGGAGGAGGACCCGCACTCGACGCTCGTGCTGTACCGGGCGGCACTCGCTCTCCGCCACGAGCTGCAGAGCGCCGAGCACCTCGAATGGATCGAGACCGGCGATGACGACGTCCTCAGCTTCTCCCGCCCCGGCGGCTGGGAGATCGTCACGAACTTCGGCGACCAGTCGTACGATCTGCGCGGGGCGGAGGTGCTGATCGCCAGCGCCGAGATCGTGGGCGGGTCGCTGCCGCCCGCCGCGACGGCGTGGATCGCACGGATGGAGTAGCCCGCAATACTGGCTGCATGGATCCCATCGAGATCATCGCCTGGTCGGTCGCGTTCGTCCTGGTCACGGTCATCGTCACGGGCCTGGTCGGCCGCATCGGCTTCTCGGCACCCGTGGCCCTCGTCGTGGTCGGCGGGGTCGCCTCGTTCATCCCCGGGGTGCCCGAAGTGCACGTCGAACCCGACGTGATCCTTTACGCGATCCTTCCGCCGCTCCTGTTCGCGACCGCGATCCGGACGTCGCTCATCGACATCCGCGCCCGACGCGACAGCATCCTGCTGCTGTCCGTCGGGCTCGTCGCCTTCACCGTCGTCGCGGTCGGCTTCACCACCTGGGCGCTCGTGCCCTCCATCACCCTGGCTGCCGCTTTCGCATTCGCCTCGGTCGTCGCTCCGACCGATGCGGTCGCCGTCACCGCGATCACGGGCAAGGTCGGCTTGCCCCGACGCGTCGTCACCATCCTCGAGGGCGAGAGCCTGCTCAACGACGCGACCGCGCTCGTCGCCCTGAACGCATCGATCGCGGCGATCGTGAGCGTCGTCGACCCGATCACGATCCCGATCGACTTCGCGATCGCGATCATCGTCGGGGTGGGGGTGGGCCTCGGCGCCGGCTGGCTCATCTCGCTCGTGCGCCAGCACCTCCGTGCCCCCGTCCTCGACACGAGCCTGGTGCTGGTCGTGCCGTGGGCGGTGTTCCTGGTCGCCCAGACCCTGCACGGCTCGGGCGTGATCGCGGTCGTCGTGGTCGGGATCTACATGGCTTACCGGTCGCCCACGGTGGCGTCGGCCGAATCCCGGGTCACCGTCAGGCTCAATTGGCGGACGATCCAGTTCCTGCTCGAGAACGCCGTCTTTTTGTTCATCGGCCTGAATCTGGCGGGCATCCTCAACGGTGCGGTGGATGCGGGGCCGGGGTTCTGGCCGTCGGTCCTGATCGTGGCTGGCATCCTCGCGATGCTGGTCGCGTCGCGCTTCGCCTGGGTCATGGCCACGACCGTGATCTACCGGCACGGCCCTCAGCGCATGCGCGAGCGCAGCTGGACATACCCGAACGGCGTGGCCGTGGCATCCGCCGGCGTGCGTGGTGTCGTGACGCTCGCGGCGGTCTTCCTCCTCCCGGAGAGCACGCCCGAGCGGTCGTACCTGCAGTTGCTGGCGTTCATCGTCGTCGTGGCGAGCCTCCTCGGCGGGTTGGCACTGCCGGCCATCATCCGCGCGCTCAAACTGCCGCCGCCCAATCGCCAGCAGGAGCGCACCGAACTGAAGATGCTCATGGCCGAAGCGCGCCGTGCGGGAATCGAGCGCCTCGATGAGGTCGCCACCCCTGCAGACGAAACCCGCGTCGTCGAACTGCTGCGGGCGGATGCCGCGTTCCTGGGCGACACGATCGACGCCTATGAGCCGGACGCCGCGTGGCCGCAGCTGGAATCGCAGATGCGTCTGCGCAAGGCGATGCTCGCCGCCCAGCGGGAGGCGATCCTTCGCGCCCGTCGAGAGGGGCGCTACCAGGAGCCGGCGATCGTCTCCGCGTTGAAGGCCATCGACGCGGAGGAGACGTCGCTCGGAGCGCACGAACCGGAGGACGGCTGAGTCATCGGCGCGGAGGTGCAGGTGAGCGCCGTGCGCCTGCCCTCCTAGATCTGTGCGCCGTCGTCGTGCGGGTCGTCGAGACCGACGGTCCGTCCACGCCAGGACTCGTAGGCGATCAGCCATCCGATCGACACGATCGCGGCGAGGAACAGCCCGAGCCACACGCTGCCGAGCGCCATGCCCACCAGGGCACCGACGCCGAACAGGACGACGGTCCCGACGATCCAGCCGAGTCGTCCTCGGGGGAAGCCGGTGCGGGACCGTGACGGGGGAGTGCTCATGGACTCAGCTTATGGTCCAGGCTCTCAGCGATCGCGGTGATCCTCCGGATGGAGCCGCGGCCCCCGCCGCGGCTCGCGGACTCCCGTCGTCTCGATGAGGCGGATCACGCGCTGACGATGACCCGGCCACATCGCCAGGAGCCGGACCATGCCGTCGTCGTCGGTGCGCTCCCCGGTGAGGGCGTAGCCGACCTCGTGCGCGAGGTGGAAGTCGCCGACGCTCACGGCGTCAGGATCGCCGAACGCCCGGATGCGCGTCTCGGCCGACGTCCACGCTCCCACGCCCTTCAGCGAGATCAGCACGCGGTCGCGTCCCTCGCCGTCCTCCGCTCGATGGGTCGCTCGGACGATGGTGTCGCCGCGACGCGCAGCCGCGACGATGGTCCGGGACTGCGGCGGTTCGAGGCCCGCACGGTGCCACGCCCACGACGGCACATGGCGCCACCCCTCGGTCGACGGCGGTGCGAACATCGCGCGCGGGGTCGGGCCCGGTGCCCTCTCGCCGTACCACGACACGATGCGCCGCCATGCACCGAAAGCCTGCACGGAGGTGACCTTCTGCTCGATGATCGCGCTGGCGAGCGCGTCGAACACCAGATCGGTGCGCCCGATCCGCAGGCCCGGATGCCGATGGTGGGCATCGGCGATGAGCGGGTGCGCCGACGGGTCGAACCCCGACGGGTCATCCTCTGCCCCGCACAGGGCAGGCAGCTGGTCGAGTGCCCACGCCGCTCCCGGTCCCCATGCGGCGCCACGGATGACCCCGGGCGTGCTCTCGCGGATGGCGAGGGTCGCGACCCCGAGTGGCGTGCGGCTGGCACGCCAGATCACGCCGGCGTGCTCGAACATCGTCGGGTCGCCTGCACCGTGTCGCTGGTACATCACCGCCCGCCGCATCTCGAGGGGATGCCGCGGTCGGTACTCCGTCTCGAGTCGAGAGCTGTCCCCTCGCCCGGTCTCGGTGCGCGGGGCCTCGGTGTGCGAGGTCATGCCGACACCCTACGCGGGACCCGCGACATCCCACGCGACGTCGTCCCCCGCCGGCGCCCTCTGCGAGGGACCTGTCAGAAGCGGTCGGGCGAGGGGGTTCCGTGTCCGTACCGGATCGCCACGTCGGCATGCCGATCGAACCGATACCCGACGCCTCGCACCGTCCGCACGATGTCCTCGTACCGACCGAGCTTCGCGCGCAGCCGGCGCACGTGCACGTCGATCGTGCGCTCGCCTGGTGCGTCCTCGTCGCCGGCCTGCCAGAGCGACGAGACCAGCTCGCCGCGCTCGATCGTGCGGCCCTCGCGCAGCACCAGGTACTGCAGGAGCTCGAACTCCTTGAAGGTGAACGCGGCCGAATCGCCGTCGATCAGCACGCGCTTGCGCGAGATGTCCACGACGACGCCTTCTCCGGCGCGGTCCTCCTCCGCGGGCTCGTCCTTGGTGCGGGCGACAGCCGACGGCTCGTGGAGGGCGAGACGGACCACGTCCACGTCCCGACCGCCGGCGCCGACCGGGGCGAGCGCGACGGTCGCGTACGTCTCGGCGTCGGGGGCGATCTCGGCGAGCGTACGGCGAAGCGCGTCGACGAGGACGCCGAGATTCACTCCGGATGCCGCGGCCTTCGTCTCGTCGATGCCGACGTACAGCGCGAAGCCGCGCGGCGCGGTCCCCGGGGGGAGGTGGCGGGCGGCGGGCGCGGCGGGCGCCGCATCCGCGAGTGGAGGCACCGCACGCAGATGTGCGGGACGCGCCGAACCGGTGGGAGCGGCGGCGGAAGCGGCTGTGGCGGGGGAAGCCGCCACCGCGGAGCGGAGCGGACGTTCGAGGAGGGCGGTGTTCGACATGATGATGGTGTCCTTGCGGAGGGAACCCCACGGGGGTTCGAGGGTGCGACGGTGTCTGCCCGGAAAGGGCGGGGACGAGGCATCCGGCGCGCGATCTCGCGCTTCAGATCCGGAGAGCTCGGGGGTGTGCGGAGTCGTATTCAGAAACGACGCGGCAACCGGCGTGACAGCTGGTCAGCGGCACATTCGACAACACATGACGACGCTGCCGGGCATCATCATGCCGGCAGTCCCGTTCGCCTCCAGGGCGGACAGAGAGCGTGCGGTGTCAGTCATGAGGCTGATTATGACCGAATACGTCTCCATGCGTCAAATCGCCATGTTGCAGAGGTCCTTTCCTCCCCACGCTGCGCACTTTGCTCAGTCTGCGGTAAGGGTTCGCTGAGGGTGCGGGTCGCGCGACGCGGGGTGTCCGCGCCCGGCGTAGCCTTAACGGATGAACGAGCTCCGCTTCGCCGATGAGAAGGACGCCTCCCGCTACACCCTGCACCGCGGTGACGACCTCGTGAGCGTGCTGGACTACCGGGATGACGGCCACACGGTGGCGATGACGCGGGCGTACACGATCCCCACGTTCCGCGGGTCGGGCTACGCGGGCGAGCTCGTCGATCGTGCGGTCGCCGACCTCGAGCAGAAGGGCGGCCGTCAGGTCAGTCCCGTCTGCTGGTACGTGGCCGACTGGTTCGCCACGCACCCCGACCGCGCCGCCATCCTGCAGCACCGTCGCTCGGCCTGACGATCGGCGGATCAGGCGGAACGGCGCCGTGTGCGACCGCCCTACACTGACGTCGTGGACATGGAGCCTGGTTTCACCGCGATCGCGGTCGGATTCGAGGCGATCGGCGCCCTGACCATGGTCATCGGATTCATCATCGCGGTCGTCCTGGGCGCCCGCGCCCTCTCCCGCGGCGAGGGCGGTCCGTCGGCGTTCGGTACCCTCCGCAATACCCTCGGAGGAGCCATCCTGCTCGGCCTCGAGGTGCTGGTCGCCGCCGATCTGATCCGCACGATCACGTCGAAGCCGTCGATCGAGGACGCCCTGATCCTGGGCATCATCGTCTTGATCCGGACGATCCTCTCGATGTCCATCCAGATCGAGATCGAGGGCGTGCTGCCGTGGCGCCGCGCCCTCTTGACGAGCGGTGGGCAGGTCGTCGGGGCCGCGATCGAGACGGATCGCGCGAAGGCGCGCGCCGCCCGCACGCGCTCGGGCACGTCGTACGACGCGGCGCCGGATCTCTCTGACACGCCCTAGTCGCGGCATCCGGGGTCGTCAAGCCCTGGCACCGCCGCGGTCTCACGCGCGAGAGTGGTCGAAGACGAGGGGAGCTCTCATGAGCGACGACAAGGACCTGACAGCGGATTCCGCGGTCGACGCCGCGATGGCCGACGCGATCGGATCCACCCGCCTCACCGAGGTCAAGGGCGGGGATGCGCCCGCGACCGAGGATGACGGCACCGTGGAGGGCGCAGAGGCCACGGCCGGGCTCGATGCCGACCTGGTCACCGACGAGGAACACGAGGAGCAGTCCTGATGTCGGACTCGGCGAGCACGGGAAGCGCGGCAGCCGCGGACCAGCAGACGGAGCCGATGATGGACATGCATGACGCGTCCATCGACGACAAACTGGCCGGCATCGTCGCGCAGACACGTCAAGACGTCGCCGACGGCGACCATGAGCGGGTCGAGGAGGTACTCCGCCAGCGGCTGCGCGACACGGGTATCGATGTCACCGATGATCAGCGCACGGCGCTGGTGCACGAAGTGCGCGGAACGACGCCCGAGTCCTCCTGAGGGCTGACGGACCCGCCCGCGCGGTGCGCCACGCACCCGCCCTGTTCTCGGGCGCGGTGTCGGCGTACCGTCGACGTATGTGCCGGAACATCCACACCCTTCACAACTTCGAGCCCGCGGCGTCGAACGACGAGATCCAGGCCGCCGCATTGCAGTACGTGCGGAAGATCGCCGGAACCACCAAGCCGTCCAAAGCCAACCAGGCGGCCTTCGATCACGCGGTGGCCGAGATCGCCCACATCACCGGACATCTCCTCCAGGATCTCGTGGCCGTCGCTCCGCCGAAGAACCGCGAAGAGGAGGCCGCGAAGGCCCGGGCGCGGGCAGAGGCGTCCGGCCGCTACGCGCCGCGCGTCGGCGCAGCCGTGGACGTGGCAGCCGCGAGCTGAGCGGCTCGTCGCCGTCCGAGCATGAAGAACACGGCGTAGGACAGGGCCGCCGCAACGACAGCCGCGATGATCGGCCGGGCAGCCAGTTCGGGGATGAACAACGCCGTGACGAAGATCTGCACGCCGTAGTCGGCCATCCCGGCCAGATCGCTCGCGAGGACGCGCGTCCCCGTCGCACTCGCCAGCCCGGTCACGAGCGCCGGTGCGACCCACACGAGTGCCAGAGCCACCAGGGACGACAGCATCCGGCCCACGGTGTTCAGTCCGGTCCACCCGATGGCGATGCCGGTCAGCACAGGCGTGATCCACTGCGCACCCGCGAGCACCCACACGACGACGTCGGAGGGGACCGTGCCGAACGGTGACACCAGCTGCGTGAGCCACGGGCTCACGGCGATGGCCGCGACGGTCAGGCCGAGCAGCGCACCCGCCCGCGGCGCGCGGGCGATGAGCCAGAATGCGACGACCCCCGCCGCCATCGAACAGACGGTGCCGACCACGAGCGCCGTGAGGTAGAAGGCCGACTCGGTACGGTCCTGCAGGCCGTCGCCCACCACCGCGGCGGTCTGGACGACGGCGATCAGCTGGACGGAGATCACGCCGACCATCACGAGGGCGCGGCCGCCGACGGGCATGCGAGCGCTCAACGGCCGCGCGCAGAGACCCGCGAGGGCGGCTCCGACGACGATGATGCTGAAGAGCAGGATGACGGCGTACTGGCTGAACGGAAGCAGCACCAGCGGCATGTCGTCGGGTGACGTGGCGTCCTCCCACAGATTCTGCAGGGGCAGCCGCATGCCGGTGACCAGCCACGGGGCGAGTCCCGCGATCGCGGCCCCCGCACCGATGAGGAAGCATGCCCATCGCGCGAGCGGCGCGGATCGCGCCAGCTCCGCAGGAACGGTGGGCGTGACGGCGGGAGTGCTCCGGAGAGGATCGGGGGGTGTGCCGGGGGACGTCATCGAGCGCCTTTCGATCAGAACGTGCCGGCGACCAGCGAGAGCGCGATGTTCTGCTGAATGATCCCCAGCGTCTGATCGGCGAGGTCATCGGACGGGCAGCGGCTGAGGACGAGCACGGCCTGCGCGTTCGCGGTGCTCGCGCGGCTGACGTAGAACTCCGAGAACCCGGCACCGGAGACCGCGATCACGACGGCGTCCGCGATCAGTCCGGTGTCGGTCGCCGCAGGTGCGTAGTGGAGTTGGACGTCGGTGGCGTCGGCCTCGTCGAACGCGGTGCCCAGGTAGCCGGCGATGGCCTGGACGCTGGCCGCGCGGTCGCCGGCCCCGAGCGCGTCGTCGGGTACCTGGAGACGCCCGAACTGCACCGTGCAGCCGGTACTCGCGTTCGTCCAGTTCTCGGTGTCGGACGACGCGGAGCGCGTCCATTCGGGGAGGGTCGCGAAGGAGTCGAGGGTGGACAGCGTGCTGTCCGTGGGCACATCGAGCCCCCCTTCCCACGTGAGGGGCTGCGTCAGCCACGCATCACCTGTCGCGCTCGGCCGGGGGCCGGCCGACGCGGTCGGGCCGGGGGCGGAGGCGTCGATGGTTTCTCCGGCGCGCGCGCCCGCCACGCCGCCGACGACGATGGTGGCGACCACGAGCAGGCCGGCGATCAGCGACAGCACGATGCCCGCTCGGAACACCCCCCGCAGGCTCAGCACGAACGCGACGATCCCGAGCGCCAGGGGAACACTCGTGGCGATCGAGGCGACGGTGCTCACCGCCCGCGCGTTCTCGAGGGCATCCGCCGACAGCTCGCCGCCGAGCGCGCCGATCAGAGCGAGGACGGACGTGCCGAGGGCGAGGAGCGCCCAAACGATGGCGACGATCGAGAGGATCAGCGCTGCCACACGACTCCCACGACCCGCCGGTCGTCGGGGTGCGACGGTGGGCGGGGATTGCTCGGGCGACTCACCCACAACACTCATCACGCCGCCCCTCCGACTCCGCTGCTCCCATCTTGCGGCATCCGGATCTTCACGCGGTGCGGCGCTCCTCCTGAACGACGGTGGCGAGGTCGTCCCCGAAGATGAACGTCGCCGCGATCGAGCCGCCCCGCAGCACCGACGGGAGCCACCGGGACGCGTCGTCCCACATGCGGTCGTAGGGAACGTCGTCGAGCGTGAACCACCGCGGCACGATCTCGTCCGTCTCGCGCGGCTCTCCGCTCCAGGTCGTGCACGTGAAGACGTGCGAGCGCTGCGACCACGACGGCTGCGCGGGAAAGAGGTATTCGAGCACGCCGACGGGCTCGAGATCGGATGCCTCGATGTGCAGGCCGGTCTCTTCGTGCATCTCGCGGACGGCGCCCCCGCGGATCGTCTCGCCCTCCTCGACCTTGCCGCCGATGCCGACGACCCGGCCCAGTCCCATTCCCATGCGCTTGTACCCCAGCAGCACGTCGGTGCCCCCGTCCGCCCGCGGGCGGAGCAGGTAGACGACGGTCACGTCGGGCAGCTCCATCCCGGCAGGCTACGCGGCGCGTGTTACGGATTCGTGTCCCGACATGCCGTCCCGTCATCGCTGTGGGCGAACCCGCCGCACGCCTCGCCGGCGATGTCGGCGGTGTCTCGTAGCGTGTGAGCATGCGCATCCTGCACACCTCCGACTGGCACATCGGGCGGACCTTCCACGGTCACTCCACGCTCGACGCGCTCCGTGGTGTGCTCGAGGCGCTCGTGGTGCAGGTCGGAGAGAACGACGTCGACGTCGTCGTGATCGCCGGCGACGTCTTCGACTCCGCCACCCCCGCCGCGGGGTGCTACACACTGC
The DNA here is from genome assembly GCF_042747925.1 of Microbacterium songi. Classification (NCBI taxonomy): domain Bacteria; kingdom Bacillati; phylum Actinomycetota; class Actinomycetes; order Micrococcales; family Microbacteriaceae; genus Microbacterium; species Microbacterium songi. The sequence continues at coordinate 98,355 of NZ_JBHZIE010000001.1, forward strand.
TCAGCGATGCGCTCGGCGCGCTGCGCGACGCGGGTGCGCGGGTGATCGTCACGAGCGGCAATCATGACTCGACGGCACGGCTCGGCTTCCAATCGCGCCTCCTGCGCGAAGGCATCCACGTGCTGACCGACCCGCAGGGCGTCGGCACACCGATCACGATCGCCGATGACCACGGCGAGGTGCAGTTCTACGGCATCCCCTACCTCGAGCCGGCCATCGTGCGGCACGTATGGGCGCCGATCGACCTCCGCAGCCAGGCGCAGACGATGGCGCATGCGATGTCGCTCGTCCGCGCCGATCTGGCTGCCCGGGGCGGGCGCTCCGTCGCCATCGCCCACTGCTTCGCGGCGGGTGTCGAACCGACGCCGCACCTCGAGCGCGACATCCAGCAGGGCGGTCTCGATGTCGTGCCCCTGTCGGTGTTCGAGGGGATGGACTACATGGCGCTGGGTCACATCCACGGCCGGCAGCGGCTGTCGGATGCGGTCCGCTACGCCGGCGCGCCGTTGCACTACAACTTCGGCGAGGGGGGCAAACCCCGTGGCTCGTGGCTCGTCGACCTCGACGCCGACGGCCTGGCCCGCGTGGAATGGCTCGATCTTCCGGTGCCGCGCGCGGTGGTCACGCTGCGCGCCACCCTCGATGAGCTGCTGCACGACTCGCGATTCGCCTCGTTCGAGGACGCCTGGGTGTTCGCGCGCTACACCGATACGGCCGCGCAGCCCGATCCGATGCGTCGGCTGCAGGCGCGCTTCCCTCACTGCGCGATCGTGGCTCACAGCCCCGCCGTCCTGCATACGCGGGAAGGGGCGACGTACGCCGACCGAGTGCGCGAGGCGCACGACGACGTGCAGCTCATCGACGGATTCCTCGCCCACGTCCGCAACGGCGTCGGTGCGACGGTCGCCGAGCGCGATCTGATCCGCGCGATCGTCGACGAGAGCGTCGCCACGGCCGTCGTCGTGTGAGCGCGCGGGTGAGCTCGTGAAACTGCACCGCCTGGAACTCGAGGGGTTCGGTCCGTTCGCCGCGCGTCAGACGGTCGACTTCGACGCGTTCGACGACGACGGGATCTTCCTGATCTCCGGGCGCACGGGTGCCGGTAAGTCGAGCGTGCTCGACGGGGTGAGCTTCGCGCTCTTCGGGAGCGTGCCGCGGTATGCCGGCGGCGAGAAGCGTCTTCGCAGCGACTACTGCACACCGGAGGACGTCACCGAAGTGCGCCTCGAGTTCAGCGTGGCCGGTACGCACTGGCGCGTCACCCGCTCACCCGAGTACGAGCGCGCCCGCGCGCGGGGGACGGGCCTGACGAAGGTGGCTCCCTCCGCCCTGCTCGAGGAGGCGGTGTCGGGGGAGTGGGTGGGGCGCGCAGCGCGTGCCCGGGAGGTCGCCCACCTGCTCGAAGAGATCCTCGGACTCACCCACCAGCAGTTCCTGCAGGTGATCCTGCTCGCCCAGAACCGCTTCGCGGATTTTCTGCTGGCGGGCAACGACGATCGCCAGGCACTGCTGCGGACCCTCTTCGGCTCCCGTACCTACGTCGACTACCGCACGGCGGTCGAAGCCCGTCGGAAGGAGGGCGAGCAGATCCTCGCTCGCGCGGGGCACGGCGTCGAGATCCTTCTCGACGAGGCGGAATCCCTGATCGATGCGGAGGGTCTGCAGGGTCGCTCGCGCCCCGTCGGCGAAGGGGACGCCGACACGGATGCCCGCTCGGATGCCGGCGCGCAGACCCGCGAAGAGGCGGACGTCCCCGACTCTCCCCGCTCGGCGCACGACGTCGGCGCGCGGATCGCACGGGGCGAGCGCGCCGTCGATCGAGCCCGCTATCGAGCACAGACCCTCGCGCAGGAGCGCGATCGTGCCGAAGATGATCACGCGCGTGCGGCGGCAGAGCACTCGGCCCTGACCGCGCTGCGGGCGCGTCAGTCGGATCGCGCGCGTGCGCGCGCGTCGCTGGCCGGCCTGGAGGCGGACGAGCCCGCGATCGCCCTCGAGCGTGATCGACTGGCCGCCGCTCGTCGCGCCGAGAATCTGCGCGATCCGATCCGGGCCGCCGAACGCGCAGCGCGCGCGCTCGCGGAGGCCGCGGAGCACGAGGCCGCGGCAGCGGCATCGTGGTCGGAGGCCGGGGAGGAGATGGACGCGGAGTTCGGTGGGGGCTTCGACGCGGAGGCGCCGGATCCCGCGTCGCTGGAACGGGTGATCGACCGTCTGACGGGAGACATCGCGACCGCCGGGGCCGCCGCCGACCAGGAGCGCGAGCTGGTCCGCCTCGAGGACGACGCCGCCCTGCGGTCCGCAGAAGTCGACACAGCGACGTCACGTCTGTCCGAGGTCGTCGCGCGCCGCGAGATCATCCCCGAGCGTCTCGCCGAGGTGGCGCGTGCGCTCGCGCCTCTCGAGGGTGCGGACGGAACTCTCGAGTCTGCGCGCTCGGGGGCGGCGGCAGCGCAGGCGGCGCACGCGGCGGCGACCGAGGCACGCACCCTGCACGAGAGTCTTCGCGACCTCGAGCGCATTTACGCCGAGCGGATCAGGGCGTCGGAGCACGCCGGGCACACCGTGACCTCTCTGCTGCGCCACCGCCTCGACGGCTATGCCGGAGAACTCGCATCGACCCTGATCGACGGCGAACCATGCCCGGTCTGCGGAGGGGTCGACCACCCCCACCCGGCAGCACCGAACCTCGAGCCCGTCACCGACGCCGATCTCGCGCGAAGCGAGAACGAGCGCAGCGCCGCGGTCGAGGCGGAGGGCGCGGCGGCCGACGCCGCACGCGCCGCCCGAGAGGCCCACGCCGCGGCGGTGCTCCGCGCCGGAGGCGACGATCTCGAGCAGGCGGCCGACCGCCTCTCTGCGGCGCACCGCGCCGTCGAGGAGGCCGAGCGGCGCGCGGTCGAGCGCTCGCGCCTCGAGGCCGATCGTGTCGCACTCGAGGCGGAACGACTCGAGTGCGAAAGGGAGCACGACCTCCTCCGCACGTCACTCGCCGATGCGGCACGCGCTGACGCCGTCACCGCCGAGCGCCTCGCCGCCGCCCGACAGGCCGTCGATGCCGCCCGTGGGGAGTTCCCTTCGGTGAGCGCGCGGATCGGAGACCTGACCGCCCGACGAGCTCTCGGAAGGGAGCTGGTTGCGGCGGTGCAGAAGAGACGGGCTTCCGACGACGTGCTGCGCGACGCCGTCGCGCTGCGCGACGCGCGGGTCGCGGCATCCGATTTCGACGACACCGCCGCAGCGTCGGCCGCGCTCCTCGACGAGGAGACGCGGGCGCAGATCGACCGTCGCGTCCGCGCTCACGAGATCTTGCTCGCGACGGAGCGGGACAGACTGCGGGAGCTCGAAGTCGAGCTCGCGGGCGTGCCGGACGAGCTGGTAGACCTCGACGGCTCGCAATCCCTCGTCGACGTGGTGCGTTCGCGCTGGAACGCGACGGTCATCGCTGCGCAGTCCGCTGTGCAGGTCGCCGAGACGCTGGCGGCGCTGATCGCCCGGGCGAAGACGGATCACGCATCCACGGCGGCGCTCGCTGCAGATCATGCCGTGGTCGCGAGCCTCGCCGATGCCGTCAGCGGCCGTAATGCCGCGCGCATGGATCTCGAGACGTACGTCCTCGCGGCAGAACTCGAAGAGATCGTGGCGGCGGCGAACCTCCGACTCGACGACATGTCGGCGGGCCGCTACCGCCTCGCCCACAGTGACGCCCGCGCCGCGCGCAATGCGGCCTCGGGACTGGGTCTTGAGATCCTCGACGCCTACACGGGCAGGGCACGACCAGCCCAGTCCCTCTCCGGCGGTGAGACGTTCCTCGCGTCATTGGCGCTCGCGCTGGGACTCGCCGAGGTCGTCACCGCGCGGGCCGGCGGCGTGCGTCTGGACACGCTCTTCGTCGACGAGGGGTTCGGCTCGCTCGACTCCGACACCCTCGAATTGGCGATGCGCACCCTCGACGAGCTCCGCCAGGGCGGTCGGACGGTCGGCGTCATCAGCCACGTGGAAGCGATGAAGGAGCAGATACCGGCTCAGCTCCTCATCTCCGCGACGCGCAACGGGCCGAGCGTCATCCAGCAGGCGGGAGCAGGCACCGTCGAGAGCGGCGTTCCCGGCCGCGTAAACTGACACCGTGAAGAACACCAGTACTCTGTGGACCATCGTCGGCGTGGTCGTCGCGATCGTCGTCGCGTGGTTTCTCGTGAACGTCCTGTTCTCGGTCATCGCGTTCGTCTTCAAGCTCCTCATCGTCGCCGTCGTCGCGCTGGTCGTCTTCTTCCTCTTGCGGTCGTTGGTCAGCGGCCGGTCCGACCGCTCCTGAGCCCGAGGCGACCCGAAGAGCGCAGATCGTCGCACGGCGATACTCTGAGGGTGATGTCGAACTCACGGGATACCGCCTCAGCCGCTCCGCAGACGCTCACGATCGAGCTCTCTCCCGCCAAGCGATGGCGTGCCTTCTGGGTCTGCGTCACGGTCGCCGCGATCACGATCCTCGACCTGTCGAAGGTCAACGTCGCGTTGCCGTCCATCGAGCAGGCTTTCGACGCAGGCTCGACGGAGCTGCAGCTCATCGTCTCCGGCTACGTCCTCACCTTCGGTCTTTTTCTCGTTCCGATGGGGCGCTTGGGTGATCAGCGCTCACGACGCATGCTGTTCATCGTCGGCCTCTCGCTCTTCACGCTCGCGAGTCTCGCCTGCGCGCTCGCCCCGAACACGACCGTGCTGCTGGTTTCACGGCTCATCCAGGGCATCGCGGCGGGCATCCAGATGCCGCAGGTTCTCGGTCTCATCCAGCAGCTCTTCCAAGGCAAAGAGCGCGGGAAGGCATTCGGTCTGTTCGGCGCGACGATCGGTGTCGCCACCGCATTCGGTCCGACGCTGGGCGGGCTCATGATCGCGCTGGGGGGCGCGAGCGACGGATGGCGCTATATCTTCTGGATGAACATCCCGCTCGGACTCGCCGCGATCGGACTCGCGGCCTGGGTGCTGCCGAGCACGCGGGCGGCGGGGAAGAAGAAGAAGATCGAGCTCGACCCCGTCGGTGTCTTGCTGTTCGGGCTGACGATCATCGCCCTGATGTGGCCGTTCCTGTTCACGACCGGCTCACCCGCCGACAACCCCCAGCGGTGGTGGCTGCTTGTGGCCTTCGTGCTGTTCGCGGCCGGTTTCGTCGCGTGGGAACGCCGGTACGCGGCATCCGGCCGTCAGCCTCTCATCCCGTTCGGTCTGTTCGACGTGTCCTCGTTCCGCAACGGCACGCTGCTGCAGGCCATGTACTTCGCCGCCGCGCCGTCGCTCTTCCTGCTCACGACGCTCTACCTTCAGAGCGGCCTCGGGATCGAGCCCGTCTTCGCCGGCATGGTGACCATCGGATTCGCGCTGGCAAGCGCCATCTCGTCGTGGGTGGGTGGCAATATCGTCATCAAGTACGGTCGCCCCGTCGTGGTGTGGGGGTTGGTGCTCGTGCTCGTCTGCATCGCCGGGCTGGTCCTGACGGCGCTGTACGTGCCCGATTCGATCACGCCCTTCGTGATGGCCGGGGTGATGGTGATCGGCGGGATCGGCGGTGGCCTCGTGATCGCGCCGAACCAGACCCTGACCCTCGCCGACATCCCGGTCAAGCAGGGTGGGCTCGCGGGTTCTGTCGGACAGCTCGGCCAACGCATCGGCACTGCCATCGGCACCGCGGTCGCGCTCGCGCTCTTCTACGCGACGATCTACCGCGAGAACGGGGCGACCGGCGATGCCATCGTCTACCACGACGCCTACGGGTTCGGGATGATCTCGGTCGGACTCTTCATCGCCGGCGCGTTCATCATCTCGGTCGTCGACCTGTCGGCTCGTCGCCGTTCGGGCAAGGCCGGGAAGAAGCCGAAGACCGCCGCGGCTCAGACTCCGTAGAGGTCGAGCACGCGCTGTCGCAGCTGCGCGCTGCAGGCCGTCACCGTGTCGTGCCAGTCCGTGTGCGCGTCGTCCTGGGCGCGATCCGACACCGACTTGAGGACGCGGATCGGAACACCGAACTGCTCGGCGACCCAGATGTAGGCGTACGTCTCCATGTCGACCATGCCCGCTCCGAGCGGGCGGATCGCCTGGGCGGCCACCGCGTCGTCGACGAAGTGGTCGCCGGTCGCGATCGTGACGCCCGGCCGGCCGGTCTCCACGCGACGGGGGAGCGACACGTGCTGTCCGACGATGCCGTCGATGTCGGTGACGTCATGCTGAATGGCTGCCTCGATGTCATAGACGGATGCCTCGAGCTGCGGGTCGATCGCTCCGGCGGTGCCGACGACCAGGATCTCGTCGTAGTTCGCGGCGTCGAGGGCTCTCGTCAGCGCGTAGGCGGCCTGCAGCTTTCCGGGGCCGGTCACGAGGCGGTCGAAACCCGCGAGATCGTTCGGGAAGGCGACGAGTTCCGCGTCGAGGGCGGCAACGAGAAGTTTCACCCGTCTATTCTCCGTGACGCCGAGGAGAGGAGCGGACCGGGATAAGTTGCGAGTATCCACATACCCGTTGCATTCGCGGTCGAGAATGCCTACAGTGGCTGTCGAAGCGTTTCGCGAAGCGCTTCGACGAATCCGCATCCGCCGGAACACTCATACGACGATGGAGTCACCATGGTGAAGATCGACGAAGTGGCCACCGCCGCCGGCGTCTCGATCAGCACCGTCTCGTACGCACTCAGCGGCAAGCGCCCGGTGTCGGACTCGACCAGGCTCCGGGTGGAGGCCGCGGTGCAGGAGCTCGGCTACCGGGCGAACGCCGGCGCCCGGATGCTCGCGGGAAATCGCACCAACATCTTCGCCCTCACCGAGCCGTTCCGGCTCGACACGCACGCCCCCACGCACATGGCTTTCGTCCTCGCGACTTCCATTGCCGCGCGGCGCCAGGACTACGACGTCCTGCTCCTGACAGAAGAGGAAGCCGCGGCGGGGATGCGGCGCGTGGCCGACAGCGGTCTCGTGGACGCGATCCTCGTCCTGGACGTCGCGCCGCGCGACCGGCGCGTCGATCTCGCGCGTCAGCTCGAGATCACGACGATCTTCATCGGTGTCCCCGACGACCGTGATGGGCTCATCTGCGTCGACCTCGACTTCGAGGCCGCCGCTGCACTCGCGGTGGATCGACTCGCATCGGCGGGGCATGAGAATCTCGGCCTGATCGGACACCCCGCGGCCGCCTACGAGCACTCGAACTTCCCCCCGCGCGTCCGTGCCGGGTTCGTCCAGCGTGCCGCCGAGCTGCACATGGACGCGTCGTTTCGCACGACCGGCGACGCCCTCGTCTCGGCCGCGGCCACGAGGGCCGCCGTCGGTCAGCTCGTGGATGCAGGGGTCACAGGCTTCGTGCTGCACTGCGGCGATGATGCGCACATCACGGTGCTCGCCGAGCTCGCCGAGCGCGGTCTCGAGGTTCCGGGAGATGTCTCGGTCGTTTCCGTGGGTGGCACCTTCGACACCACTCGGTTCGCGATCGCCCTGGACTGCGTGCCGCTCGTGCCCACGGCATCCTGCGATCTGGCTGTCGACCTCGCCATGCGGGCCCTGGGCGACACGGCACCCGCCCCGGGCGTGTACCTCATCGCCCCGATCTACCAACATCACGGATCCGTCGGCCGGGTCGCTGCGGCGGAGGACTGACCCTCATGACGGATCCCCTGCCGTTCGCGCATCATCGAAGCGCTTCGACAAATTCCCCGGACTGCACCACCGCACCACCACCCCACCCACGACCAGAGTTGGTCACCAGGAAAGGAATGCCGAAGATGGCACAGCTACACACCCGGAAAACCCGCGCGCGGCTCACGGCGGCGGCCGGCCTCCTCACCGTCGGCGCGCTCGCTCTCGCCGGTTGCTCCGGAAGCGGCGGCGCCGCCGAGAGCGGCGACGGGAACTCCCTCACCCTCTGGCACTACGAGTCCGAGACCAGCGCGATGGGCATCGCGTGGGATCAGGCCATCAAGACCTTCGAAGAGGAGACCGGCGCCACCGTCGAATTCGAGGAGAAGAGCTTCGAGCAGATCCGCTCGACCGCAAGTCAGGTGCTGAACTCCGACGAGGCGCCCGACATCCTCGAATACAACAAGGGCAACGCCACCGCGGGGCTCTTGGCCAGTCAAGGCCTGCTGACCAACATGACCGAGGCCGTCGAAGAGTACGGCTGGGCCGACAAACTCGCACCCGCTCTGCAGACGACGGCGAAGTACAGCGACGACGGCATCATGGGCTCGGGTGAGTGGTACGGAGTGCCGAACTACGGCGAGTTCGTCACGGTCTACTACAACAAGGACATGTTCGCCGCTGCCGGTCTTGAGATCCCGACCACCTACGACGAATTCGTCGACGTGCTCGACGCCTTCGTCGCCCAGGGTGTCACGCCCCTGGCGGAGGCCGGCCTGGAGTACCCGCTCGGACAGCTCTGGTATCAGCTCGCACTCAGCCAGGCGGACCGCGGCTTCGTGGACGACTACCAGCTCTACAAGAACCCGGTGGACTGGCAGGGCGACGAGATCAGCTACGCGACCGAGACGTTGAAGGACTACGTCGACGCCGGGTACATCTCGAAGGACGTCTCCGGCCAGAAGGCAGAGGATGCCGGCGTGTCGTTCATCAACGGCTCCGCACCGATCTTCGTGTCCGGCAGCTGGTGGTACGGCCGCTTCGTGAACGAGATCACGGACTTCGACTTCGGCATCTTCCCCTTCCCCGGCAGCGACCTCAGCCTGGGCTCCGCCGGCAACATGTGGGTGGTTCCGGAGAGCGCGAAGAACAAGGACCTCGCCTATGAGTTCATCGACATCACGATGCGTCCCGAGATCCAGGCGCTTATCGGCAACAACGGCGGCCTGCCGGTGGCCGCGGACGAGGCCGACATCACCGACGCCAAGAGCCTCGAACTCATCCAGGCGTTCAACGCCGTCAACGAGAAGGACGGTCTCGCGTTCTACCCCGACTGGCCGACCCCCACGTTCTACGACACGATCGTCGCCGAACTGCAGGAGCTCGTGAACGGCACGAAGTCGCCGGCCGACGTGCAGCAGGCGCTGGGCGACGAGTACGAGTCGTACGTGGCGGACTTCCGCTGATCATCTCGATTCGGCGTTCGGCCGTATCGACTCGGGATGCCGCGCCCCGCGCGGTCGCGGCATCCCGAGCTCCCTTCCGCATCCCTTTCGCGATTCTCCTCAGGAGCCGGTCATGACCGCTGTCCCGTTCGTGCGAGCCCCCCGAGCTCCTCAGAGGGCGCGCACGCCGCTGCCCCCCGATGAACCGCTGATCCCGCAACGCGGCCGTGGCGGGTCCGCCGGCTACTGGCTGTATCTGGTGCCCGGTCTCGTGCTGCTGAGCGCGGTGGTACTCGTCCCGCTCGTCTGGAACGTCTACCTCAGCTTCACCGAGTACCGCGGCATCCGGCCGCCCGAGTTCATCGGACTCGAGAACTGGGCCGAACTCATGGGCGATGCCAAGTTCTGGACCTCCTTCGGAAACAGCATCTGGATGATCATCGCGATGGTGATCGTGCCCACCGTGGTGGGGCTGCTGCTCGCCGCCCTGCTGTTCGACCTCGTGGGGCGCAAGTTCGGCGGCAGATTCGCGAGCTTCCTGCGTGCCACCTACTACCTGCCGCAGATCCTCCCCGCCGCCATCGCAGGAATCGTGATCGGGTGGATCCTGCGGCCGCAGGACGGCGCTCTGAACGAGATCCTGGAGAACATCGGTCTCGGCGCCCTGACGCACAACTGGCTCGGCAGCCCCGACACCGCACTCGCGAGCATCATGGTCGTCCTGATCTGGATCCAGATCGGGTATCCGGTCGTGGTGTTCATGGCCGCGCTGCAGCGGGTCGACCCCGAGCTGTACGAGGCCGCTGAGCTCGACGGTGCGAACTGGTTCCAGCGATTCCGCGCGATCACGGTGAGCATCATCCGACCCGAGATCTACGTCGTCACGCTCACCTGTACGATCGCGGCGCTGAAAGTCTTCGGCCCCGTCTACGTCCTGACCCGCGGCGGCCCCGGGACGTCGACGATCGTGCCGGCCTACTACGCCTACAGCGAGTTCTTCCAGGCCCAGCAGGTGGGGTACGGCGCCACCATCGCCACAGCCCTGACCATCGTGATCGCGGTCGTCTCGGTCCTGTTCATCCGTGCCCAGAACAGCGCGGAACGCAAAGAAAGGGCGGGACTGTGATGGTCGACGCGACCTCCACCGACGTGCTCAGCACTCGCGCCGTGACCACGGCGGACGGCCCGAAGAACCGCGTCATCCGCCCGCGGCCTCGCGGGGGGATGAGCCGGCCCAAGGGCGTCGACTGGCTGATGCTCGCCTTCGCCGTCGTCGCGGCGATCCTCATCATCGCGCCCTTCTACCTCATCCTCGTCAACTCGTTCAAGTCGCCCACGGACTACTCCAACGGGGGGCCGCTGTCTCTGCCCACGAGCCTGTACTTCGACGGCATCGCGGCGTTCTGGGAACGCGTGAATTTCCCCGAGAAGGTGTGGAACTCGTTCTTCATATCGGGAATGGTCGCCGTTCTGGCGGTGCTGATCTCGGTGCTCAACGCCTTCGCGATCGGTATCGGGCGCATCAAGGGGCGCAGTTGGATCGTGCTGCTGTTCCTGCTTGCGAACCTTCTGCCGCAGGAAGCGCTGTTGTACCCGCTGTACTTCATCTTCAAGAGCGTGGGTCTCTACAACAACGTCTGGTCGGTGATCATCGTCTTCACGGTCATCCAGGCGGCCTTCGGCACCTACCTCCTGTCGTCCGTCTACGGCACATTCCCGAAAGAGATCCTCGAGGCCGCGTCGATCGACGGGGCCAGCCGGTGGCAGATCCTCTGGCGCGTGATCTTCCCGATCAGCCGGCCCACCCTCTCGGTGCTGCTCATCTTCTTCTTCATCTGGACGTGGAACGAGTTCCTGATCCCGCTCACGTTCCTCGTCTCCAATGCGAATCAGACGGTCCCGGTCGCCATCAGCGTCCTGCAAGGCGACCGCCTGATGGATGTCACGACGACGAGCGCATCGGCCCTCCTGGGACTCATCCCCACCCTGTTGTTCTTCCTCATCTTCCAGCGCACCCTCACGCGCGGCATCACCGCAGGAGCAGTCAAGTAATGAAGTTCACCGACGGATTCTGGCAGCTGCGACCCGGCGTATCGGCGCTCTACGCCCAAGAGGCGTACGACATCGACATGACGGATGCCACGCCGGACGGCGGGGGCCTCGTCATCACGGCCCCGACAGCGGTGATCCGCGGCCGGGGCGACACGCTCAATCGCGCCGTACTCACCACGACGTTGTCCTCGCCGCGTGAAGGCATCGTCCGCGTGCGGATCGTGCATCACGACGGCGGGCCGCACGACTCCGGCTTCGAGCTCCCGGGCGCCGACGGAGGGGGCGCGGGCGAAGCATCCGTTTCCGAAGAAGGCGGCGTTCTGCGTACCGGAGCGCTGACCGCCCGCATCGCGAAGGGTGCCCCGTGGGCGCTCGACTTCGAGATCGACGGGATCCGGGTGACGGGCAGCGGCCCGCGTTCGCAGGGATACGTGCAGCTCGAGGCCGACGCGCAGGTCGACCCCGGCATCGTCCGGAACGCCCGCGCGGGTACGCCGGCGCGGACAGCCCGATCGTACGTGCACGAACAGCTCGATCTCGGGGTCGGTGAGCTGATCTACGGGCTCGGAGAGCGGTTCGGTCCTCTCGTGAAGAACGGTCAGACCGTCGACGTCTGGAACGCCGACGGGGGGACCTCGAGCGAGCAGGCGTACAAGAACGTCCCCTTCCACCTCTCCAGCCGCGGCTACGGGGTCTTCGTGAACGATCCCGGTCACGTGTCCTACGAGGTCGGATCGGAGACCGTCGAGCGCGTGCAGTTCTCGGTCGCCGGTGAAGCGCTGGAGTACTTCGTGATCGCGGGGCCGACGCCGAAAGACGTCCTCGACCGTTACACGGCGCTCACCGGCCGTCCGCCCGTCGTGCCCGCCTGGTCGTACGGACTGTGGCTGTCCACGAGCTTCACGACCGACTACGACGAAGCCACCGTCACGTCGTTCATCGACGAGATGGCTCGACGCGAGCTGCCCGTCTCGGTGTTCCACTTCGACTGCTTCTGGATGCGCGAGTTCAACTGGTGCGACTTCGAGTGGGATGCCCGCGTGTTCCCCGACCCGGAGGGCATGCTGGCGCGACTGCACGACAAGGACCTGCGGGTCTGCGTGTGGATCAACCCGTACATCGGCCAGCGGTCCCCGCTCTTCGCCGAGGCGGCGGCCCGCGGCTTCCTCCTGAAGCGCCCCGATGGGTCGGTGTGGCAGTGGGACCTCTGGCAGGCGGGTATGGGTCTCGTGGACTTCACGAATCCCGACGCCACGGCGTGGTACCAGACGCATCTGCGCCGACTGATCGCCCAAGGCGTCGACTGCTTCAAGACCGACTTCGGCGAGCGCATCCCGGTGGACGTCGAGTACTTCGACGGCTCGAGCCCCGAGCGCATGCACAACCTCTACACGCAGCGGTACAACCGGGCGGTGCACGACGTGCTCGTGCAGGAGCGCGGCGAGGGCGACGCCGTGCTGTTCGCACGATCGGCGACCGCGGGCGGGCAGAGCATGCCCGTTCATTGGGGCGGCGACTCCACGTCGACTTTCGTTTCGATGGCCGAGACGCTGCGCGGCGGGCTCTCGCTCGCGCTGAGCGGGTTCGCGTTCTGGAGCCACGACATCGGCGGGTTCGAGGGCACGCCGGATGCTGCGGTCTTCAAGCGCTGGACGGCGTTCGGCCTCCTCGGCAGTCACAGCCGCTTTCACGGCTCGACGTCCTACCGCGTGCCGTGGATCTTCGACGACGAAGCGGTCGAGGTGACGCGCCGGTTCACGCAGCTCAAACTGTCGCTCATGCCGTACCTGTGGCAGGCCGGGATCGAGGCGTCGCGGTCGGGAACGCCGATGCTCCGGCCGATGGTGCTGGAGTTCCCCGACGACCCTGCGGTGGGCTACCTCGACCGCCAGTACATGCTCGGTCGCGACATCCTGGTCGCCCCGGTGTTCTCGGAGCGCGGTGACGTGGACTTCTACCTCCCTGCGGGGGAGTGGACCCACCTCCTGACGGGCGAGACGGTGACCGGCGGTGGATGGCGGCGTGAGACGCACGACGTCACCAGCCTGCCGATCTACGTGCGCCCGGGCGCGGTCCTGCCCGTCGGAGCGCGCCAGGACAGGCCCGAGTACGACTACCTCGACGGTGTCACGCTGCGGGTGTACCCCGGCGGATCGGGGCCGACGTCGACGACGGTCACGGCGCTGGACGGGCGGGAGGTCGTCTTCGAGGTCGTCCAGAGCGGCGGAGGCACGCGGATCGAGGCGGGCGCCGCGCCATCGGCGTGGAGCGCACAGCCCGGCGCCGTGCCCTGGACGGTCGTCGACGGACGCGTCCAGGCCCGGGACGGAGTCGCCGAGCTGATGATCTGACCACCCGCGTGGTGCGGTGCCGATACGCATTCGATGCGCGCGTGTCACCCGCGGGAAACGGATCGCGTCGTAGCCTGAGCTATGGCGCACCTTTCTCAGACCGGAACAGTCGTGGCCGTCGTCGGACCGTCGTCGGGCGAGGCGCTCGCGGCCCTGGGCGCATTGCCCGGCGTGGAGGCCCTGTCCCTTCGCGACGCGGACCCGTCCGTCGCCGCCCGCCGTATCGCGGCCGCGGGGACGCCGTGGGTCGTGCACGACGCGGACCCGCTCGAACACGTCGCGGCGGCCTGGGTCGAACTGTACGAGGAACGCTCGACGCTCGGAACACTCGAACTCGAGGTCGAGACCGCGCTCGCACAGTTCGAGGCGGGCGACGCGATCATGCCGGACTACTACATCGTGCTCGACCCCGATCAGGCGGACTCGACATGGCGGCACTGGTGGTGCGGGGCGCTCGGACACCGCGCGCCGCGGCGTGTGCTGCCGTCCCATGCTCCGTCGAACCCCGGCGACCGGACATTGCGCGCCGTGCTGACGAGACTGCCGTCTTCTCGTCCCTGGCCGAGCCCGGCGAGCTGGCTCCCGGGCCTCCCGTTCGACATCCCCGATCGGATCGGTCTGCAGGACAGGCCGTTCCCCCGGTCGTGACGGTGCGAGAGGATGAGGTGCGGCGCGCGCCGCGGATCGCGGGGTAGGTCATGGAATCGGTACTGCTGGACGCACCGGAGGGCATCAGCGCACGTCTGGGGTGGGACCCGAAGCTGAGTGTGCACGATCGGCGGCGCTTCCTGGCGCGAGAGCTGGTCGCTGCCCAGCTCGGAGCCGAGTACAAGGACGTGCGGGTCGACCGGGAGGCTCCGCAGCACTTCGGATATCACACGCGGCTGCTGGCGACACGGGCCGACGTCGAGCTGCCCATCCTGATCAAGACGGCGAGCTTCCGCTCCGCGACGGTGGTGGCGATCTGCGATCCTGCGATTCCACTCGGTCTCGACATCCGCGACACGCACCCCGACGACGCTCTGCTCCACGACATGCAGCGCCACTCGCACCTGTTCGACGAGAACGATGTGCCGGCGCTCATCTCGCACTGGACCAAGGTGCAGGCGGTTCTGGAGGCCGACGGCCGCGGAGTGCGGGTGAAGCCCGAGTACGTGAAGCTCGACAACGCCCGCCACCGCGGATGGGTACGAGACCGCTCGGTGCAGTACACGCTCGCCGACCTGTCGCGCGACGCCTGGGTCATCACGCTCGCGTACGGGGCGATGCCCGTCTGATCCTCGCGGGTCAGCCCTTCGCCACGTCAGGCAGCGCGGCATCCAGTTCTGCGAGCCACGCGGCGGCATTGCCGTCGGACGGCGCGCGCCAGTCGCCCCGCGGCGACAACGACCCCGCCGCCGAGACCTTGGGACCGTTCGGGGTGGCGGAGCGCTTGAACTGCGCGAAAGCGAAGAAGCGCTGCAGGAAGATGCGGAGCCACTTCGCCACCGTCGGCAGATCGTAGGCGAAGCGGTCGTCGACCGGGAAGCCGGGCGGCCAGGCCCCTGCGTCCTCGTCGCGCCACGCGTGGAAGGCGAGGAAGGCGATCTTGGACGGCCGCAGCCCGTAGCGCAGCACGTGGAAGAGCGTGAAGTCGTGCAACGCGTACGGACCGATGCGATCCTCGGTCGACTGCATCCGGCCGTCCTGCCCCGCGGGCACGAGTTCGGGGCTGATCTCGGTGCCGAGTACCGACTGCAGCACGTCCTTCGCGCGGGCATCGAGATCGGTCGAGCTGCCTTCGTCGGCGATCACCCAGCGGATGAGGTGCTGGATGAGCGTCTTCGGAACCCCCGGGTTGACGGCGTAGTGGCTCATCTGGTCGCCCACGCCATACGTCGACCAGCCGAGCGCGAGCTCCGACAGGTCGGAGGTGCCGACCACGATGCCCCCGTGGTGGTTGGCGAGGCGGAACAGATAGTCGGTGCGCAGACCCGCCTGGACGTTCTCGAACGTCACGTCGTGCACGGGCCGACCGTCGGCGAACGGATGGCCCATGCGCGTCAGCATCTCGGTGGCCGCGGGTCGGATGTCGATCGTCTCGATCGAGGCGCCGAGCGACTCGGCGAGGGCGATGGCGTTCGCCTTGGTGTGCTCCGAGGTGGCGAATCCGGGCATCGTGTAGGCGAGGATGTCGCTCCGCGGCCGGTCCATGCGGTCCATGGCGCGGGCGATGACCAGCAGTGCATGAGTCGAATCCAGTCCGCCGCTCACGCCGATCACGGGCTTCGGGTCGCCGATCGCTCGCAGGCGCTGCTCGAGGCCCGACACCTGGATGCTGAACGCCTCGTAGCAGTCCTGGGCGAGGCGGGCCGGGTCGTCGGGGACGAACGGGAATCGGTCGAGCGTCCGTCGAAGGCCGATGTCACCCGAGGGCGGGTCGAGCTGGAAGTACACGGTGCGGAACTGCGGGTCGTACGTGCGGCGGTTGTCGTCGAACGTCCCCTGACGGAGCCGATCCTGCCGCAGGCGGTCGAGATCGACGTCGGCGACGCTCCGCCGCGGGCCATCGGGGAAGCGCTCCGTCTCGGCGAGCAGCATCCCGCCCTCGTAGATCATCGTCTGGCCGTCCCACGACACGTCGTTGGTCGACTCGCCGGCCCCCGCCGCCGCATACGCGTACGCCGCGAGGCATCGGAGCGACTGCGACTGGCAGAGGTCCTTGCGATCCTCTGCGCGGGCGATCGTGATCGGACTGCCGCTGAGATTGAGCAGCACCGTCGCGCCGGCCAGCGCAGCCCCGGCCGACGGGGGGATCGGCACCCAGACGTCCTCGCACACCTCGGCGTGCACGATCAGCCCGGGCACATCCAGCGCCTCGAACAGCAGATCGGGTCCGAACGGTGCCTCCAGCTCGCCCACCCTGATGTCCTGACCGGCCTGATCGTCCCCGGGTGCGTACCAGCGCCGCTCGTAGAACTCCCGGTAGGTCGGAACGTACGACTTCGGGACGACACCGAGCAGCTCGCCCCGGTGGATCACGACGGCGCAGTTGTAGAGGCGGTTGCGGTGCCGGAGCGGGGCGCCCACGACGAGCACGGGCAGGAGCGATTCGGATGCCTCGACGAGGCGCTCGACGGCCGCCACGGTGGCATCGAGGACGGCATCCTGCAGGACGAGATCGTCGATGGCGTATCCCGTGAGGCACAGCTCCGGGAACACGGCGACGGAGACGGCGTCGGCGTCGCACGCGCCGGCCGCCGCGAGCACGGCGTCGGCGTTGCGGACGGGATCGGCGATCGCGACGGGGATCGTGCAGGCGGCGACACGCGCGAAACCGTGCCGATAGGCGCTCTCGAAGGGGAGGCTGCTGATCACGTGTCCAGTCTGTCAGGCGACGCGTCGCGGCGCCGCGTGCCGGCGCATTCCTGCGCGGGTGCTGTCGGTGGCCGCGGGTAGTGTCGCTCGCGGAGGGCATCACATGCGTTACATCCCCGAGGCCGGTCGGGTGGTCTTCAGTGCGAGCGATCTGAAGGCGGCCGCCGAGTGCGAGTTCGCCTGGCTGCGTCTCCTCGACGCGCGGCTGGGGCGCACGGAGCGTGTGGACGAGCCCGACGACGCGATGCTGAAGCGCGCGATCTCGCTGGGGTTCCGTCACGAGGAACGCCGTCTCGCGGCGTACCGCGAGACATTCGGCGAGCGCGTGGTCGAGATCGCAGAGGTCTCCTCAGCCGACGCCCCCCAGGTCGCGGCGGCGGTCGCGGCCACCAACGCCGCCCTGGCGTCTCCCGAGGTCGAGGTCGTCTACCAGGCGGCGTTCGCCCACGACGACTTCATCGGGTTCGCCGACTTCCTGGTCCGCGACGGCGAGCGGCGGTGGATGGTGCAGGACACGAAGCTCGCCCGTCGGGCGAAGGTCACCGCGCTCATGCAGCTGGCCGCGTACGTCGACCAGCTGGACCGGCTCGACGTCCCGCGATCCGATCGGGTGGAGCTCATCCTCGGCGACGGGTCGATCAGCTCGCACGCGGTCGACGACCTGCTCCCCGTCTTCCACCTGCGGCGGCGACGCCTGCGCCGTCTGATCTCCGAGCGCGACGTCCCGGCCGCCGAGACCGGTGGCATCGTCGCGTGGGGCGACGAGCGCTACACGGCGTGCGGGCGCTGCGCCACGTGCGAGATCGAGGTCGAGCGCCACCGCGACCTCCTCCTGGTCGCCGGCATGCGTCCGACGCAGAGGCAGAAGCTCCGAGAAGCGGGGGTGCGGACCATCGAGGCGCTCGCCGGAGCGTATGAGCCGCCGGAGTCGCTGCGTGCCGACGCTTTCGAGAGGCTCCGCCTGCAGGCGCGGCTTCAGCTCGACAGCGCGGTCGATGCGGCTCCACTCTTCCAGGTCCTGACACCGGAAGCCCTCGCCGCGATCCCGACGCCGAGCGAAGGAGACCTGTTCTTCGATTTCGAGGGAGACCCGCTCTACACCGAACCCGATGACGGACGCGCGGGCCTGGACTACCTGTTCGGCTGGATCGACGTGCGGGAACGCTACGACTTCCTCTGGGCGGACGGTTTCGCCGAGGAACGCGATGCGCTGCTGCGGTTCCTCGGCTTCGTGGCCGAGCGTCGGCGGCAGCATCCGGACCTGCACATCTTCCATTACGCACCGTACGAGCCGACCCATCTGGCCGCGATGGCCGCGCGCTACGGGGTCGGCGAGGCCGATGTCGACACGCTGCTGCGCGACGGCGTCTTCGTCGACCTCTATCCGATCGTCACCCGGGCACTGCGGGTGGGGTCGCGTTCGTACTCGATCAAGAAGCTCGAACCGCTCTACATGGGCGACGACAACCGCGACGACATGGCCGTGGCCGCGGGCGGCGATTCGATCGAAGAGTATGTGCGGGCACGCGTGGCGCACGACGACGGTGACCTCGAGACCTTCGAGGAGATCCGCCGCGAGCTGCTCGACTACAACCGATACGACTGCGTCTCCACCCTTCGACTGCGCGACTTCCTGCGCGGCCTCGCCGCGGAACACGGCATCGCACCGACCTCCACCGACGACGAGCCGGGAGCCGAGGCCTACCGGGCCTCCCCGCTGGCCGAAGAACTGTCTGCGGCCGCACGCGTCATGGCCGAAGGCCGTGAGGCACAGCGCCGTGAGCTGCAGGAGGCCGCGACCCGCGCGGCCGGCCCGGTGGAGGCATCAGTCCTCGCGGCGCACATCGCGGCACTCGAGGAGCCGACCGGTGATGAGACGGCCGTCCGACTCGCCGGGGCGGCCATCGACTACCACCGGCGTGAGCGGAAGAGCTTCTGGGGGGCGCACTTCCTCCGACTGCGGGAGCCGGTGAGCGTATGGGAGAACGTCCGCGACGTCATCGTCGTCGACCCCGATCGGTCCGAGGTGCGACGAGCGTGGAGTCAGGAGGACCGCGAACGCACACCCCATCGCCACGTCGCGCTCCGCGGAGACGTCGCGCCCGGGACGAAGCTGTCGGCGTCAGGCGAGCCGTTCCTCATCTATGCCCTCCCCGCGCCGTTCGACGTGCCTGTCTCGCCACGGTGGATACACGTTGCGCGCGCCGCGAAGGTCGTCGACACCGTCGAGGACGGGGTCGTGGTCGACGAGACCCTCAAGGGCGGCGAGGAGTGGCTCGACCTGCCCATCGCCATCGCGCCGGGCAGCCCGCCTCCGCCGCGCGCGCAGGAGCCGGCCGTCGAGGAGTGGGCCACCGCGCTGCTCGAGGCGCTGCCGGACCTTCCGCGCGACCCCGCGACCGACATCCTGCGTCGAATCCCGCCGCGCACCCGCTCGGGCGAGCTCCCCGGGGTGCAGGGCGACGATTATCGGAGCGCCGTCGTGGCGGCCGTGCTCGACCTCGATGACAGCTACCTGGCCGTGCAGGGTCCCCCCGGTACCGGCAAGACCTACGTCGGCGCGCACGTCATCGCCGCGCTCGTGCGCGAGCACGGATTCCGCATCGGGGTGGTGGCGCAGTCGCACGCGGTCGTCGAGAACATCCTCGACAAGATCGTGACCGACGGCGGGCTGCCGCCCGAGCGGGTCCGGAAGAAGCCGCAGCGGCCCGACGAGGAGCACGCCTTCCTCGACTTCCCACCCGGAGGGATCGTCGCGTTCACGCACGGCGCCGAGGGCGGCTACGTCGTCGGCGGCACCGCGTGGACGTTCAGCGACCCGACCAGGGTGCCCCGGCGCAGTCTCGACCTGCTCGTGATCGACGAGGCCGGACAGTACTCGCTCGCGCCGACGATCGCCTCGTCGGTGTCCGCCCGCAACCTGCTCCTGCTCGGCGACCCGCAGCAGTTGCCGCAGGTGAGTCAGGGAATCCACCCCGAGCCGGTCGACACCTCGGCGCTCGGCTGGCTGCTCGGCGAGCATGCCGTCATCCCGGCCGACCGCGGCTACTTCCTGGCGCAGACCCGGCGCATGCATCCCGATGTCGCGCAGCCGGTGTCGGTGCTCTCCTACGAGGGCCAGCTGGCCGCGCACGAGGCGACCGAACTGCGGCACCTCGAGGGCGTCACCTCCGGGCTGCACCTCGAACCGGTGATCCCGCCCGAGCCGACGACGAGCAGCTCGCCCGCCGAGGCCGATCGGGTGGTGCGCATCGTGCGCGACCTGCTCCATCACGATCGCCGGGAGCCGGATGCCGCGGCCGACGGCCGCCCGTGGACCGACGTCGACCTCGACACGGGCGAGCTCCGAGAGCCCCGCGCCCTCGCCCCGCACGACATCATCGTGGTGACGCCGTACAACGCGCAGCTCGCCCTCATCGAGGACTCGTTGGCCGCTGTCGGGCTCGCCGACGTGCGCGTCGGCACCGTCGATCGCTTTCAGGGCCAGGAGGCGGCCGTCGCCATCCTCTCGCTCGCCGCGTCGTCCGCAGCCGGCGCCCCCCGCGGGCTCGAGTTCGTGCTGATGCGCAATCGGCTGAACGTCGCGATCTCACGGGCGAAGTACGCCGCGTACGTCGTCTACTCGCCCGATCTGCTCGAGGACCTGCCCTACACCCCCGAGGGCGTGGCCCGCTTGAGCGCGTTCGCGCGACTCGTCGGTGATGTCGAGTGAGCGGGCCACGAGCCTAGACTGGCGCCGTGGTGGCGACACCCGTCCGTACGGCAGAGGGGAATCATATGGCCGACGATCCGCAGCGCCAGTTCGAGATCGACCTTCCACCTGAGCTCATCGGGGGCGCATACGCCGACTTCGCGAACGTCTGGCACACACCGACCGTGTTCGTGATGGACTTCGTCACGCTGGCCCAGCCGCCCCGCGAGGAGGTCGATGCCGAGACGGGCGAGCACCGCACCGTCGTGCCGGCGCGTGTCGTCAGCCGCATCCGTATTCCGCCGGAGCAGGTGTTCGAGCTCGCGAAAGCCCTCACCCAGCAGCTCGAGTTCTGGGAGCAGGAGACGGGGCGACGCCAACCCGCGAACCCGCTCCTCGACACGGAGGACTGACGAACGTCCCATCGCTAACCCGGCGCCTCCGTCCCTGTCAACCCCGTCTGCGAAATTCTTCAACCGCCCTAACCTGAATCCAGTCGCGGCATCCGTTCGGCGAGGGACGGATGCCGCGACCATTTCGTCACCGGACGGGTCGCATCACGGCATCAGGGCCGGTATCAGCAGCTCCACTCCTCACTCTCCGCAGGGGAGGGGAGTGCCATGACCATCACGATCGCGCCAGAGGTGCTCCGGCCTTCTGCACGCACACCGATCGACCCGCTGACCGACGGCCGGGAGTCGTGCGCCCGCCTGCTCTCGACCGACGCCGCGCGTGCGGCGCTCTCTCGCGAGGGCACCCCCCTGATGCTGCTCGACCTCGCGCCGGTGCGGCGCTGCTACCGACGCCTTCGCGCAGCGCTGCCCCGTGTGCGCTTCCACTACGCGGTCAAGGCGCTGTCACACGACGCCGTCATCGCGGCGCTCGGCGACGAGGGATGCTCGTTCGACATCGCGACCGCGCAGGAACTGCACCAGGTCCTCCGCGCCGGGATCTCGCACACGCGGGTCATCCACACCCATCCGATCAAGAAGCCGAGCGAGATCGCCGAAGCGCTCCGCCGCGGGGTGCGCACGTTCGTGGTCGACAATGAGAGCGAGATCGACAAGTTCACGGGGGCGCCGCCCGATACGCGGCTGCTCATCCGGCTGGCCTATCGCAGTCCTTCCGCGAAGAGCGATCTGTCGGGCAAGTTCGGCGTCAGCGGGACCGAGGCTTCGGAACTTCTCGGGCACGCGCAACGCCGCGGCATCCGCATCGCAGGCTTCAGCTACCACGTGGGCAGCCAGCTGGACGATCCCGGCCGATTCGCGCGAGCGCTCACAGACACGCTCGATCTGATGGAGCGGCTGGAGAAGACGGCCGCTGCACGGTTCGACACCCTCGACATCGGCGGCGGCTTCCCCGTCGCCTACGACGAGCAGGTGCGTCCGCTCGAAGACTTCGCCGGGGTCCTCGCCCCGATCCTCGACGAGCGGGCGCGGCACCTGGACGTGATCGCGGAGCCCGGCCGGATCCTCGTCGCCGACGCGATGAGCCTCGTCACCAGCGTCGTCGGGATCGCCGACCGCGACGACGGCAGGTGGTACTACATCGACGACGGAGTGTACGGGTCGTACTCGAATATCGTCGCCGAAGACGTCCACCCGCTGGTGTTCGGGGTCGACGAGGTGCTCCAGGACGAGGAACCCGTCGCGCAGGCCGGGAACACCCGAAGACGCGTCACCCTCGGTGGTCCGACGTGCGACTCCGCCGACGTGATCGCCCGCGACGTGCCGCTCCCCGATCTGCGGGTCGGCGACCTGCTGGTCAGTCCGGCGATGGGCGCCTACACGTCGGTGACGGCGACGACATTCAACGGGCGTCCGGTCACTCCGATCGTGGTGATCGGTGGTCAGACCGTGCCGTAGAGGCGGTCGCCCGCGTCGCCGAGTCCGGGCACGATGTAGCCCTTCTCGTTCAATCGCTCATCGAGAGCCCCGAGGACCAGCGTGACGTCGCGACCCTCGACCTGCTTCTCGATGGCGGCCACGCCCTCCGGGGCCGCCAGGAGGCAGATGGCGGTCACGTCGCGCGCCCCGCGCCTGAAGAGGAACTCCATCGCCGCGCCGAGTGACCCGCCGGTCGCGAGCATCGGATCGAGAACGAAGCATTCGCGATCGCTGAGGTCTTCGGGCAGGCGCTCGGCATAGGTGGTCGGCTCGAGGGTCTCCTCGTTGCGAGCCATCCCCAGGAAGCCCACTTCGGCGCTCGGCAGCAGCTTGACCATTCCGTCGAGCATTCCGAGGCCGGCACGCAGGATGGGCACCACGAGCGGGCGTGGTTCGCCGATGCGCACACCCATCGTCGTGGTGACGGGTGTCTGGATCTCGATGGGCACGACCCGCACGTTGCGCGTGGCCTCGTAGGCGAGCAGAGTCACGAGTTCTTCCGTCAGCTGGCGGAAGACCGGCGACGGTGTGCTCTGATCACGCAGGACGGTGAGCTTGTGGGTGATCAGGGGGTGATCGGCGACGTGGACACGCATGTCAGTCAGGCTACTGCGTGCGGGGCCCGACGCAGGAGCGCCCGGTACCGTGAACGCATGAGTCTGCCCACGCCCGCGACGTACGACACATGGATGGCGAGGGCGCTCGAGCTCGCCGACGTCGCGGCGCTCGAGAACGAGGTGCCGGTCGGCGCCCTGGTGACGGATGCTGCGGGCGCGGTGGTCGGCGAAGGCCGGAACCTCCGCGCGCACACCCACGACCCGACCGCGCACGCCGAGATCGTCGCGATCCGTCAGGCTGCGGCATCCGTCGGGTCATGGAATCTCGACGGCTGCACCCTGGTGGTGACTCTCGAACCGTGCCTGATGTGCGCCGGCGCGCTGCTGCAGGCGCGCATCACGCGCCTCGTGTTCGGAGCGTGGGATGCGAAGGCCGGTGCGACCGGGTCGATGTACGACGTCGTCCGTGATCGCCGGCTGCCCTACCGCGCCGAGGTCGTCGGCGGCGTCCGCGCAGCGGAGTCGGAGGCCCTGCTGGGGTCCTTCTTCGAGACACGCCGCTGAGCGCGCGGCCGGTCCCTCGGCGAAGACCCGCGCACCTCGTGTCGGAGTCCGGGTTGAGCAGGTCGGTGCCGGCCGAAGCCTGCGCACCGTGGACATGAGCCGCTGGGCAGGTCAGCGGGGCAGGCCGGGCAGCACTTCCGCGCCGAGGTAGTCGACCTGTTCGGCGTCTCGCAGATCCATGAGCTGGAAGTAGATGCGGTCGGCACCGAGGGCGGCCAGACGCTGCACCTTGTCGGCGATCTCGTCCGGACCACCGCAGATGTTCGTCTCGCCGCGGAATTCGGCGAGATCGGAACCGACGGCCGCCGCCCGCCGGACGAGGTCGGCTTCGGAGCCTCCTGCCAGCGTGGGCAGCGCCACCGACAGCTTCAGGGTGTCGGGATCGCGACCGATGCGCTCGCAGGCCGCGCGCACCGTGGCGAACTTCTCGGCGATCACGGACTCGGGCTGGAATCCGATGTTGAACTCCGTCGCGAACCGGGCCGCGATCGCGGGAGTGCGTTTCGGGCCGCCCCCGCCGACGATGATCGGCACCTGCGCCTGCCGGGGCTTGGGCAGCGCGGGCGCGTCCGTGAGCACGTAATACTCACCGGCGAAGCTGTAGGTCTCTCCGACCGGCGTCGCCCACAGGCCCGTCACGACCTCCAGCTGCTCCTCGAAGATGTCGAAGCGCCGTTGCGGGAACGGGATCCCGTAGGCGCGGTGCTCCGCCTCGAACCACCCGGTGCCGAGCCCGAGCTCGACGCGCCCATTCGACATCGCGTCGACCTCGGCGACCTGGATCGCGAGGATGGCCGGAACGCGGTGGGTGGCGGAGGAGACCAGGGTGCCGAGCCGGATCCGCGAGGTCTCGCGGGCGAGCCCTGCCAGCGTCGTCCAGGCGTCGGTGGGACCGGGGAGCGGGTCGCCGGGACCCATGCGCATGTAGTGGTCGGAGCGGAAGAAGCCGTCGAAGCCGCCCCGCTCCGTCGCCTGCGCGAACGCGAGCTGGTCGGCGTAGCTGAAGCCCTGCTGGGGCTCGGTGAAGGTGCAATATTCCATGATGCCGCTCAGTCCGCGGAGGTGATGACGATGGCCTCGGTGGGCGGCGGGGGAGCGTCGCTGCGATAGAGATCGGGCTCGAGGTAGATCACGCGCGCGGCGGGAACCGCGGCACGGATGCGGGACTCGATCGTGTCGATGTCGGCGGCGACGGCGGCGAGCTGCTGATCGGAGGCGAAGCCGAGCTTCGCCGCGACGAGCATCTCATCGGGTCCGAGGTAGAGCGTCTTGATGTGGATGAGCTTCTGCACCTCCGGGCCGTCCTCGATCGCTGCGACGATCCGATCGTGGTCGGCGTCGGTGGCGCCTTCGCCGACGAGGAGGCTCTTCGTCTCGACGCCGAGGATGATCGCGACGAGGATCAGCAGGGTGCCGATGGCCAGGGTGCCGACAGCGTCCCAGACCGAGTCACCAGTGACGACCGTGAGCGTGATGCCGGCGAGGGCGAACACGAGACCCGTGAGTGCTGCGACGTCCTCGAGCAGCACGACGGGCAGTTCCGGCGCTTTGGCGCGACGGACGAAGGAGACCCACGACTGGCCCTTCTCCCGCGTGTGGTTGCTCTCCCGGACCGCGGTGCGCAGAGAGAAGCTCTCGAGGCCGATGGCGATGATCAGCACCGTGATCGGCACCCACACCATCTCCAGCTCGTGCGGGTGCGTGATCTTGTCGACGCCCTCGTAGATCGAGAACACGCCGCCGACCGAGAACAGGATGATCGCGACGACGAAGGCGTAGACATATCGCTCCCGTCCGTGACCGAACGGGTGCTCGCGATCGGCCTCCTTGGCGGCCTTGCGCCCACCCAGCAGCAGCAGCAGCTGGTTGCCCGAATCCGCGACCGAGTGGATCGCCTCGGCGAGCATCGATGCCGAGCCCGACACGATCCAGGCGAGGAATTTCGCCACCGCGATGCCGAGGTTCGCGAGGAACGCCGCGATGATCGCTTTCTTGCCGCCGGATGCACTCATGACGACGAGTTTACGGATGCCGCGGCATCCGCTCGGACCCCTTCAGTCCGCGGACCGCAGGATGATGGCCTCGGTCGGCGGAGCGGGGTCTGCCGGAGCCCCCACGTAGCCGATCACCTGGAGGAGAGCGTGGCGGAACGCGGCGGGGTCTTCGAGGTGGGGCGAGTGCCCCACGCCTTCGAGCGCGAGTTCCGTCACCTCGCCGCCGGCGGCGGCGTAGGCGCCCAGCACGTCGCGGGTCTGCGACACCATCTCCTGCGCGGGGGCGACGTCCGCACCGGGCCACCCGGGGATGATGCCGAGCTGCCCCAGGTGGTTCAGGTCGTAGAAGGACGCGTCCGAGACGATGGCGTCGGCGGTGCCGTGGATCCAGAGGATCGGCGGCTTGTCGGCGAGCTGCACGATGCCGGAGGTGTCGAAGTACTTCGGAGCCATCGTGTTCAGCACCCCGATCGTGCCGACGCCGAAACCCGGCCAGTTCTCACTCGGTGTCCCGTCGCCCGGGTAGTTCCCTTCGGCGGTGGAGGTGGTGAGCATCGACTGCACCCACGCGTCCTCGTGGTCGGTCGTGTAGGAGGCGGCCACGTACCCCGACCGGAAGACCGAGCGCGGCGATGTCTGCGCGTCGGCGGTCGTGTCCTTGGTGGTGAGACGATCGACGAAGTCGGGATTCGCCCCGCCGCCGCCGCACCCCGCGTCGTCGTCGGTGAGGCGGGTGCCGTCGCGACGTGTTCCTCCGAAGCCGTAGGGCGAGACCGGAGCCTGCAGGGTGAGGCTCAGTACCGGGTGGTCGAGCGCGTACTGCATGACCACGCCGCCGCCCATCGACCATCCGACGAGGTGCGCGGGGGGTACGTCCAGTGCCTGGAGCGCGGCGTGGATGTCGTCGCTGAAGTCCCGCACTCCCCGGGTCGCGTCGATGGGTGCGTGCTCCGACCCTCCGAAGCCGCGCAGATCGATCGCGATCACCCGCAGGTCGCTCGGGAGATCCTGCATGATCTCCTGCCAGAACAGCGCCGACGACACGTTCCCGTGCACGAGCACGACGGTGCGGTCGGCGGGTGTCGTGGGGTCGTCGCCCGCCCGCTCCAGAATCCCGACGGCGATCCGATCGGTGTCGATCACTCGCGAGGTGATGCCGTCGAAAAGTGCCATCGGTGGCCTCCAGTCAGTGCGGGTGGTTCGACTATACCGGCGCCTTCCACCCGGGCTCGGGGCTGCTCGGGGCCCGGCCTAGGATGGCCGCATGAGTGCAGCCGAAAGCCCCGCCCTTCCCCCGATCGCCATCCTCGGAGCGGGCTCGATGGGCGGCGCGATCCTGCACGGACTGCTCGGCTCCGGCCTTGCCGCCGGCGGCATCGTCGCGACCAACCGCACCCCGGCGAAGGCGGTTTCCCTCGCTCATCTCGCGGGTGTGACCTCGGTCGATCTGGCGTCGCATCCCGAGGGGAACAGGGAGGCCGCGGCATCCGCTCGCATCGTGCTCGTGGGCGTCAAACCCGCCATGGTGCCCGACCTGCTGCGCGAGATCGCGCCCGCGCTGCGCCCCGGCACGATCGTGGTCTCGCTCGCGGCGGGGGTGACGATCGAGACGTTCACCTCGATCCTCGGGCCGGATGTCGCCGTGCTCCGCTCGATGCCGAACACCCCCGCCATCGTCGGCGAGGCGGTGACGGGGCTGGCGCCCGCCCCCGGGGTCTCGACGGAGGATCGGCAGCTGGTGCGCCGCCTCTTCGAGACGTGCGGGGTGGTCGTGGAGGTGGGGGAGGACCAGATCGACGCGCTCTCGACCATCTCCGGCTCCGGGCCCGCCTACGTGTTCCTGCTCGTCGAGGAGCTGACGAAGGCCGCGGTCGGCAAGGGCTTCACCGATGCCGAGGCGCGCATCATGGCGGAGCAGACCTTCATCGGCGCGGCAGCCCTCCTCCAGGCCTCGGGTGAGGACCCCGCCGAGCTGCGCCGGCGTGTCACCAGCCCGAAGGGCACGACCGAGCGGGCGATCGCGGTTCTGCAGGATGCGCACCTCGACGTGGTGTTCGCCGAGGCCACGGACGCCGCGCTGGCGCGCGCACGCGAACTCGCCGCGGGCTGATCACGCTCGCGCGACGAGGACTCTAGAGCGCCGCGGCTCGCCGGGAGCCCGCGACCCGTGCCGTGTGCTCGGCGATCGTCGCCGCCACGGTGCCGAGGTGGGCGGTGAACTCCTCCACCTCGCCGGCCTCCAGGTGCGCCGTCGCCCCGGCCACCATCTCGTGGAACTCGCTGTGGATGCGCTCCATCGTGGCGTGGGCCTTGGGCGTCAGCTCGAGGTAGAGGCTGCGTCGGTCATCGGGGTGGTCGATGCGCTGCAGCATGTCGGTGTCCACGAGGCGACGCGAGATGAAGGTGACGGCCGCGGTGGTGACGTGCATGTGATCGGCCAGTTGCTTGGGTGTCACCCGCACGTGCTCGGCGATGTAGAACAGCGTGCGCAGCTCGCTCGCCGAGAGTCCCTCGTCCGCCGCGATCTGCTCCCGGTTGCGATCGAGCGCGCGCGAGAACCGTATCGCCGCCGCAGGAAATGCGTCGAGATGGTGCGATCGTCCCTCGTGCTGTGTCATGTGTCCCCTCGCCAGATTGCGATCTTAGCGCGTGCAATCGGAAAGACTCTGTGGCAGGGTGTAACTCAGTTACTAACTAAGTTAGTATCTGAAGTGAGACGGCGTCCAGCCCGCCCACCCGATGATGAAGGAGTCAGACGTGATACCCGACCTCTTGACCGCCGCACAATTCTCGACGGTCTACAACTCGCTCTCGCTGGTGATCGCCGCACAGCTCTTCACGGCCATCTTCCTGCTCGTGTCGCTGAAGCGGGTGCTCCCGCGTTACCGACCCGCCATCACGATCGCATTGATCGTGTGCGGGATCGCCGCCTACCACTATTTCCGCATCTTCGATTCGTTCAACGAGGCCTTCACGACGGAGGCCGTCGGGGGAGCGGGCGACTACACCGAGACCGCGGGTGCCGCGTTCAACGAGGGCTACCGCTACGTCGACTGGCTGCTCACCGTGCCGCTTCTCCTCGTAGAGCTGGTCGCGGTGCTCGCTCTGGCCCGCGCGATGCAGAACCGCCTGCTGCTGCAGCTCGTGCCCGCCGCCATCCTGATGATCGTCCTGGGCTACCCCGGCGAGGTCAGCGAAGACCTCGGAGTGCGGACCGTCTTCGGAATCCTGTCCACGATTCCGTTCCTGTTCATCCTGTACGTGCTGTTCGTGCAGCTGAGCAAGTCGCTCGCATCGCAGCCCGTCGAGGTGCGCGGGACGCTGAGTCGGCTGCGCTACCTTCTTCTGCTGAGCTGGGGCGTGTACCCGATCGCCTATCTGCTGCCGGCTCTGGACCTCGGCGCCGACGGCTGGGTGTGGAAGCAGGTGGGCTATTCGATCGCCGACATCGTGGCCAAGGCCGTCTACGCGATCATCATCTTCCAGGTCGCCAAGACGAAGTCGTGGCTCGAGGACCCCGAGTTCGCCGCTGTCGAGCGGCCGCACGCGGACGCGGTCCCGCAGAAGGCGGGCCGCCGGTAAAGATGCGTGTCAGCGATCGAGCGATGCGAATCTCTCGATGTCGCTATTCGTGCCCGACACGATGATCAGGTCGTGGTTGGTCACGACGGTGTTGGCCTCGGCGTAGCGGAAAGGCTTGCCGGGGCTCTTCACACCGACCACCGTGACGTTGTACTTCGTCCGCACGCCCGAGTCGTTCAGGCCCGTGCCCCGGATGAACTTCGGCGGATACATCTTGGCGAGCACGAAATCATCGTCGAAGCGGATGAAGTCCAGCATCCGTCCGCTGACGAGGTGGGCGACGCGTTCGCCGGCCTCGCGCTCGGGATAGATGACGTGGTTGGCGCCGACGCGCGCGAGGATCTTGCCGTGCGACTGCGACACGGCCTTCGCCCAGATCTGCGGCACCTTCAGGTCGACCAGGTTGGCGGTGATGAGGACGGATGCCTCGATGCTCGAGCCGACGGCCACGACGGCGACCTGGAAGTCCTGCGCGCCGATCTGCCGGAGGGCGTCGATGTTCTTCGCGTCCGCCTGCACGGCATGGGTCACGCGCTCCGACCACTTCTGGACGAGGTCGAGGTTGCCGTCGATCGCCAGGACGTCGCGGTCCAGCCGGTCGAGTTCGCCGGCGCACGCCGCACCGAAGCGCCCGAGGCCGATGACGAGGACGGGCGCGTCTCCGCGGATCTGCTCAACCAACGATCGGCCTTTCCACCGGCAGCGAGTAGAGCTGCGAACGGTTCGACGCGGCCACCGCCGCGGCGAGTGTCACTGTACCAACGCGTCCCATGAACATCGTCAGGGCCATGACGTAGATCGCAGGATCCGGCAGCTCCGCCGTCAGGCCGGTGGAGAGGCCGACCGTGGCGAATCCCGAGATGACGTCGAAGAGCACCATCTCGACGTGAGCGCCCGTGATCTGCGTGATCGTGATCGTCGAGATGGCGACGATCGTCGCACCCCATGCCACCACCGACAGCGCCACGCGCTGGACATCGCTCGGGATGCGGCGACCGAAGGCCTGCACGGAGGGGCGGCCCTTGGCCTCGGAGAACACCGCGAGGGCGAGCACGGCCAGCGTGGTGACCTTGATGCCTCCGGCCGTCGACGCCGAGCCTCCGCCGATGAACATCAGCATGGATCCGACGACGAGCGACGACCCGTAGAAGTCGCCCATGTCGACGACCGAGAAGCCGCCCGACCGCGTCATCGCCGAGACGAAGAAGGACTGGAAGACCGTGTCCCAGGCGTCCATGCTTCCGTACGTCCGCGGATTGCTGTGCTCGAGCAGGAGGAACATCGCGGCGCCCGCGAAGAACAGGATCACGGTCGTGATCAGCGTCAGCTTGGCGTGCAGCGACCAGCGGCGGACGTGCCAGCGGTGCCGTGCGAGCGTGTAGATGACGGGGAACCCGATCGACCCGAGGAACACCCCGGCCATGATGACCATCAGGAAGTAGTAGTCGTGCGCGAAGGGCGCGAGGCCTTCGGGATTCGGTGTGAAGCCGGTGTTCGTGAAGGACATCGCCGCGTAATACGGGGCCTCCCACAGCGCCGACAGCGGGTCGACGCCGCCGAGGAGCAGCGCCGGGTAGAGCAGCACCGCGAGTACCGCCTCGATGATGAGGGTCGACAGGGCGACGGTCGCGAGCAGGCTTCCGACTTCGCCGAGGCGCACCGTCTGCCCCTCGTTGACCGGGCCGCCGTGGGCGCGCATCGGGTTCGAGTCGCCGGCGGCGATGAGCTTCGCGCGCAGACCGAGCCGGCGCGAGATGACGAGTCCGAGGATCGAGGCGAGGGTCAGCACCCCCAGAGCTCCGACGTTGACGCCGATGTAGATGATCACCTGTCCGATGGGCGACCAGTGGCTGCCCATGTCGACCGTGGACAGTCCCGTGACGCAGATCGTGGAGACCGCGGTGAAGAGCGCGTCCGCGAAGGCGGTGCGCCGTCCGTCGGCGGCGGCGATCGGCAGCGAAAGCAGCGCCGTGAAGAGCATGATCAGGATGACGAAGACGCTCACGGCGAAGCGCGCGGGCGACGCGGTCGTGAGATCGCGGAGGCGATCGAAGAGCTCCGCCCATCGTCGGCGCACCGAGAGTCGCTCGCGGCGTGAGGCGGGGTCGCCCGTCATGCGGTCGCCCCCTTCGTCCGGAGACCCCTGTCATGGTACTCCGGGCCTCGCGCCACTAGCCTAAGCACATGGCGGACATCTTCGACGTGATCGCGGACGGCACGCGTCGCGACATCCTGCAATTGCTTCTGGATCGCTCGGATGCGAACGGCCGCGGAACGAGTGTGTCGCACATCGTGCAGGACCTGGGTGTGAGTCAGCCGACGGTGTCCAAGCACCTCAAGGTGCTGCGGGAGGCGGAGCTCGTCTCGGTGCGCGAAGAGGGCCAGCACCGCTACTACAGCCTCTTGCGCGCGCCGCTGGACGAGATCGACGACTGGCTCGTGCCGTTCCTGGTGGACGACGCCGACGTGCAGAGCGCGATGGCGACCTCCGCCCTCCCGGATGGCGCCGCGCACGCGGCCGACGTGGTCGGCCGGGCTGCGGCCTCAGCGAAGCACGCCGTGGCGAGCGCCTTCAAGAAGCTGCCCGGACGCTGAACGCCGGCGCGCGCCCGTCACACGCGTCACACTCCTCACAGGTCCCTCATGCCGCCCAGTGATCACACGGGTTTACACGCGTCCCGCGCGGGCCATAGAGTGTGTCGCACTGGGACATGCAACAGCACATCTGGATCGTATGGAGGGGACCATGCCCGAACTGCCGGACGTGAGATTCCTCACCGTCGCCGAGGTCGCTGACATCATGCGCGTCTCGAAGATGACCGTGTATCGCCTCGTGCACTCGGGCGAGCTGCCTGCCGTGCGCTTCGGGCGCAGCTACCGGGTGCCCGAAACCGCGGTCACGGCGGCGCTTCAGCGCCCCATCGCCGACGTCGGCTGAGCCGGTCGCCCGCGCAGACCGCCCGCGCGCAGTTCTCGGCGCGGCGGGTGGGATAGACTGATCCGAGGTGTTTTCCGTAAAACTCCGTTCCCGGATGTAGCGGACCAGGCCGGTCCGCTCGTCCAGACCCCAGACATAGTGAGGTTTTCCGTGGGTTCAGTCATCAAGAAGCGCCGCAAGCGTATGGCGAAGAAGAAGCATCGCAAGCTGCTTCGCAAGACTCGCCACCAGCGTCGCAACAAGAAGTAGAGACGTGGCGCCGCGATCGCGAGCGCTGCACTGCACCGAGCGCCTGTCCACCGGACGGGCGCTTCGTGTCTGTCCACCCATCCGGACCGAGTCATCGAGGAGCCACCCGTGAAGTCGATCACCGTGCAGCAGCTCAGTGAGCGCGAGGGTGTTCCCCTCATCGACGTGCGTGAACCGGACGAGTATGCGGCCGGCCACGTCCCCGGAGCCGTGAACCTCCCGATGTCCACCATCGGTGAGCACCTCGACGATCTCCCCGACGGCGCGTTCGATGTCATCTGCCAGGTCGGCGGTCGTTCCGGCCGCGTCGTGCAGGCGCTCGAAGCGCGCGGATACGACGTGACGAACGTCGACGGCGGAACCGGCGAGTGGATCCAGTCGGGGTACCCGCTCGAGAGCTGAGCGCCGCGGACGTCCTCGGGCTGCTCCGTGTCCTTAGGCTGGTCCGGTGACGACATTGACTCTCATCGGTAAGCCGGACTGTCATCTCTGCGACGTCGCGCACGACGTGGTCGACGCGGTGCTCGCTGACCTGCCGGACGACATCGCCGACGGCATCGACGTGCGGGAATCGTCGATCGCCGCGGATCCGGCGCTGTACGAGCTCTGGTGGGAGAAGATCCCCGTCGTTCTGATCGACGGCGGTCTGCACGCCCACTGGCGGGTGTCTCCCGCTCGACTGCGTGAGGCCCTGATCGCCGCGCAGCGGAGCGACTAGCTCCGGGGTCGGACGATGACCTCCCGCGGAAGGAGCGCGATCCGCACCCGCTCGTCGTACTCCACACGTTCGTCGGCGGGATGCTGCAGCCGGACCAGCGTGCCGTCGGGGGTGCGCACGAGCGTGCGGCGGAAGCTGCCCAGAAAAGTGCTCTCCTGCACGATGGCGTCCACGCCCGGCTCGGTCTCGGTCGCGAATCGCACGTTCTCGGGACGCACGAACACGTCCACCTCGCCGTCGCGCTGGGCATCCTGCAGCGGGAGACCGATGCCCCACACCGTGAGCGCGCCCCCGGAGACGACGCCCGGCACCACGCTGGAGACGCCGACGAACGCCGCGACATCCGCCGTCCGCGGACGAAGGTAGAGGTCTTCGGGTGTACCGATCTGCTGGATCGTGCCGGCGCTCATGACGGCGATGCGGTCCGAGACCGCCAGGGCCTCCTCCTGGTCGTGGGTGACGAACACCGTCGTGATCCCGAGGCGCAGCTGAATGCGGCGGATCTCGTCGCGGAGCTGAACGCGTACCTTTGCGTCGAGTGCCGAGAGCGGCTCGTCCAGGAGAAGCACCCGGGGCTCCGTGACCAGAGCCCGTGCCAGCGCCACGCGCTGCTGCTGCCCGCCAGACAGCTCGTGCGGGTACCGCTCGGCGAGATGAGCGAGTCCGACGAGGTCGAGCGCGTCGGCGGCGCGGGCGTTGGCCTTCACCCTGCCGACGCCGCGACGTCGCAGACCGAATGCCGTGTTGTCGGCGACGCGGAGGTGTGGGAAGAGCGAGTACGACTGGAAGACCATTCCGATGTCGCGCTTGTTGGTGGGGACGCGCGATACGTCCCGTCCGCCGAGGAGGACGGATCCGCTGGTGGCGACTTCCAGGCCGGCCAGGACGCGCAACGCCGTCGTCTTGCCGCAGCCCGAGGGGCCGAGCAGGGACACGAACTCGCCGGCAGCGACATCCAGATCCACGCCGTGGAGGACGCGCGTCGTGCCGTAGTCCTTGACGACGCCCTCGAACTGCACGCGGGTGCCTTCTCCGGCCTCCGCCAGGAGGGCGTTGTCGGTGGTCCGGGGCAGGGCGCGGGGAGGCAGATCGGCGGTGGTCATGAGGTCTTCCTTCCGGGGCGCGGCCGAACGGCCCGCCCGATGACGAGGAGCAGCGCCAGTGCGAAGGCGAGTGCCATGAGGGTGAACATCGCGGCGGCATAGGCGTCGATCTTGTTGACCACGACGAGCGCGGTCTGCAGCACCTGCCTGTTGAGCAGCGACGCGATGGTGAATTCGCCGAGCACGACCGCGACCGAGATGAGGGATGCCGCGAGCAGCCCCGGCCGCAGATTGGGAACGAGCACCCGCAGGAACACGGTGAGCCATCCCGCGCCGAGACTGCGGGCCGCCTCGGACAGCGTGCGGATGTCGACCGCGTCGATCGATGCCTGGATCGAACGGTATGCGAACGGAAGCACCGTGATGCCGTACGCGAATGCGAGCGTCCACGCGCCGGTGCCGAAGGTGCGCCCGATCTGCAGATAGATCGGGGCGAGCCCCACCACGAGCACGATCGCCGGGATCGAGATCGGGAGCAGCACGAGGAACTCGAACGGGCGGCGGAGCGCGGGGAAGCGCAGGGCGACGAACACCATCGTGGGGGCGAGCAGGAGCAGGACGATCGCGACCGTCACGATCGCGAGGACGAGCGAGTTGGACAGTCCCACCCAGATCGGGGCGAACACGGAGCGCTTCGCGGGGTCGAACAGGCTCGCCCAGTGCACGAGCGACACTCCGTCACCGTCGCGGAACGTGTAGAGCAGTGTCGAGACGAGCGGCAGGGCGAACAGGACGCCCACGACGACGCCGACGATCCATCGGACGGTACGCGACGGGGCCAGACCCTTCACGACTGCCACCGTGCGGCGCGACGCTGGATCAGCGAATACGCGAACATGACGACCGCCACCACGACGATCATCCCGAGCGCGAGCGACCCCGCCAGATTCTCGCGACCGAGGAGGGTCTCGCTGGTGAGCGCCGTGCGGATCTGGAGAGGGACGATCTGCGACCCCTGGCTGGCGAGAGCCGCAGCGGTCGCGTACGACGAGAAGGCGTTCGCGAAGAGCAGCAGGAGGCTCGCGAGGAACGATGGCGCCAGGACGGGGATGCCGACGTGACGCCAGAACCCTCCACGCGTGCCGCCGAGGGTGAGGTTCGCCTCCGCCCACTGGGGTTTGAGCGCGGACAGCGCCGGCATGAACGTGATCACCATGAGCGGCACCTGGAAGTAGATGTAGGGGAGGATCAGGCCGGGGAGCTCGTAGATCCACGGCCCGTCCGCGAAGATGTCGACGCCGAACACGTCCAGCAGCAGCCGGGTCACGAGGCCCTGGAGGCCGATCGTGGCGATGAAGGCGAACGCCAGCATGACGCCGCCGAACTGCGCGAGCACACCGGCCGCGGCATCGACGAATGTGCGCACCGCGCCGGTCTCGGGCAGACCCAGCATCGCGTAGCAGACGAGCGCGCCCACGACGGCGCCGACGACGGCGGTCAGGAGCGAAAGCCAGGTCGAGTTCCAGAACGTGGAAAGCAGCACGGGGTCCGCCAGGGCGGCGATGTTGTCGAGGGTGAACGCCCCGTTCGCGTCGAAGAGCCCTGATCCGATCGCGAGCACCGTCGGCAGAGCGAGGAACAGCAGGATGTACGCGGTGAAGGGAGCGAGCCCCAGCCATGCCCAGCTGGCGCGGGGGCGGGGGCGCGGTCCCGCGGAGGACCGACGACCTGACCGAGGGTCGTCACTGGACCGCAGCGGCCCAGTTCTGGCCGAGCAGGGTGCCGGCGGCGGTGCTCTGGGCCTCAGTCGGGACGACCGTCTCGGTCGGTGCTTCGGGCAGAGCCGCAGCGGCCGTCGCGTCGATCGTGCCGGCGTCGGTCATCGCCTGCATGCGCGCCGGACGAGCGCCGCCCTTGAGCCACAGGTTCTGCACGTCGTCGCTGTAGAGGAACTCCTGCCAGAGACGTGCCGCGGCCGGGTGCGGCGCGTTCTTGTTGATGGCCTGGTTGTAGTAGCCGGCGTACCCGGTGCCCGGCAGGACCTCGACCTTCCAGGCCGGGTTGTCGGCCGCGTGAGTGGTGTTCAGGTAGTCCCAGTCGAACACGACCGGAGTCTCACCGCTGGCGATGGTCGCGGTCGTGACGTCGACCTTGAGCATGTTGCCCGCTTTGCTCAGCTTCGAGAAGAAGTCGATGCCGGGCTGGAAGTCATCCAGCGTGCCGTCGCTCTGCACGGTCGCCAAGCCGACGGCCGCGAAGGCGGCGCCGGCCTGCGTGGGGTCGCCGTTGATCGCCACGGCGGCCTTGTACTCCGGGTCGAGCAGGTCGTCGAGCGTCTTCGGCGCGGCGAACTTCGACGAGTCGTAGCCGATCGACATGTATCCGCCGTAATCGCCGACGAACAGTCCGGTCGACTCCTTGAGGGCGTCGGGGATCTCGTCCCAGGTCTCCACCTTGTAGGGCGCGAACTCCGCGGTGTTCTGGAGTGCGACGGCGAGGCCGAGGTCGAACACGTCGGGGGCGGTGTCGAGGCCCTCGTTCGTCTTCGCTGCCTGGATCTCTTCGGCGCTGGACACATCGGGCGACTGCTCGTCGATCGTGATCTCGGGATAACGGCTCGCGAAGAGATCGAGGATCTCGCCGTAGTTGGCCCAGTCGCGGGGGAGCGCGATGACGTTCAGCTTGCCCTCCGCTTTCGCGGCGGCCTCGAGGTCGGCGAGGGAGCCGAAGTCCGTCAGAGCGGTCGCGGTCGCGGCGTCGACGCCCGAGTCCGTGGTCGATCCTGCGGAAGACGATGAGCATCCTGCCAGGACGAGCGAGGCGCTGACGAGGAGGGCGGTGCTGATGCCGCCCAATCGGAGAAGGCGTGCGGTGGGGGACATGGCGATGGTGGGTTCCTCTCGGGTGGGCACACCGATATCCGCGCGTGAGCGCATCGATCGGGGGTACGAGGAACCTATGCAGGCCAGGTGACGGGTCGACCAGTTCTGGCTGAACAGCTGGTTGACGGCAGCTGATGGATCGGGATCGAGCTCAGGGCGCGAGCCGGGTGGGGCCCCGGAAGAGGAAGGTGACCTCGCGGATGGAGGACTCACCGAGCAGCAGCATCAGGACGCGCGCCAGACCCATGCCGAAGCCGCCGTGCGGGGGCGTGCCGTAGCGGAAGAAGTCGAGGTAGTGCTCGATGCCCTCCAGGGCGAGACCCTTCTCGAGCGCCTGCGCTTCGAGCACGTCGATGCGGTGCTCGCGCTGGGCTCCGGTCGTGATCTCCACACCCTTGTACAGCAGGTCGTAGCTCTTGGTCAGCCCGGTCTGCTCGTCCTTCATGTGGTAGAACGGCCGGATCTCGAACGGGTAGTCGGTCACGAACACGAAGTCGTGGCCGAACTGCTCCTTGACGTGCGCCGACACCTGGCGCTCACCCTCCGGCTCGAGGTCGCCATCGGTGCGCTGCGTCTCGTGGCCGCGCGCCGCCACGATGTCGCGGGCATCGGCGAGAGGGATGCGCGGGAACGGCACGGTGGGCACCTCGACCGTGACGCCGAAGAGCTCCTCGATCTCCGCGCCGTGCTTCTCCTTGACAGCGGCGATCGCGAAGGCGAGCAGCTCCTCCTGCATGCGGGCGACGTCGTCGTGCGAATCGATCCAGCTGATCTCGGCGTCGACGGAGGTGAATTCGGTCGCGTGGCGGCTCGTGAACGACGGATCGGCCCGATAGACGTCGCCGATCTCGAAGATCTTCCCGAACCCTGCTGACTGCGCCATCTGCTTGTAGTGCTGCGGGCTCTGCGCGAGGTAGGCGGTCTGGTCACCGAAATATTCCAGCGAGAAC
Source organism: Microbacterium songi (assembly GCF_042747925.1). Taxonomy (NCBI): domain Bacteria; kingdom Bacillati; phylum Actinomycetota; class Actinomycetes; order Micrococcales; family Microbacteriaceae; genus Microbacterium; species Microbacterium songi. The sequence goes on from NZ_JBHZIE010000001.1 coordinate 136,230, forward strand.
AGCTCGGCGTTCGACTCGGACGGGCTCGACATCAACTTCGGAGTGTGCAGCTCGATGTAGTCGCGCTCCACCCAGTAGGTGCGGAACGCGTGCTCGAGGGTGGTCGAGACGCGGAAGATCAGGTTGTTCCGTCGCTGACGCAGGTCGAGGAAACGCCAGTCCATGCGCTTGTCCAGGCCGGAGTCGGCGGCGATCGGCGTCTCGGGGAGCGCGGCGGACGACACTTCGAGCGCGCCGACCTTGATCTCCACTCCGCCGAGCTTGACGCGCTCGTCGTGCTTGAGCTCGCCGGTGACGGTGAGGAACGTCCCCGTCGACAACTCCGAGATGAGGGAGGTCAGCGCGAGCGCGTCCGCGTCCTGCGCGGGGGCGTCCTGGGTCGCGGCATCCTGCGCACCCTCAACGGGCGCGGCGGGACGCGTGGCGGGATTCACCAGCTGAACCGCACCGCTCTCGTCGCGCAGGACGACGAACTGCACCTTCTTCTGGTCGCGGACGGTCTCGACCCATCCCGAAACGGACACGGGACCAGCGGGGAGACCCTGAAGCTGCTTGACAAGAACGCGTTCACTCACGAGGGGACAGTCTACGCGGCGCCCCGTCGCGCCTGCGGCCCCGAACGGGGCGGTGCGGGCGCACACGTCCTTCACAGCCCCCGGTAACCCTGCCCCCGTAACGTCGACCCTGCACGAGTGCGACCCCATCCGCACGACCCCGACGATCACCGAGCGCGAGGCACCCGATGACCGCTACTGCGACCCTGACCGCCGCCGACGCAGGAACGTCCTGGCTGACGGCCCTCATCGATTGGGCGATCTCGCTCATGGAGGTCATCGGCCCCGCGGGCGCAGGACTGGCGATCGCCCTCGAGAACCTGTTCCCGCCGCTGCCGAGCGAGGTCATCCTGCCGATGGCGGGCCTGACGGCGAGCCGCGGCACGTTCACCGTCGCAGAAGCGCTCGTCTGGACCACGCTCGGATCCGTCGTGGGCGCAATGGTGCTCTACGGCATCGGCGCGTGGCTCGGCGTCGACCGCCTCCGCCGAGTGGCGGCGCGGGTCCCGCTGCTGCACCCCGAGGACATCGACCGCACCGTCGGCTGGTTCCAGCGCCACGGGGGCAAGGCCGTCTTCTTCGGCCGGATGATCCCCGTCTTCCGCAGCCTGATCTCGATCCCCGCGGGAGTCACGCGCATGCCGCTGTGGAAGTTCGGCCTGCTGACGACCGCCGGCAGCCTCATCTGGAACACGGTGTTCGTGATGGCCGGGTTCCTCCTCGGCGAGTCGTGGCACGTCGTCGAGCAGTACGCCGACATCCTGCAGTACATCGTGATCGCCGCGGTCGTCGTCGGTGTCGCATGGTTCCTGTACGTCCGCGTCCGATCCCTCGTGGGTTCGCGGCGAGCGGATGCCGCGGCATCCGGCGACTGACGCCCTGAGGAGCGCCGTGCATAGCTCCTCCCCAGCCCGCGCCCAGACCCGCCCCGCGTAGAATGGGAGGGTGCCTGCCGACCGCCTCCATCTCGTGCGTCACGGGGAGGTTCACAACCCCGACCACGTGCTCTACGGCCGACTCCCGAACTTCGGGCTGAGCGTCGAGGGCCGCAGAATGGCGCGCCAGGCGGCGGATCACGTCCACGCGTGGGAGCGCCCGATCTCGAGCCTCGTTTGCTCGCCGCTGCAGCGCGCTCAGGAGTCCGCCCGACCGTTCACCGATCTGTTCGGCATCGAGCCGCTGATCGATGAGCGCGTCATCGAGCCGACCAACGTCTTCGAGGGCAAGGTCATGAAGCGGGCGGTCATGAACCCCCTCAACTGGCGGCACCTGCGAAAGCCCGCGGTGCCCAGCTGGGGCGAACCGTACGAGCAGATCATCGCCCGGATGGACGCGGCGATGACGGATGCCTGGACCCGCGTCGACGGCGGCGATGTCGTGATCGTGTCTCACCAGCTGCCGATCTGGGTCACCCACCTCTGGGTCGCCGGAGAGCCCGCCCGCCACGATCCCCGCAAGCGCCGCTGCGGCCTGTCGAGCGTGACGAGCTTCGAACAGCGCGACGGCCACTGGGTGGAGGTCGGTTATGCCGAGCCCGCCAGCACCGTGGGGTCGATCGACGTGGGGGCCGTGTGATGCGCGGGAGACGTGGCATCGCCGGGAAGGGCAGGCGCGCGGCATCCGTCGTCCTCGCCCTCGGTGTGATGCTGGGGATGACCGCGTGCGCGAACGACCCGCTGGCCGATCAGTACCGGAGCGGTGACAACAAGGGCTACATCGCGGGCGACTTCCGCGTCGTCGAGATCCCCGCCGATCAGCGCGGTCCGGCCGTCGAGTTCGCCGGAACGACCGAGAGCGGCGAGGCCGTGTCGAGCAGCGACTACGCGGACGAAGTGCTCGTCGTCAACTTCTGGTACGCCGCGTGCGGTCCGTGCCGGGCCGAGGCGCCGGTGCTCGAGAGCGTCTGGAAGCGGTTCGACGGACAGGGTGCGTCATTCCTCGGCGTGAACTCGTACGACCAGGCTGCGACCGCCGCGAGCTTCGCGCAGGACTACGGCGTGACGTATCCCAGCGTGATCGACATCAACGACAAAAAAGTGACCCTCGCGTTCGCGGCCGTCGCGCCGCTCAGCGCCACGCCCGTGACGCTGGTGCTCGACACCCAGGGACGCGTCGCCGCCCGCATCATCGGAGCCGTGTCGGAGGAGGACGAGTCCATCCTCAGTTCCCTCGTCTCCGACGCCATCGCGGAGACCTCGTGAACGAGATCGTCGCCGGCGGGGCGCTCTGGGTCGCGGTGCCGATCGCCGTCCTGGCGGGGCTCGTGTCATTCCTCTCGCCGTGCGTCCTGCCCCTCGTGCCGGGTTACCTCGGCTTCATCGGCGGAGCAGTCCAGCCGCGCCGTGCCCCGACCGCCGTCGCGGTCGGCCGGGGGACGACCGTCGACTCCGCGCCGGGTGCGGGTGCGGGTGCGGGTGAGGATACTCCGACGGGTGCGGATGCGCCTTCGCGCGGTCGGCTCCTCGGCGGAGTCCTGCTGTTCATCGCCGGTTTCACCGTGGTGTTCATGGCCATCAACATCTTCGGCGGCACGCTCGGTGTGGCCCTGATCCAGTACCGCGATCTGATCACCCGCATCATGGGCGTCGTCATCATCCTGCTCGGGCTGGTGTTCATCGGCGCCCTCGGGATGGCCCAGCGCACGTTCCGCCCACAGGTGCGCGGCAACGTCGGACTCGTCGGCGCACCCCTGCTCGGCCTTGCGCTCGGCATCGGCTGGGCGCCCTGCATCGGCCCCACCCTCAGCGTCATCCTGGGGATGTCCCTGGACTCGGCCTCCGCCGGGCGCGGTGCCCTTCTCGGACTCGCGTACTCCCTGGGCCTCGGCATCCCGTTCGTCCTGCTGACGCTCGGATTCGGGTGGGCGACCCGCTCGGTGTCATTCCTGCGACGGCATATCCGCACCGTGAACCTCATCGGCGGCGCTCTGCTCGTGCTGCTCGGCGTGCTGATGGTCTCCGGCGTGTGGACCGCTCTGATGTCGCAGCTGCAGGGGGTGCTGCTCGGTGTCCCGCTCCCCATCTGAGTCGCGTGGGACCGGGCGGGGCTCCGGCTCGGGCGACCCGCTCCGCCCCTCCGACCACATCGACGGCGTCGCAGTCGGCGACCGCACCCCGTCGGAGTCCGACGACGGGTCGATCACGCAGCCGGCGCTCGGCCCGCTCGGGTGGGCGCGCTGGGCGTGGCGCCAGCTCACGAGCATGCGCACCGCGCTCGTACTGCTGCTGCTGCTCGCGATCGCCGCCGTCCCGGGCTCGATCGTGCCGCAGCGCAGTGCCGACCCCAACGGGGTCACGCAGTACTACACCGACAACCCCGACCTCGCGCCCGTACTCGACAGGCTGCAGCTGTTCGACGTGTACTCGTCCGCGTGGTTCTCGTCGATCTACATCCTGCTGTTCGTCTCGCTCATCGGGTGCGTCATCCCGCGCACGAAGCACCACTGGAAGGCACTGCGCGCCCGTCCGCCGCGCACCCCCGCGCGGCTGTCGCGCCTCGACGATCACACCGAGTCGTTCGTGGAGCTGGCGCCGGGGCAGGATGCCGCGGGCGTGGCGGGCTCGGCCATCGATCTGGCGGCGGCCCAGCTGAAACGCGCCGGTTACCGTGTCGAGCGCTACGACGCGCGCGGTGCCCTCTCGGTGTCGGCGGAGCGCGGGTACCTGCGCGAGACGGGGAACCTCGTCTTCCACATCGCCCTGATCGGCGTGCTCATCGCCGTCGGCCTCGGCGGAGGTTTCACCTACACCGGCCAGCGTGTCGTGGTCGAAGGGACGACGTTCGTCAACGCGCTCACCGACTACTCCTCGTTCAACCCCGGGAGGTTCGTGGATCCGGAGCGCCTGACGCCCTACTCGATGACGCTCGACAGCTTCGATGTCACCTACCAGGCGCCCGGCACCGCCGGAGGCGGCCAGGCGGGCGACTTCGCCGCACATGTGACGACCCAGCTGTCGGGCCAGGACCCGACCGACGGCGTCGTGCGGGTCAACCACCCGCTCACGATCGCCGGCGACCGCGTCTACCTGCTCGGCAACGGCTACGCCCCCACGCTGACCGTGCGCAACGCGGCCGGTGACGTCGTCTTCCACGATTCGGTGCCGTTCCTGCCGCAGGACGCGAACCTGACCTCGCTCGGCGTCATCAAGGTGCCGGACGGGCTTCCCGAGCAGCTCGGTCTCGTGGGCTTCTTCTACCCGACCGCGCAGAAGCTCGACAGCGGGGCGCTGACCTCGGTGTTCGGCGACCTGGTGTACCCGACACTGACGCTGAACGTGTACGCCGGCGACCTGGGTATCGACGACGGCACCCCGCGCTCGGTCTACACGCTCGACACGTCGAGCATGACGAAGCTGACCGGCATGGACACGGACGCGTCCTCGATCGAGCTCGTGCCCGGCCAGAGCGCCCAACTGCCCAATGGATGGGGCTCCGTCACGTTCGACGACGAGTCCCTCGACGGCGAGGGCGCATCGGTCAAGCGCTTCGCGTCGCTCTCCATCCACCGCGACGCCGCGGGGCCCTGGGTGCTCACGTTCGCGATCCTCTCGCTGGCGGGGCTGCTGGCCGCGCTCTTCGTGCCGCGTCGTCGCATGTGGGTCAAGGCGACCCCCGACGGAAACACCGTCCGCATCGAGTACGCGGGCCTCGCCCGCGGCGAGGATCCGGCGCTCCGGGCGGCGGTGGAACAGGTCTCGCAGAAGCACGGGGACGCGCTCGAAACAGTGCTGCGCGCAGACCGCGTACGGTCGCAGTCACCCGCCGGTGAGGCATCCGACCGCGCGTAGAATGGGGGCATGCCCGCAACCGACACGCTCACGCTGGATTCCGTCTCGGTCCTGCTGGTCTGGACCGCGATCGCGGTCTACGCCCTCGCGTTCATCGCGTACGCCATCGACCTCTCCCGCCGGTCGGCGCTCGCCGTCGACGCGCGGGGCGCCGCGGAGCGGGACGCCGCGACCGAGCGGTACGCCGCGACCGAGCGGTCCCGTCAGCTGGTCACCGCCGGCGGTGCGGGCACGACCGTCGGTGGGTCCGCCGCGGCTGATCGACTCCGTGTCGACGAGCGTGCGGCCGAGGAAGCCATGCAGGCGCGGCCCGGCAAGCGCGTCAAGCAGACGTGGGCGCGCATCGGCACGTCGCTGACTCTTCTGGGCTTCCTCTTCCACGTCGCCGCCGACGTGACGCGCGGCATCGCGGCCGGCCGCGTGCCGTGGTCGAACATGTACGAGTTCGCGCTGACGGGCACGATGCTGATCGTCGCCGTCTACCTGGTCGTGCTGTTCCGCTACGACCTGCGCTTCCTCGGCACGTTCATCACCGGGATGATCGTGCTGCTGCTCGGTGGCACCGCACTGCAGTTCTACGTCGAGATCACGCCCCTCGCCGACCCGCTCAAGTCGGTGTGGCTGGTCGTGCACGTGTTCGTCGCCTCGCTCGCCACCGCGCTGTTCGCCCTCGCCTTCGGGCTCTCGGTCGTGCAGCTCCTCCAGGCCCGACGCGAGCGCAAGGTCATCGCTGCCGTCGCGGTCGAGGCCGGATCGCCCGCGGTGAAGACGGGACCCGCGTTCCTGCGGACCCTGCCCTCCGCCGACACCCTCGAATCGCTCGCGTACCGGTTCGCGATCCTCGGATTCATCTTCTGGACCTTCACGCTGATCGCGGGCTCCATCTGGGCCAATGACGCGTGGGGCCGCTACTGGGGTTTCGACACAAAGGAGGTCTGGACCTTCGTGATCTGGGTCCTCTACGCCGGCTACATCCACGCCCGCGCCACGCGCGGCTGGCGCGGCACCCGGTCGGCCTGGCTCTCGATCATCGGCTTCAGTGCGGTCATGTTCAATTTCACGATCGTCAACATGTTCTTCAAGGGCCTGCACGTCTACTCGGGACTCACCTGATTCGATCCGCTGATCGGGCGGAACACGCCTCGATTTCGGTGGCGGAATTCGGTCCGCCACTGCTGTCACGAGGCGCGCATTCATGGCTGCCACCCTCGAGCCAGGAGGGCGGCACGTGCGCGATCCAGAATCAGTCGTCTTGGATCGTTGTAGTGGTGCGCGAGGACGCGCACGTTGACCCAACCGGCTGACAGCAGAGCGTCCCAGCGGTCGGCGTCACGTGCGAACTGCCGGGGGTCTTCGGCGTGATGACGGCCGTCGTATTCGACGCACACGCGATAGTGGGGAAACGCCATGTCGAGGCGTGCGACGAGGCTCCCGTCCGCGTCGCGAAGCTCCCAATTGAGCATCGGTTCGGGCAGGCCTCCTCGCACGAGGACGAGGCGGGTCTCGGTCTCTCGCGGCGACTCGCTCCCCGTCCGAACTTCCTTCATCGCGGCGTCCAGTCGTGACACCCCGACCCTTCGCAGGCGATGCGCGGCGCGATGCAGTTCTTCGACCGAGGCGAGGACGCGTCGCCCGACCAGCGCGTCGGCCACGATGATCAGCTCGTCGGTGGTGAGAGATGTGGCCAGCTGAGCCCACGTCTCCGCCGGACGGGTGACGGGGAGTCCTGCAAACCGCGTGAGGTCCCGGCGCGGATCGACCTGCATACGCGAGGCGTTCACACCGGGGGTGCGCGGCGCGCGGCGCGGCGCGACTCCGGATACGTCGAGGGGCAGCACGGGCACGGACGAGGGGAGCGGGAGTCGCCACAGGGCGGCGGCGGTCTTGCCGCTGAAGAAGTGCTCTGGTGACATGCGCGGCAGAAGGGCGCGACACGCTCGGTCGACAGCGGCGTATCGCTGGTCACTCGTGAGCAGACCCGACGGGGCGTCGATGTCCTGACGGTTGCGCATGCGCCGCACTCCGTAGAACGGCGCTTCCAGGTCGCGTGCACGGAGCCGTCGGGGTGTCACACCCGCGTCGAGCGCCTCACCGACGCGGAAAGCGCGGTTTCTCAACTGCGGGGGGAGTGGGCTCGGGTGCACTCGTCGAGTAGACCGCGTCGGAAAGACCCTGCACATCGCCGGGATCAGACCGGTGGATGCTTCAACCGATGTCTCCCATGGGGAGGAACGAGCTCTGGGCCAAAGATCGCCGGGTTCGTCGCCACTTCGCGTCACACTCTGGCCTTCGAACGTGGATGGCCCGGCGGCGACGGCCGGTGGCCGAACCCTGCCGGATGCGTCCACGCGGAACGTCACACTCTGGCCTTCGAACGTGAATGGCCCCGGCGGCGACGGCCGGTGGCCGAACCCTGCCGGATGCGTCCACGCGGAACGTCACACTCCGGCCTCTGAAGGAGTGGGGCCATCGGCGTGCGCCGGGCCGGGCCGGCTGCGGCGCGCACCCGGCCCGGGCCCGGTTCAGGCGGGCAGAGCGGATGCCGCGACCAGATCGCGCACGGCGATCGAGCGCTTCCTCGTCACGACGATCACGGTCACGGCCAGCGACAGGACGGTCCAAATGACGAGTCCGGCGATGCCGGCCCCGATCCCTCCGGCGCCGGCGAGGGCGCCGAGCATGGCGTCGTACGCCGGCGCGGTGGGCATGAACCCCGCGATGCCGGCGAGCCACCCGGGGATGGTGGAGACCACTCCGGTTGCAACCACGAGCACGGCGACCAGCGCGGCCACCCAGCGACCGAAGCCGCGCAGAAGCGCGACCAGCGCCTGGTTGACAGCGGCGAACGCCACCCCTGTCAGTGCGGCGATGCCGGCGAACGCCCACCAGTCAGCCCACGAGTAGGAGGCGGCCGACTGTACGACCGCCGCCACAGCGAGGCCCTGCAGCAGGCCGATCAGCGCGCCCGGGGCGAAGCTGCGCAGCGCCAGCAACGCCGACGGCCGCCGTGATGCGAGCGCGCGCCGGGTGACGGCCTGCAGGGCGATGAATGAGGCGAGCCCGCCGACCCAGAGGGCGAGGGTCGCGAGCAGCGGCACAGCGGATGCCCCGAACAATGACGTGCCGGCGCCGTCGGCGGTCACCGGGTTGCTGACGACATCCGCGAGGTTCTGCGCCTCGGAGTCGGTGTAGGACGGCAGTGACGATGCCGCGGTCGTGAGGCCGTCCGCGAGCGACGACGTACCGTCGGCGAGAGTGCTCACCCCGGTGGCGAGTGTGCCGGCACCGGTCGACAGCTGCGTCGCGCCGTCTGCGAGCTGGCTTGCGCCGGACTCGAGCGCGCGGGCGCCGTCGGCGGACTGCGTCGTGCCGGAGGCGAGCTGTCCGAGACCGGATGCCAGGGCGTCGGTCTGGTTCGCGATCTCGGTGAGACCGGCGCTCGTCTGGGTGGTGAGGGTCTGGATGCCGCTCGCCGTGGGGCCGGCGTACCCGCTGGCGGTGCCGGCACTGCGCGCGGCCGTGACGGCGTCGCCGGCAGCCGCACCCGCGGCACCCGCTGTGGACGCGGCGACACCGGCGGCGTCGGCGAGCTCGCCGCAGAACTGCGCCGACCCGCCGGACGCGGAGCATTGCGCACTGAGGTCGCCCAGCGTCGCCGACAGCCCGCCGCTCGTCTGCGCGACCCCGCCCACCGAGGCGGCCAGCGCGGCGGTCTGAGAGGCGGAGGTGCTCGCCTCGGCCGCCGCGGTGTTCGCGGCGTTCACCAGCTGCGGATCACCCACCCCCGCGACGACCTGACGCACGCCGCCGGCGAGCTGCGAAGCTCCGCTCGAGGACTGCGAGATGCCCGAGGCGATCGTATCGAGACCCGAGCCGAGCGAGCCGGCTCCGGTCGCGATGCCGGTCGCGCCGTCGGCGAGCTGCGCCGCGCCGCTCGGCAGCGCCGCAGCGCCGTCGGCCGCCTGACGTGCACCGTCGGCGAGCTGATGCGCGCCGTCTGCGGCGCTCCCCAGCTGGTCGCCGAGCGTCGTGAATCCGAGGAACACGTTGTCGAGGGTCGCCGAGGAGATCGTGGAACCCATGACGGATGCCGCAGCCTGCGTGACCTGAGCGCTGATGGCGTCGTCGACGATGCGCGCGTCCGGTGGCGTGCTGACCGAGATCGTCGCCTGTTCGGGGGTACCCGTGCCGCCGATGGCCTGTCCGCCGGAGGTCGCGGCGGCCGAGAAGTTCTCGGGAATCGTCACGACCGCCTGATAGGTGCCGTCCGCGAGGCCTTCCGCGGCATCCGATGTGTTCGAGACGACCCACGTGAGATTGCTCGCCAGGTCGTCCGACCCCTCGACGAGCCCCGCGGTGAGCTGCCGTCCGAGCGGCGTGACCTGATCGTTGATCGTGACGGGCTCATCGTTGTTGACGATCGCCGCCGTCATCTCGCTGAGACGCTCGGTGGGGTTGTAGAGGGCCGCCACCAGGATCCCCCCGATGACGACGGGCAGCAGGATCACGCCGATGACCGTGAGCCAGGTGATGGGCTTGCGCGTGCGGGCGCGCTCGATGGGGAGGGTCATGCGTTCACCTCGTGGGTGTCGGGAGTCGGAGTGGTCGGGGCGGGCGCGGACGGATGCTCGGCATCGTCCCGCTGCACGGCCGCCGGATCGTGCGGCGCGGGGATGCCGCGGCGGGGCGGCAATCGAAGATCGAGCGTGTCGACGATCGATCCGGTCGCGCCGAGCAGGAGGCGCACATCAGTGTCGTCGACGGCCCCGGCGATGATCGTCAGCCGCCGATCGGCGGAACGCGCACGCTCCGCGGCATCCCGGAGCGCAGCCATCACCTGATCGCGTTCGGCGTCATCGGTGACCGTGTCGAGCCCGTCGATGACGACCAGGCGCGGGGTGCCGGCCAGCGCGCGCTGCAGCTCCTTCACGGGGGCGAATCCGTCGTCGCCGCCGATGAGGGCGACCCCGACGTGGCTGCGCACCCACGCGGCACGGGCGGGCAGCAGATGCCCTGCCACTTTGAGCGTGCCTTCCGACGGGGTCACGCGCCCGGCGAAGGTGAGGAGGAGTGCACGGATGCTGCGGCGATCGGCGCCCGTCACGACGAGCGTCTCGCCGCTGTCGACCCGTACCGCGACATCGTCGTAGAGGGCGAGGTCGCCCTGCCGCAGCGCGATACCGGTACCGACGACCACCGCGGTGGTGTCGGGCTCGGGCCAATCCGCCATGGCGAGCTCGCGTTCGACCGCTTCGCCCTCCACGTCGAAGTGGGGGAGGAGACGATCCAGCCACCGTGGAATCCACCACGCCTTCGCGCCCAGGAGGGTCATGACCGCGGGGACCAGCGTCATGCGCACGACGAACGCGTCGACGAAGACGCCGACGGCCAGTCCGAGCGCGATCGGCTTCAGGCTGCTGTCTCCCTCGGGGACGAACGCGGCGAAGATCGAGAACATGATGATCGCGGCGGCGACCACGACGCGGGACGACCCGACGAACCCCGACTCGACCGCGCCGAGCGCTGCGGTGCGGTCGCTCTCGTGCGGGTGGCTGCGACGGCGATGCACGTAGTCCTCACGCATGCGGGAGACGAGGAAGACCTCGTAGTCCATCGCGAGGCCGAACAGCACCCCCATCACGACGATGGGCATGAAGCTGATGATCGGGCCGACCGATGAGACGTGCAGGATGTCTGCGAACCAGCCCCACGAGAAGACCGCGCTGACCACGCCGAACGCGGCGCCGATCGACAGCAGGTAGCCGAGGGTCGCCTTGATGGGCACCCAGATGGACCGGAAGACGATGGCCAGCAGGATGATCGAGAGTCCGACCACGAACAGGCCGAACGGGATCAGGGCGGCACCCAGCTGGTCGGAGATGTCGATCGCGACCGCGGTGAAACCGGTCACCTTCAGGTCGACGCCGTACTCGTCCAGAAGACGGTCGTGCTGATCGCGCAGCTCCCGCACGAGCGCGGCGGTGGCAGGATCGTCGGGCGCCGTCGTGGGGATGAGCTGGACGATGCCGGTGTCGGCGGTCTCGTTCGGGGTCGCCAGCGCCACCGTCTTCACGCCCGGGAGTGTCGCGATGTCGTCACCGAGGTCGGTCATCAGGCCGAGCGGGTCTGTACTCGTCACGATTGTGCCGGTCATGATGATCGGCCCGTTGAAGCCCGGACCGAACTTCTCGCTCACGAGGTCGTAGCTCTGGCGGGCCTCGGTGTCGGCGGGCAGCATGCCGGCGTTCGGCAGGGCAAGCGTCAGGCTCGCGAGGGGCACGGTGGCGATCCCCAGCCCGACGACGACGGCGACGGTGGTGAGCACGGGGTGCTTCATGACGCCGCGCACCCAGCGTCGCGAGAACGTCACCTTCTCCCTACGGCGAGTGGCGGGCCGCGGAGAGCCTTCGCCGACACTGTCCGGGTCGGCGTCGTCCGCGGGCGCGGACGTGGCGGACGCGGCGGACGACGCGTGCCGCGGCATCCGTCCTCGCACGCGTTCCTTGAGCAGGCCCAGCAGCGCCGGGGTCAGCGTCGTGGCGACGAGCACCGCGAGGAAGACGGCGACCGAGGCGGCGATGCCCATCGTCGTCAGGAAGGGGATACCCGCGAACGACAGTCCGATGAGGGCGATCAGCACGGTGATTCCGGCGAACACGACGGCCGAGCCGGCGGTGCCCGTCGCGCGCGCCGCGGACTCCTCGACCGGCATCCCCGCGCGCACTTGATCCTGATGTCGGGCGACGATGAACAGCGAATAGTCGATGCCGACAGCCAGCCCGAGCATGAGGGCCAGCAGAGGTGTCGTCGAGGACACCGTGGCGAAGGCTGTGGCGATGAAGATCAGCGTCATCGAGAGCCCGACACCGAGGATGGCCGTCAAGAGGGGGAGTCCTGCCACGACGAAGGAACGGAAGGTCACGATCAGCACCAGCAGGGCGATGAGCAGGCCGATCGCCTCGGTGATGGTCACGCCGGGGATGGACTGTGAGAACAGATCACCGCCGAGGAGCACCTGTGAGCCGTCCGGCAGTGCGTCCTGCAGCGTGGTGGTGACCTCGCGCAGATCGGTCTTCGTGTCGGCGGTGACATCGCTCGTCTGACCGTCGAACTGCAGGCGGACGATCGCGGCGGAGTCGTCGTCCGAGACGAGACCCGACACGTTCTCGTCGAAGGGGTCGGTGGCCGCGCTGACCTGGTCGAGGTCTCCGAACGAGCCCACGGCGTCCTCGATGGCGTCCTTGTAGGGCGCCTCGTCGATGGGTGCGCCGTCAGCGGTGACGACGATCAGCTGCGCGCTCGTGCCGCTCGCCTGCGGGAATGTGCGCGCGAGCTGCTCGATGCCCTCCTGCGATTCGGTGCCGGGGATGGAGAAGGTGTTGTCGGTTCCCGCGCTGAAGACGACGGCCCCGCCGCCGGCGAGGGCGAGCAGCAGCGCCCACGTCGCGATGACGCGCCACGGTCGCCGATACGACCACCGGCCGAGGGCGTAGAGAAGAGTGGACACGGTGCCTCCGGGATCAGACAGTGCTGCGGGTTTGGATACACCGATGTATCCGATACATATGTGTATCGTAGGTCGCGGAACGGTCTCGAGTCTGAGAGTCGGGTGTGAGGGAGCACCGGCCCCGGACCCGCCCCGCCGGCCCTTCCGAAGGAGAAGCAGTGAGCGACACCATGAGCACCCCCGCGGGCACCTCCACCGGCGCCGCCGTAGACGAGGTCGCCGACACCGCGGCCCTGGCGGATATCCCGCCGACACCCGCGAACGAGGCCGTCCCGGCCAGCGCCCGCCGGGAGCGCACCCGCCAGAGACTGCTGGATGCCGCCGCTCAGGTGTTCGCCGAGGTCGGGCTGGACGCGGCATCCGTGGAGGCGATCTGCGAACGCGCCGGTTTCACCCGGGGGGCGTTCTACTCGAACTTCGTGTCGAAGGACGAGCTCTTCCTGGAGCTCGCCGGCCGGGTGTCGGACGAGAAGCTGTCGGCCGTGACCGAGCGCGTGCGGGAGCTGGAGTCGGCGTCCGAGCTGTCGGGCAGCCCCGGGGAGCTCGTCGGCCGACTGCTCGACGTCGAGAACGACAGTCGATCAGGGGTCCTGCTGCTCAGCGAGATCCGCAACCGGGCGCTCCGCGACGCGACGTTGGCCGCCTCGTACACCCGGTGGGAGGACGCGATGACATCACGTGTCGCCGATCTCATCCGCGACATCGTGCGTGCCAGCGGCCTGCCTCTCAAACTGCCGCCGGAGGACCTCGCACAGATGTTCCTGACCACGTGGGAGACCGCCGCCCTGCGGGCCGCGATGGACGGTCTCGATGACGCGGAGCTGTGCCTCGCGATCAACGCGCGCATGCGGATCCTCGCCGAGGTCATCGCCGGCTGACCCGCGGGCGATCTCCTCAGGCTCAGCCGCGGGCCAGCTCCGCGTGGCACCGACGGATCCGGTCGAGCCACCAGTCGCGCCGCTCAGCCGAGGCGCCGGCGGACTCCAGCAGAGCCGGGTCGGGGCGCACCCGACCGACGGCGATCACTCCCTGCCGCGGGATCAGCGGGGGCGACGCGACATCACTGGTGAACAGGGACGCGGTCGCCAGCCCGCAGTCGTAGTCGAGGGCAGGCAGTGCGGCCGCCAGGCTCGCCCCCATCGAGAGCCCGACCGATGTGTCGAGCGCACTCGAGACCACGGCCGGCAGGCCGGCTTCGGCGATGATCGCCAGGGCGCGGCGCACGCCGCCGAGCGGCTGAGCCTTGATCACGAGGATGTCGGCCGCGCCGGCGCGGGCGACTTCGAGCGGGTCGGACGCCTTTCGGACGCTCTCGTCCGCCGCGATCGGGATGCCCATGTACTTCACCCGGCGTCGCAGCTCGGCGAGCTCGTCGACGGTGGCGCACGGCTGCTCGACGTACTCGAGGTCGAATCCGGCCAGCGCATGGATCGCATGTTCGGCCTCGTCGACGTTCCACGCACCGTTGGCGTCGACGCGCACGCGCCCCTCGACGCCCATCACCTCGCGCACGGCGCGGACGCGGTCGACGTCGTCGCTGAGGCGCTGGCCGGGCTCCGCGACCTTGACCTTGGCGGTGCGGCATCCGTCGAAGCGCGCCAGGAGTGCGGGGACGGATGCCGCGGGCACGGCCGGCACCGTGGCGTTGACGGGGATCTCCGTCCGCAGCCCCGCGGGCTGCGCCCGCCATCCGAAGTCGACCGCCGCCGCGAGCCAGGCGGAGGCCTCAGCATCGGCGTATTCCACGAACGGGGAGAACTCGGTCCAGCCTTCGGGCCCCTCAAAGAGCACCGCTTCGCGCACCTCCACCCCGCGGAATCGCGTGACCAGCGGAAGCGCCACCACCCGCGCGGACTCGAGGAGGTCGTTCAGGGCGGGAAGGGGTGCGGGAGCGTCATCGGTCACGAGCCCATCTTCCCTCGGACGCGCCCCGTTTGGGGGTGCGCTCGCCGCCGAGCCGATGTCGGGGGAGGGCGCTGCGCGGCCCGGCCGGTCCTAGGCTGGGACCCATGCTTCTCGACACCCCCGTGCGCCTCGGCGTGCAGATCCAGCCCCAGCACGTCAGCTACACGGCGATTCGCGATGCCGTGTCCCGCCTCGAGGAGATGGGGGTGGACATCCTCTTCAACTGGGATCACTTCTTCCCCCTGTACGGCGACCCGGACGGACTCCACTTCGAGTCGTGGACCATGCTCGCCGCGTGGGCCGAGCAGACCGAGCGCGTCGAGTTCGGTGCGCTCGTCAACTGCAACAGCTACCGCAACCCCGATCTGCAGGCCGACATGGCCCGCACGATCGACCACATCAGCGCCCGCGGCGGCGAGGGTCGCTTCATCTTCGGCACCGGTTCGGGCTGGTTCGAGCGCGACTACGACGAGTACGGTTACGAGTTCGGCACCGCCGGTTCGCGGCTGAACGACCTTTCCGACGGGCTCGACCGCGTCACCGCACGGTGGGACGTGCTGAACCCGGCGCCCACCCGCCACATCCCCGTCATGATCGGCGGTTCCGGCGAGCAGAAGACGCTGCGGATCGTCGCCCGTCACGCCGACATCTGGCACAGCTTCGTCGGTCCCGATCAGGTTCCGCACAAGCTCGAGGTGATCGAGCGCTGGGCGGAGAAGGACGGGCACGACGCGTCCGGACTCATCGTCTCGAACGAGCTGAAAGACCGAGACGAGCAGTTCGCCGACGCGCTCTACGACGCGGGGACGCGGCTGTACACGATGGGCTTCGGTGGGCCCGACTGGGACTACGACCTGGTCAGCCGCTGGCTCGCCTGGCGCGACGCGAAGAACGCCTGAGCGGTGTCCGTCTCCGATCTGTTCGATGAGGGCGAGTGGATGCCGGCGCCCGGCGCGTCGGAGTACACCGACATCACCGCGCACGTCTCGAGAGACGGCCGGATCGCGCGCATCGCGTTCGATCGTCCCGAGGTCCGCAACGCCTTCCGCCCGCGCACGGTGGACGAGCTCTACCGGGCGCTGGAGGGTGCTCGCCAGAATCCGCGCATCGGCGTCGTGCTGCTCACCGGCAACGGTCCGAGCCCCAAGGACGGCGGGTGGGCCTTCTGCTCAGGCGGAGACCAGCGCATCCGCGGTCGTGACGGCTACAAGTACTCCGAGACCGACACGGTCACCGACCCGGCACGTGCCGGTCGGCTGCACATCCTGGAGGTGCAGCGACTGATCCGATTCATGCCGAAGGTGGTCATCGCGGTGGTGCCCGGGTGGGCCGCCGGAGGCGGGCACTCGCTGCACGTCGTCTGCGACCTCACCGTCGCCTCCCGCGAGCACGGCCGCTTCAAGCAGACCGATGCCGACGTCGGCTCCTTCGACGCCGGGTACGGTTCGGCCTACTTCGCCCGCCAGATCGGCCAGAAGAACGCCCGCGAGGTGTTCTTCCTCGCCGAGGAGTACTCGGCGCAGCGCGCCTTCGAGATGGGCGCGGTCAACCGGGTCGTGGCGCACGCCGACCTCGAGCGCGAAGCCATCGGGATGGCGCGCACCATCCTCACGAAGTCGCCCACCGCGATCCGCATGCTGAAGTTCGCGTTCAACGCGGTCGATGACGGACTCGTCGGTCAGCAGGTCTTCGCCGGCGAGGCGACGAGGCTGGCCTACGGCACGGACGAGGCGGTCGAGGGGCGCGACGCCTTCCTCGAGAAGCGCGAACCCGACTGGGCGCCCTATCCGTGGCAGTACTGACCGTGCGCACATCGGTCGGCTGATGAAGCTCGTCCCGGTCGCCGACGACGATCCGCGCACCGTGCTGCGCGCCGTGCGGCAGGCGCTGCACGGCGCGGGTCCCGCGCTCGGGCTGGGCATGCCGGGGTCGGCGCCCGTGGATGTGCCCGCCGGCACGGCGGCCGTGGTGACGACCTCCGGCTCGACGGGCGTGCCCAAGAGCGTCGTGCTGAGCCGTAACGCGCTCACCGCGAGCGTCTTGGCGACCGCCGACCGCATCGGAGACGGGGCGTGGCTGCTCGCGCTGCCCGCGAGCTACGTCGCCGGCCTGCAGGTGCTCGTCCGCGCCATCGTGGCAGGACGCGAGCCCGCGATCCTGAGCGGCGTGTTCAGTGCTCCGTCCTTCACGGCCGCTGCGCTGTCGATGGCATCCAGCGACGGCGGCGCGCCGGTGCCCACGTACACCTCGCTGGTCCCGGCCCAGGTGACCAGACTGCTGGATGCCGCGGCCGAAGACACCACGGTGCTGCGGGCGCTTCGCTCCTTCGAGGCGATCCTGGTCGGCGGGCAGGCGCTGCCGGCGGCGGTGCGCGAGCGTGCGGTCGATGCGGGTGTGCGCATCGTCCGCACCTACGGCTCGAGTGAGACCAGCGGCGGATGCGTGTACGACGGCGTGCCACTCAAGGGCGTGCGCCTCGCGGTCGTCGGTGGCGAGGTGCGGGTGGCCGGGCCGACGCTGGCGGACGGATACCTCGGTCGACCCGACCTGACCGAGAACGCCTTCGTCGTGGATGACGACGGAACGCGCTGGTACCGCACGGGGGACGACGGACTGCTCGAGGACGGTGTCCTGCGTGTCCGTGGACGGCTCGACAACGTGATCGTCTCGGGCGGCATCAACATCTCCCTCGATCGCGTGGAGCAGATCGTCCGTACGGTGGCGGGGCTCGGGAACGCGGTCGTGGTCGGCGTCGCCGACGAGCGCTGGGGCGAGGCATCCGTCGTCGTCGTCTCCCGCGAGGAGTTCGGCGCCCACGACGAGGACGCGGTGCTGAGCGCGGCTCGCACGGCCGTTGAGGCGACGGTCGGCGCGCACGCACGGCCGTCTCGCATCGTCCTCGTCGGCGCTCTGCCGACGCTCGCCTCCGGCAAACCCGATCGCGAAGCACTGCGCCTCGCCCTCCGCGCTCCGGGCGGCTGAGCGGACCGATGGTCCTGTCGCCGTAGGATGTCTCCTCGTGGCCGGATCCCCTCGCAAGAAGCGCACGCAGACCAAGCCGAAGAAGCAGCCCAGTCGCGGCAATCCTCAGCGGGCTCACGTGTCGCGCGACCCACGGCAGGTTCCGAAGGCGACGGCGCGGGACTGGATCGGGGCCGCGCGGCTGCGAACCCTGCCGCTGGCGATCACTCCCATTCTGATCGGCACCGGCGCCGCCCGTCTCGTGGACGGCCTGTTCCACTGGGTGCTGGCGCTGCTGTGCCTGGCCGTCGCGCTCAGCCTGCAGATCGGCGTGAATTACGCCAACGACTACAGCGACGGCATCCGCGGCACCGACGACTTCCGCGTCGGGCCGGCGCGACTGACCGCGTCGCGCAAGGCGAAGCCGCGCACCGTCCTCGTGGTCGCGCTCGCCTTCTTCGCGATCGCAGCGGTCGCGGGGCTCGCAGTCACGATCCGCACGCAGCAGTGGTGGTTCATCCCGATCGGGGCGATCTGCATCGTCGCGGCGTACTTCTACACCGGCGGCAAGCGCCCGTACGGGTATGCGGGGCTGGGCGAGCTGTTCGTCTTCGTCTTCTTCGGGCTGGTGGCGACCCTCGGCACGACGTGGGTTCAGGTGCAGTCACTCCCGCAGGAAGCGTGGTTCGGCGCCGTCGCTGCCGGCCTGCTGGCGTGTGCGGTGCTGCTCGTCAACAACCTCCGCGACATCGATCAGGACCGCGAGGCGGGCAAGCGCACCCTCACGGTGCGCATCGGCAAGCGCGCCACACAGGTCGTGTTCACGGCGTTCGTGCTGCTGCCGTTCGCGATCGCGATCTTCCTGGCGCTGTTCTATCCGATCGCGTGGCTGACCCTGCTGGTGCTGCTCGTGGCACTGCCCGCGATCCTCATCGTCTGGACGTACCGCGCGCCGCGCGAACTCGTCGTCGCCCTCGCACTCGCGTCGCTGACGTCCGTCGCCTACGGCTTCTTCGTCGCCTGGTCGTTCGTCGGCTGAGATACCGGGGATTCGGATGTCGCGACCCCGCGCGCGACGTCGTTCGCGGCATCCTCGACACTCTCGTCGTCGGCCACGGCACGCTCTGCGCGGCGACGGCGATCGATCGTCGCCGACACGTCGGCGAGCGGGCGCCGAAGGAACAGCAGCGAGATGCTCAGTCCGATGAGAGCGGCGAAGACGGCCGCCAGCCAGTAGAGCTCCTGGAACACCGGGAACAGCATGAGGACGCCGAACGGCACCAGGAACGCGAGCAGGCGCAGCACCGTGTAGGTCAGCATCGGGGGCAGCTTCACCGGTTCATTCTACGTCCGCGCCCGTGCGCGTCCTGTGCGAGCGCCCACAGTTGCGCCTCCACCGGACCGGGTGGTCGCAGCGCGCTTAGGATGGGGATCGTGACCCGCGTGCTGCTGATTCTCGCGCTGGTGCTGACCGCCTTCTGGGTCTACACCATCGTCGATTGTGCTGTGCAGCCTCCGAACAGGCACCGCGGCGTCAGCAAGCCGGTGTGGCTTCTCATCGTGGTGCTGATCCCCGTGCTGGGCGGCCTGTTGTGGCTCGCGGTCGGTCGCGTACGCGCGTCGACCCTGACCGCCCGTCGTGCGCCCGACGACGATCCGGAGTTCCTCGGGCGCCTCGGAACGGTCAGCGATCAGGACGAACGCATTCGCCGTCTCGAGGAAGAGCTGGCCATGCTCGACGCCGAAGACGACGACCCGAAGTGGGACATGCCCCCCGCAGGTGCCTCATCCGCCTCCGGGCCGGGGACGCCTGCCCCGCCCACGGCCGCTCCCGCCATCGAGCCTCCCGCTCGGGGTCCTGAGCTCCCCTCGGACGACGACGACGGCCGCGGCCAGCGCGGCGCCGTCGGCTGAGTCGTGTCGCTCGAGAAGGACCCGGCGCGCGGCGAGCCCGCCGTCGATGAACGGCGCCTGGTGTCGCCCGCCACGGACGCCGCCGCAGCCCTCCTGTGCGCACTCGTCGAGCTCGGGGTGCGGCACCTCGTCGTGAGTCCGGGTTCGCGCTCGCAGGCACTCGCCCTCGTCGCGGCCGAACTCGAGCGCCGTGGCGGCGTGCGCATGCACGTACGCATCGACGAACGCGTGGCCGGCTTCACCGGAGTGGGTCTGGGTCGCGAGTCCGGTATGCCGGCCGTGGTGATGTGCACCTCCGGTACCGCGGGGGCGAATCTTCTGCCGGCGGCACTCGAGGCGCATCACGCGGGGGTTCCGCTGATCATCCTCACTGCCGACCGCCCACCCGAGCTGCGCGGTGTCGGCGCGAATCAGACCACCCGCCAGCCGGGGATGTTCGCTCCGAACACCCGGTACGAGGCCGACCTCCCCGTGGCCGAAGAGACCGATCCGCTCGGCGACGGACCGCAGAGTGCCATGTTGCGCGTCGTGGCCCAGCAGGCGGTGGCCGCAGCGCTCGGCGAGGGCATGCGCTCGGCCGGCCCCGTCCACCTGAACGTCCCGTTCCGCGAGCCCCTCGCGGGGCAGTTCCCGGGCTGGATGGGTGTGCCCGAGACCGAGCTGGCCTCGACGTCCGAGCAGGACCCGGATGCCGCGCCTCTGCCCGACGCAGACACCGAGGCCGAGGCATCCGGCGCTCTGTATCAGGGCGGCGGCGGTATCGGCGAGGCCGATCTGCCCGGGGAAGCAGACGCGGCACCGCACATGCTGGCCCGCGGTGCGCGCACGGTCGTGATCGCAGGGTCGGACGCCGGCAGCGATGCGGAGGCGCTCGCGCACGCGGGCGGATGGCCGCTCATCGCCGAGGTCGTCAGCGGCGCGCGCTTCGGGCGCAACCTGGTGCACGGTTATCGGGCGTTGTTGCGCGACCCGCAGCTCGGCGGGCGGATCGAGCGGGCGGTCGTGCTCGGTCACCCGACGCTGAGCCGCGAGGTGACCGCCCTGCTGTCGGATGTCGAGGTGGAAGTCCTGGCGCTCCGTGGGCCCGGAGAACCCCTGAACCTCAACGGCGCGACGGTGCCGCTCGACACCGTCGCGGTGGAGCCGGGTGAAGCCGACCGCGAGTGGCTCGGCGCGTGGATGCGCGCTTCGCGCGACGCCGCGGTCGACGTCGCCCCGCCCGCGCCCGACGTCGAGGGTCTCGGCTCGGCCGACCCCCGCGCGCGGCTGGGAGCGATCGCCGGGGAGCTGGCGGCGATCCGGACGCCGCTCGATCGGGAGAACCTCGTCGACGCGGTGTGGCGCGCGACGTGGCCGCACGACCGACTCGTCTTCGGCTCGTCACGTCTCGTGCGCGTGGCCGATGCAGTCGTGGGGGGCAAAAAGGTGCCCGTGCACGCCAACCGGGGTCTTGCCGGCATTGACGGTACGGTCGCCACCGCACTCGGCGTCGCGATCGCGAGCCAGAGCAGCGGCGCACCGGGAGTGACCAGGCTGCTCATGGGCGATCTCGCCCTGCTGCACGACGTCGGATCGCTGCTGCTGCCACCGGGTGAGCCCGAGCCGCGCATCCAGGTCATCATCGGCAACGACGGCGGCGGGACGATCTTCGACACGCTCGAGGTGGCGGGAGTCGCCGATCCCGCCGCGATGGACCGCGTGCTCTACACCCCCCACACGACCCGGCTCGAGCAACTGGCGCTGGCGTACGGCTGGGAGTATCTGCGCGTGACCACCCGCACCGCGCTCGACCAGGCGCTGGTCGCCCCCGTAGGCGGTCGTCAGCTGATCGAAGTGCCGCTTCCGCGCTGACGCCGATGAGGTCGCCCGGCGTCCTCGCGCGTGACGCCGCCGCGCGCCAGAATGGGCAGATGACCTCGAAGAGCCAGACCCGCGGGGGCGCCGACACCCTCGACCTCCTGCGCGCAGGCCCCGGATTCGTGCTGTCGGGTCTGGATCCCGAGTCCACCCCCGGGCACTCCGGGTCGAAGTCGACCGGTGCCGAAGATCTGAAGGCGGGACTCGCGCAGCTCGACGAGTATCAGGAGCGCCTGTTCGCGCAGAGCAGGACGGGCGCGTCGGATGCCTCGATCCTGCTCGTGCTGCAGGCGATGGACTCCGCCGGCAAGGGCGGCATCGTGCGGCACGTGATCGGCGCGGTCGACCCTCAGGGAGTCTTGCTCACGGCGTTCAAGAAGCCCACCCCCGAAGAGCTCTCCCACGACTTCCTCTGGCGCGTGCGCTCCCGAGTTCCGACGCCCGGACTCATCGGCGTCTTCGACCGCTCGCACTACGAGGACGTGCTGGTCGGCAAGGTGCGCTCGCTCGCGTCCGACGAGGAGATCGAGCGTCGCTATGGCGCGATCAACGAGTTCGAAGCGGGACTCGTCGCCTCCGGGGCGCGTGTCGTCAAGGTGATGCTGCACATCTCCTACGACGAGCAGCGGGATCGACTCGCCGAACGGCTCGACCGCCCCGACAAGCACTGGAAGTACAACCCGGGCGACGTCGACGAACGCGCTCTGTGGCCCCACTACATGGATGCCTACCAGACGGTGTTCGAGCGCACCTCGACCGACGTCGCGCCCTGGTACGTCGTCCCCGCCAACCGCAAGTGGTACGCCCGGCTCGCGGTGCAGAACCTCCTGCTCGAGACCCTCCGGGACATCGACCCGCAGTGGCCGACCGCGACGTTCGACGTCGAGGTCGAGAAGAAGCGCCTGGCCGCCACCTGAACCGGCGGTATCAGGCCAACGCGTCCACGATGGGTCGGAACTTGACGCGCGTCTCCATCAGCTCGGACTCCGGGTCGCTGCCCGCCACGATGCCCGCGCCCGCGTGCGCCACGACGGGCAGCGTGGCGGGCAGAGAAAAGGGTGTCGGGGAGCCGACGTCGGGGGCGCCGTCCGGGGACGCGTCGGTCGCGGCATCCGGCGCTCCGATCTGAGCGCAGCGCAGGGCGATCGCCCATTCCCCGTCGCCCGTGCCGTCCACCCAGCCCACCGGACCCGCGTAACGTCCGCGGTCGAACGGCTCGAGGCCGTCGATGACCGCCAGGGCAGCGGCGGTGGGGGTGCCCGCGACCGCGGCGGTGGGATGCAGTGCGCCGACGAGATCCAGAGCGGATGCCGCGCCCGAGAGCGTGCCCTCGACATCGGTCGCCAGGTGCCAGACGTTGGGAAGCTTCAGGGTGAACGGCTGCTCGCTCGCGGCGAGTGCCGACGTGTGCGACCTCAGCGAGCCGAGCACGCTGCGGACGGCGTAGAGGTGTTCGTCCTGGTCTTTCGCGCTGGTCGCCAGCGCCGCGGAAGCGAGCGTGTCGGCGTCCGCGTCGGCGCCGCGAGGAGTGGTACCGGCCAGGACGCGGGCCGTGACGGTCCCGCGCGACACGGTCACCAGTGTCTCGGGACTGGCGCCGATGAGGCCGTCCACGGCGAATGCCCAGCAGTCGGGATACCCCGTCGACAGTGCGCGGGCGAGTCGACGCAGGTCGGCGCCGGCGGGGACCGTGCCCCGCAGATCCCGGGCGAGCACCACCTTGCTCACTTCGCCCGCGGCGATCGCGTCGAGGGCCGCATGAACGGCCGCCTGATACGCCGCCGGGTCGAGGGAACCGGGACCGAGCGTCGCCGACCAGTACGCGCCCCACGGGGCCAGCCCGGTGGGCAGCTCGGGGTACGCGGCATCCGCTCGCCTGATGCGGGTGACCCACGAGCGTCCAGCCCGGCGTCCGACCAGCGCCGACGGCACGATGATCGTGGATGGCGCTGAGGAGCGGTCGTCGAACGCGATCGCACCGAAGCCGACCAGACCCGTACCGGGGACCCGCACGTCGTCATCCACCTCGGCGACGTCCGAGATCGCGCGCCAGCGGGCGGCGAGCCGAGCGATGCGGGCGAGGTCGGTGGCGCCGTCCTCCGAGAGGGTGAACACCGGCTCTCCGACACCGCTCAGCGCGACGATGCCGTCGCCACGGCGAAGCCAGGCGAGCGTTCCGGTCGGATCGGCGAAATCGAGGAGGTCGTCGACGTGGTCGATCTCGCGTGTCTCGGCACAGAGCCGCGGCACTTCTCGCCCTTCGGAATCCCGCACGTCTCCAGCCTAGACTTGCGCCGTGACACCCTCGCCGCCGCGTCCTGCATCCGGTACACCGTTGAACTTCCGGTGGCGGAAATGGGACGGGGGACCGCACTGGGAGCACGAGTGCATCTACCTCGGCAGCGACCGGTGGGGGGACTGGTTCGGCCAGCAGCCGGGGTGGCGCAGCGCTCGACCGGGGCGCGACGTCGCGGTGCAGCATCCGAACATCACGCTCCTTCCGCCGTCGGGGGAGTTCGTGTACACGCGCAACGCCGCGCCCAGCAGGACGGTCATCTACATCGACATCGCGTGGGACGCCCGCTGGCAGGACGGGGTGCCGACCGGCATCGACATGGACCTCGACGTCGTCGACCGCGTCGAACGCGGGATCTACATCGACGATCGCGACGAGTGGGAGGAGCATCGCGTCGCCTACGGGTACCCGCCGGAGATCGTGGCTCGACTCGAGCAGGTGGCCATCGATCTCGAGGAGCAGGTGACGCGTCGCGTGCCGCCGTTCGACGACGCGACCGCAGACTCGTGGTTCGTCAGGCTCGAGGCGCTCGCGCCGCAGTGAGGGCCGGGCGCACGCCGCCCCGGCCTACAATCGACGGATGCACTCCGACCGCCCGCACCGCGCCGATCTCGGCAAAGACCCCGCGCGCGTCAGCGGCATGTTCGACGAGGTCGCTGCGGGGTACGACCGTACGAATGCCGTGCTGAGCCTCGGCAACGACCGGCTGTGGCGCGTGGCCACGACGCGCGCCGTGGCTCCCCGCCCGGGTCAGCGCATCCTCGATCTCGCCGCCGGCACCGGTGCATCGAGCGTGGCGCTGGCGCGCAGCGGCGCAGACGTCGTCGCGGCGGACTTCTCGCCCGGAATGATCGCCGAGGGCCGCCGTCGTCACCACGACATCGCGAATCTCAGCTTCACCGAGGCGGACGCGACCGCGCTCCCCTTCGAGGACGGCGAGTTCGACACCGTGACGATGTCGTTCGGGCTGCGCAACGTGAATGACCCGAAGAAGGCCCTCCGTGAGCTGCGTCGCGTCACCCGGCTCGGCGGCCGCATCGTCGTCTGCGAGTTCTCGCACCCGCCGTCGCCCGTGTTCGAGGGGCTGTACCGCTTCTACAACGACCGGATCCTCCCCGTCGTGGCCAAGGCCGTCAGCTCGAACGCCGACGCGTACGACTACCTCAACGAGTCGATCCGGGACTGGCCCGACCAGCCCACCCTGTCGGCCTGGATGCGCGAGGCGGGGTGGACCGGGGTCGCCCATCGCGACCTCACGTTCGGGATCGTCGCGCTGCACCGCGGCACCAACCCCGGCACCGACCCCGCCGGGGAGTGACCCGACCGTGCGCACGCATCGCCCGCCGCGGGTGCCCCTGCCCGCGCGGCCGGTGATCAGGTGCGGGACGGTAGGCTGACAGCGTGACTCCGCGTCCTTCCGCGCCCAGCTCTGCCGCGCGCATCGCCTTCGCGGGCAAGCTGAGCCTGTCGGACCGCATCTTCACAGGCGTACGCTCCCGCAGGCTACTCGCGACCGTGGACGCCGGACTCGAGAAGGTCGACGCTCAGCTCGCCCTGGAGCTCAAGGTCGCCGACACGTTGGCCGATGCAACCAGCCGTTACCTCTACGAGGCGGGCGGGAAGCGCATCCGCCCGATGCTCGCGCTGCTCACGGCCGAACTCGGCGACGGCGCCACCCAGGCGGTCATCGAGGGGGCCACCGCCCTCGAGATGACGCACCTCGGCTCGCTGTACCACGACGACGTGATGGATGCGGCGGACAAGCGTCGCGGCGTGCCCAGTGCCCACTCGGTCTGGGGCAACAACATCGCGATCCTCACCGGCGACCTGCTGTTCTCGCGCGCCAGTCAGCTGATGGCACGCAACGGCGAGCGCGCCATCCAGCTCCAGGCCGATACGTTCGAGCGCCTCGTCCTCGGACAGATGCACGAGACGGTCGGCGCCCAGGACGACGACGACCCCGTCGAGTTCTACCTCGACGTCCTTTCCGACAAGACCGGATCGCTGATCGCCGCCGCCGCGCAGACAGGCGTGCTCTTCTCGAACGCGCCGCTCGAGTACGAGGCGCCGGTCGTGGTGTTCGGCGAGAAGGTGGGCGTCGCCTTCCAATTGCTCGATGACGTCATCGATCTCTCGGCCGACCCGGCCGAAACCGGCAAGGTGCCCGGCACCGACCTGCGCGCGGGCGTGCCGACGATGCCGTACCTGCTTCTCGCGCAGCGCCAAGACCAGGCGTCCGTCGCCCTGCGCATGCGCGTCGACGACGGCGTCTCACGCATCGCCGACGGGGCCGACCCGGCCATCCTCGATGACGCGCTCGCCGAGCTCCGCACCCATGAGGCGACCGACGCCACGGTCGCCCTCGCGCACACGTGGTCGCGCGAGGCCGTGCAGGCGCTGGCGCCGCTTCCGGACGGGCCCGTGCGGGAGGCGCTCACGCGCTTCGCCGAGGCCGTTTCCGACCGATCCAGCTGACACACCCCCGCGCGCGCCCCGGTCGCCTCGCACTCTGCGATCGTCGCGCCACGAAAGGACATCACCCATGACCAAACTCAGGTTGGCCATCGTCGGCGCCGGGCCGGCGGGCATCTACGCCGCCGACATCCTGCTGAAGGCGGAGCGCAAGTTCGACGTGTCGATCGACCTCTTCGAGCAGCTCCCCGCACCATACGGACTGGTGCGGTACGGCGTCGCGCCCGACCACCCGCGCATCAAGGGCATCATCACGGCTCTGCGCGAGGTGCTCGACCGCGGCGACATCCGCATCTTCGGCAACGTGCACTTCGGTACGGACATCACCCTGGACGACCTGAAGCAGCACTATCACGCCGTGATCTTCTCGACCGGCGCGATCCGCGACACCGACCTCGATATCCCCGGCATCGATGCCGTGGGCTCCTACGGCGCCGCCGACTTCGTGAGCTGGTTCGACGGGCACCCCGACGTGCCGCGCACGTGGCCGCTCGAGGCCGAGTCGGTCGCCGTGATCGGCAACGGCAACGTGGCCCTGGATGTCACGCGCATGCTCATCAAGCATCCGGAAGACCTCCTCCCCACGGAGATCCCCGACAACGTCCACGCCGGGCTCGTCGCGAGTCCCATCACCGACATCCACGTCTTCGGCCGCCGCGGACCCGCCCAGGTGAAGTTCACTCCTCTCGAACTGCGCGAGCTCGGCGAGCTGCGCGATGTGGACATGGTCGTCTACGACGAGGATTTCGACTACGACGACGCCTCACGCGCCGCGATCGCGAGCAACAAGCAGGTCATGGTGATCGACCGCGTGCTGCAGTCCTGGCGCAAGCGCGACTCGGTCAACAACGCCGGCGGCACGGCGTCGCGCCGCCTCCACCTGCATTTCTGGGCCAAGCCCGTCGAGGTGAAGAAGGACGATGAAGGACGCGTGACCTCGTTCGTCTACGAGCGCACCCGGCCCGACGCCGAGGGCGGCGTGACCGGCACCGGTGAGCTGCGCGAGGTCGCGATCCAGGCGATCTACCGTGCGGTCGGCTACTTCGGTTCGCCCCTGCAGGGTGTTCCCTTCGACAAGCGGCACGGTGTGATCCCCAACCACGAGGGTCAGGTACTGCACAAGGATTCCAACGAGCGAGTCCCGGGGATGTACGCCACCGGGTGGATCAAGCGCGGGCCCGTCGGCCTCATCGGGCACACGAAATCCGATGCCATGGAGACGGTACGGCACGTGATCAACGATCAGGCATCGTGGTGGCAGCCCGCCGACCCGTCGGAGGGGGCCGTCCCCGCCCTCCTCACCGAACGCGGCGTCGCCTGGACCGACCTCGACGGCTGGCATCGCCTCGACGAACACGAAGTGGCACTGGGCGAGCCGCACGGACGGGCGCGCATCAAGGTGGTCCCGCGCGACGAGATGGTCCAGGTCTCGCGCGGCGAGTGACGAGCCGGAGGCGGGCGGGGAGCGGCCGGCGGCGTGACCCGGGCGCGACCCAATAAAGTGTCGCCATGGCTGGTGAGTGGGTTGCCGACATCCTCGGAGCGCCGTTCGAGCAGCAGACGCTGCCCCTCGGAGAAGACTTCGAGGGCGAGGTCGTCGCCACGATCGTACGATCGCAGGCGCACCGGCACGTGCTGCACCATCAGCCGCTCGCCGATGTCGACGTCCTCTACGTGCACGGCTGGTCGGACTATTTCTTCCAACGCGAGTTCGCGACGTTCTGGACCGACCGCGGCGCGGACTTCTACGCGCTCGACTTGCGCAAGTACGGTCGGAGCCTGCGCCCCGGGCAGACGCCCGGCTACATCGCCGATCTGACGACCTACGACGAGGACATCTCCGCCGCCCTGGAGGCGATGAATCGTCCGCTCGCCGGGGAGCCCGCGAAGCGCCGGCTCGTGCTCGTGGGCCATTCCACGGGCGGCCTGATCCTGTCGCTGTGGGCGGCGCGGCATCCCAGGCTCATCTCAGCGGTGGTGCTGAACAGCCCGTGGCTCGAGTTCCAGCTGAGCGGGACGACCCGGGCGGCCGTGTCACCGCTGCTCTCGCTCGAAACGCGCCTGCGACCGATGGAGACGATCCCACAGGTGGATCTCGGCTACTACGCACGGGCGCAGCGTGAAGTGCGCAATGCGGAGGACCCGCTGGATGTGAACCTGGAGTGGCGCCCTGAGCAGTCGATGGCCGTGCACGCGGGCTGGCTCCACGCGGTGCTGGTGGGGCACGCACGCGTCGCATCGGGGCTTGCGATCGACGCCCCCGTCTGCGTCCTGCTGTCGGCGAAGTCGGCGATTCCCCGGCGCTGGTCGGAGGACCTGACCCGGTCGGACTCCGTGCTCGTCGTCGACGACATCGCGCGGGCCTCGCTCAAGCTCGCCTCGTCGGTGACGGTCGACCGGATCGCGGGAGCGCTCCACGATGTCTTCCTGTCGCGCGCGGACGTGCGCGACGAGGCCTACTACCGGCTGGAGCGCTGGGTGATCGGATGCCTCGCCACGCGCGCACCGGTCGCGCCGAGGCCGCGCTTCCGTTGACGGGCGCATATGACCGGTGGTGCGGGCGTCGCGGTTAGGCTTCGGGCATGGAAGATCTCGACGAGGTGGCGCACCAGCTCGAGGTGATGACCGGCAGTCCGCTCGCTGACGCCGTCCGCGGGCGAGTGCGCGTCCTCGCGGTCTCGGAGCCCGCGAGGCGAGGTCGATTCCAGGAGTGCCGTCTCGAGCTCCTCGCCGAGGCGACCGGGGTTGTGCCGACGACCGTGCAGACCACCGCGGTCATCCAGCGCCGGTACTGGCCGGAGACGGACATGATTCTCCCCGCGCGCATCTCCCGATCCCGCCCCCACGTGCTCGAGGTCGACTGGGAGTATCTGGCGCGTCCACGCAGCTCGTCGTAGCACTCCGTGCGACGACGGTCCTCGCGCGCCGCCGAAGACGGCCGGGACGGATTCGTCGGCGGAAAGATCGGTTCCCTCACGCCACATTGCCGAGCGGGCCAGGCGTGAGGGAACCGGACATCTCAACCACTCAGACCTACTGGGGATAGATCAGTGAGCTCCGGCCACTGGGGAGGAACCGGGCCGACCGAGGTCGGGATCGTGTTGTCCTTGCTCACTCTATGGAACACCTGTTCCACACGTCCACTGATGTGGCGGTACCCGCGGTGATATATCGACCGCAGCCGGGTGAGCGCTTGCCGTCGGCAGCCGTCAACGGAAGTTGATGAACTGGAGATCGACGTCGAGGTCGGCTCCTTTGAGCAGCGCGATCGTCGACTGGAGGTCGTCGCGACTCTTGGACTGCACCCGCAGTTCGTCGCCCTGGATCTGCGACTTGACCGTCTTCGGTGCTTCGTCGCGGATGATCTTGCCGATCTTCTTCGCGTTCTCCTGCGAGATCCCGTCCTTCAGCGACGAGGCGATGCGGTACTCCTTGCCGCTCGCAGCCGGCTCACCCGACTCGAGGCTCTTCAGCGAGATCCCGCGCTTGATGAGCTTGCTCTGGAAGACGTCGAGTACTGCCTTGGCCCGCTCCTCCGTGTTCGCCTTGATCAGGATGTCGTCGCCGCTCCAGTCGATCGACGCGCCCGTGCCCTTGAAGTCGTAGCGCTGCTCGACCTCCTTGCGGGCCTGCTGGAGGGCGTTGTCGGCCTCCTGATGATCGACCTTGCTCACGATGTCGAAGGATGAATCAGCCATGGTGAGAGTTTAGTCCGGTGGTCTCGCGCCGGAGGAAGCAGCATCCGTCTTCGTAGACTTGTCGATGTCGCCCGCCCGCATCCCACCATGAGGAGAACCCATGCGCCCGCTGACCGAAGCCGACGTGCGTGCGTCGTTCTCCAATGTGACGGTGGACGAGCGGCGACTCGTGACTCCGCCGGCGGACTTCGTGCTCACGGACTGGGACCACTGCGACTTCCTCGCATGGCGTGATCCCCGCATCCGCGGGCGCGGTTACGTCGTCCTCGAGCTCGACGGTCGGATCGCGGGCGTCGCCCTCCGGGTCGCGGACGGCACCTCGCGGGCGAGGTCGGCGATGTGCAACCTGTGCCACACGATGCAACCGGCCGATCAGGTGGCGTTGTTCACCGCGAAGAAGGCCGGCCTCTCGGGGGAGCACGGCGACAGCGTCGGCACCTACATCTGCGCGGATCTCTCCTGTCACGAGAACGTGCGGCTCGCCGCGCCGCTGGCGCCGAGCGAAGTGCGGGCGAGCGTGGACCGCCGCATCGACGGGACGCACCGCCGCGTGGAGTCGTTCGTCCGTCGCATCCTGGACGAGGTCACGGCCTGACGCCAGTAATGTGCAGGCAGACAGGAAGCAAGGGAGCCCACCATGTCAGAGAACACTCCGCCGGCGCGTGTCGTCGTCATCGGCGACGCCCTGATCGACGAACTGCGCGATGACCACGGCGTCCGCGAGTTCGTCGGAGGGGCCGCCCTCAACGTTGCGGTGGGGATCAGCCGTCTCGGTGTGCCTGCAACCCTGATCGCAATGGTGGGTGATGACGAAGCGGGCGGGCGCATCCGCTCGTTCCTGTCGGATTTCGGCGTGGAGCTCATCGCGAGTGCCGCGCCGCACGGCTCCTCGCGCGCGGTCAGTGTGCGCAGCGGAGCCGGCGAGCCGGAGTACGAGTTCAACCAGGCCGCGCAGGAGCGACGCATCCGGTTCGGAGCGCGTGAGCGGGAGGCGATCGCGGATGCTCCGACCGTTGTGGTCAGCTGCTTCCCGTTCGACGACATCGCCCAGACCCTCCAACTCGCCGACGCCGTCAGCGGAGCGCAGTCGCTCGCGATCGACCCGAACCCCCGCTCGGGCATGATGAGCGACCGCGCGGAGTTCGTGCGCGGTTTCGAGTCGCTCGCCGCGTCCGCCACCCTCGTGAAAGTGGGCGACGACGATGCCTCCCTCCTCTACGGCGAGCCTCTGCACGCGCTGCGAGCTCGGTTGATCGACCTGGGGGTGGACGTCGTCCTCGCCACCGAAGGCGCCGCCGGGGCGACTCTCGAAGCGGGCGAGATCGTTGTGACACGTCCTGTGTCGGACCTCCCGCGGCGCATCATCGACACCATGGGCGCGGGAGATGCCGTCCTCGCCGCCGCCGTGGTCTCCCTCGTGCAGGATGCGCCGGCGAACGATGACGGATGGGGTGCGCTTCTGGAGCGGGCGATGGATGTCGCCGCGGCGACGTGCCGGTTCGAAGGAGCGCTCCTGCGCCTGCCGTCCGCCTTGGCGGGGGACGACCTCGATCGCCTGGGCACGTGATTTCTCCTGCGGGCCCATCGTTGGGTAGCATTGTGGATCGCGCCTCCGGTCGTCTGCACAAGTCGGACGGAGCGCCCTGGCGAGTTACCCAAGCGGCCAAAGGGATCTGATTGTAACTCAGCTGTCATCGACTTCGGGGGTTCGAATCCCTCACTCGCCACAACCGCGTAATCACGCGTATTTGGGCCCTCTCGGTCCCCGGTCATCCGGCCCGTGAGGGCCTTATTTCGTTCCTGCGGGCACAGTTGCGGGCACATTGGTGCGCGCGAGCGGCGGCAGGAGCGCCAATCCGCCATTCACAGCGGTGCGGGCGCGGTCGCCCACGAGGTGCGCGTACGTGTCGCGGGTGATCTGCGAGTTGGCGTGCCCCATGACCTTGGACACCACGCCCATGTCCTCGCCCGCTGAGAGCATGAGGGACGCGAACAGGTGGCGCAGATCGTGCAGCCGCTGGTGGCGGAGCCCTGCCTGCGTGATCATGTCCTTGAACACCCGCGAGGGGTATTCCGGCCTCAGGTCTCGGCCGTCCTCCATCGTGAACACCCGGTCGGAATCGTGCGCGATCCCCACCAAGGCCGCCGCATCCTTCTCCTCGGCCTGACGTAGCTGCCAAGCCAGGAGCGAGCCCACGGCGCGGTCAGTGAGTGGCACCACGCGGCCCTGCCCGGCCTTGGACTTGGCCGTCTTCTCTACGACCACTCGGTTAGCCCTTACGAGCTGCGTGGTGACCACCAGATGAGGGGTGTCACCGTCCAGATGCACGTCCCGCCACCGCAGTCCGACCACCTCACCTCGCCGCATCCCCGTCATGACGTCTAGCTCGAACAGAGCGCCAAGGCGGTGGGCAGTTGCTATGTCGAGGAATCGGCCTGCCTCGTCGGGCTCCCAGGGCGCAACGGGTGCTTTCTTCTCCCTCGGCAGCTTGACCGAGGTGGCGGGATTGACCTCGATGAGATCCATCTGGACCGCCGCGGTGAAGCTACTGCGCAACATCGCGTGCGCCATCCTGATCGCACTGGGACCGCGGCCGTCCGAGACCATGCCGTCTACCCACTGCACGACGTGCGCTCTGCGTATCTTGTCGAGGGTCATGTGGCCTAGGACAGGCACTGCATAGTCCCTCGCATACCGCCTGTACTCAGCCAGCGTGGTTGAGGCCAGCTCGCCGCTGCGCTCCGTCCGGTCTAGCCAGTCGTCCAGGTGGGTCCGCAACGTGGGCACGTCAAACCGCAGCGCCCCCCGCCTTAGCTTGCGGGTCACCTCGTCACGGGCCGCCTCAGCCTCGCCTCGGGTAGCAAACCCCGAGCGCTTCACCGTGCGCCGCGCTCCCGTCGCCGGGTCGCTACCCGCGCTGACTCTGAACTCCCAGACCCCGTGACGCGAGCCGCCCAGCTTAAGGCAGCTTGAACCGCGGGCTTTCCCATCCTCATCACGGCAGTAACAACGCCTGCCGATACCATCACGCGCCATTGCCCTCACCGTCCTCTCTCTGATCCATCACCATCTCGATCTCCTTTCTCTGTTGCGGACGCGACCCCAGCCGCTCCCGTGGTCTTTGGTTGGGCAGGCTCATTGCGGTCTCCGCGCCAGGCCCAGACCCTCGCTGGAAGATCCGTCGTGGCGAGCGCATCGACTGCTGCCCACACCTGGGGTGTCGCGTTGGTGGCGATGTCGGCTCTACTCAGCCGTGCAGGGGTAGCGCTGCCGAGCATCAGGGCGTGCGCTGCGTCGTCGTCGCCCGCGTCCCGGAGACGTTCGGCCTCAAGAATTCGACTGTGCGCGGCATCGTCGCTCTCTGCGGCCAAGAGCTGTTCGGCCGTGCCCCGCAGCGCCTCGGCCTGGAATGCCTCCACGCGCTCGCGCAAGGCATCCGAGGCCTCGATGCGGTGGCGCACGATGTCGATGGTGTTGGTGTAGCGCATCCACGCAGCCCGCACTTCCGCCAGCGCCTCCCCGGCATCCTGGAGCCGAGCCCACCCGTCGATCTCTGGAGAGGGACGGGTGAGAGCGTCCGCCAACTCGGAAGGCCCTACCGACTGGGTGCCGATCTGCACAGCGTCGTCGCTGGCGATCAGCTCAGACACCGTGCAGCCCAGAACGAGAGCCGCCGCCATCAGCTCGTCGGATGTCAGCACACGGTCGCCCCGCTGGACCTTGTACACCTCCTGGCGTTGCCAGCCTTTGCCCATGCGCTGGGCCATCTCTGTTGCAAACGACACGACAGATAGCCCCCGCTTATCGAGCTGCGCCCGCAGATTCGCACCGATTACTCCAGCGAGTGTGTGCTTTGGGCTACCAGCGGTTGCTCTCGTCATACTGGTGACCCTACGGTCTAGCCCAGGACAGCGCAAGCTCCCAGAGGCAACGAGAGGAAGACATGAACGAGGCAGATACCGCGGACCGCACGACCGCCGCTACCGCACCGCTCACCATGACGGTGGAGGAGACCGCCCAGATGCTCGGGCAGGGCCTGCGCCAGACCTATGCGGCCGTGCGGCGCGGCGACATCCCGGCAATCAAGATCGGCGCGCGGTGGTTCGTCAAGCGGCCAGAGCTGCTGCGGCTATTCGGCCGGGAGGAGTGAACGCTCCCGCCTGCGCCCGCACCGGGCCCGCACTGCTGAAGACCCGCGGAATTACGCGGGCCTGGGGCAGGGCACCTGACACCCGATCAGCTACCGCAGCGACTGAGGGCCGCCCCCGACAAGGCGGCCCCGCAATCACCACCACCTGGAAACCAACCACCCAAGGCCCGACCAAGGCTCCTAGAGGAACGGTTTCTCCGATGTCTATTCTACCTTCCGCCACGAGCGCGACCGAGGCTCCCTGGCCTCGATGGGCGGCGAACGATGAGGCGCGCGAGGCCTACCTGGAGGCGTTCTCCAATGGCTGGATCGCAGCTCTGGAGTGGCTGAGCCCGCCCCGGCTGTCCAGCGGCATCGCATCCATGGCGGCCCTGCAAGCGCACGAGGGACGGGTGGCCCGTGAGGCATCCACTGAGCGTCTGCGTCGCCTGGATGCTGCCGAGGCTGCCGGACCGCAGGCATACGCCGAGGAGCGCGAACGCCAGGGACTGGTGCCCTACCGAACGCACGCCGCGCGTTCGACGTTCGGGCGTGCATCGTGAGCGCGGGTTACACGCCCGCCCTGTATGCCGACGTTGCCGGGCTGCTGACGGGGGATGCACCTGAACCACCACGCCCCACAATCGGCCGTCGCTCAGACGGATCTGGGCTGCTATACGCGGGAGCGGTCAACGTCATGTTCGGCCCGCCCGAGTCAGGCAAGACGCTCGCCGCATCCTGCATCGCCGCGGACGAGCTATTCCAGGGCCACAGCGTCCTCGTGCTCGATCTCGACCACAACGGGGCGCGCGCAACGATTGCCCGCCTGCGCACCCTGGGCGTGCAGGTTGAAACGCTGAGCGACCCTGCACGGTTCCGCTACGCCGCCCCCGAAGATTCCGACACGCTGCTGCGAGTGATCGGCGAGGCTCGCGTCTGGGTGCCTGGATTCGTCCTCCTGGACAGTGTGGGCGAGCTGCTGCCCATGTTCGGCGCGAACAGTAATGACGCGGACGACTTCACACGGGTGAACCGCCTCACCATGGCCGCCATGGCCAGCCACGGCGCTGCCGTCGTTGCGATTGACCACGAGGCCAAGGGCGCGGAGTCGAGGGGTTACGGCAGCTCGGGCACGGCAGCAAAGAAACGCGCCGTCGACGGAGTGATGTTGCGCGTCGCTGTACGCGAGCCGTTCGCGCCCGGCCGAGGAGGCAAGGCCGCACTGAGCATCGCCAAAGACAGACACGGCGGGCTGCGCGCGACCTCACCAGCGGGAGAGCGGGAGCCCCTCGCTGCCGTGTTCCAGCTCATCCAGAGCGGCGAGGCGCTGGACTGGCGATTCTGGGCAGCGTCCGGCGATACCGCAGACGGAGAGAGCCGCGACGACCCTCAGACCGCTGCGGATCTCATGGTGCTCCAGTCGCTGGATCCGGTGCCGACGAGCGTGCGTGATGCGCGTGAACAACTCAAGGCGCGGGGGTATCGCTGGTCCAACGATCGGCTAGCCGCAGCTATGCGTGAACTCAGAGCCGCGAGTGTTCCGCGTTCCGCCGGAACAGTCAGGAACGAGGAACGGACCGAGTGTTCCGCGTTCCCCACCCCTTATAGGGGGGAACAGGAACACGTCCCAGATTTGCCCCAGATCCCCACCCTCGACCTCAACGAATTTGCACAGGAGACAGCATTATGAACACCGAGCCCAAACTGACGTCCATGTCCCTCCAGGAGCTATTTGACTCCGTCCCGGATGAAGTAGTGCCCGAGAGGCCCCTCGGGCCGATGAAGGTCTACCGACGCCACAACTGCACTTCTCTGCACCGCTGCACCCGCACGTTCCTGGAGTGCGCCATTCGCCGGGTGGAGTGGGTGGACGGGGCCGGTGACTACGCCCTGATCGCTTGGTGCAGTGTGCCCACGATCACCCTGTGGTCCACGCCTGAGGCGGCACAGCCTTCCCTCCGCGAGATCGACGGTGGCGGCTGCGGTGGTCGTTGTGTCGGCCGTCACGAGATCGTCCGCATTGACCGAGGTGCACCATGACCTCGGGAGTCCCCACCGAACTCACCGAGTGGCTGTGGCGCTCCATCGTGGAACCGCTGCCGCGCGTCATCTATGACACTGCGGTGCCGGTGGACGCGGTTTGCTACATCCCCGCGCAGCACTGGGGGGACCAGCTCAGCCGCATCATCCGGCACCCCGATAGCCCTCTCAGCCCTGAAGATGAGGCCGACATCATCGCCGAGCTGCGCCGAGCTGACGAGGTGCACCGTGGCCCGCGGTAGGGCGGCATGGGCAGCGCTTGCCACCGCCATGGCTCACCATCGCCCGGCCTGCACCTCGCAGCTGCAGTTCACGGCGGACCGCGACGACCTCGCGGACGAGGAGCTGCCTGCGCTCGCCGCCATCTGCGGGGCGTGCCCGATCCTCGTCGAGTGCACGACCTACGCCACCGCTGCCAAGCCGTTAGCCGGGTACTGGGCAGGCCGGCACTACGAGATCCGCCGACGAGATGAAGCGGACATAGATGCGGCTAAAGCTGT
Organism: Microbacterium songi; assembly: GCF_042747925.1. Classification (NCBI taxonomy): domain Bacteria; kingdom Bacillati; phylum Actinomycetota; class Actinomycetes; order Micrococcales; family Microbacteriaceae; genus Microbacterium; species Microbacterium songi. The sequence continues at coordinate 172,851 of NZ_JBHZIE010000001.1, forward strand.
AGCAGGGGTAGGAGACCCTAGAACGCCTGTTCAGGCATCCCGGGACCCCCAACCGAACCCGAGGCCGCAGAACGGCGCACAGTGTCGCCGGGCCACACAACCGATAGGAGCAAACGCATGACCATCGCCACACGCGACGAGGCGCTCGCCGCCCTCGCCGAAACCGCACCCGACAACCACGGCATAGCGCAAGAGGCGGGGCAGGTGGGAGCCCTCTACGAGGCGGGTATCGGCATCGGCTCGATCATCGCCAACTCCGATGCCCGCCGCCTGGCCGCGCTGCTCGCGTGGATCCAGCCTCTGGACGACGACGACCCGACCACGGGCGAGTACATCCGAGACCTCATCTACGCCCGGCTCCAGCAACTGGAGCACTGACCCCAACCTCCGCGGCGCATCTGCGTCGCGGTCAACCGGCCTACTGGCCTCGCACGAATGGACACACAGCATGACCAACACCACCACCCCTGGCGCTGCGTACGCCTCCTACATCTCGGCTCTGCGCGCCGCCGAGGTGTTCACCGACCCAGACCTGAACGCCGCCGCCATCGGCCGCCGCAAGGCCGAGATGATCCGGGCCGCCAAGGCCGCGTTCATCGCCGCGACGCCCGAGCTGCCCGCAGTCACGCAGACGCCCGCCAGCGTCCTGGCAGCGCTCGCACCGCAGACCGCGGACGACGTGGCCAAGTTCGCCCGAGAGCGCGAGAAGGTCGCCGCCCTCCGCGATGCCGGGCAGGGCCTGGAGGCCATCATGTCGGCAGCGGACGCCCGCCGCGTTGCCGCCATCCTCGATGATGCCGACGTGGTGGGGGCCACCGACCCCGCAGAGGCGGAGCGGATCCGGGAACTCTCGTTCGCTCGCCTGGTCGCGCTCGGAACGCCAGACGCCGTGACTGCCGAGGCCGAGGCCACTGCGCTCGCCAAGGCCGAGGCATGGCGCGCGGTCTTCGAGGAGGGGGTCTCTGGCGACGTGGGCGTGGCATCCCGCACCGCGGTCTACGGTGCCGACGAGGACGACTACAGCCGCGCCTTCAGCAACGACGGCCAGCCCTCCCTGAACTGGGCCAACGTCAACCGCATCGAGGCCCTCAACCCCGCCCAGGCTTAGTCGAACTGAAAGCCCCCGGCGCTGCCACAACAGCGCAGGGGGCTTTCGTGGGCGGGTTACAGCTCTCGCTCAGCTTGCTGGTGGCCGTGACATACCCCACGATGAACGCTCCGCTGGTGACAGGCGGGCTAGGCGGGGGTGGTGCCTTTCGTCTTGTATGGTCCAGCGACCTCCTGGACATTCTTACTGCCGCGCTCCCATGCAAAGGCGCTATTAATCAGCAATGCCGTAGCTAGCAACGTCACGAGCATCACCGGCACGGTGAACGCTAGAACGTAGCGAGGCCAAACTTCATCTGCCCACATCACGGAGATGGCGCAGAGCAATGAAGCGGTCACTAGAACGGCAAACCCACCAAACAGGACGAAGCGAATCGCAGCTCCGAATCGCTCAACGATACGGACGGTGTACCTTCCGCTCAGCGTGAGGACGGCCGTCCCGCTTAGTGACAGTCCGCTAACAATTCCGCCAATCGTCGCGACGTTTGTGAGCCCTGCCGCCAGCTCGACATTCTTCACGTAACCGAGCGGGTAGGAGAGTCCGACCCCACCTGCGAGGACGATCACAATGCATACGCCCAGTGCCCACCAAAGCGATGCGTCGCGCTTAGTTTCGGGCATACCTGGCTTCCTTAGTCATCGCTTGCACGAAGTCTGACGAGATCATCTTTGTCGATGACGAATGCCTCGATGATAGATCCGACCGCCGACAGAGGCGTGAAGGCCCTCGTTGCACCGGTCGCGATACGCACCTGCGTCTTGCGAGTGAGTCGGTGGTGCAGGAGATCAACCTCGGCCGCGGGGGTGTCCGCCTGGGCCACAGTCACCTGGGCCTTCTCGACTTGACCTTGGAGTGCACCGAAGTTGTCGTTGAACCACTGGAGCATGATCTCTTCGTCGCCGTGAGTACTCTTACCGCGCACGAGCGTTGCCTTGATCTCAATGCGGAGCGCGCCCGGAGCGCGGTTGGGGCCTCGAAACAGGGCTCGGACGCCACTGGCGTCATTCACAGCTGTGCCGAACTCTCCCGCATAGTTGACCGCTCGCAGGCCATGGGCGCTGGCCAGCCTCGCGAGCTGTGCCTGGTCAATTACCGGCCGCGCAAGCCAGGCGAAATCTGGATCGCTCATGTCGGCCGCGGTGGCGCGCGTGAGCCAGTCTGCGAAAGTGGCCGCCCGCGATGCAGACACGGACTCAGCCAGAACTCCGAACATGTTGGCGAACGGCAGGAACCAGACGAAGAGGTTGTCAACAGGTTCCCAATCGTCGCCGTCGAGCTGCATTGCCTTCTGAGCACCCGAACTCTTGTTCTCCTGGTTAGGCACGAAGTCTTTGCCGGACGCTAGAACGATTCCGTGAGTCACGTTTTGGTTCTGTCGAGGAACGGCCCTCGCGATATGCGAGACATCGAGCGCATCCGACCACTCGTGTGGTACATCGATGGGGTAGGCGGTGCCTGCGTGCTCGCGACCGTCGATTGTGTGGCGCGTGCGATTGCCCACAAACCTGCGCAGCACAGCGTCCCAGTCCTGATCCACGACACGGTTTCCCGTGCGGGCATCTACGAGCCGCCAGTATTGAACCGTCCTTGAGACGTGCGTTCTCCGCGCCATGATGAGTGAGTTCCCCCCTATAGAGCGGGTCCCCACCCGCGTTGGTGCGCGAGCCCCCGGCTCGCGATTTTGACGCTAGCAGCGGCTCGCCGCCCGTCATGTATTTGCGACACCCAGTGGTTAGGTTGATCAGCAAACCCGCGCGAGTGTTGACGTCGAGAGCACCAGAGCGGTGCGAGCCCTCATTCTGGGGGTTCGGCTGTGTCCGCACTGTGCCCGCGGCCTTGGAGATCCGCGTATATGTGGGGTTGTTGGGGAGGGGATCTGATCCCTTATCAGCGGCCCACGAGGCTCGCATGGCGTGACGCGCCTCGGTAGGCTCCCGCCATGAGCGATGGATTCGACGCAGCGGCGCAGCCCCACTGCCCCGAATGCGGCACGGTCATGCAGGACATCCCAGGCGGAGTCGCGTGTAACTCCTGCAAGGTCGTGCTGTCGTCGGCGCGCGTGGTGGTGCCTCAGCCGTTCGAGGGTCCGTCGATCCACGGTGGGTGAGGCGCGCGGAGTCGTGGCCATGTCGGTGGTCCTCGCGTAGCCTGATCCCCTCGGCCGGGGAAGGGGAACCGTGGCCGAACCGCACTGGCATCCGCTGTACGCAGCGCGCGAGCTGGAGCCGGGCGTCTGGGTGCTCACCGACGCTCAGGACCGCGAATACGGGCGTATCGAGATCCGCCGCGTGACGGCTGGTGTAGTGCGTTACCGCTGCGCTTATCGGGGTGAGCTGCTGGGCTGGTCCACCACGTTGCGGCTGGCCTGCGAGCGCGTGCACCGCGCTTTCATCTCGTCCCACGGCCCCGTCCCGTTCGCAGGCTATCCGGCGATGGATGGCCACATCCCGAAAAGCCGGGAAGCGAGCGCTGCCCACGAGACGTGATGTGGCCGGATCGGCTCAGACCTTGATCGCTGACGGAGGCAGTCGGTGCCCGTTCACGCGATCACTTTGTACGAGTCACAGTGCATGCCGAGCGTGTGAACTCTATGCCTAGGGGGAGATCTTGGGCCGCCGCGGGTTCTCCTAGGCTCCACCTGGTCTTCAGGCCACCCAGACTGCCGCTCGCTTCTCCGGTGTCGACGCTCGCGACGAGGACCCCAGAGAGCACGTCGTCACGGAACCAGCTGGGGTTTTCCTCCCCTTCGCGAAGAATCCGGAGGAACTCAGCATCGTCGAGCTCTGAGAGCGGAGGCAAGGACCGCACGACGGCCACTCGTTCTACCTTTCGACCGCGCGCGTTGATCGGACTCGCGCCGTCAAGCCCGTACACATAGGAGATTGCAGTGACGTCGACTGCGAGGAAGAGCTTTGGGGCGGCTTGGTCCTCACTGAGTCGGCAGTCCCGAGGCGATGACACGACAACGGGGGTGTCAAAGTCAGCGAAGAGCACTGATCCCATGAACATCACACCAGACACGAGCGTTCCTAGCGCCGTGACGATGGCCAAACCGATAACCCATCCGCTCAGCACGCGTACTTTGTGGCGGTGCACATCTTCTGGTACCCAACGCATCGGGCTTGGCGTGTTGATCACTGTCACTCCCTCTGCGTACGCGATGCAAAATTGTCTCGAACACGAACCCGCGCCGCTCCTAACACGCCAGATCGTCACGCAGTCGTGACTCTCGCGTGGGGGGGCGCTTTGAAGCCCCGAGCGGACGCACTATCCGGGAACACGCGGGCGGGTGTCCTATCTCGCGCGTATCCTGGGCTCAGTCAGTGGCGGGTTCCACGGCGGCACATCATCATCTTGTGCCCCGTGCACGCGCCCGGGGCACCCCAACACGAGGCGGACCCCTTGGCGCTGGACCTAGCCCCCCAAAGTCATCACCTTGCTCGCGGGCTGCCGAGTCTCGCTCGCGGTCCGCGAGCGCGCGATATGACCGACGCGACAGAGCTGCTGTTCTCATGACCGACGACACCCCCGCGAGGCCTCATGCACGCGGCAGGACAGCGGTAGATGAGCACACTCGCGCTCGGGTTCGCAAGCTCGCCCGCGAGGGCATGAGCCGCAACGTCATCGCTCGCGAGACCGGACTGGCGTCCTCCACGGTGTCGCGTATCTGCAAGGCCGCGGGCATCCCGTTCGACCGCGCGCAAACGATGGCCGCCACCGAGGCCAGGGTGATCGATCTCCGAGCCGAGCGAGCCCGCCTGGCTGAGCGCGCCGTCCTGAAGGCTCACGAGCTGCTGGACCGGATGGACGCAGAGCACGAGGTGATCCACTGGGACAAAGACGGGGTGCTCCACCGAGCCACCATCTCCCACCCCACGTCGGGCGATGTGAAGAACTACTGGATCAGTCTGGGCATCGCCACCGATAAGCACCTGGCGCTCATCCGGCACGACTCGGACGACAAAGACCTGCCCGCCGTGGACCAGTGGCTCGCGTGGGTCACGGCCGGGGCAACCTCGGCCTAGGTCGGTCGTAGTCGTGGCGTTCCTGGCGTGGCAGCCTGGTGCTCGCTAACCTCTGAGGCAACCACTGGGGAGGGGTTATGCAGATCGATCCACGTCGCGGACGACTTTTACCGCGCACCACGTCGGCGCTCTGGCACGCGCGACGAGCACTCAATGAGCAGGCGCAGCGCCCGCCGTATGGCTCTCAGGAATTCAACGACTACCTGCCTTGGGTGCTTGATCGCATTGACAACGTCAGGCGCATCCTCGACAGGGAAACTACGGAGATGGCGTCGCGGTCTTCAGAGCATAGGAAGTGGTGGGAGGAGGCGTTCCACGACCCTGACTTATCGGCTGTGCGGCGTGCGCGCGGCATCGAGGTCAAGGAGTGGAGGCGGGTCACAGCCGAGCACGCCGTCGCACTGAACGGGTGCGATATCCGTGGCTTCTCTGGCAGCACAACAGACGAGCACGGGCGCGAGGAGGTTTTCGGCGTCGCCTACGTGAGCAACGTGCAGCCTGGTACACGCATTAGGCACGAATTCACGACACAACCGTGGGCGGGGGAGCCAGTGCTGCCGACGCTAGCTCGCGTCCTCGACAGGCTAGAAGACGAGATTGTGCCTACGGCGCTGAAGTTCACCGAGAGCTGGGGTCCGGCAGAGGAAGCGGGGCAACCTCTCGGTCCCTCGCCCCGCATCGATCACGCAGCGTTTGATCCTCGTGCATGGTGTTTGGCGGTCACGCCCCCGGTGGGCTACACGCTGGCCTGGACCTTCACAACGTCGCAGCCGGGCGAGGAGCCAGAGCACCCTAGGAACGTGCCACCGCTCTCATTGCGCTGAGCCTCGCGAGGTTCGGCCCCACCGGCACAAGCTCGATGAGCCCCGTCGCCTTATTGACGAGCGCCGCAGGCTGGCCGACGAGCGCAGCCGATTCGTCGCCGTCCACGATCTGCGCCCGCGGCCCCCGCAGCACGTGCCACGCCTCCGCATCCTCGAACCCGTCACGGTCCACCACCATGTCCGGCTCAGCCTCAGCAACGATCTGACGGGCCTCCTCGAACGTCACCCCAGGGAGCCCCGGCAGCGGCGCGTGGGTGGCGTGTAGACGGCTGGAGCGCCAGGCTGCGCGCACTCCCAAGACGACCCCGAAGAGAGCCCACCGGAGGCCGCTCGCCCGGTCCATTTGGAAAACGCGCGCGGGCACATTGCGGGCACGCGATGCCGGAGGACGGAGGATAGGATCGGCCATCTGGTCAGCCTTTCGGTAGCTGCTCCCCTCTGAATAGGAGGAGACAGGACGAGTGAGGATGACCGGGGACAGCGAGGGGCCATGATTGTAACTCAGCTGTCATCGACTTCGGGGGTTCGAATCCCTCACTCGCCACCAGAAATTCGCCCGATCAGGAGCGATTATGACTACTCCCGAACCTCCGCGTGACGTACCGACTCGAGGCGCCGCCGGCCCGCAGCTGCAGCGGGCGGCCATCTGGGTGGCCATCGGTGCGCTGATCGCTGCGGCCCTCCTCTGCGTCGTGTGGGTGCTGGTGGGTTCGACGGGCGACATCATCGGTCGTGCGTTCTCGACGATCCTCCTGCTGGCGGCGTTCGCCGGTGCGGCGATCCTCGACGTCCACCTCGCCCCGAGGCGTCCCGGGTGGCTCGCGCTCGCCAGCATGGTCGGCTGGGTGGCGATCCTCGTCATCGGTGCCGTGATGATCTGGCTGCCGGACACCCGCTCCGGCCTCGGGTTCGTCCGTTTCGTCGAGTTCCTGCTCATCGTGCTCATCGTGCAGCTCGCACTGCTGCACGTCACGCTGTTCGCGAAGGCGGTCCGCCGCAACCCCACGACCTTCGTCCGCGTCATCGCCGGCATCACCGTGGCACTCGTCGGGCTGCTCGCGCTGATGCTGGTCCTGTCGCTCATGCTCAATGAGTTCATCGACTTCCGCGGGTGGTACTGGCGTCTCGTTGTGGCGATCACGATCCTCGCGGCGGTCGGGACCGCGCTCATCCCCCTCATGAACCTGCTGCTCGCCCCCCGCAAGGCCCGCCCGGCGGGCCCGGGCACGGTGGGTGGCCCGTACCCGTCGGCCGCGGCATCCGCTCGTCCTGCACCGTTCCCTCCGCAGGCGCCGCCCGTGTTCGCCGGATCGTCGTCATCGCTCGAGCCGCAGGCGCACGTGCAGCCGCTGCCCTGGCCGATGTTCGCCGACGGTCGGACGCCGCTGCCCGTGATGCCCGACGGCTCGCCTGATTGGGGTGCGTTCTACACCGGTCGCATGAGCCCCGGTGCCCGTCCGCCGGGTGCTCCCGCTGCTCCGCCCGCGCCGCCCACCCCGCACGGGCAGGGCTACCCGCCCGCACCGCCGCTGCCGCCGACCCGCTGATGACGGACGACGACCGACAGCTGGCCGAACTCGCCATCGACATCGCACGGGAGGCGGGTGAGCTCGCTCGCCGTCGGCGCGCGGAGGGCGTCTCGATCGCGGCGACCAAGTCAGCCATCGCCGACATCGTCACCGAGGCCGATCGCGAGGTCGAGGCGCTGATCCGTGCGCGTCTCGCTGCTGAACGGCCCGACGACGGCTTCGTGGGGGAGGAGTCGGAGGCGGAGGTCGGGCGAAGCGGCACGACCTGGATCGTCGATCCCATCGACGGCACCGTGAACTACGCCTACGGCATCCCCTCGTATGCCGTCAGCATCGCCGCAGTCGCGGGCGAGCCCGACCCGCAGAGCTGGGTCGCCCTCGCCGGAGTGGTCTTCAGTCCCGCGAACGGCGAGCTCTTCCATGCGGTGAAGGGTGTCGGGGCGTGGCTCGGCTCGGACCGTCTTGCCGTGAATGCCGAGCTCTCGCCCGCGGGCGCGCTGCTGGCCACGGGTTTCGGGTACGACCCGGCGACGCACGCGGGCGACCTCGCCCGCGTGGCCAGAGTGATGCCGCTCGCCCGAGATCTGCGACGCATCGGGTCGGCGGCGCTCGATCTCGCCTTCGTCGCATCGGGGCGTCTCGACGGATACTTCGAGCGCGGACTGAAACCCTGGGATCACGCCGCCGGTGCCCTGCTCGTCGAAGAAGCGGGCGGAGTCGTGGGCGGTCTCCCCGGGGCGAGAGCCGACAACGCGATGATCATCGCGAGCGGCCCTGCGCTCTTCGACCGGCTGCAGGCTGCCGCCGCGGGTCCGGAATGACGAGCGGCGGTGCTCTGAGGGATGTCGTCCGGGCCGATCGTGCAAAGGCCCGTGCACGTGACTCCCAGGATGTTACCGGTAGTGTTTACCTGATCGTTATCTTCGCCCGAACGGCAGAATGATCGACAGCTCCATGTTCCACCCCGTCGCACCCCCCGGGCGACTCGATCTGAAAGCCTTCCTGCGTCTTGACTTTCGACCCCTCATCGGCTGCTGATCTCGCGCCCACGCGACGCTCCAGCCGTGCACTTCCCACGGGTTCGCAGGCCACCTCCGACGTCCGTCGCGACGAGCCACTGCGCACCCCTCCACACGTCGACATCGATCCGTCGACCAGTCGCCGTGCGCGACGTGCCGCCCAGTCGACCGGGTCGACACCGGCAGCGTCGTCCGCTCCGTCAGTCGACGAGTTCGAGATCGCGGCGCGCCTGTTCTCCTTCACCGGTGAGAACCCCGTGATCGCGGGCCCCGCAGCCGACACGTCGCCCGTCCGGGTCGCCGCCGGCCAGAAGACGGCGGCCGCATCGCAAAAGGCGTCACGCCGTCCGAAGGTCGCGGGGCATTCGTTCAAGCGCATGACCGCGGCATCCTTCTCCGTCGGTGTCATGGGCATCGTCGGTCTCCTCGCCGTCGGGATGACCACCCCCGCGCAGGCCGTCGCCTCGTCCTCGGGGTCGCTCGACACGACGTCCGCGATGCTCGCACAGCCCGCCGGTGACGTGCCGGCCACCTCGAACGAGATCCAGGCGTATGTCGCGCCATCGCAGACGCAGAACGTCGGCGTCGATCGCTCCGAGAGTTATCAGACGGGGACGCTCGTCGAGATGGCGGGTGTCGCGGGCATCAGTCAGACCTCGAGCTCGGTCTTCACCGCCGACCCCAACTGCCCCATCCAGTGGCCGTTCGCCGTGGGTGTGCCGATGAGCTACGGCTTCGGCATGCGCTCGGGCACGCTGCACGAAGGCATCGACTTCACGCCGGGCGAGGGTGCGCACATCCAGGCCATCGCCGACGGGGTCGTGCGCATCTCGACCGATGACGGGGGAGCCTACGGCGTGACCATCGTGATCGACCACGTCATCGACGGACAGCTGGTGTCGAGCCGCTACGCGCACATGATCTACGGGTCGCGCCAGGTTCAGGTCGGCGACAAGGTCTCGGTCGGCGAGTTCATCGGCCAGACCGGTGACACGGGTCGTTCCTTCGGGGCGCACACGCACTTCGAGATCGAGCCCGGTGGCGGCACCGCGATCGATCCGCTTCCGTGGCTGCAGGCGCACGCGACCTGCTGACCCGATTCAAGGGGACGCCGCCGCTCTGGTAGTCTCTTCTAGTTGCCTGGGCTCGCTCGGGTGCGCTCCGATAGCTCAGTGGTAGAGCACTTCCTTGGTAAGGAAGAGGTCGACAGTTCAATCCTGTCTCGGGGCTCGAAGCCTCCGGTCCCTCGGGAACGGATGCCTCGCGGCGGGGTAGCTCAGTTGGTGAGAGCGCACGACTCATAATCGTGAGGTCGCGGGTTCAAGCCCCGCTCCCGCTACGCAAACCCCCGGAATCCCGCCAGATTCTGGGGGTTTCTTCGTCTCGGGGAGTCTCGGCTGGTGCCACGGTCGAGAGCATCGGAGGCGTGCCCGGGCATCCGCTGCACCCTCCATGACCAGACGGGCGCCCTCCGTGCCGCGCGATCCTTCGAGCTCGGCGCGGCGACCGCGAGGTACGAGATCTACGCGGACGCGGGTGGCAGCTATCGGTGGCGGGCCTGGCGTGGCAGCGATAAAGTCGCGGCATCCGGAGAAGCGTTCGCGTCGAAAAGAAACGCCGAACGGTCGGCCGACAACGTCCGGCTCAACGCAGGAGACGCCACCGGCGTGTGAGCACAGTGAGGTGGGAGATGGCAGGTACCGGGGAGGACGGCGAGCGAACGCAGCTCCCGCAAGCGATGACGGGTCGAGCGAGTCCCGCAAAAGCAGCTGTCGGGGACAAGCCGGTCTTCGCCTACATCGCCAGTCTTCCCGAGCCTCAACGCAGCGTCGTCCAGGCCGTAGACGCTTTAGCCGCCGCGACCTTGCCCAACCTCTACAGAGCCGTGAAGTGGGGAATGGCGTACTACGGCGTCGGCGAGGGCTGGTGCTTCAGCTGCGGAGGTTTTGCGTCTGACGTAAAGCTCATGTTCGTCAATGGCGCGACCCTGCTCGAGCCCGTACCTCCCGTGACGCCCGTGGGAATGGGCAAAGCAACACGAGGCGTCGAACTGCAGACCCTGGACGATATCGACAGCGTCCAAATCGCCGGGTGGATGAGGCAGATCACCTCCGTGCCCGGCGTCGGCGGCAGCAGGCGCTGAACCCCACCGCCGATCCCGAGGATCTGCTCGTCTCGTTACAGCCCACCTTCGACAGGCGCCACAGCCACCCACGCGATTGACGGAGCCGCGCCGAGGCGGGGGATTGTAGGACACCTAGAAAGTTCAACGTGGCAGTGATGTTCGAACCTTCATATCAACCGAGGATTCGAACGCTCGCGGCGAACCCATCGATCCCTCCGCTTGACAGCAACGTATCCGTTCGACTCTTCAGCGCTTGTCGACTGATTGTTGCGGCGAATTGCACATGAACTCGAGGCGGATGCCGTTCTCGTCCTCCATGAAGGAGGCGTAATAGCGATCGTTGAACCGCGGATACAATTTCGGCTCGCGCACCGTCGTCCAGCCTGCTCCCACCGCAATCGCGTGCAGGCGATCGACCTCATCTCGGGAGTCGACGGCGAAGGCCAGATGTTGCCAACCGACCCGGCCGGTCCGGTGCGGCCCGGTGCCCACCTCCCGCGCGGGAAACAGGATCAGCTCCTCTTCACCCTTGTACCAGGACACCGACTGTTCTGCATCCTGCCGAGTGCATCCGAGCGCCCTCATGACGGGGTCGAATTGAGCGGATGATCGGGTCAGATCTTCGACGGTGAATCCGAGGTGATCGAAAAGAGGCACCCTGACATCCTGCGGGTTCGCATCGAGAGTGAGCAAGACGACCGCAGCCGAGGACGGTTAACCGGACGGCAAGACCTGTTCCCTAGCCACGGTCGCGGCGGTAACCTCAGCGATCGACCGAAGCCATTCCCAAGTCCACGAAACGGGCGTAGCGTCACTCGCCGTGGCGACACACACGAACACGAACACGGGCGCTGTGGTCCAGACGCGCAGCCTGAAAAAGCGCTACGGCCGCGGCCGGGCGCTCGACGGGCTCGATCTGTCCGTCGAAAAGGGACAGATCCACGGATTCCTCGGCCCGAACGGCGCCGGCAAATCCACAACCATCCGCATCTTGTTGGGGCTTGCGCGAGCGACGTCGGGCGAGGCATCCGTCTTCGGTCTTCATCCCTGGCGCGACGCGACGCAGATCCACCGCCGCATCGCCTCCATCCCCGGCGATGTGAGCGTCTGGCCGAACCTCTCCGGTGGTGAGGCGATCGACCTGCTCGCGCGGCTTCGGGGAGCGGGCCGGCACGACGCGGCCTATCGTGATGAGAAAGCGCGCCTGCTCGAGGCGTTCCAGTTCGACCCCCGCAAGAAGGGGCGCGCGTACTCGAAGGGCAACCGCCAGAAGGTCGCGCTGATCGCGGCATTCGCGGTGCCGGCCGACCTGTACATCCTCGACGAGCCGACGAGCGGGCTCGATCCGCTGATGGAGGTCATGTTCCGGCGCGAAATCGTGCGGGTTCGGGATGCCGGTGCGACGGTGCTCCTCTCCAGCCACATCCTCTCCGAGGTCGAGCAACTCTGCGACCGAGTCTCGATCATCCGCGCCGGCCGCGTCGTCGAGTCGGGCACGCTCGCCGACCTCCGGCACCTGACGCGCACCGAGATCTCGTTCGCGGGATCCGACGTGGCGGCGGCCGCCGGAATTCCCGGTGCACACGATGTGGCGCAGGAAGAGGGCCGCGTGCGCTTCACGGTCGACTCGTATGCGGTGAACGACGCCCTTCCCGAGCTCGCTGCACGCAACGTGCAGGCCCTGCACATCGCGCCACCGTCGCTCGAGGAACTGTTCCTGCGGCACTACGGAGACACGACGGGACCTGAAGCGGAACCGGTCGGGACGTGAACACGCTCGGCCCGCTGCTCGCCCAGCGTCTTCGACGCGACTGGGTGCAGGTGCTGCTGTGGTCGGTCGGGGCCGCCCTGCTGGCCTACGCGGCGTATGCCGGGGTGGCGCAGTCCTACGGCACCGAGCAGGACCGCACCTCACTGTTGGCGGCGGCGATCGCCAACCCGGTCATCCTGTTGTTCCGGGGGCTGCCGTCCGGGGCGGACGAAAGCGCCTTCATGCTCTTCCTCATCTTCCCGTGGCTGGCGATTCTCGCCGCCTTCATGAACACCTTCCTCGCCGTGCGCCACACGCGTATGGACGAAGAGCTCGGGCGCTCCGAACTGGTTTCGGCGACTCCGGCCGGACGCATGATTCCGCTCGCAGCCACGATCCTCCACGGCATCCTCGCCAATCTGGTGCTCGCGCTCCTGACAGCGCTCGCGCTGCTCGCGACCGGCGCGGACGCCACCGGTGCCCTGATTTCAGGCGCGGCCGTCGGTGCCGTCGGCATCTCGTTCCTCGGAGTCGGCCTTCTCGCGGGGCAGCTGATCCGCACGTCCCGCGGCGCGAACTCCCTGGCGGTCTGGGTGATCGTCGTGACGTTCCTCTTCGGCGGCATCGGCAACGCGCTCGGCAGTCCGAGCGCTGACCTTCAGCGGATGCAGAGCTCGTGGCTGACCTGGCTGTCGCCCTTCGGCTGGGGCGAGAACGTCCGTCCCTTCGCCGACGACAACCCGTGGCCGATCCTGCTGTGCCTGGCGTTCGGCGGCGCGCTGATCGGCGTGACGGTGATTCTTCAGAGTTCCCGCGACCTCGATCAGAGCTTCATCCCCGAACGCGCGGGCCGCGCGGATGCCCGCGCCGGGCTGCGCTCGCCCAGCGCTCTGGTCATGCGTCTGACGGCCGGAGCCGTGATCGGCTGGTCGATCGGCGGGCTGCTCACCGGCATCCTGTCGACATCGCTCGCGTCGGTGGTCGAATCCGTCAGCGCCGACAACCCCGCCATCGATCAGGTTCTGACCGCGATCGGCGGCAGCGCAGACCTCGCGCAGGCGACCGTCTCGGTGTTCTTCACGATGTTGGGGGTGCTGGCCGCCTGCTGCGCCGTGCAGATCGTCTGCCGCGCGCGCCAAGAGGAGGCCGCAGGGCGAGCGGAGCCGATCCGCGCGGCTCCGGTCGGTCGCGTTCGATGGTTGGGGGACTACCTCGTGGTGGCGCTCGCGGGCATCGTTCTCGTGATCGGTGCCGGGGCAGCCGGCGCTGCGGTCGGGATCGCGTCGCAGAGCGGCGAGTGGTCCCTCATGCAGGATGTCGGCGTCACCGGCGGCGGCCAGGTGGCCGCGGCATCCGTCTTCCTCGTGCTCACCGCGTTGGTCTTCGTACTCGCGCCGCGCGCGACGATCATCATCGGCTGGTCGCTCGTTGTGATCGGAATGATCCTGGGACTGTTCGGACCCCTCTTCGGCCTGCCGGACTGGCTGGTGCACCTCGCCCCGGTCGGCGTCGCACCCGAGATGACCCCCGACGGTGTGGACGTGCGTGGACTGTGGTGGCTGCTGCTCACGGTGGTCGTCGGCGGAGCGGCATCCCTCATCCTCATGCGGCGGCGTGAGCTCGCCACCGACGGGTGAACTTTTTCGTCCAGGGATCCGACCCGGCCCGCGAGGCACCGCCTACTTAGTCGTTCTCGTTCTGCCGCTATAACACGACGTAGTTCGGGCGGATGCACCGAGCAAAATGTGTTCATGTCAACTATCGCAATCAGGCCCTGGTCGGACGAGGACTTGCCTCTCCTGCTGGTGGGCAATGCGCCAGCCATGACGGAACACTTGGGTGGTCCGGAGTCTGACTCCGACGTCGAGAACAGACATCTCCGATACCTCGACCACTGGGCGACAGGTACCGCGCGGATGTTCGCCGTGACTGACGGCGACTTTGCCGTTGCGGCGATCGGCTGGTGGTCGACGACCTGGCGGGGCGATGACGTTTACGAGACCGGCTGGTTCGTCGTGCCTGAAGCCCAGGGAAGGGGCGTCGCCCAACAAACTCTAGAGCTGGTGGTCCGCGATGCGGTCGAGAACGGTCACAGGGGGCTGCTCACAGCTTTTCCGTCGGTGGACAACGGCCCCTTTAACGCGCTGTGTCGCAAGGTAGGTTTTGCGCTCGACGGGACCGCTGACTTTCCCTTCCGGGGAACGACGCTCACGGTCAACGTGTGGGCGATCGACCTCGCCGAGCTACGACGGGAACGCAGGAACCCATGATTGCGAGGCGCCGCCCACGATCCCGGAAGCAAAGCCTTCAGCGCCGGCTGTCTTGGTGTGTGGGTCCGAGGCGCGCGGTTTCGTCTCGGAGGATGTGGACCATTCGCTGCAGATAGTTTGTGATTGCGGCCTGCTCGGTGTCGCTGTAGTCCCCGATCGCCGCTCCCAGTGCCATGCCGAGGTGGGCGAACGCGTCCGTGAGTTCGGGATTGTTCGTCGTCGTCGCTCGGATGATTGCTCGTCGTCGGTCCCGAGAGTCGGTCTCCCGCTCGATGTGACCGCCCGCAGCAAGTCGGGTGATGACGTTGGTGATGCCGGCTCCGGTCAGACCCGTGAGCTGCGCGAGTTCTGAGGCGCTGAACGGACCCTCCGATTCAATCAACTCCAGCGTCTTGAGGTCGCCGGCGGAGAGCCCCACCCGCGCCGCGACGGCTTGGTGGAACAGGACCACGGCGGTGCTGAGTTGCCGGCCGAGATCATCACGACGAGGAGCGGTGCCTGACTCGGTTGACATCTGATTCCCTAAAGCTTAGATTCGCCGTAGTAATTGCTACGTTCGATCTAAGTAAATCAGGAGAGACCGATGATGGTGGAAGGCACAGCGGCAAGCCGTGAAGAGCAAGCGATCAGGACGATGCGCGCGCTCGAGAATGCCTGGGCGGCAGGTGACGCCGACGCCTACGGCCTACTTCATTCCCAGACAGCGACGTATGTCGCTTTCGATGGCACGGTGATGACCGGAAGCGCGGAGATCGCTGACGGTCACCGGGCGTTGTTCGCGGGAATCATGAAGGGGTCGCATCTGCTGACCGTCGACCGCACGCTGCGTCTCGTGGGCGAGGACACGGTCTTCGTGGTGCAGCGAGCCGGCATCCTGATGTCCTGGCAGCGACACAGAACCCGCCCGTCCCGCAAACGGGTGTCCACCAACACGACTCTGCTTCGACTCATCGACGGGACCTGGGTGGTGGAGGGGTTCCAGAACACGCGCTACCGCCCGTGGTCCAAGACGCTTATCGGGCGCATGATGACGCGTGCAGCTAAGTGAGCTGGCTATTGGGCCAACTCGCCGCCGGCCTCCGCGTGACTGGAGCGGCGTCCGTCGCCTACCTCGGCAGCGTGATCCTGCTCGCGACCGCTCTTGTCCCGGCCACCCTGCGCACCGTGCAACTGTTCACGCGCAACGACAACGGCTGGTTGGAAGTGATCGTCGAATTGCTCCGCATCGTTCTGGTCGTGGCGATGATCGCGCTCGGACGCAATTGGAGTGCCACGGACGTCTTCGCCGGTAGTCAGTGGGCGGCTGTCGGCCGTGACATCAGCCACGCGTGGCGAAGCGGTTGGGCCGGCATACTGTTGCAACTCACGGTCGTGACCGCCCTGGCCCTCATTTTTAACGCCGCCTTCGAATACGCCGTCACGGTCGATCGGACGACCACACTCCTTGCCGCACTGAACGTCGACCCCGCCTACGCGCACCGCACCACCGACGCTGTGACCTTCGCTGTGAAGAACCTCATCGTCATACCGGTCTACCTGATGGCCATGATGCAGGCCCTCCACATCACCGGCACTCGGTGACCCCCGGCAGCCCAAGCCTGGCCGACCGCGCGCAGCCTCACCGACTACGTGGGGTGCGTGTCGTCGCGAGACGGCACAGTTCGCTCTGTCACATCGCGCCCCGCGGGCCGCCCTCACCGGGTCCGCCTACGGGACGCCGGCTCGGTTCACAACGGGCCGAGGACGTCTTCCACTTCGGCGTGCAGTTGCAGACTTTCTAGGACGGTGAGCAATTGCCGTTCTTCGTAGCGGAAGTGGTTCTCCATGATGGCGGCTACGCCTTCCAGGTGCCGTTCGAGCTCCACCGGTGGAGCGGCCCGATCCAGGGCGTCACGGAGTCCACTGAGAAGGTGGCCGATCATCGAGTGGTCCCGCTCAAGGGCGCGCAGTGATGGTCCTAGATCTGGGTGCGCTGTCTCGATCGCCGGAAACAGGGCACGGTCCTCACCGCGATGGTGCCCGTCGAGAGCAGCGCAGAAACCATGGCAGAAGAGCAGGAGGTCGCGACCGGCCTTCTCAGCGTGGTCGCCCTCGCGCACCGCTTGTTGCGCGACACCGAGCGCGTCTCGGAGTCGCTGATGCACGGTACGCAATTCGGTGCTCCAGGCGAGAAGCCTGGTCGTGTCGCCCTCAGTCAAGCGACGACGAAGGGGCTGATGCGAGCATCCACGATCCTTCGGTTCGGCGCCTCCATGCCCGAGACGGACTGTCACCGGCACGCGACGCTCACACCAGCCTACTCAGAGCCACGGTGGCCCAAAGCTTCCGCAGGGGCGGACGCATACCCATCCCTCTGTGATTCAAATATCCGTCGTGCGGAGGATGTGTGGGCGCCGGGAGCGAGCTTGGCTGAGGAGGGAGGTATCGAGATGCAAAGCGAGTGGGCAGCGAAAATGTTCGGTGACCGGGAAGATCCGAGGGTGCGATTGCAGTCGTTGTTCGGAGGACAGCTTCCGAAAGGGGGGCAGCCGCCGCAAGCCTCCCTTGAGTGGGCTCACGGCGTCGTCGGGCGTGAGGGCGGCTTCGACCGGGACGTCGTCAAGGTGACACGCATGCTCCGCAGGGCGGAGCGACGGCTGACTCTGAAGAGCGCTGCGTTCCTCGCCAGGCATGTGGTCGAGCTGGCCTAGGGCGTGTTGCTGAAGCCTGATGGGCGCTCTTGGGGTGTCTGTTTGCTGTGGACGCGTCCGGCCAGAATGGTTGCGTGATTCTTCAGTATCAGGCGGCAATCATCGGTGGCGGTCCCGCGGGGCTGCAGGCGGCGCTCACCCTCGGTCGGATGCACGTCGAGACGCTCGTGTTCGACGATGTGCGCTACCGGAATGTGTCGTCGTCTCAAATGGGCAATGTGCTCGGGTGGGACGGGGCCGCACCGGCGGCCTTGCGGTCCGCTGCGCACTCTGAACTCGCTGCTTACCCGTGTGTGCGGATCGTCCAGCAGCGCGTGGACTCGGTTCGAGAGGAGGGGTCGGGGCTGGTGCTTGTCACGTCGGATTCTGAGTGGAGCGTCGAACGCCTCCTCATCGCCAGCGGCGTAGAAGATGCCCTACTGCCCATTCCCGGGGTCCACGAACTCTGGGGTGATGTCGTGCTGCCGTGTCCGTACTGCCACGGTCACGAGTTCGCGTCCGGCCCCATCGCGGTGATCTCCGACGGGAGCCACGCCGAGCACGTGGGGGGCCTCTTGCGTGGGCTGTCCTCTACCGTTCCGGTCATAGCACCCGAGAGTGTTGCGGCAGTGACCCGTTCAGTAGCGGGAGTGAGGATCATGCTGCACGATGGCGGGGTCACCGAGGCTGCATGCGTGTTCATCCCACCAAACCCGATTCCGCGATCCACGCTTGCAAACGATCTTGGTATCCGCTCCGGCCGGGATGGTATCGAGGTCGATGCCCTCGGGCGAACGAACCGCGTCGGCGTCTGGGCGGCCGGCGACGTGGCAAAGCGAGCCGATCCCAGGATTCCGGCCGCCATCATCACCGCCCTGGCCTCAGGGCTGGCCGCGGCCGCCGATATTGCCGCCTCCGTCGCCATCGCTCGTGATCTCCCAGGATCCTAGCGAGTGCTACTGAAGCTGCCTTCCAGCCAGTGGGGTGTCGCGGCAAAGGCTAAGTGCGGCGTGGTAGTTACGGGCGGTCTTGTCTGATCGCATCGCGATGTCCCGCGACTGCTTGAGCTGCCCGAGGCAGCGCTCGACGACGCTTCTTCCTGCGGTGAGCGATTCCGCCATCACCCGGTCCGGCCGGGACCTGGGCCGACCGCGTTAACCCGACACCCGGATTTGTGCAAGGGTGACCTGCATCCAAGAGGTGTCCGAGCTGTGACCCGGCGTCAGCAAGAACGCCAAGGGACGCCCTTTTCCGTCGCAGACCAGATGGTTCTTCGTCGTCAGTCCGCCACGAGCGGCCGATTGACCTGTGGAAACAGGGGGACCGATCACAGCCGCACCTCATCGGGAACCACATCACGCGACATCCATCAAGGCTGGCTCGGAACCATTCGGGCCAGGTTTAGCAACACGCCCTAGTCGCCTCACCCACTTCGCATTCAACCGCCGCCGGCGAATCGGCTACCGGTCCGCGTCGTAGCGAAACTCGACTGCATCGTCGTCGTAACGCGCACGCCTGCGACGGCCGTGCTCCGCCATTTCCAGGATATGGCGCGGAGGGGGTCTTGCTGCAAGGGCCCAGTGTCGTGGCATGATCGCAGGCCCGAATGCGTCTACGGAAGGAGCTCAGGTGTCAGTAGCGAACGAGACGGGCCCGTTCTTCCACGGCACCGTGGCGGACTTGCAGGTGGGCGACATGCTCACAGCCGGTCACCGCTCGAACTACCGTCCAGAGATCGTGATGAACCACGTCTACTTCACCGCGGTCGCCGACGGCGCCGGCCTGGCCGCGGAGATCGCCTCCGAGCTCGGTGGCGGCGTTGCGGCTCCCCGGGTCTACGTGGTCGAGCCCACCGGGATGTTCGAGGATGACCCGAACGTGACCGACAAGAAGTTCCCCGGAAATCCCACCCGTTCGTACCGGAGCCTTCACCCACTGCGGATCGTGGGTGAAATCACCGAGTGGACCCGATTGTCGCCCGACCAGTTGCAGACGTGGCGGCAACGGCTATCGGTGCTCCTCTCAAGTGAGGGAGGGCACATCATCAACTAGCCCAGCCAGAGCGGATCCGGCTTGCGGCTCAGGTAGCTCTCGTCCGCGCCTTCATGCTCGGTGCGACCGACGCCCGTGACGAAGATGTAGAGGCGCACGCGCCGTCGCAGACGTCAGTAGCGGCGATGTCCGCCGCTACTGACAAGCCGAACTGGCGGCCGGCGCTAGCGGCACCGAGGGAAGCCTCTGTCCCACTGCCCGATGGGATGACCATGGTCCAGATCCACGCCCATAGCTTGGAGTACCTGATGCCAACGGTACGGCGGAAGTTGCGAGACCGGTCCGTTCGCGGACCCGTGACAGGGCGCCTCAGTGGGTCGGATCGGAGGTCAGTGTTGGTCAAGTCGGGTAGACGTCGCGACCAGACGGCTCATGGCCTGCGCGAAAGCAGTTCGCTCGACGTTCGTCCACTCTGCCGTGAGGCTGCGGTACACCTCGTCCTGCCAGGCGTGAGCTGCTGCAAGGAGTTGGTGTCCAGCGGCGGTCAAGGCCGCGGTGCGTCGTCGTCGGTCAGAGGGCGAGACGTTGAGGGTGAGGTAGCCGGCATCGGCCGCGTGCGAAAGGAGCCGCGAGGCGTTCGACTGATCCAGCCCCAGCTCCCTCGCGACGTCGTTGACAGCGGGATGGTCGTGGTCCTGCATTAGTGCGTGGACGGCCTCCACCGCGAGAACATCGCGGCCCCGAGCTGCGCGTTCCTCTGCACCGATGCCGTCCCAGCGTCGGGACCAGTGCCGAACGAAGGAGAAGAGCGCCTGGCCGGCGCCGGCCTCGCTCATTCGGTCGCTGCCAGCTCGGTGTAGAGATAGGCGAACTCCAGAGCCGGCCTCAAGGCCGGGAACCGGAGCGCTGCCGACACGCGGCCACCACTCGCGCGAAACAGTGTCGCCAGACGGGTGGACGATGAATCCTCCGGCCATCGCGCGTCCTGTTCGACGACGATCACTCGCTGCGTGATCGGGTGGAACGACCGTGGATGCAAGGTGATGCCGGACCGGGTGACCCACTCCACGAATCCCTCATCGGTGATCGGCCCGGCGCCCTTCGGCCCGTTGATGACTATCGGATTCGTCACGGTGCCGAGGGCTGCCGCGAGATCCTTCCGGTTCACCGCGTCGTGCCAGCGGGCAATGGCTGCCTCTGATTCCTCCGCGCTCATAGCATCAATTGTATGCGATACGCATGCAATATGTCGTCAATCTATCCGTCGTCGGCCGTCCGTCAGGGGATCCGATAACGGCACCCAACCGCGGTGGTAGTCGCATGTCCCGGAGCGCCCTTGTGCTGTTTCCGTGTGCTGTGTTGCGGACCTATGGTGTCGGTGTGGGCATCGCTGTGGGCTTGAATCTTGACCCGGATCCCGATGTCGCGGAAGCGATTGTCGTATCCGTCCTGGTAGACGTTGACGGTGTTCATCAACGTCTGATCGTCGATACCGGGGGAGCGCAGAGCGCTCTCGCGGCGGGCGAACTCAGCCGGAAGTTGCAGAGCGCGCCGGCCCGATCAGATGCGGGTCGGGGAGTCTTCGGAGGCAACCGTCGGCCCGACCGGGTGGTGGCGGAGATGATGGCGATCGGCGGTCTGCGGATCGCTCGACCACGTTTCGATGTCGAGGCTCTGCCCGGTGCGCCATCTCTTCTCGGGCTCGACGTCTTGGGCGAGCATCGACTCGACTTCCTCTTCTCCGCGGCGGTCCTCGAGTTCGATGGCGAAGGCGTTGTAGATCACCGTCGCGATCTGGTCCAGTCTTCGCGGCGGCACCCCTACGTGACGGCGAATTGGGGTGACATCGCGGCGAACGCCATCTGGGATTCCGGAGCAAGCATCAGCATCGTTGACCGTGCTTTCGCTCGACGGCACAGCGGACTCTTCCGCCCGGAGGGCAACTCGTCGGGAATCGACGCCAGCGGCGTCGAGTCGAACATCGAGATGGTTCGGATGGCCGGCCTGACAGTGGGCGGGCGGACCTTCACCCCCACGATTGCCGGTATCGCCGATATTGCCGGGATCGAACATGCCGGGGATCCGCCGTTTGACCTCATCCTCGGCATGCCGGTCCTCCGACAAGCGGACTGGGCGTTGGATCTCGCCGACGGCTGGTGGGGATACCGCGATCAGACCAGATGACCACGAGCACATCGGACCGGCAACGGTAGGTCCGCAGAACCTGGAGGCGTGCTTCTTGCCGATCCCGCCACCCACCGACTGGCTCAGAGCCGGCGAAACCCTTGCCAAGCAACTCCAGATTGAACTCTCTGGCATCGCGGAGGTTAGACCCGAGTTCCTGATCTGATCACACGCCTCGTCGCCGCGTCCGCACTTCGGCGTCGTCTGGCAGAGATTGAAACCACCTGCGACTGGGTCCGTCTCGTGGCGTGAAGATAGAGACATGTCGCGAGCTCAGGACGGTAGACCTCGCTCGGTCTCGCCTCCGGCGAAGCAGCTCGCAGGCGCGGCCAGGAGCGGACGGGCAAGTTCGAAGCCCGAACGCATGTCGCTTGACGATCCACGGCGCAACATCCCGGCCGGCCTGAAAACCGACGAGTTCCTGTTGCGGCCGATCCTGGCTTCGGACGCAGCGCGTGATCACGAGGCGGTCATGGAAACACGCGTCGATCTGCGGGTGTGGGAGCAGTCGAGCTGGCCGGAGGACGACTTCACCGTCGAGGCTAATCGCGAAGACCTCGCCAATCTCGAGCAACGCCACCTGGAGCGGCGTGCGTTCACCTACACCGTGCTCGCCCCGGACGAGACCGACTGTCTCGGCTGCGTCTACGTCTTCCCCACCACCGCGACGTTCCTCGCAAAAGCCACCGTGACCCCCGTCGCAGCAAATCCCGTGTGGACGGAGATCGACGCCGTCATCTACTTCTGGGTCCGACAGTCGCGGATCGCTTCCGACATGGACACACGACTCCTCGAGGCGATGAGGACCTGGTTCGACGAGAGATGGGAACTGACGCGGACGGTATTCGTCACCAACCAACAGTTCGAGCATCAAGTTCGCCTACTCGAGTCCGCCAGGTTGCATCTTCAGTTCGAGCTGCGCGAGCCGAGCAAGCCCGGCACCTACCTCGTCTACGGATGAATCCCACCTCACACACGCTCGCGACGCACGAAGGATTGCAATTGAGCGTCGGCCACCGCGACAGCGTTGTCCCGTTGGTGGATCAGCTACCGGGCGGCACCAGCTCTATGCAATGTCGTCGTTCCAAGTCGGCGAGACGGGTCGGTTGCGTTTCACTGCCGCTTGAGAGCGATGGGCGTCGAGGTTGCATCTATGTGGGCGACCTTCTCAGTTGTGCGGACTGTCGTTTCTGCAGGGTCGTAATCGGGGTAGCCCGGACCTCGACGGAAACCAGTGTCTTCGGGGCGGACCAGCTCGCCGCAATGCGAGCAGGCGATCGTCGCGTCGAAGTCATGACCGCATGTGGCGTGCTCGAAGATCAGTGGATCCTCGTCCGGGCCGAGAGTATGCGCGCGACCCCAGGTCGCCATGGCGAGCAAGACGGGGAACGCGTCTTGACCCTTCACTGTGAGGAGGTACTCGTACCGGGGTGGGTGCAACTGGTACGGGGCCCGCTCGAGGAGACCTTCGTCGACGAGGGTGGTCAGCCGATCCGTCAGGATGTTGCGGCCGATGCCCAGGGCCTCCTGTAGCTGGTCGAAACGACGGTTGCCGTAGAACGCCTCCCGCAGGATCAAAAGGTTCCAGGCGTCACCGAAGATGACGCTGGCGCGGGCGATGGTGCATGGCCAGGTCGACGTGTCAGTGCGCTTCATGACTTCTCCGGCTTCTCTCGCCAGGCTCGCAAAGTGCCGGACGGGGTTGCGTTCCATTATGCAACTCGCCTACAGTTCGATCAAGTTGCTTGACGCAACTCACTCGATGAAAGGAACCGCCATGACCATGCACCAGGTCGTTACCCCCGAGAGAATGATCGACGCCACCCAGGTCGCCAACCTCATCGTCAGAAGCCTCGCGTGAGCGGCCTGACGACTCGAGTCGCCGAGTGGGCGGCCACCGGCCGATGGGAGACCGTCAACGGGCACCGGATCTTCGTCCGCCGCACCGGCGGCGACGGGCCTCTGGTCGTTCTCTTCCACGGCTACCCGTCCAGCAGCTACGACTGGCGGGGCATTCTCCCCGCCCTCGAGTCGACGGGAGCATCGGTCCTCGCGTTTGACTTCCTCGGCTTCGGACTCTCCGACAAGCCCACCGACGTCGTCTACTCGCTCAAAACGCAAGCCGACATCGTCGAAACACTCATCGCCGGCCAGCCGGCACTACTCATCGCCCACGACCTGGGCGACTCCGTCGCGACCGAGCTGATGGCCCGCGACATCGACCGAAGCCTCACCTTCATACTGAACGGGGTGATGATGACGAACAGCTCCGTCGTCATCGGAAAAGCGAACCTGACTGCCGCGCAGAAGCTTCTCCGCGGCCGATGGGGACCACTCCTCGCGCGACTGATATCACCGAAGGTCATCCGGAAGCAGCTCGCTGGGGTGTTCTCCGCCGAGCACCCGCTCACGAAAGACGAGGGCGACGACCAGTGGTCGTTACTCGCCTACAACGGCGGAGACAAAATCATCGACAAGCTCAGCTACTTCAACCGTGAACGCGTCGAGCTCGCAGATCGGTGGGAGGGCGCAATTCGAAATTGGCCGGGCCGCCTCAGCGTCGGCTGGGGAGGACAGGACCACATTTCTGGCGAACCCGTCCTGAACGCCATCATTAGCCTCAACCCACGGGCCGACGTGACCCGTTGGCCCGAACTCGGTCACTTCCCGCAGATCGAAGACCCGACGGCGGTAGGTCGTCTGGCCGTCACGTTCACTGAAACTAAACCGCCTGGCTCTTCTTCCGACTCCTGACGACGTCGATCGACCGCTCGGAAACGCGTCCGAACTTGGAGACTGTGCCTGCTGGCGGAAGGGCGATGGCTGAGCAGGAGCTGTGATGTCACCTGACGAGCGCTCGACCGACAGTAGATCAGCTCAACAGATCATTCCCAGAAGCGGATCCCTCTGCGGGCTGTAGGGCCCGCCCACCGCGCCCGCCGCACGGGGTGGCCGGGTCATGGCTTGCTTGCGATGCCGTCCAGCCACAGCGTCTCGGACTCGTCGCGGTGGGTACCGGTTGTCCCGACGTGTTTGGTCGGAACGACCGGCCCGTTCTTGATGACTGACACGAGGGCCATCGCGTGGCCACGGCCCAATCCGTAGTCGTCGGCGAGCCACGCGATCACCTCCTGAGCCTTGACGGAGGGCCCGTCGAATCCGCGCTTCTCGGCGAGGTCCAGCAGCTGGCGAGGCGTGAGGCCGGTCTTTTTTTCGATGGCGTCGAGGTAGGCCTGGAATGACATGTCTTCCTTCTTCGGTTCGAGCTTAATTTGGTCCGGAACGGCACCCGAGGGCGAGTGATTCATAGGGTGCGGAAAGCGGGGAGCTAGGCGGGTCATCGTCCTACGACGCCCTTCGTGTTCAACCATTCGCACCTTCGGCGTCGTCGTGGTCCTCCTGCAGAATCACCGGGGAGTCGTGCATGCACACGATCCGCAGCACACTGTCGCCGGTATTGCGGAAGCCGTGCCAGACCTGCGCTTGTACGACCGCGGTGTCACCGGTGCGCGCGATGTATTGCTCAGCGCCGATCGCGATGGTCGCCTCTCCCTCGAGCACGGTCCACGTCTCGGTGTACGGATGCCGGTGCAACCCGGGCCCCATGCCGGGATCGTTCGTGACGAGGAAGAACGAGACGCCCGAGCCGTAGGCGACACCTTCGAATTTGAGCGTGCGCGACCCGGAGATGCGGATTCGGTCTGCCGGCACAAGACCGCGATTGCCGAATTCGATCGGATGCTGATCCCTTGCGATGGTGTCCACAGAAGCGACTCTCGACCCGTCGGAAGGAGCGGGCTAGCCTTTCGATGTGAGTCGAAAGGTCGAAGCGCGACGAGAGCACCATGTCGACTTCCAGCTCGCGTTCGCCGACATCTCTGCGCTCCGCTTCGGTCTTTCTCCCGGCCACGAGCTGTGTTTCGCCGTGCGCTCGATGCTCGTGCCGCAAGCCCACCCACTGCAGTGGGGGTGGTTCCGAACGGTTCGCTCCGCAGCACCGGCCGGCGCGTTCCGACTCCTGTCCGATGTGATCGGCGTGGACTCGTACATGCCGGATTTCCTCAGCGCCACACCCTCCGGCGACATGACCGCGAGCGACGAGATCGAGCGACTCCTTGCCGTGCCGGACGAACGCATCGCCTACGACCTCGAGAAGGTCTTCTCCCGGTCACGAGAAGCGAGGCAAGCCCGCATTCGCCGGCTCCTCGACGATCCAGCGAGCGCGCGTGGCGCGATCACCGACGCTTGGCGGACGGTCTGGGATGCTGTGCTCGCGCCACATTGGGAACAGCTCACCCGCGTGGCTCGGGCGGACATTGCCGTCCGGGCTCGGCAGGTCGCCGACCTCGGCCTCGGGGCCATGATCGCCGGCATCCACGAGACCATCACGTGGAACGACGGTGTCGTTCGTGTGCGCACCCGCTTTCACAGCGAGACGGTTGACTGCGCCGGCAATGGCCTCGTGCTCGTACCGTCGGTCATGATGGCGGGCCGTGGATGCGCGGTCATCACGGAGCAACCCGCTGTACCCGCACTCTTCTATCCTGCGCACGGCGTGACGACCGACTGGCACAACCGGGGTCAGAGCACGGCGACGGCCCTTGGAGCGCTACTCGGCGAGGGGCGGGCGCGCCTGCTGCTTCAACTCGACCATCCCTGCTCGACGACCCAGGCCGCCGCAGCTGCCGCGCTCTCCGTGTCGACCGCCTCCCATCATCTCGGCGTGCTGCGCGCCAACGGCCTTGTCGACAGCGCACGCGACGGGCCCCGGGTTCTCCATGTCCGCACGCCCCTCGGTGAAGCCCTCGTCGTGAACCGCTGACGCGCGGGTTCGGGCGAGCGCACGTCGAAGATCCATCTGCGCGCCGCTCGAAGCGAACGTTGATCGCGCATGTGCGCGATCGGACAATCCCACACTGGTCGAAGGCCGAAATGCTCGCGCGGGCGACTCCATGAGCGGGCCGCAGCAACAACGCCGAGAATTTCGCCGGCCGATGTAGAGATCGCCGGATCAGTTCCGTCTCCTATCTGAGGCGGCCAGAATGGGCTGCACCGAAAAGGAGCTGTCATGGCCAAGTATCTGATGCTGAAGCACTACCGGGGCGGACGTCCTGCGGTGAACGCGGTCCCGATGGATCAGCTCACGCCGGATGAGTGGGCCGCGCACGTGCAGTACATGCAGGACATGGAGGAGCGGCTGATCGCGTCGGGGGAAATGGTTTCCTCGGAGGGACTCTCGATGGGGGGCGCGTGGGTCCGTTTCGATGGCGAGGGGCGCCCGCCCGTCGTCGACGGTCCGTTCGCCGAGACGAAGGACCTCATCGCGGGTTGGATGCTCATCGAGGTCGACTCCTACCCTCGAGCGCTCGAGCTTGCGTCTGAGCTGTCTGCTGCTCCGTGGGCGGGCGGCAAGCCTCTCGGGGAGTGGCTGGAACTGCGTGAGGTGATGGGCGCGCCGCCGGCCGACGTGGGATGACGCAGGTGGATGCAACGGCACTGCGCCGTGCGATTCCGGAGGTCGTCGGCATCCTCGTCCGGCGCGGCGCGGACTTCTCGTCGGCGGAGGATGCGGTGCAGACCGCCCTGGTGCGAGCGCTCGAGCGACCGGTCCTCGAGGGAGTGCGCGACATCCGTGCGTGGCTCGTCACCGTCGCGTGGCGTGCGTTCCTCGATCAAGTGCGCAGCGATGCGGCGCGCGCCGCCCGCCAGGAGCTGTTCGCGCAAGAGCCCGAACCCGGCGCCGTGCCGCAGCATGACGACACGCTCGGGCTCTACTTCCTGTGCTCGCATCCGGTCCTCACCTCGACGTCGGCGATCGCACTCACATTGCGTGCAGTCGCCGGCCTGACGACGAAGCAAATCGCCCATGCCTTCCTCGTACCCGAGGCGACGATGGCGCAGCGCATCAGTCGCGCGAAGCAGCGGCTCGTCGGCATCCCGCTCGATCAGCCGGGCGATCTGTCCCGTGTGGTGCGCGTGCTCTACCTGCTGTTCAACGAGGGTTACTCAGGGGAGATCGACATCGCTGCCGAGGCGATCCGCGCGACGCGGCAGCTCGCCGCACTCACTGATGAGCCAGAGGTCGCCGGGCTCCTCGCGCTCATGCTGCTGCACCATGCGAGACAGCCGGCGCGTGTAGTAGGTGGACAGCTGGTGCCGCTCGCCGAGCAGGATCGCGCCCTGTGGGACGTGGATGCGATCACCGAAGGAGTCGCCATCCTGCAGTCGGCGCTCACACAGGATCGGCTGGGGCAGTACCAGGCGCAGGCCGCGATCGCGGCGCTGCACGCGGATGCGCAGAGTGCTACCGAGACCGACTGGGTGCAGATCGTGGAATGGTACGACGAGCTTCTCGTCTTCGGGGATTCGCCCGTCATCCGGCTGGGCCGAGCGGTCGCGATCGGTGAGGCTGACGGGCCGCACGCGGGCCTCGCCGCCCTCGACCCTGTCGGCGATGATGTCCCGCGGTACCACGCCGTGCTCGCGTACCTCCACGAACGGACCGGCGAAGTAGATGCGGCGGCCGCCGAGTACGCGGAGGCCGCATGGCGCGCGACCAGCACCCTCGAACAACAGCATCTTCTGCGCCAGGCGGAGCGCCTTCGTCTGGGCCAGGGCCTTAATTGAGGCCAGGCACTCTTTCGATCGCGCGCGGGATGACGTGCGAGAAGGGGCGTCCTTGTTTCCCGGGCGACCATCCCTATATGGGCGCTGCATTCGCGAGCTTGGGCAGTGCCGTCAGCGCTCCTTGCGCCCCCAGCGAGCGGCTTCTGCGAACCAACCAAGCGTCGATACGGCTTCGACGTCCTCCGCCGTACGCACCTCGATCTGATGGGTGAATTTGTCCTCGCGATAGCGAATGACGTCCCGGATCATCGGATCCCGATGCTCGTCCCACATGTCAACCGTAAGAAGTGCTTTGCTCTTCGTGAGCGGACTGAGCCAGATGAACTTCCGAGCTGCTCCGTAGCTCACCTGGGTCTTCGCAAACTCCTCGATGATGCCGCCGTCCACGGCAAGCACATGGGAGCGGAGCGTGTCGTATATCGCTTTCAGCGTCCCTGGAAACAGATGTTGCGCATCCACTCTCACTATCGTGACCCATAGACGCCCCGATCACTAGTCGTGACCAATGTGGAACGGCCGTCCGAGCGGGTAGTGTGACGCGGTTTGCAAAAGCGCTCACCCATGCAGCAGACAGTACGCCGGTCGCCTTCCTCGCGTCACGCCCGCAAGCCGGTCGTCCTGCGGACATGCTCTTCTGGTGGGTCGCTATCTTTGACGGGTGGAAGAGGACTGGATCGAACATCGACGTTCCGATGACGGGGAACGAGTCGGGTGGATGAAGCCCGTCGGCGAGGGATTCGTGGCAGTCGATCTGTTGGGGCGTCAGCGAACAGACGCCGTGGAATGGATGCTCGCAGAGGAGACGCTTGACGAGCTCGGCCTGGGGTATCTTGCCGACCCTTACGAGTTGCGGCTCGACGACGGCTCGTGGCTTCGTGTGCGGATCGCAGAGGTCTCGTCCGCGGCAGTACGGGTGAAGAAGGATGATTGGGGTGACATGACCGCAGACCAGATCTACTACTCAGTGTCGCTCCCCGTTACCGAGGATCTGCTTCGCCCACTGTCTCGCTGACCGGTCGGCAATGGCTCGGTTGCCCGGGACTCGGTTCACCCGGCGCCGCCGGGTGTCCGAGACCACCCCCATTTCCGGAAGATTCTGGGGGTTTCTTCGTTTCGGGGAGTCTGGGCGTCGAGAGCGAAGCGTTCTCGTGGTCGCATCTGCGGTGATCAGGTCAGGCGATGCAGATGACTCCGGTGTTCCCTTCCGGGTCGGCGATCACGGTGAGCGACGGCGCACCGCTGTCATCGACGATGGACCCGCCGGCGGCGATCGCAGCAGCGATTCGTCGGTCGGCTGTCTCGGCTGGCACGTAGATTTCAACATGGAAGCGCTGCGTGGATGTCGCCTCGACATCGGCGTCCCCGAACCACAGGTTGGGGACGCGCCCCGTCGCGTCCCTGATCTCGTCGCTAGGCGAACCGTGACCTTGTGCCTCGGCATTCCCCGTGAGCAGCACTGCCCACACCGGCGCCACGGCTGCAGAGTTCGTTGCATCGAGGCCGAGCTCGATCACGCTGACCGCGGCCGGGTCTGCGACCAAACCCTGGTCTGCGGCCTGGTCCGAGATGGTCCGCGCGACGTCGACGTCCGCTTGAGTGACCCATTCGACGACATGCTCGATGCCCGCGTCATCCCTGTAGACGGCGTCGGGACTGACGAGCTTCAGGTCGACATACCCGGAGCCCATCGAGACACTCGGGTGGTGCCCGAAAGAGTCGCCGGCCGCGCCGACCGCGGTGATGAACCGCACCCCGGCGCCGAAGTCGTCGACAAGATAGCGGGCATGCAGACCCTGCGCCAGTTTGCGCCAGTCGCTCAGTCCCGCCTGCGCGATCTCCGCGCCCGTCAACATATCCATCGACTACATCCCATCTCTGATCGCGTCGTTCGTATCGATGCGCAGGGCCGAGCCTCGCCCGGAGAGAGGTAAGTATCTCCCGCGCCGCCTGTCAGCGCTAGACCCCTCAGGGGCCAGCGCGACGACCTCGCCTATACCGGCATCCGCAATGAAGACCGGTGGGCACAACACTTTCGTCGTAAACGAACAGGGGACGCACGTCTCCTGCAACGAGGCGTGGTGAACGAACCACCCGTCAGCCAGATCACTGGCGTCCAGGACCGTCTCGCTTCAAGGAAGGGTCGGTCAGCGTGACAGGCCCCGCCGCGCAAGGGATCGAGAGGGGGATGCAGCGGGCCGTGACCACAAAACCGGCCGCAGTCGAGAGAATGGAGCGTGATTGAGCGTCTGGCCCTTCCCACGTCCATCGAAGTCGGAGACGAACGCATGCTCGTCCGTCGTGCGACGCTCGATGACCTGGAAGCGATCATCCGGTTGCTATCCGACGACCCCGTCAGTGCCGGTCGCGGGGACGTTGCGAACGATGAAGGCGAACCCGCGTACGGGGCTGCCCTCGATCGCATCATCCACGATCCCGGCAACGAAGTCGTCGTGGCGGTGAACCGAGAGAAGAGCGTCGTCGGAACCCTGCAACTGACGGTCATTCCTGGGATGGCGCGTCAGGGGAGTACCAGGCTGCACGTGGAGGCCGTTCGTGTCGCGAGCACGAACCGTTCCTCCGGTATCGGGAGCGCGATGATGCGGTGGGTTGTGGAACGAGCGGCGATCGATCTGGAGACGCCGCTCGTGCAACTCACCTCCGACGCCGCCCGCGACGAGGCCCACCGGTTCTACCGGAGGCTCGGGTTCGTCGACTCGCACGTGGGCTTCAAATTCGATGTGGCGCAGACGGCAGGAGTCGGCCCGTCGGGTGCCGCGTCCCGTCGCAGCCTCGGAGGGACACCGTGAAGCTGCTTCTCACGTCGGCAGGAGTGACCAATCCCTCCATCCGTGGGGCTTTGGAACGACTGCTCGGCAAACCGATAGCGACGTCGACGGCGTTGTGCATACCCACCGCCCAGTATGGGCACCCCTGGCTCGGCCCTGGGATCAAGGCGTGGGAGTTCATCAGCGGGCGATCGGAGAATCCGATGGTCGATCTCGGGTGGAAGTCCGTGGGCGTGCTGGAGTTGACCGCACTGCCGAGCATCGACGAGGAGCGGTGGAAGCCGCTCGTTGCCGAGGCCGACGTACTGCTCGCAGCCGGCGGCGATGCTCTCTACCTGAGTCACTGGATCGTCGAGTCGGGACTGGTGGACATGTTCCCGACACTGGCCGAGACAGTGTGGGTGGGGATGAGCGCGGGGAGCATGGTGATGACGCCGCAGATCGGTCGAGAGTTCGTCGGATGGAAACCGCCGCTCGGGGGCGACAGCGCGCTCGGGCTCGTCGATTTCTCGATCTGCCCGCACCTCGCGCTCGAGGGGGCACCGGGCAACTCGTTCGCTGCGGCCGAGAAATGGGCGGCAGGCATTGACCGCCGGTCGTACGCCATCGACGACCAGACGGCCATCAGCGTCACCGACGGCGTGGTCGACATCATCACAGAGGGCCGCTGGAAGCTCTTCCCGATCAGCGACCACGGAGCCGACTCCGCGTCATGAAGGGTCTGCTATCGAGACGCGTCAGCGGGCTCACGATGACCGCGGTCCTGGCCGACGTTGATAGGAAAATTCGACCATGACAGATTTGCTTGACGCTCAGCTCGACAGCATCTTCGCCGCACGTGACCGCGACAACATGGGTCCCACCATCGAGGCTCTCTTGCCCCTCCACCACGACCACCCTCGGCATCCGCGGGTGCTTTACGAACTCGGTGGCGCTTATGACACGGCAGGGGAAGAAGCGACTGCGCTTCGCTTCTACGAACAGGCCATGGAAGAGGGCTTGTCAGGAGATGTTCGCCGCCGCTGTTTCCTGCAGCTCGGAAGCACGCTCC
Organism: Microbacterium songi; assembly: GCF_042747925.1. Classification (NCBI taxonomy): domain Bacteria; kingdom Bacillati; phylum Actinomycetota; class Actinomycetes; order Micrococcales; family Microbacteriaceae; genus Microbacterium; species Microbacterium songi. The sequence goes on from NZ_JBHZIE010000001.1 coordinate 204,810, forward strand.
GCAACCTCGGCCGGATCGACGAGTCGAGGGCGGTCTTCTCCCGGGCGCGCGGTGAGTTCCCGGAGTCCGTAGCACTCGGAGTCTTCGAAGCCCTCGCGCTACACGCTTCTGGGCACGCAAACGCCGCGCTCGCAATCCTCCTCAACGTTCTCGCCGACCATGTCGACACGCCTGATCTGAACAGATACAAGCCGGCCATACGCGGTAACGCCGAGTACCTGGCTTCGCTGGACGCAGGGTCGCCAGGAATGTCCCGGTGAAAGATCGGCGTGCTGACTTTCGAGGCGGAACCAGGGACCTCCGCGTGCACGGAATGTGAGACGAGGTCAGTCCGGGGAGCGGAACGTCGTGCTTCCAAGCCACCGGCGCGCCAATTGGCGGTCGACGTCGGTGTGACCGTGACCGGTGTCGATGACGTGGTGTGTGACCATCGCGCCGAGCTGGCGAAGTTGATCTGCGAGGAGGACGCCGTCAGCTGGCGTTCTGCGATCGTCCGCTGCTCCGTCGACGATCATCACCGGACTGCCGGGGATGCGCACGTCCGGGATCGAAGCGAAGGGCGCCGTCGGTCGCAGCAGGATGGCGCCGGCGAGGAGAGTCGGGTGTGTCATCAACAGGGCTGCGGTCATGATCGCTCCGTTGGAGAAGCCCACTGCCAGCGGGGGACTCTGGAGATCGTGGCGAGCAAGGGAATCGGCTATGAGCGCAGCGAGCTCAGATGTCCGAAGGTGAAGATCCTCCTCGTCAATCCGACGGTCCGGGAACCGACGGACGAATGCGTGTCCGCTTTCTGAGGCGACTGTTCCGCGGACGGCCAGAACGGGGGCCGCGGGAGCGATCGCCTCGGCAAGGGGCAGCAGGTCGCACGCGCTTCCATCCGAACCGTGTAAAACGATCAGAGGGGCGTGACCTCTGTCTGTACCGGCCCGAAAGATCGACTCTCTCACATCTTGATTCTCGGGCAATCGCCTCGATCAACCACCGTGATTTAGACCCGGGGGGCATGTCAACGGTCGGGCGCGGGCGTCTATTTACCGCGGTACTTTACGAGGAGGATGCCGTCATCCGTAGTCTCCGCACTCTCCAGTGCGAAGTGCCTGAGCGCACCGTCGAGGGGAAACAGCTTGCGCCCTCTTCCGAGTGTCACCGGATGGATCATCAAAAGCATCTCGTCGACCAAACCGTGTGGCAGGAGCGACTGGACGAGTTCGCCGCTTCCCATGATCACGACATTGCCGTCGACCTCCGCGCGAAGTGCGGTGACTGCCGCAGGGACGTCGCCGCTCACCACAGAGGAGTTCGGCCAGGGCAGTTCTGTCGTCGGGTCGGACGTGGCGACGTACTTCGGAACGTTATTGAGGCCATCCTTGAATGGACCTCCGACCTCGTTCCAATGGCCCAGCAGGTCGTTGTAGGTGCGATGTCCGAACAGCCACGCAAACTGACCCCCCATGGCGACACCCATGGCCTCGCCCATCTTCGGATCGTCGGCGGACGCCGCCCAGCCTCCGTGGGTGAACCCCCCGCGGGTGTCCTCATCCGCTCTCCCCGGGGCTTGCATAACGCCGTCGAGACTGACGTGGTTCACAACGATCACGGCCATTCGTGAATGTTAGAAGTGGATCAACCGTCCCTCAACCCGGGGAGGATGCTGCCCGCCGGCCGTTTTCACGCGGACGAGCTGCGAGGGTCGGGCCTGTGTGCGTAGATCACCCATGCGAAACCGTCGTGGACGTCGTCGAGGTCCGGACGCCGATGCAGGCCGAGCCGCTGCGCCACCCGCATCGACGCGACGTTCGCCGGAAGCATGCGGGCGACGATCAGGTCCGTCGTCTCCGCACTTGTCGCCAGTTGGAGGGCCCGCTGCGCCAGGGCGACGGACAATCCTGTCCCTTGAAACGAGGGGAGTAAGCGCCAATAGAGGTTCACGACGGGCATGCCGCGCCACACGTCTCGGCGTCCTCCCTCGATTCCGGCCAATTCGTCTCGCGCGAATGCGAGTTCGTAACCGTATCCGCGTCGACGCCAGTGCTCCACCCAATCCGCAAGTGTCGCCGCACTCGCTGCCTCGTCCGGTGACGCCCATAGGGGTTGTGGACATTCGTCGCGGGGTCGCCGTGCAGCCGGTGCACCGCGTCCAGGTCGTCGTCACTGAGTCGTTGAAAGCTCAGCACCGTCTCATCAGGTGAATGCGGCCCCGAGATCATCTGCCATGTCTACCGCATCGATCTTCTCGCGCACTCCGCCGTGAGGACCGCAGCCACATCGCGCAGCGGGATCGTTCGCCGCGACAACTGGTGGGCCCACGGGAGCATGGTAGATCGTCTGAGCCGGGTCTCCGAGGCACGTCGCAGATCTCTCGCGGCGTGCGGAGGCGGTGTGAATAGAATCTGCGGGTGGGCAGCATCCTGCTAGTGCGTCATGGTGAAGCGTCGGGAGATGACAGCGCCGATCCGGGACTGTCGAGCACAGGTCGCCTACAAGCGCTCGCCCTCGCTGGTCGACTCGCCGACCAAGAAATCGGTGCTGTTTGGCACGGGCCGAAACGTCGTGCACAAGAGACCGCCGGCCTCCTTGCATCCCACCTGAGAATCGACACCTGGTCCACCGACCTTCTCGATGATCGAACCCCCGTCCCCTCTGCCCGATTCCGCAACGAATACACGCGGCGCCGACTCGACTGGTTCGATGCCGTACCGGAAGACGAGCGCGATGAGGACGGACTCGCTCTGGCAGCCGCGTGGTCGCAACTGCGCTCGCGAGATCGACCTCGCCGCGTCGTGATGGTGACCCACAGCTTCGTCATCTCGCAATTCGTGGCGCTCGCCGTCGAAGCACGTCCTTCGAGCTGGCTACGGCTCACGGTGTCCAACGCCGGATTGACCATCCTCCACGAGGACGCGGCAGGTGACCTGATGCTGCGCCTCTTCAACGACACAACCCACATCCCGCTCCCATCCCACGGGCAGGTCGGCTAGGGCACATCGCCCGCTGAACGATCACTCAGCAGGAGAGTTCGAGCTCGCGTAACGGGTCACCCGTGTCCACGAAGAGTCGTCCAGAAGGTGTGAGGGCTTTAGTGATGCTGGCGACGGCGGGCTGGCAGAGGTGCGGGTGACGGCCGTCGAGCGCCCCCACTCGGCAAGCGAACGCCAGATCGAACAATCCGGTACCTGGCGGCAGGACGAAATCCTCCACCCGCGCCTGCAGGACCGACAACACATCGACGGCGATCTCGCTGACGCAAGCCGCGCTCGTCAGGGCTATACCTCGAGGCGATCGATCGATGACCATGATGTGACCTCGCGGCCCGATGATGTCGGCCACGGCGCGCGCAGCCGCGCCTGGCGCCCCACCGATCTCCAGCACTCGCATGCCAGGTTCGAGTGGCAGCGCATCCACGACCTGACGCAATCGAGGAGACAGTTTGTCAGTCATCGCTCCCTCGCCGCCGGCGCACACTTCGCGCCCACGCCATCGAGTCTGGTCCTGCCGAGGCGTGAATGCCACCCGCATGACGCATGCGCCGTCAGTCCCGCGGAGGACACCCCCCGATGAACCTCCCGTGCGCGCGACGCGATTGGATACGCGCGCGACGCGATTGGATACGATCGGCCCATGGTGCACGCCGTAGTGATGACTGATGCCGTCGGCCGGGTTGTGTATTGGGATAGCGGGGCGGAATTGCTTTTCGGTCACCGTGCGGACGAGGTGTCCGGCGTCGCGGTAGGAGCGATCGCCATTTACACGGATGAGGGCTCGACAGGAATGCGCCCCTTCAGCGACGAGGCCTCGTCGGCTCATCACTCAGCGCCGCGCCGTTGACCCTCCGCACTGCGGGGCAGCGGATTGCCGTTCACGGACGGGCCGCCGAGAGGAGTCACACGCCGGCAGCCATCGCTGTCGCTCTCGAAATCGCGAGGTAGGCATCGCGAGGAGGGTATTGATCGGACGGGTCGAAGGCACGATGCTGAGCGGGGCTCGACAGGCTCGGCACGCTATGCATGAGGAGGAACCGATGGGAAAAATCGTCGCAGGAGACGCCCGCGCCTACACCGGGCTTCCGCAGATCAATCTCAGGCTCCTCGGAGTGCGCACATGGAAAGACTCCAGCACGGTCGCTCTGTCGTACCGTCCAGAGAATGCACCCGCAGGGGTCGCCCGTGGTGTGGACGTAGCGCGGCGGTGACTGGACCTCTCGCCGCTTCGCAGGGACCTAGCCAAGAGCCTCACCTGGTGCAACTCTTGATTCGTGACTGACTACACGCTAGGACACGAACTTCGGACCTTGATCGGCGAGCGAGTGGAAGCGATCGCGGCTCGCGACGCTCAGTACCTTGCGGACGCGCAGGCCGCCGACGTCCTTGCGTACAACGTTCTGCCACCACTGCGGCTTCGCGGCTCCGAGCAGGTGGCGGAGCAGACACGCGCGTGGTTCGACGGATACGCGAGCGGTCCTGACTACGAGGTGCGCGACCTGCAGATCTATGTCGACGGCAACGTCGGCTCGACAGCGTTTCTCTACCACGTGACCGGCGTCCTCCACTCGGGAGACGAGGTGTCCATGTGGGTCCGCGCCACGCTCGTCTGGAAGCGGGCCGACGGCCGATGGAAGATCGTTCACGATCATGAATCGGTCCCCTGGGACCCCACCACCGGCCAGGGACTCACGACCCTCGAACCCTAGACCGCGCCGCGGGCCTCCGTTCGCCGCCCGCGCAGCGTGACCGCGGCCAGGGCCACGAACATCACCACCGTCCCTGCCACCAGCAGGTCAGGCAACGGGGCTCGGGTGAGAACCGTCGTGAAGTCGGCTGCGGCGTGAATCAGGATCAGCGGCAGCACCCAGCGGAATCGGTATTGGAATGCAGCAAGCGCCGCCCCGTACCCGGCCGAGACGACAACGTTCAGCATCACGTCCTCGACGCTCCGGCTGGTCGTGACGAGCGCCGACAGGTGCTGCAGCCCGAAAAGCGCCGCGGTCACGGTCACGGCCGCGGGGGCGGTGAAGGAGGAGCGCATCCGCTCGAGCACGACGACGCGGCTGATCAACTCCTCGTTGATTCCCACAAGAAGCAATGTCAGTCCCCACAGCCCGAACCCGGGCGGGCGGTCTTCCAACCCGTATGGCACGACCCACAGCAATACCTCGGCCACAAGCGGCAGAAGCAGAAGCGCCGCCACTCGACCCCGCCAAACGACGAACAGGCCACTTGTGCGCCAGAGTCCCCGCATCGAGACGAGGACAATCGCGAATACGACGCATGCGGCATTGGCCGCGAGCCCCAAGTACCAGCCGGAGACGCCGAAAACGGCTGCGGTGGAGAGCGCCGCCATGATCACGCCGAAGCGCGCCGCGTGTACAGTGACGCCGAACGCGATCGCTCGCCACTGATCCCCTTTCAGCATCCTCTCGCTCTCCTCGATTCTGCTGCGAGCGGGGTTCGCCGCGTGGGCTGCCGGTCCGGCAGGTTGGCGCTCGCCGGAGCGTGCCAGCCCGTTGGCGATCCCGCCGCTGTGTGTGCGACGACGATGCTACGCATCTGCCAGTACGAGTTCCGGATGTCCGAAAAGGCCTGGCATCCCGCCGGTGTGCCAGAAGACGACGGGCGCGTCACCCATCTCGCCGCGACCCGCGGCCCTGACGAGCGCGGCCATCGCACGTGCTGTGTAAATCGGATCGAGGATGACGCCCTCGGAACGCGCGGTGAGGAGGAGGGCGTCGCGCACCTCTGGTCCGGGCGTCTCGTAATGGGCACCCACGTGGTCGACGGCGATGCGCAGCCGGTCGCCGCCCGCCGCTCCCATGTCGGCAAGGAGACCAGCGATGATCCCGAACGGATCCTCGACGGCACCCGTATGAGCGCCGATCACGCGTTCTGGGCCCAACGCGGCGACCAGGCCTGCCATCGTGCCGCCCGACCCGACGGCGACGACCACCATTCCGAGATCCGGAACCTGCTCGAGCAGCTCCAGTCCGGCCGCTCGATAGGCTTGCGCGCTCTTCGGCGACGTGCCGCCGAACGGGATCCGGTGCACCGCTCCCCGTCGCATGACCTGAGCGACGGCCCCATCGATGTCGCCTGATCCTGCAAAGACGAGTTCGGCGCCCATCACCTCTTCGAGCAGAAGGTTACCTGTCGGCCTTCCGGGCCGCTCGCCCTCGAGTACGAGGACTGCGCGCAACCCCACCCGAGCGGCCGCGGCGGCGGTCAGCCGCGCGTGGTTGCTCTGCAGTGCGCCCGTCGTGACGACGGTGGTCGCGCCCGCGTCGAGGGCTTCCTCGATAGTGACCTGGAGCTTCCGCGCTTTGTTGCCGCCGCCGCCCAGACCGATGAGGTCGTCGCGTTTGATCAGCAGCTGGTCTGCGCGAAGCCCGATCTCGACGCTCAGACGCGGGGCGCGTTCGACCGGGGTGGGCCCGCTGAGGAAAGACAACATCCCCCGAGTATGTCGACCCGCCCCGCTTGAGGCGCAGTTTGTGCTCCGCGGGTTCGAGCGGGTCGGCTCGAAGCATTGGCGCAGTGCGTGGTCGATGTACGCGAATACCCCGAGAGGGCGGTCGAGCCCGTCGAAGTTCGCAGGCTCATCATGCGCCATGCAGAGAGAGGGAGAACCGTGTCAGAGGGGGCGCTCATGCCGGATGCGCAGGTCACGCGTGAGGTCGACTTCAGACGGCACGGGGGATGCCTCGGCCTCCGCATCGCTCGATCTCCAGGCGCTTCCCCAGGCGCCGTACGCCATCAGGATCGGGACGGTGCGGATACCCGCCTCCGTGAGGCTGTAACGGGCCCGCTGCCCTCGTCCGGCTGCGCCGCGCACCAGGATGCCGGCCTCCAGAAGGCGCGCGAGCCGGTCCGAGAGGATGTTCGTCGCGATGCCCTCGGGCGAGCCGTTCAGAAGCGCGCGAAAATAGCGCCGATCTTCGAACACGATGTCGCGCAGGATGAGCAGTGTCCAGCGGTCGCCGAGTACGTCGACCGCCGCTCCGATGGGATCCATACCGCCTCCTTGACAGTTGCGTGCACAGCCGAGCATAGTGGTTGCAAATCGCAATCACTATGAGGAGCTCCGCATGGGTCGTTTCGTGTACTCGATGAACGTGTCGATCGATCTGCGGATCGAGCAGGTGCCGGGGGACAACGGAGCGGGCGAGTGGCTCCGCATAGATGAGGAGTACCACCGCGCCGCCAACGAGCAGGCGCGCGGGGTGTCGGCGATCGTGCATGGCCGTGTGTTCTATGAGGCGATGGAGGAGTTCTGGCCGCGAGCGGCCGACGACGACTCGCTACCCGACTTCCTGCAGGATTACGGTCGAATCTGGACGGCGAAGCCGAAGGTGCTGGTCTCCCGCACCCGTACGACGGCGTTGCACAACACGACGATCATGGCCCGCGGTGCTCTGGAGCAGCTCGCCGAGTTGCGCGCGGTGACGCAGGGCCGGATCGGCGTGGGCGGCGCGAACATCGCGACCCAGCTGCTGCGTCACGGGCTTCTGGACGAGCTGCTTCTCTGGACACACCCGGCGTACCTCGGCTTCGGGCGCACCTTGTTCGACGATTACGACCGACCGCTCGACCTCGAACTGCTGGGAGACGCCAGGTTCGACTCGGGCGTGACCATGCGGCACTACGCGATCCTGCGGAACGGGGGTGCCCACTGATGCTCACCCGGATCGCGGCGGGCGTGCGGGTGCACACCAGCGAGTGCATCGAGACGAACTCGACCGTCGTCGACGACGGCTCGCGGGCCCTCATCATCGACCCGGGTCTGACCACCTCCGAACTGATCGACCTCGCCACGGGGGTCAGCGCCCTCGGCCTCGAGGTCGTGGCGGGTTTTTCGACGCACCCGGACTGGGACCACGCACTCTGGCACCCGCTCCTCGGCGACGTGCCCCGCTACGGCACAGCGCGCGCCTACGACGCGCTCGAGCATCTGCGGGCACAACCCGACTGGCGGTCGCAGATAGCCGCAGGTCTTCCACCCGAGATCGCGGACGACGTCCCGCTGCACCTGTTCGGTCTGCTCACACCCTTGTCGGAGGGCACGGTCGAGCTTCCCTGGGATGGCCCCTCCGTCAGGATCCTCGAGCACAGCGGCCACGCGCAGGGGCATGCCGCACTGCTCATCGAGGAGTGCCGAGTGATCGTCGCGGGCGACATGCTCTCCGATGTGCTCGTGCCGATGCCTGACCTGTACGGCGACGGCCTCGACCCGCTGGGCGACTACCTCCTCGGTCTGGAATTGCTCGAACAGGCCGCGTCAGGGGCCGACCTCTTCGTGCCCGGGCACGGCTCCGTAGGCGATGTCGACGAGCTCCACGCCCGGATTGCCGCGGATCGGGCGTACATACACGACCTCCGTGATGCGCGGACGACCGCCGACGCCCGTGTCACCGCTCCTCGCCCCGGATGGGAGTGGGTGCGGGACATCCACGAGGGAAACGTCGAACGAGCCGCCCTGCTGCGCGAACGAAGCGTCGCGTCGCATCAGTCCCGGGGTCGCGATCGATGAACCCTCCATGCGTCGAGCATCTCGACGTGACCGCCTCCGGGATGGTCGTGGTGCCACGAGCGCGAGAACCGGTTGAGCTCGAACTGTTCCGCCGGCTCGGAAGACTCGCGGCGCGGCTGCCGCCAGAGCATCTCGAGCTCGCCCAGCGATATCCCGCCCGCGGCGACCGCCGCGCGGGTCGCCGCGTCGAAGGTGAAGGACGGCCCGATCCGGCCGCGCAACCATTCCCGCAGCGCTTGCGTGCAGCGTTGACCCGGTTCGATCATGGTGTCGGCGCCGAGAACGGCGGGGAGGACGTCTCTGCGCTCCACCCTCTTCACCGGCGTCAGCTGGCGGCCGGAAAGATGGGCGGCGATCCGGTCCGTCACCTCGACCTTCCCTCCGACAGCGGGGATGCCCCTGGCGCGCGCGATCTCGACGAGCTCGGACTTCAGCCAATACCACCGACGCAGCATCCGCTCGTCGACGACGTCACCGATCGGGGGCCGCTCATCGTGATCCGTCATGCCGACACCATGCCACGACCGTCCGACACCCCTGGGGGGCTAGCGGGCCGGCCCACCGCTCCCGCGTCGGTCGGCGGAAGTCATCCTCGCAACCATTCTGCGATCAGATACCGACGGACCGCAGAATCGGCAGTCAGTCCGATGGCGCGCTCCGCCGCCTCACGTGCCGCGCCGTCGTCGCCGCGGCGCCTGTCGATCTGCGCGCGACAGACCCAGTACGGCTGATGCGTCGCGACCTGGTCGGACGGGATGCTCCCGAGCGTCCGGACGGCACCGTCCACATCGTCTGCGGCGAGGAAGGCCGCGGCCGCTCCGATCGTCGCACCGGTCGAGGGCGCGACGCGGAGGAGGCCGCGGTACAGGGTGACCAGGGCGCCGTGGTCGGTCGTCCCCCGATCTGCCCGCGCGGAGTGCACGGCGCTGATGGCAGCCTCGATCTGGAATCTGCCCACGCCGCCGAGTCCTGCTGCGCGACGAAGCGCGTCGTCTGCCGATACGCGGAGGTCGGGCGACCACAGCCGCGTGTCCTGCGCGGGCAGGGGCACGAACTCGCCATCGACGAAGCGGCCTGGCCGGCGGCTCTCGGTGTGCCGCAGAAGCGCCAGCAGTCCCCAGGGCTCGGGCTCGTCAGGGAGAACATCGGTGATGACCTCGACGAGCCGGATGGCCTCGGCGCGCAGTGCGACATCTCGATCCTCTTCCGCGTCTGCGATCGGGTCGGCGAGTCCGTACGCGCCGTACACGGCCTGAAGCACCGCCTGGAGTCGTCCGGGAAGCTCCTCCCGATCGGGAACCCGGTAGCGCAGACCGGCGTCACGGATCTTCGCCTTGCTCCGGCTCAGCCGCTGACCCATCGTGGACGCGGGCACCAGGTAGACCGAGGCGATGCGCGCCGCGTCCACCCCCAGCACCGCCTGCAGCATCAGCGGGGCATGCATGCGCGGATCGATCGCCGGGTGAGCGCACACCATCAGAAGAGCGAGCCGCTCGTCGACATCCGACCCGTCGTCCGTCTCCGCTTCCGCGGGCAGACCATCCATCACCTCCGGCGCCACGGTGTTCGTCCGGGACCGCTTCCGAAGGGCGGTGAGCGCGTGATTACGGGCGACCACCCGAAGCCACGCTTCGGGCGCCTCGGGAATGCCACCGGCGCGCCACGCCGAGACCGCCGAGGTGAACGCGCTCGCCACCGCGTCTTCGGACAGCTGGAGGTCGCCGTTGCTGCGGAACAGCGATCCGACGAGGCGCCCGAACGAGCCGCGGTAGGCCCGTTCGAGCGCTTCGTCGGTGGGGGAGGCCACCCGCATCACTGCATCGGCGGGAGGACCGGCCGCACTTCGACACTGCCCCGCACTGCTGCGGGACACCGCGCGGCCCACTGCATCGCCTCATCCAGGTCGGGTACGTCGACCAGGAAGACGCCGCCGAGGTGTTCCTTCACGTCGGCGAACGGACCGTCCTGCACGTCCGTCGACCCGCCGCGGGTCCGGAGAGTCGTCGCCAGGTTCGGCGGCTGGAGGCCCGCCGCCGCCGTCATGACCCCGCTGGCGTTCAACGCGGCCACGTACGCCGCCCAGGACGCCCAGTATTCGTCGGCCTCGGTGGGATCGGTGCGTGCGGCGTAGTCGGCTTCTGCCTCCATGGCCAAGATCGCGTACTGCATGCTGGTCCTCCTGTTCAGGCCGCGGGAGCGGGAACGAGGGGGTGCCCGGTCTCGAGAAGCGTTTTCAAGCCGGACAGTATCAGGACCCACCCCTTCTCCACATCGCGTGCCGTCTCGGTGTCGGGCAGTCCCTCGTGCGTGAGGGTGAGGGCCGTGAGACCGGGAACGGCCATCGCCGTCTCCCCGAGCTCATAGGTCACCGTGCTGACGGGAAGGCGGGCGACATCGGGTGTCCATCGACCGACGAACGTCATGCGGAGCTTCCTGTTCTCGATGATCTCGTCCACGCGCCCCTCGATGACGGGCTGTCCTTCCACGACGTAGGAGTAGGCCGCGCCCTCGGTGAGGTCGTAGTGGGCCTCGAAGCCGTAGTAATAGGCCGGGCTGACCTCGGCGCTGGTCAGGGCCCGCCAGACCTCCTCGGGTGCGGCCTTGATGGCGAGCTGGATCTTCTGCGTGGTCATGATGTCCTCTCTGTGCGCCACGGTGACGCACCAGGAAGACGTCTGAGCACCACGCATTTCGACATTCCCGAGGAAATTCCTCCCGAACAGTGCGGTACGCGCATGGGTACGGTGGCTTGATGGCCCAGGCGGAAAGCGGATACGGGTCCGACGACGAGCTCGCCGGTCTCGCGGCATGCATCACCAGAGTCAGGAGGGCGCCGTGAGCGCGGTCTTCGTCACCGGCGCGACCGGCACCGTCGGATCAGCCGTCGTCGCGGACCTTCTCGCTCGCGGGCAGGACGTCATCGCCGGCGTGCGGGCGACGCGGGACGAGAGGATCCCGGATGCCGCTGTACAGAGGGAGTTCTCGTACGGGGCCGGCGCCGGCGAGATCCGAGATGTCCTCGACGGGGTGGATCGGCTCTTCCTCCTGCGGCCGCCCGCGATCGCGGATGTGCAGGCGACGCTCTTCCCGGTGATCGACGCGGCCCTTCGGCGAGGCATCCGCCAGATCGTCTTCCTGAGCCTGCAGGGGGTGCAGGCCAATCGCAGGACGCCGCACCACGCGGTCGAGCAGTACCTCCGTGAGACCCGCAGCCCCTTCACCTTCCTGCGGCCGAACTTCTTCATGCAGAACCTCTCCACCACGTACGCCGAGGCCATTCGCCGGGACGGGGAGATCTTCGTCCCGGCCGGCAGGTCGCGCACCGCCTTCATCGATGCCAGAGACGTCGGGCGGTCGGCGGCGGCGACACTGACGCAGCCCGGGCATATCGGCAAGGCGTACACACTCTCCGGTGAGCAGAGCCTCGGCTACCGGCAGGTCGCCGAGATCATGAGCGCGGTGCTCGACCGCCCGATCCGCTACGCACGGCCACGCGAAGACGCGTATCTGGCCCGGCTCGCATCCGCCGGCGCGCCGCAGGACTACCTCGAGGTGCAGAAGATGATCCACCGGGTCGTGCGGCTCAACATCTCGGCGTTCCCGAACCGTGCGGTGCGGCGGCTCACCGGCCAGCCCGCCACGTCGCTCGAGCAGTTCGTGGACGATTACCGGACGGCATGGATCACCTGACGGGTGAGGTTTCGCGGGCTACGGAGACGGATGCGGGGAACCGCCGAGCTCTTCGGCGCGCGTCTCCAGGCGTTTCGCCGCGAGCCGGAGATATCGCTCGATCGCTGCACGCTCGTCTCGGGTGAAGCCCGCGGCCACATCGTCGAGGGCCTCGAACAGGGGACCGAGCTCGTCGAGGATCCGTCCCACCGCGCTCTGCTGCGGCACGAGCGCCACGCGGCGGCGATCGGCCTCATCGCGTGCGCGCAGGATGTGGCCCGCACGCTCGAGCCGGTCGGCGAGCTCCGTGGCCGATCCGGTGCTGATGCCGAGCCTCTGACCCAGCTCGGCGGGCCCGAGCATCGCTCCTTCGCGATCCATGATGTGACCCATCGCTTCGTAGTCGAGCGCGCGCAGTCCCATCTTCGCGGCGAGAGCGTGGTCGAGCCGGGTCGCGGCACGGTTGACCGACCGGAGCGCCCAGGACAGCTCGTCCGCCGACATCCGGCCACGTTCGATGTCTTCAGCCGACCACGGCGCGGTCCGGCGGGGCTCGCTCGTCGCATCCATGCCGACATCCTACTTGACATTTAGTTCCGTTACCGAGACACTCGGTTTCGGAACTAAATGAAGGGATCGACATGTCCACTGCTTCGCCCGGGGCCACGAAGGCCACTCTGACTCTGTCTCAATTACGCGCCCTGCTCGTCGTGCTGTGCGCAGCACTCGCCCTGGTGGTCGCGGGCAACTCCGCGCTCGCCATCGCGCTGCCCGACATCGCCGACGATCTCGGCGCCGACCAGTCGCAGCTCACGTGGATCATCGATGCCTACGCCCTCACCTTCGCTGCTCTGCTGCTCACCGCCGGGCTGGCGGCAGACCGAGTCGGCCGCCGGACGGTCCTCGTGATCGGCCTCATCATCTTCGGCGGCGCGAGCGTGGCCTCCGCCTTCTCGCCCGACCCCGAGTGGTTCGTCGCACTGCGTGCGCTGTCGGGCGTGGGGGCAGCCGCCGTGTTCCCCGTCACGCTCTCCGCGTTGGTGGACGCCTACCCCGAGGAACGCCGCGGCTTCGCGATCGGCGTGTGGTCGGGGGTGAGTTCAGCCGGCGCCGTCGCCGGCTCGATCATCTCGGGCGCTCTTCTCGAGGCGTTCTGGTGGGGGAGCGTGCAGCTTCTCTTCGGGGGCGTCGCCCTCGTCCTCATACTTCCCGTGCTCTTCCTGGTGGCACAGAACCGCAACCCCGCACTCTCGCTGGACGCGGTCGGTGCGCTCTGGTCGGTCGTCGCCCTCGGAGGTCTCGTCTACGGGGTCGTCGAGGGTCCGCAGCGCGGTTGGACGGATGCGGTGACCCTGGTCGCCCTCGCCGTCGGCGTCGCGGGCTTCATCGCCTTCGTGGTGCACCAGCTGCGGGCGACGGTTCCCTCGCTCGACGTCCGGCTGTTCACGAACAGAGGACTTGCGGCCGGCTCGATCATCGTCACGATCCAGTTCTTCGCCTCGCTCGGGTTCTTCGTCCTCTCACCGCAGTACCTGCAGATCGTGCTCGAGTACACCCCGCTGGGTGCCGCACTCGCTCTCCTCGTCGTGCCGGTGGGGGTCGGTGCGGGTATCGGCGCGTCCGCCGCGCTCTCGAAGCGTCTGGGCGCGCGTGTGCCGGGGTCCTTGGGGCTGCTGCTGATGGGTATCGGGTTCGCGGTCTTCGGCCGCGGACTCCTGGGCGGCCTCGAACCCTCGCTCTGGGTGCTGGCCGGGGGAGTGCTGGTGTTCGGCATCGGCTTCGGGATGGGCATCACCCCGGGCACCCAGCTGATCATCGATGGACTCCCCGCCGAGCGTCGCTCCGTCGCGAGTGCCGTCAATGACATCACACGGGAGGTGGGCGGGGTGCTCGGCATCGCCGTCCTCTCCAGCATCCTCGTCGCGTCCTACCGCGACGACATCGCGCCGGCGCTCGACGGCCTCCCACCCGAGATCCAGGATGCCGCCGACAGCGGTGCCGGCGCGGCCCTCGGCATCGCGGGGGCGATCGGGCCCCAGGGTGAGGCGCTCGCCGTCGCCGCCCGTGAGGCCTTCGCCGTCGGGCTCAGCGCGTCGATGTTCGCGGGCGCGGTCGTCCTGGCGGTCGCCGCGGTGATCGTCGTCGTCATGGCACCCGGTTCGACGGCCGTGGGCGCCTTCGAGGACGCATCACCCGTGTGAACCGTTCGATTCGCGTGCGCGCCGCTGAGGCAGGGGCCGGGGGAGTCGCACGGAAACCACGAACGGTCGTGCGGATCCAGGGGAAGCCCGGATCCGCACGACCGCGTGTGCGGTGCGGCCTAGGCGCGGGGCGGCAGGGTCGGACGCGGCGGCTGAGTGCTGCGGGTCGCGCTCTGGGCCCGCGCCGTCACCTGCTGAGCCTGCTCGGCGACACTCGGCGCCTTCTGCACCTCCTGCTGGATCTTGGGGGCCTCCTCCTCGGCCTTCGTCAGCATGGCTTCCCAGCGCTGCTGCATCGGCTTGATGAGTCCACCGCCGGCGCCGACGATGATGACACCGGCGATGATCGCGAGGACCGCGATGAGGATCGGCGTGGTCACCGTCGTCGCGACCTCGATCTGGTTCAGCGCCGCGGTCACGCCGAGGAACAGGATGAAGACGGCGACGATGTTGCCGAGGATCCTGCCGTACGAGAGCCCGCCCAGGGTGTTCTGGATGAGTCCCTTCGCTCCGGCGGCGATCGCGGCGGCGATGACGATGATGATGATGGCGACGATGATCTTCGGCAGGAAGCCGATGATGCCGGCGAGCAGATCGCTGACCGGATTCGACCCGAAGACACCGAATGCGAACTGCAGCACGAAGAGAACCAGCGTGTAGTACACGATCTTCCCGACGATGTCGGACGCGTCGAGCTTCGACGATGCGAGCGCCTTCTTGATGCCGCCGCGCTCGACCAGGCGATCGAAGCCGACCTTCTCGAGGAGCTTCTCCAGGCCCTTCGAGATGAGCTTCGCGACGATCAGCCCGACGATCAGGATCAGCAGGAACAGCAGTGCGAGCGGGACGAAGGCGATGACCACGGCCAGCGCGTCCTGCAGGACTTGGGGGATATTCATGGGATCTGTCTTTCTTCACAGGGGTGGATGCCGCACGTCGACGGGTTTGACGCGCAGACTTACACCGTAAGCATAAGACTTACGCTGTAAGCTTCCGCATCCGGGTCGATCGGAGGGGGGAGGATTGACACGGAGGTGCACTTGTGGTGAGAGAGTCCCCGCGATCGACGTCGACGAAGCTCAGTCGCGACCTCATCGTGGACAGCGCGCTCGAGATGATCGACGAGTCGGGGGCGCAAGGCCTCTCGATGAGATCCCTTGCGCAGCGGCTGAACGTCGAGGCGATGTCGCTCTATCGCTATGTGCACGGGAAGGAGGACCTTCTCGAAGGCGTGGTGGCGCTCCTGATGAGCGGCCTGGTCTCCGCTCTGGAGAAGGAGGCCGACAAGCACTGGCAGGCATTCCTGCAGACCGTCGCCCATGAGGTTCGCCGGATAGCGAGCGACCACCCGCTCGCGTTTCCGCTCGTCGCAACAAGGCATCCTGCGGCGCCGTGGCTGCGTCCTCCCCTGCGCAGCGTGGAAGTGGTCGACACGTTCCTGTCGGCCCTCATCGGCCAGGGTTTCACGGACGCGCAGGCGGTGGATGCGTATCGGTCGTTCAGCAGCTTCCTCCTCGGCCAACTCCTTCTGGAGTCCGCGGTTCGCGGGGCGCAGACCGGCCCGGTCGAAGAGCCTCTCGACGAAGGCGACGCGAGCATCCCGCAGAAGGACGGACGGATCTCGCTGGACAGCGCGCCCCAGGTGCGGCGCCTCCGGTCGCTCCTCAGCGAGGATCGGAGCCAAGAAGAGTTCGAAGTATCCCTCGAAGTTCTGCTGGACCGGCTGGACCGCGAACTGTCGCAGTAGCGAGCACGCTTCACACAAGACGCCGAAGGTCAAGACGCAAGACATACCCGCGCCTCGCCGGGTATCCCTGTCGTACGGCAACGCGCCGGTCGAGAGGGGTGGTCATGAAGTCGCTGACGACCCGCGTGGGAACGTACGCGACCGGGGACCTCCTCGCCGACGCGGTGATGAGCTACTCGCTGGCTCTCGCCCGCCAGCGGAAGATCGATCTGGTGGACATCCCGTTCCGCGAGTCCAACGGCAAGATCAGCAACGTGCAGCTCGCCGTGGGATGGATGGCCAACCTGGATGCCGTGGGCCTGTCAGACCTCCACCCCGAAGTGGCGGACGCGGCGGTCACCGCCGACCTGTTGGCTCGCGAAGACGCCCTGCAGGCGCACGGCGACACGGCGATGTCCGCGAACGACTTCGATGACGCTGACGGGCTCCGCGATTACTGACGCTCCTCACCGGCGTGAGGCGTGCGCCTGTCACGCGACCGGTCTTCCGTCGACGGCGGCCCCGCGCGCCGACTTCTCCCGGCCCGCCGTATCTGCGACGATCGCCTGATGCATTCGCAGCCCGGTGGTCCGGCATCCGTCGATCTGTCCGACACCGGAACGCCCGTGCCCGACGCACGCCGACCGATCGCGCTGACCGTCGGAGTCGCCGCGGCGGTAGGGTTCGTCGTCCTGCGCATCGTCGTGGGGCTGGCGAGCCACAACCCCCTGGTCGTCGACGTCTGGTGGCACGAGAACATGCTGTCGACCCTCACCCAGGCGGGCGTGGTCGTCGCCTGGGTACCCGGTATCGTCGGCGGCACCGCGGGGATGATCGTGATCGGCCTGATCCTCATCGGGCTCTTCCTCTGGCGGAGAAGACCGTGGGATGCCGCGACCCTCGCCGCCGCGATGGTCGTGGTCGTCGCGATCGGCGCGCCGTTGGCCGCGGTCATCGCGCGCGTGCGCCCGGCGGATTCACTGGCGGAGAAGGTCGCGACGTCGTTTCCGTCCGGTCACACGGCGGTGGCGACCACGGTTGCCGTGATCCTGGGCCTGATCCTGCGCCGCTGGTACATCTGGGTCATCGGGGTGATGTGGGTCGTGTTCATGATGTGGAGCCGCACGTATCTGCAGGCCCACTGGCTCAGCGACGTCACAGCGGGGCTCCTCGAGGGGATCGCCGTCGCCACGCTCGTCTGGTGCGCGATGGAGGCGGTGCGGGACCGCAGAGCCGTGCGGGCGCTCGCCGCCGAACCGACCGCGGCTGCCGCGGGCAGCGGAGCGCGCGACGACGACCGGTTCTCCGCGCGCTGATCGCCCGTCGACGGCGGGGTACGATCCCCGTGTGTCCTCCCCGAAGAACGCCGCACAGGCGGCCCAGAACTCCACCGCCCTCGAAACGCTCGCGCGTGCCGGCTACATCGTGCTCGGTATCGTGCACGTGGTCATCGGGCTGATCGCGATCTCGAGCGTGGCGAGCGCGGGAAGCACCGAGGCGGATCAGGGCGGGGCGATGGCACGCATCCAGCAGACGCCCTGGGGCGTCGCTCTGCTCTGGGTGATCGCCGTCGGGCTGTTCGCTCTGACGATCTGGCAGATCGCCGAGGCCCTTCTCGAACGCGATCCCGATGCGAAGAAGAAGTGGGCGCACCGCGTGAAGTTCCTGGGCACCGCCGTCGCCTACATCGCGATCGCCGTGACCGCGATCGTCTACGCCCTCGGCGGCCGATCGGACTCGTCGCAGTCGTCTCAGACGCTCAGCGCGCAGCTTCTGGCGAGCGCCGGAGGCGTGTTCGCGCTCAGCCTGGTGGGGTTGATCGTCGCGGGCATCGGCATCGCGTTCATCGTGCGCGGCTGCACGCGCGCATTCACGAAGCACCTCGCGCTGCCCGGGGGGACGACGAAGAAGGGCATCGTCGCGTTCGGCATCGTCGGCTATGTCGCGAAGGGGGTCGCCGTCGCGGTCACGGGCGTGCTCTTCGTGGTGGCAGCGGTCACGCACGATCCGCAGGCGGCAGGCGGCCTCGATGCGGCGCTGGACTCGCTCGCCGCCCTGCCGTTCGGCGCGGCGATCCTCTGGCTCGTGGGCGCGGGACTCGTCCTTTACGGAATCTTCTGCTTCGCCCGCGCGCGCTACGCCCGGATGTGATCGACAGGGGCCTCGGTGGTCCGGCGCTAGGGTTGTCCAGGCGACGATCGTCGCCTGGACAGCCGACGTGAGGCAGACGGTCATGACGACACCGGCGGGTTGGTACGACGACGGCCACGGCGCTCAGCGCTGGTGGGACGGCGCACAGTGGACCGAGCACGTGCAGACGCCGGCGCCCGACGCCGCGGCATCCGCTCATGCTCCGATCGAACAGGCACAGCCGACCGTGTCGCCGGATCCGGGCGAGCTCCCCTGGGAGCTGCAGCAGGCGCCCGGCGCACCGGGAGCGGCTCCGCTGGATCCGAACGGCTACCCCTACGGCGCATACCCCGGCTTCGCCGGCGCTCCCGGGGGCGGCGTCTTCACCGGGTCGACCGACCCGAAGAAGTCGAAGCTCTGGATCCTCTGGGTCGTGCTCGGCGTCGTGGTGATCGGCATCATCCTCCTGGGGATCGTGCTCATCCCCCTCCTGCTCCACTTCTTCTCGGGCAGCGCGGGCGGCGCGTCGACCGGGACGGATGCCGAGGGTGCGGCCGTCGCGGTCGTGCAGCAGTACGACCAGGCGTGGGACACCGCCGATTGCGCCAAATACACCGCGGCCACGACGGCGGACTTCCGCGAATCCGTCGACATCGTCGATTGCGATGCCTTCACGAGCGCCTCGGCAGCCTTCACCGAGCAGACCGACGACTACGAGATCACCGTCGACGGCGTGGACGTCGACGGCAGCGACACGATTCTCGTGTCGACCACCGAGACGTACACCGCTCCCTTCGACGAGAACGGCGAGCCGACGAACGACTCGACGGTGTACACGGAGACCTACATCTACACGCTCGTGCAGAGCGACGGGGGCTGGGTCATCGACGGCGCGGACGACAGTCAATGAGCCGGCCCGTAAGAAAGGTGGTCAGGTCATGAGCGCGTCGGCAGAAGCATCCGCTCGTCCGCCGCGGACGACGCGATTCGTGCTGGTCTGCATCGGCGTGGGGCTGCTCGCAGGGCTCATGTCGGGCCTCTTCGGAGTGGGGGGTGGCACCGTCATCGTGCCGCTGCTCGTCTTCGTCCTCAGGTTCGACCAGCGACTGGCCGCCGGGACCTCACTCGCGGCCATCGTGCCCACGGCCTCGGTAGGGGTCATCTCCTACGCGGTGCACGGCTCCGTGGCATGGATCCCCGCCCTCATCCTCGCCGCGGGTGCGGTGATCGGCGCGCAGATCGGCACGTGGCTGCTGCCCAAGCTCTCGCTCATCGCCTTGCGCTGGAGTTTCGTCGCGTTCCTCGTCGTGGTCATCGTCAGCCTGTTCCTGGTGATCCCATCCCGCGAGTCCGTCCTGGAGCTCACTGCACTGTCGATCATCGGCCTCGTCGTGCTCGGCCTCATCACGGGTGTCCTCGCGGGTCTGCTCGGTGTCGGCGGCGGCATCGTCGTGGTGCCTGCGCTCATCCTCCTGTTCGGCGTCAGCGATCTCATCGCGAAAGGCACGTCGTTGCTCATGATGATCCCCACGGCCGTCTCGGGGACGATCGGCAATCTGCGCCGCGGCAACGTCGACCTGCTCGCGGCGGCTCTCGTCGGGGGAGCAGCGTGCACGACGACCGCGGTGGGGGCCTGGATCGCGACACTTGTCGACCCGTTCGTGGGCAACATGCTGTTCGCAGCGTTCCTCGTCTTCATCTCGGTGCAGATGGCGCTGCGGGCGATCAAGGCGCAGCGCTCGGCCGCACGCGCGTGATGCCCGCCGCTCATCGAGCACCGGTGCGCCCGTAGAATCATGGGGTGCCCGTGAATCCCCAGCTCGTCGGTCGTGTCTTCCCGCCGACGGCTCCCTATCTGGTCGGCCGCGAGAAGGTCCGCGAGTTCGCCCGCGCTGTCTTCGCCGAAGACCCCCAGCACGTCGACCCCGAGGCCGCGCGAGCCCTCGGCTACGCCGACGTCGTCGCGCCGCCGACGTTCGCGATGGTCATCCAGGACCTCACGCTCCAGCAGCTGCTCGCCGAGCCCGATTCCGGCATCGTGCTGGCTCGCGTCCTGCATGCCGAGCAGCGCTTCCGCTACAGCCGCCCCATCGTCGCCGGCGACGAGCTCACCGGCACGCTGACGGTGTCGGGGCTGCGCACCCTCGGGGGCAACGCGTTGGTCACGAGCGACGCCGAGATCACGGACGCCACGGGTGCCCACGTCGTGACCGCCACATCGGTGCTCCTGGTGGGGGAGGGCGACGCATGAGCCTGCTCACGGTCGGCGAGGTGGTCGCCGAGCGCGACGTGCATCTCACTCGCGAATCGCTCGTCCGATACGCCGGGGCCTCGGGCGATTTCAACCCGATCCACTACCGCGACGACGTCGCCGCCGAGGTCGGGCTCGCGGGTGTCCTCGCGCACGGGATGCTCACGATGGGGTTGTCGGTCGAGACGCTCGTGCCATGGCTCGCAGACTCCGGCCGCCTCCTCGAATACGGCGTGCGCTTCACCCGCCCCGTCGTGGTCGACCCCGTCACGGGTGCCGACCTGCACATCGTCGCGAAGGTGGGCCAGGTCGACGACGAGACCGCACGCATCGACCTGACCGTCACGTCCGCCGAGACCACGGTGCTGGGCAAGGCGCAGGTTCGCGTCCGCCTGTCCTAGCGCGGCTGCCCATGCCCGACGTCACCCCCGTTCCGCTCTCGCAGCTGACCACGCTGCGCACCGGCGGCGTGCCCGCCCGGATGGTCGATGCCGAGACGACCGACGACCTCGTCGACGCGCTCCGCGACCTCTGGGCGGCCGGCGAGCCGTGGCTCGTCGTGGGTGGCGGATCGAACCTCTTCGCGGGTGACGATCCGTTCGACGGCACCGTCGTGCGCGTGCTCACGGAGGGCATCGAACGCCTTCCCTCGCCGCGTGCCGGCTTCGCGCGTCTGCGGGTGCAGGCGGGTCACTCGTGGGATGCGCTCGTCGACTACGCCGTCACCGAGGGACTCGCCGGCATCGCCGCCATGTCGGGCATCCCGGGCACGGCGGGCGCCGCCCCCATCCAGAACATCGGTGCCTACGGGCAGGAGATCGCCGAGACCCTGGTGGAGGTCGAGCTGGTCGACGAGTCCACCGGGGAGGTCTCCACGGTGCTGGCGGCAGAACTCGCATTGGGCTTCCGCACGTCGGTTCTGAAGCAGCACTACGGGTCGGAACCCACCCGCTCCGCCGTGATCCTGTCGATCACGCTCGAGCTCGCCGATGTGGGCTCGGCGGAAGGCCCGGTCAGGGGCGAGCAGCTGCGCACCGCGCTGGGCCTCGCGCCCGCGGCATCCGTCTCTCTCGGCTGGATCCGGGACCACGTGCTCGCCACCCGCGCCCGCAAAGGCATGGTGCTCGACGACGGCGACCCCGACACGTGGAGCGCGGGCTCGTTCTTCCAGAACGCGATCGTGTCGGAATCCATCGCGCGGACGCTTCCCGACGCCTGCCCGCGCTGGCCGTTGTCGCCCGCGATCGAACAGGTCACCGTCATTCCGCTGGAGGGATGGAACGGCGTGGTCCCGCCTCCGGTGCACGCGTCGTCGCTGGTCAAGGTCAGCGCCGCCTGGCTCATCGAGAACTCCGGCGTCGGCAAAGGCTTCCATCTGCCCCGCTCCCGCGCGGCGGTGTCGGGCAAGCATGCCCTCGCCCTGACGAACCGGGGTCGCGCCTCCGCCGAGGAGATCGCCGAGCTCGCGAGGTTCATCCAATGGCGGGTGCAGTCCGAGTTCGGTCTGCTGCTCCAGCCCGAACCCGTCCTGGTCGGCGTCGAGCTCTGATCCTGAGCCCGCGCCGGCAGCCGGGCATCTGCCGGAAGCCGGGTCGCTCCGCCCGCCCGTCTCAGCTCTGGAAGAACTCCTGCAGCCGGCGGATCCCCTCCACCAGCTGGTCGTCGCCCAGGGCGTAGGAGAAGCGCAGGTACCCGCTCGGACCGAACGCCTCGCCCGGCACGGCCGCGACTTCGGCCTTCTCGAGGATCAGGTCGGCGAGCTCGAGCGACGTGGTCGGCGTGACGCCCGCCCACTCCCGACCGAGGAGGCCCGAGACGTCCGGGTAGACGTAGAACGCGCCGAGCGGCGTGGGGACGTTCACGCCCTCGATCTTCGAGAGCTCCTCGACGATGAGCTTCCGGCGCCGATCGAATGCGGCGCGGAAGTCCTCGGCCTCGGTCTGCGGACCGGTGAGAGCGGCGAGCGCCGCCCGCTGCGCGATGTTGTTGACGTTGCTCGAGAGGTGGGACTGCAGGTTCGCGGCGACCTTGATCGCGTTCTTCGGCCCGACCATCCAGCCCACCCGCCAGCCCGTCATCGCATACGTCTTGGCGACACCGTTGACGAGGATCGTCTGCGCGGCCAGGTCGGGGACGGCCTCGACGATGGAGACGGCACGCACGCCGTCGTAGACCAGGTTCTGGTAGATCTCGTCTGTGATGACCCAGATGCCGTGCTCGAGCGCCCACTGCCCGATCGCCGCGGTCTGCTCGGGCGAATAGACCGAACCGGTCGGGTTGGACGGCGACACGAACACCAGGACGGTCGTGCGTTCCGTGCGTGCGGCTTCGAGCTGCTCGACGGTGACGAGGTAGTTCTGGTCGGCGCCGGCGAAGACCTCCACCGGCACTCCGTCGGCGAGCGCGATCGCCTCGGGGTAGGTCGTCCAGTACGGAGCGGGGAGCAGCACCTCGTCGCCGGGGTTCACCACCGCCTGGAACGCCTGATAGACGGCCTGCTTGCCGCCGTTCGTCACGATGACCTGCGACGGGTCGACCTCCAGGCCGGAGTCGCGGAGGGTCTTCGCGGCGATCGCATCGCGCAGCACCGGCAGCCCCACCGCGGGGGTGTAGCGGTAGTTGGCGGGGTTGTGAAGCGCCTCGGCCGCAGCATCCACGATGAACTGCGGTGTGGCGAAATCGGGCTCGCCCGCCGCGTAGCTGATGACCGGACGACCGGCGGCCTGCAGCGCCTTGGCCTTCGCGTCGACCTTGAGCGTCGCGGACTCGGCGATGGCGCTGAGCTTGCGCGAAAGAAGGAGGGGTGTGCGGGTGGACGGCGCGTTTTCGGTCACGGTCCGAGCGTACCGGGGCGTCGAAGCGTTCACCCGGTGGAGTCGTCGATCGAGGCGGTCTCGGCGCGTGCGCCGTGCGGCGACCGCAGGAGGGCGCGCGCCGCACCGCCGATGATCGCACTGTAGGTCGGGTAGGCGAAGCGCACGCCCGCGAGGGTCGCGACGTCGATGCCGGCGGCCATCGCCGTGGTGACCGACTGGATGACCTCGACGGCGTTCTCGCCCACCGCGTGGGCGCCGAGGATCAGCTCGCGCCGGTTGTCGGAGATCAGCTTGAGGAAGCCGACCGCACGATCGTCGATCACGGCGCGCTCCAGGTCGGCGTAGCGCACCGTGGCCACGATGCAGCGCGGATCGCGGTCGCGCGCCTGCTCCTCGGTGAGGCCCACACCGGCGTAGTCGGGGTCGGTGAAGCCACCCGCCGGCAGCAGGTGGTGCGGGGTGCGGCGGTTGGCGTCGAGGACGGCGTTCTCGGCCGCCGCCTCGCCCTCGAACTGTGCGGCCTGCACGAGCATGTCGCGGCCGTTGGCATCACCCACCGCGAAGATGTGCGGAACGGACGAACGGAAGTACTGATCGACGGGGATGCTCGAGCGGGTCACCTCGACACCCGCGTTCTCGAGCCCGAGGTCCCCGACGTCGGCGGGCCAGCCCGTTGCCATCACGACCGCATCGAACGGTTCGGTGCGCTCCTGGCCGCCCTGCGTCCAGGTGAGTGCGATCGCCCCGTCGTCCCGTCGGGCCAGCGCGGAGACGCCGTCGATTCCCGTGTCGACCTCGATGCCCTGACGGCGGAACGACGTTGTCACCGCGGCGGCGACGTCTGCG
Organism: Microbacterium songi; assembly: GCF_042747925.1. Lineage (NCBI taxonomy): Bacteria > Bacillati > Actinomycetota > Actinomycetes > Micrococcales > Microbacteriaceae > Microbacterium > Microbacterium songi. Next base: position 228,966 of record NZ_JBHZIE010000001.1, read on the forward strand.
TCGGACGGCATCAGGATGCGCGGAGCGAGATCGAGCAGCACGACCTCCGAGCCGAACGAGTCGAACACCGTCGCGAGCTGCACGCCCGTGTTGCCCGCGCCGATCACCGCGAGGCGGGCGGGTCGCTCGGCGAGATCGAGCACATGCTCGGGCACGGTGGCGAGCTCGGCTCCGGGGATGGGCAGGCGACGCGAGTGGCCGCCGACGCAGACGAGGATGCTCGTCGCAGAGATCAGCCGACCAGAATCGAGCCGCAGGGTGTGCGGGTCGACGAATCGCGCTCGCCCCTCGTGCACGACGACGACGCCGGCCTCCTCGAGTCGCGGACCTTCGTTCTTCACCTCGCGCACGCGGTCGACCCGCTCGCGAACCCGTGCGACGGTCGTGGGCCAGTCCAGAGATGCCGGGCCGGTCGTGATGCCGTACGCCGCGGCCGCCCGCACATCGCGCATGAGCCGTGCGGTCTTGGCGAGCACGCGGGTGGGGACGCATCCCGTGTTGACGCACGTGCCTCCGAGGCGGTCGGAGGCCTCCAGCACGACGACGCGCGCGCCGAGCTCGGCGGCGCGCAGTGCGGCCGCGGTACCGGCAGGCCCTGCACCGATGACCGCGATGTCGAACCGGTCGACGTCGATCGCCGCATCCGGCGCGTCGGAGGGGGCGGCAGCAGCGGGGGAGGTCATGGGCGCACCTTCGTCAATGCCGCCGGGCGGACCCCCACGGCGCCTCCAGTGTCGCACCAGGAGCGCCTTCGGGGGCCGGAAGGATGCAACGGCGGATGCCGCGGGCACGGGCTGCCCGCGGCATCCGCGTCGTCCGATCGACGCGTGCCTCAGTCGATCTCGACGAGGAATCGGCTGTAGGCGCTCGTGGTGAGGAAGGCCGGGAAGTCGTCCCGCAACGCCACCTCAGCGAAGATCTCCGCGGCATCGTCGAACCGATCGCCCGGCGTGCGTGTCACTTCGCCGAGAACCGTCTCGACGAGCGACTGGACATACTCCCGGGTGATGCGGGTGCCGGCCTCGGTGACCTGATCCTGATGGATCCACTGCCACACCTGCGACCGGCTGATCTCCGCGGTCGCGGCATCCTCCATCAGATTGTCGAGGGCGACCGCCCCGAGTCCGCGCAGCCACGCTTCGATGTAGCGGATCGCGACCGACACGTTGCCGTGGACCCCTTCTTCGGTCACGGGGCGGCCGATGTGCACATCGAGCAGCTGGGCTGCGGTGACCGTCACGTCGTCACGCCGACGACCGATCTGGTTCGGGCGGTCGCCGAGCACCGCGTCGAACTCGGCCAGCGCCGTCGGGATCAGATCGGGGTGCGCGACCCAGGTGCCGTCGAAGCCGTCGCCCGCCTCGCGCTTCTTGTCGGCGGCCACCTTCTCGAACGCCTGCCTGGTCACGTCGGGGTCGCGGCGGTTCGGGATGAACGCGCTCATTCCGCCGATCGCGAAGGCCCCGCGCCGGTGGCAGGTCTTGACGAGCAGTTCGGTGTAGGCCCGCATGAACGGCACCGTCATCGTGACCTGGCTGCGGTCGGGCAGCACGAACCTCGCACCGCGGCCGCGGTAGTTCTTGATCATCGAGAAGATGTAGTCCCACCGGCCGGCATTCAGCCCCGAGCAGTGATCGCGCAGCTCGTAGAGGATCTCCTCCATCTCGAACGCCGCGGGCAGGGTCTCGATCAGCACCGTCGCCCGCACCGTGCCGTGCGGGATCCCCGCGTAGTCCTCGCTGAAGGTGAAGACGTCATCCCACAGTTTGGCTTCTTCGCTGGATTCGAGCTTGGCGAGGTAGAAGTACGGTCCCGCACCGTCGTCGATCAGGCGCTGCGCGTTGTGGAAGAAGTAGAGCCCGAAGTCGACCAGCGAGCCCGACGCCGACATCGTCCGACCGGCGTGGTCCGTGAACTGCATGTGCTGCTCGGGGAGGTGCCAGCCGCGCGGTCTCATCACGATGGTGGGTGTGCGCTCGGCGGTGACCTCGTACCGTCTGCCCGGACCCGTCTCGGTCGCGGGCCCGGTGTACGACAGCTCGCCGCGGATCGCGTCCCGCAGCGACAGCTGCCCCTCGATCACGTTCTTCCAGGTGGGGCTCGTGGCGTCCTCCTGGTCGGCGAGCCACACCTTCGCGCCCGAGTTGAGCGCGTTGATGGTCATCTTGGGGTCGGTCGGACCCGTGATCTCGACGCGCCGATCCTCCAGGCCGGGGCCGGCCCCGGCGACGCGCCACTGCGTGTCTTCGCGGATGTGCGCCGTGTCGTCGCGGAAGCGCGGGTCGTGCCCGTTTCCGATCTCGAATCGGCGACGGAGGCGATCGGCAAGGCGGTCGTGGCGGCGGCGGCCGAAGCGCTGGTGCAGTTCCGCGAGGAAGGCGAGCGCCTCGGGGGTGAGGATCTCGTCGTAGCGCTCGCCCAGCCGTCCTCGGATCTCGATCGCGGGGGTCGGGGTCGGGGTCGGGGTCGGGGTGGCGGAGGTGGTGGGCGCGAGGCCCGTAGCGGTGGGGGTCATGGCCTGACTTTCTGTGGGAAGGGGCGGGTCCTGTGTCTCAGTGGAATTGCGCGGACTCTGTGGAGCCCGCGAGGGCGAGCGTCGCGCTCTCGGGGTTGAGGGCGCTCGAGACGGCGTCGAAGTAACCGGTGCCGGCTTCGCGCTGGTGCTTGGTGGCGGTGTAGCCGTCCGCCTCGGCGGCGAACTCCCGTTCCTGCAGGTCGACGTAGGCGCTCATGGCGCGTTCGGCGTACCCCTTGGCGAGATCGAACATGGAGTGGTTCACGGCATGGAATCCCGCGAGCGTGATGAACTGGAACTTGTAACCCAGATCGGCGAGGTCCTGCTGGAACGAGGCGATCTGCGCATCGTCGAGGTGACGCTTCCAGTTGAACGACGGCGAGCAGTTGTAGGCGAGCAGCTTGCCGGGGAACTTCGCGTGGATCGCGGTCGCGAACGCGCGGGCCAGCTCGATGTCGGGCTCGCCCGTCTCGACCCAGAGCAGGTCGGCGTACGGCGCGAAGGCGAGGCCGCGACTGATGACCGATTCCAGGCCCGGGCGCACCCGGTAGAAGCCCTCCGGGGTGCGGTCTCCCGTCAGGAACTCCTGGTCGCGCTCGTCGACGTCGGTGGTGAGCAGGCCCGCGGCCAGTGCGTCGGTGCGGGCGATGATCACGGTCGGCACACCGGCGACATCGGCGGCGAGGCGCGAGGCGTTGAGCGTGCGGATGTGCTGCTGGGTCGGCACCAGCACCTTTCCGCCGAGATGGCCGCACTTCTTCTCCGACGCCAGCTGATCCTCCCAGTGGATGCCCGCGGCGCCCGCCTGGATCAGGGACTGCGCCAGTTCGTAGGCGTTCAGCGGCCCGCCGAAGCCGGCTTCGGCGTCCGCCACGATCGGCGCGATCCAGTCCTGGGTGAGCTCGCCCTCGGCGTACTCGATCTGGTCCTGACGGATCAGCGCATTGTTGATCCGCCGAACGACCGCGGGGACCGAGTTGGCCGGGTACAGGCTCTGGTCCGGGTAGGTCTGGCCGGCGAGGTTGCCGTCCGCGGCCACCTGCCACCCGCTCAGGTAGATCGCCTTCAGCCCTGCGCGCACCTGCTGAACGGCCTGGCCGCCGGTGTAGGCGCCCAGGGCACGGACGTACTCCTCCGTGTGCAGCAGGTTCCAGAGATTCTCGGCGCCGCGTCGGGCCAGCGTCGATTCCTCGCGGACCGATCCGCGCAGGCGCACGACGTCTTCGGCGGAGTACGTCCGCTCGATGCCGTCCCATCGGGGATCGGTGTTCCAGACCTCCCGGATCTCCGTGGCGGTCTGCGTCTGATCGCCCGCGCGGAGGGGCGGCCGGCCGGGGGTGGCGTGGATCGTCATGTCGTCTCCTCAATCGGATGCCGGGGCCGAAGCCCGCGGCGGGTGGTCGTGATTCCACTGTGAGTGAAAGAGCGCGGGGAGGACGACGAAAACATGTGTGAATAATCGAGGGAATTCTGATTCTGTGACAGAATCCGACGATGAGCCCGACACCGCCCGTGGACCTCGCACATCACGCCGTGGACGATGAAGAGGTGGATCCCCTCTTGATCGGCCGCCGCATCCGGCAATTGCGCACGGAGCGCGGCATGACCCTCGAAGATCTCGCGACGGCCGTCGATCGGGTGCCCAGTCAGCTCTCGATGATCGAGAACGGGCGCCGGGAGGCGAAGCTGTCGCTCCTTCGCGCGATCGCCCGCGCACTCGGAAGCGGACTGGAGGCGCTGTGGGAGTCGGAACCGCTCGATGAGCGCGCGACGCTCGAGATCGGTTTGGAGCGCGCCATGCGCGGGCAGACTTTCCAGGCGCTCGGGATCGCTCCCTTCCGGATCGGCAAGACGGTGCCGACGGACGCGCTCAAGGCGATGCTCGCGCTGCAGTCCGAGATCGACCGCCTGCGCGACGAAAGGGCGGCCACCCCGGAGGAGGCGCGCCGAGCGAACGTCGCCCTGCGGCGCCTCATGCGCACGCAGAACAACTATTTCCCCGACCTCGAGCAGCACGCCCGCGACCTTCTGGCGCGGGTCGATCATCCGGGCGGTCCGCTCACCCAGCGCACGGCATCCGACATCGCGGCGCATCTCGGCTTCTCGCTGCACTACGTGCCCGACCTGCCGCAGACCACGCGCAGCGTCGCCGATCTGAAGAACGGCCGTCTCTATCTGTCCCGCACGCTGACCGCGAAGGGCGACCCGCGCACGGCGGTGCTGCAGGCGCTGTCGAGCCGCGTGCTCGGGCACGTCGAACCCTCCAGCTACGCGGAGTTCCTGCGGCAGCGCGTCGAGACCAACTACCTCACGGGGGCATTGCTCATCCCCGAGGAGCACGCCGTGGCGGCCCTCCAGGAAGCGAAGTCACGCCGGGCGATCTCCATCGAGGACCTCCGCGACGCGTACTCGGTCTCGTACGAGACCGCTGCGCACCGGTTCTGCAACCTCGCGACACGTCACCTGGACATCCCCGTGCATTTCCTCAAGGTGCACGAGTCGGGCACCATCACGAAGTCCTACGAGAACGACGACGTGAACTTCCCCACCGATCGCCTCGGGTCCAGTGAGGGCCAGCTGTGCTGCCGGAGGTGGACCAGCCGCGTCGTGTTCGACGTGCCCGACAAGTTCAACCCCTACTACCAGTACACCGACACCGGCAACGGCACGTACTGGTGCACGGCTCGCGTCGAGGCATCCAGTGAAGGGGCGCACTCGGTGAGCGTGGGGGTGCGTTTCGATGACACGAAGTGGTTCATCGGCCGCGACACGGCCAATCGGGGTGTCTCGAAGCACTCCGTCGAAGTGTGCTGTCGTCGGGCGCCCGCCGAACTCGAGGGTGCATGGCGCGACAACGCCTGGCCGGGGGTGCGCACTCCGCGGACGCTGCTCGCCACGCTGCCGACCGGATCATTCCCCGGCGTCGACACCACCGACGTGTACGAATTCCTCGAGGCCCACGCGCCGAGCTGAGCGGCTGCGCCCCGCGATGAGGGGGACGGATGTGCCCGCAGGGAACCGATCAGTCTGCGAGCTGGAGCGCCGCCCACACCTCCGCGCGCGCCGGGAACCCCGCGAGGTCGACGTCGAGCAGCCGCGAGACCTGGGCGATCCGCGCACGCACCGTGTGGCGGTGCACACCGAGGGCGGTGGCCGCCGCATCGAAGCGCGCGTCCTGCTCGAGCCACACCCGCAGCGTCTCCCGCAACGGCGTGGAGTGCGCCGTGTCGTAGGCGTCGAGCGGCTCCAGGACGGCGTCGGCACGCAGGCGCGCGGCATCGGAGCGCAGGCTCGTCAATACTCCGGATGCCGCCACGTCGGCGAAGCCGGTGACGCCGTCGCGCGACGACCGCAGACCGAACGCCAGGGCTTCGCGAGCCTGTGACAGTGCTTTCGAGGTGTCGTCGTACCCGGCGGGCGCCGAGGCGCCGACGCGCATCGAGAACCGCATCGCCACCGCCGACAGCGACGTGGTGTCGGCCTCCGGCACGATCATGACGATTCCCTCGTCGCCGCGCGCGTAGAAGATGCGACCGTCGGCGGCCTGCTGCTCGAGATGCTCGTCGATCGCGTCGGTGTCGGGCCGGGCGAAGCCCAGCACGAACGGTTCCGCGGGGAGAGGCCCCCAGACGGCCCGCGAGAGCCGCCCGGCGAGTGCCGAGTCGCCGGCGACGAGCGCCTCGAGGATGGCCGTGCGCAGGCGGGATCGGCCGTTCTCGAGCCGCTCGCCCTGAGCGAAGGCGAGCTCCACCATCGCGACCACAGCGACCAGGACGCCGCGCGCATCCTGGTCGAGGTCGCCGGCGCCGACGGCGAGCACACCCCGCAGGTGGCCGCCGCGGCCGAGTGTCTGCAGCTGGAACGGGGTGTCGACGATGCGGAGTGACGACCCGGCGCGCGCGCCGCGCCGGAGCACGATGCCCACCTCCTGCGCGAGCTCGTTCCGCACCGCGTCGGGAAGTGTCGTCGGGTGCTCGCGGGTGAGGGTGCCGGCCCCGTCGTAGAGCCCCACCCAGCACCCGAGCTGACGGGCCAGCTCGGCGAGCGTCGCGCCGAGACCGTCGCTGCGGAGCGCCGCGAGAGACAGTGCCCGCTGGGCGGCGAGCGACCAGCTGCGGCGCGCGTACGCCTGCGCGGCCGTCGCCTCGGCGTTCGCGCGGGCTACCGCGATGAACGGGGTGCGGTACGGCACCTCGAAGAGGGGGATCCGCTGCGCACGGCACGCGGCCGCGAGCCCGGCCGGGATGCCGTCGCGCGCCACCTCGGTCCCGAACCCGAGCCCGCGCACCCCCCGCGCGCGAAGGCGGGCGACGTACGGACCGTACGCGTCCTCCGAGTCGAACTGGGTGCCGGTCGTCAGCAGCGCGAGGCCCTCCGACAGGAACGGCGTGGGGTCGGTGAGGTCCGAGCTGTGCACCCATCGCACCGGCAGATCGAGCGCGCCCTCGTCGAGCTCGTGCTCCGTCCCCTCGAGACGCAGCTGCAGGTCGGCGCGGTGCAGCAGCGCACGCAGAGTCGGGGTCTCGGTGGGTGCCGCCATGTGCTTGCTCCTGTCCTTCGCGTACACGGGGTTCGTCCAGAATGTACACCGCGCACAGTGTGGGGCCCGCGCGCGCCGCCCTACGCTCGCCGCATGACCCTCACCGACGCACCTGCGACCACTCCGCTCGGCGGACCCGGCCTTCCCCAGGAACGGCGTCTGGTCACCAGCATCCCCGGTCCGCGTTCCCAGGAACTCCTGGACCGCAAGGCGGCCGCCGTCTCGGCGGGCGTCGGCCACACGGTGCCGATCCACGCCGTCGCGGCGGGCGGCGGTGTCATCGTCGACGCCGACGGCAACTCGCTCATCGACCTCGGGTCGGGGATCGCCGTGACCTCGCTCGGCAACGCCCACCCCGCGGTCGTGGCGGCCGTGCAGGCACAGGTCGCGCAGTTCACGCACACGTGCTTCATGATCTCTCCGTACGAGTCGTACGTCGACGTCGCCGAAGCCCTCAACCGCGTCACCCCGGGCGACCACGCCAAGAAGAGCGCGCTGTTCAACTCAGGGGCCGAGGCCGTCGAGAACGCGGTCAAGATCGCCCGCAAGTACACCGGCAAGCAGGCCGTCGTCGCGTTCGACCACGCCTATCACGGCCGCACCAACCTGACGATGGCGCTCACCGCGAAGTCCATGCCCTACAAGAGCGGGTTCGGTCCCTTCGCGAGCGAGGTCTACCGCGCGCCGATGTCGTATCCGTTCCGCGACGGGCTGTCGGGGGCGGATGCCGCGAAGAAGGCGATCTCGCTCATCGAGAAGCAGGTGGGCGCCGACAATCTGGCCGCCGTCATCATCGAGCCCATCCAGGGGGAGGGCGGCTTCATCGTCCCCGCCGAAGGGTTCCTGCCGGCCATCGTCGAGTGGTGCCGCGCCAACGACGTCGTGTTCATCGCCGACGAGGTGCAGTCGGGCTTCGCCCGCACCGGGGCGATGTTCGCGAGTGAGCACTTCGGCATCGTGCCCGACCTCATCACCACCGCGAAGGGCATCGCCGGCGGTCTGCCGCTCGCCGCGGTCACCGGTCGCGCCGAGATGATGGACGCCACCCACGGCGGTGGCCTCGGCGGCACGTACGGCGGAAACCCGATCGCCTGCGCCGCGGCCGTCGCCGCGATCGACGCCTTCGAGAACGATGGTCTGATCGAGCGCGCCGCCGAGCTCGAGACACTGCTCCTCGATCGCCTCCGCGCGCTGCAGTCGTCCGACCCGCGCATCGGCGACATCCGCGGCCGGGGGGCGATGATCGCCGCCGAGTTCGTCGATCCGGAGACGAACGAACCGGATGCCGCGCTCACCGGCGCGATCGCGAAGGCATGCATCGCCGAGGGTGTGATCGTCCTGACGTGCGGCACGTACGGCAACGTGATCCGGTTCCTGCCGCCGCTGTCCATCTCCGATGCGCTGCTGCACGAGGGACTCGATATCGTGGCATCCGTGCTCGCCTCTCGATGACCCTGCGCCCGGCCACACCGGTCCGCACTCCCTCCTGCACCCGAAAGACAAGGAAGTCAGCATGACCGAGATCACCCGAGACGTCGTCATCATCGGAGCGGGTGCCGCCGGCCTCACCGCGGCGAACGAGTTGAAGAAGGCCGGGCTCTCCGTCGCGGTGCTCGAGGCCCGCGACCGCGTCGGCGGGCGACTCTGGACCGATGAGATCGACGGCGCGATGCTCGAGCTCGGCGGGCAGTGGGTCTCGCCCGACCAGGAGGCACTCATCGAGACGGTCGCCGACCTGGGGCTGGAGACGTACTCCCGCTACCGCGAAGGCGACAGCGTCTACATCAATGCGCAGGGCGAGCTGACGCGCTTCACCGGCGAGATCTTCCCGGTGCCGCCGGCCACGGAGAAGGTCATGGTCGACCTCATCGAGAAGCTCGATGCGATGGTCGCGCAGATGGACCCCGACCGCCCGTGGGAGCACCCCGACGCCGAGGCGCTCGACAAGATCTCGTTCGAGCGATGGCTGTACGACCAGACCGACGACAAGGAGGCCGTCGACAACCTCGCGCTGTTCATCGCCGGCGCCATGCTCACCAAACCCCCGCACGCGTTCTCCACCCTGCAGGCGCTGCTGATGTCGGCGAGCGCCGGCAGCTTCAGCAATCTCGTCGACGCCGACTTCATCCTCGACAAGCGCGTCGTCGGCGGTCTCCAGCAGGTTCCGCTGCTGCTGGCCGAGCGACTCGGAGAGGACGTGTTCCTCGGCCAGCCGGTGCGCACCCTCGAGTACGGCGACGCCGCCGGAGGGGGAGTCACCGCGATCGCCGACGGCATCACGGTGCGCGCCCGCTATGCGATCCTCGCCGTCGCGCCCGTGCTGTACAACCGCATCTCGTTCGTCCCGCCCCTGCCGCGCCGGCAGCATCAGCTGCATCAGCACCTGTCCATGGGCTTCGTGATCAAGGTGCATGCGGTGTACGAGACACCCTTCTGGCGCGACAAGGGCCTGTCCGGCACCGCGTTCAGCCCGTACGAGCTGTCGCACGAGGCCTACGACAACACCAACCACGACGACCCGCACGGCACCCTGGTGGGTTTCGTCTCCGACCAGCACGCCGACGACGTCTTCCTCCTCTCACCCGACGAGCGAAAGCAGCGCATCCTCGAGTCGCTCTCGCACTACTACGGTCCCGAGGCGCTCGACCCGATCGTCTACTACGAGAGCGACTGGGGCACCGAGGAGTGGACTCGTGGGGCCTACGCCGCGAGCTTCGACCTCGGCGGGCTGTCGCGCTACGGAAACGACCTCCGCACGCCGGTCGGACCGATCCAGTTCGCGTGCAGTGATCTGGCGGGTGCCGGCTACCAGCACGTCGACGGTGCGATCCGCATGGGCCGTCTGGCGGCGGCGAACATCCTGGCCGAGGATCGCGCGTGAGTCACCGCATCGTCGTGGGCTACACCGCGACGGACACGGGGGCGGATGCCGTGGCGCTCGGTGCGCGCCTGGCCGCGGCATCCGGTGCCTCGCTCGACATCGTCGTCGTCCTCCCGGGCGACGAGCGCAGCGTGATCACGCCACCCGACGCGAGTTACGACCGCTACCTGCGTGCCCAGGCGGGCACCTGGCTCGAAGAGGCCGCGGCCTCGCTTCCGGAGTCGGTCCGGCACGAGGAGCATGTCCGCTACGCGGACTCGTTCGCCGAGGGCCTGCTCGTGATCGCCGACGAGCACGACGCGACGCACATCGTCATCGGAGCAGCCAACGGTGGGCTGCGCGGACGGCACCGTCTCGGAACGGTCGCGACGGAACTGCTGCACTCCTCCGACGTGCCCGTCGTGCTCGCGCCGGAAGGCACGCGACGGATCGATCCTTCGTCCGGAGTCACCCGCATCACGGCGGCCGTGGGAACCCGCCCCGGGGCCGACGCGCTGCTCAGTGAGGCGATCTCGCTCGCGACCGCGGCATCGGCCGAACTGCGCCTGCTCTCGCTCGTCACGGTCGATCTGCCGGCGACCGTCGACACCGGAGTGATCCGCATCGCCGGTGAGGCCCACGCCGACGCGGTCGTCACCCAGGCACGCGCCGAGCTGCCCCACGGCCTCGACGCCGAGGCGGTCGTCGCCCGCGGCGACAGCATCGAGGATGCCGTCGCCCATCTGAGCTGGGAGCCGGGCGAGATCGCCGTCGTCGGCTCGAGCCGTCTCGCCCAGCCTCGACGCCTGTTCCTCGGCTCGACCGCGGCGAAGATGCTGCACGAACTGCCCGTCCCGATGATCGTCGTCCCCCGCACGCGCACCACCGACGAAGGAGCCGTGCGATGAGCGCACCCGACGCTGACGCCACAGCGACGACCACCACCGCAGAGACCGGGGGCATCAGCAGCAAGGGCCTGTCGGCGGGCACCGTCGGCCTCATCGGCGCGGTCGTCATCGGCATCTCCTGCATCGCCCCGGCGTATACGTTCACCGCCGCGATCGGACCCACCGTGGGGGCCGTGGGCGTACAGGTGCCCGCGATCATCCTCGTCGGCTTCATCCCGATGCTGCTCGTCGCCTTCGGCTATCGGGAGCTCAACAACCGGATGCCGGACTCCGGCACCTCCTTCACATGGGCTGCCCGTGCCTTCGGTCCGTGGATCGGGTGGATGGCCGGGTGGGGGCTGATCGCGGCGACCGTGATCGTGCTGTCCAACCTCGCCGGCATCGCCGTCGACTTCCTCTTCCTCCTGATCTCGCAGCTCACCGGCAACGCCGGCATCGCCGATCTCGCGTCGGTGATCTGGATCAACATCGCCGTCTGTCTGCTGTTCGTGCTCGGCGCCACCGTGGTCTCGTACCGCGACATGCAGACGACGCAGAAGCTGCAGTACTTCCTGGTCAGCTTCCAGGTGGTCGTGCTCCTGCTGTTCGCCATCGTCGCCATCGTGCAGGTGAACAACGGCAACGCCTTCGACGCGACACCCTTCGACTGGTCGTGGTTCAACCCGTTCGAGGTGTCGTCCTTCAGCGCCTTCGCCGCGGGGCTCTCCCTCTCGATCTTCATCTTCTGGGGATGGGACGTCACCCTCACGATGAACGAGGAGACGAAGGACCCCGAGAAGACGCCCGGCCGCGCCGCGACCATCACCGTCATCACGATCGTCGCGCTCTACCTGCTGCTGGCCGTCTCGATGATCATGTTCGCGGGAATCGGAGACGGCGAGTACGGCCTGGGCAACCCCGACATCCAGGACAACGCGTTCTTCGCTCTCGCCGGTCCGATCCTCGGCCCCCTGGCCGCGCTCGTCTCGCTCGCGGTGCTCACCAGTTCAGCATCGTCGCTGCAGTCGACCTTCGTGGGGCCGGCGCGCACCCTGCTCGCCATGGGGCACTACGGCGCGCTCCCCGAGCGGTTCGCCAAGGTGAGCCCGAAGTACTTCACCCCCGGCTTCGCCACGATCGTCTCCGCCGTCGTCGCGGCGGGCTTCTACGCGATCATGCGCGTCGTGAGCACCAATGTCCTGTCGGACACGATCCTCACGCTCGGCATCATGATCTGCTTCTACTACGGCCTCACCGCCTTCGCCTGCGTGTGGTACTTCCGCCACCAGTGGTTCGATTCCGTGCGCAATGTGTTCTTCACGTTCCTGTTCCCGCTCGTCGGGGGTGTCATCCTGGGCGTGCTGTTCGTCACCACGCTCATCGACAGCATGAACCCCGAGTACGGCAGCGGATCCGAGATCGGCGGCGTGGGACTGGTGTTCATCCTCGGCGTCACGATCATCGTCGTCGGCATCGGCATCATGATCTGGCAGTCGATCAAGCGCCCCGCGTTCTTCCGCGGCCAGACGCTGTCCGTCGATGCTCCCGAGAGCCTGCGCCGTTCGAGCCGCGCACGCCGACGCTGACCACCCCCACCTCCGAGACAGCACAAAACGAAAGGTTCGGCACATGTCCGACTACGCGGTCATCAACCCGGCGACGGGCGAGACCCTGGCCACCTATCCCACGGCGACGGCCGAGCAGCTCGAGGAAGCGCTGGCGACGGCGGATGCTGCGGCTCGAGGCTGGGCTCGGTCGTCGAGCGTCACCGAGCGCGCCGCTCTCATCCGGCGCGCGGCCGAACTGCATCGCGAACGCCGTGACGAACTGGCCGGAACCATCGTCCGCGAGATGGGGAAGCCGCTGGCCGCCGCGCTCGGCGAAGTCGACTTCGCCGCCGACATCACGGAGTTCTACGCCGACAACGCCGAGAGGATCATGTCGGATCAGCCCATCGACATCCTGGGTGAGGGCACCGCGGTCATCCGTCGCTCGGCCCTGGGGACGCTGCTGGGCATCATGCCGTGGAACTTCCCGTACTACCAGGTCGCCCGCTTCGCGGCACCGAACCTGCTGATCGGCAACCCCATCCTGCTCAAGCACGCCCCGCAGTGCCCCGAGTCCTCCGCTGCGATCGAGAAGATCTACCGGGACGCGGGTTTCCCCGAGGGCGCGTACACGAACCTCTACATCACGAACGATCAGGCCGCCGAGGTCATCGCCGACCCCCGCGTGCACGGCGTGTCCGTGACGGGATCCGAGCGCGCCGGTGCCGCGGTCGCCGAGATCGCCGGTCGCAACCTCAAGAAGGTCGTGCTGGAGCTGGGCGGTTCGGACCCCTTCATCCTCCTCTCCACCGACGACCTCGATGGTGCGGTGGCCGCGGCCGTCGAAGCGCGGCTGGACAACACCGGACAGTCGTGCAACGCCGCGAAGCGCTTCATCGTCGCCGACGCGCTCTACGAGCCCTTCCTCGAGAAGTTCGTCGCGGCCATGTCGGGAGCCAAGGTGGGGGATCCCCTGGCGGAGGACACCGTGCTGGGCCCGCTCTCCTCCCTCGTCGCCGCGGAACGGCTGGCCGACCAGGTGGACAGGGCGGTCGCGCAGGGCGCGACGCTCGCCGCCGGCGGAACCCGCGACGGCGCGTACTACCCCGGGACCGTTCTCACCGACGTCACCCCCGAGATGGACGCCTACCGCGAGGAGTTCTTCGGCCCGGTCGGTGTGGTCTACCGCGTAGCGGACGAGGACGAGGCGGTGGCCGTGGCCAACGACACCCCGTTCGGTCTCGGTTCGTATGTGTTCACGACCGACGAGGCGCAGGCCGAGCGCGTCGCCGACAAGATCGACGCCGGGATGGTCTACGTCAATCTGGTGCTGGCCGACTCGCCCGAGCTGCCGTTCGGTGGAGTCAAGCGCAGCGGCACGGGTCGCGAGATGGGTCTGCTGGCCGCCGACGAGTTCGTCAACAAGAAGCTCGTCCGCGTCGGTCCGTGACGAAGCGCTCTCGCCGGCCGGTGGCTGACGCCGGCCGTCGGGGGAACGGAGCGAGGAGAAGGGTGGCCTCCGGGCCGTCACACGAGGGCGGTGCGGTGCCGTGCGACGGTCAGGCCGTGCGGGGCGCCCGCGGTCAGTTCGTCGCGTAGGAGCGCCCCGAGCTCGGCGAGACGATCGGGTGACATCCGCGATGTCGGGCCGGTGATGCTCACGGCGACCGGGCGTCCCGCAGGTCGCACGAGGGCGACAGCGACACAGCTGATGCCCGGCTCGTTCTCCTCCTGCTCCATCGCGTAGCCGTTCTCGCGGGCGGCTTCGACGGCGAGCCGGAAGCGTCGACCCACCGCAGGGTCGGCGGCGGCTTCATACACGTTCAGCGAATCGTCCGGCGTCCCCTCCGCGGCAATCATGGCCCGACCGAGGGCCGTCGTCAGAGCAGGAGACTGCCGACCGATGCGGGACCACACACGGATCGTGCGATCGGGTTCGACCTTGTCGAGATAGAGCACATTCGGCGTTTCGAGTGTGCCGAGGTGGACGAGTTCCTGCACCCGATGCGAGACGCTCAGGAGGATCGGGCGGAACAACGCAGGAAGGTTCTCCTCGCTGAGGAAACGATCGACCAGCAAGGCCGGTCGGTTGCCGAGGCGGTATCGCTGGGCGACGTCCTGTTCGGCGAACCCGCGGTGCATGAGCGCCTGCAGCAGGCGGTGGACGGACGCCTTGTTCAAGCCGGTCGCCGCGACGAGGTCGCGCAGAGCCGCACCGTCCGGCCCGGCGTCCGCCAGCACCTCGATCAAGGTCAGGGCTTTGTCGACGCTGCCCACGGGTGACGCGGCGCCACGTGTCTCGTCCATGAACCCTCCGATCGATTTCAGTGTACGGCGGGGGAGTGCCCCGCTCGCCTTTACAGCTTCTCCACCCTCTGCTACCTTGGTCCGTATTACAAGACAGCCGGTTCGTAATACGGAACGCCGGCCACGAAACCTTCGAATCGGAGCGCAACGATGCGACCACTCACCCGGGAGACCACGCCTCCGGCAGCCCTCATCGGTGCGTCGGCTCCCCTCGAAACGGGAATCGTCCACCTCGGTCTCGGCAACTTCCATCGTGCGCACGCGGCGGTCTACACCGCTCAGGCACTGGCCGCCGAGTTCGGAGACTGGGGCATCGCGGGGTTCGCGAACGCCTCGCGGCGGGTCGTCGACCCGCTCACGGCCCAGGACCACCGGTACTCGATCCTGCAACTGTCGGAGAACGGCGCGCAGGCAGGTGTCGTGGACGTGCATCGGAGCGCTGCAGTGCTGGCCGACGATCGGTCCGCATTCATCGCGGCACTCGTGCGACCCCAGCACCGCATCCTGACGCTCACGATCTCCGAGACCGGTTACTCGCGCTCGTCACGAACCGGACGTCTCGATCTCGACGAGCCCGCGATCACCGCCGATCTCGCCGATCCGCAGCATCCTGTCTCGGCGGTGGGGCTCATGGCACTCGGTCTCGCCCGGCGCGCAGAACACGGGGAGCCCTTCACGGTCCTGTCGTGCGACAACCTCCAGTCGGCCGGGCACGCGACCCGCGCCGTCGTCACCGAATTCCTCGAGGCCAGCGGTGCAGATGCGGACGTCCTCTCCTACGTCGAGAGCCGCGTCGCGTTCCCCAACGCCATGGTCGACCGGATCGTGCCTGCCACCACCCCGGCGACGACGGACGAGGTCGCCGCCCTCCTGGGTGTGATCGATGCGTGTCCCGTCCGCGCCGAGGACTTCTCGATGTGGGTCCTCGAAGACGAATTCGCCGGAGGACGCCCGGCATGGGACCGTGCCGGCGCGATCATGAGCGACGAGGTCGAACGCTACGAGGTCGTGAAGCTCCGGCTCCTCAATGGGTCTCATTCACTGATCGCCTACCTCGGTGGACTGGATGGCCAATCGACGATCCCGGATGCCTGGAGACAGCCGTTCATCCGTGACGCCGTCCTGGCGGGCATCCGCACGGACTATCTGCCCAGCATCGCGCTGCCGCAGGGTCTCGATGTGGACGCCTACGTGGAGTCGCTCACTCACCGCTGGGCCAACTCCGCGCTCGGCGATCGCACCGCGCGCGTCGGCTCGGACGGATCGACGAAACTCCTCCAGCGGATCCCCGCACCGGCGGAACATGCGCTGAGGTCAGGCCGCGTACCCCACCAGCTCGCGCTCACGACCGCCGCGTGGATCTGCGCCATCGCGCCGCCCGCAGGGTTCACGCCCGGGCCCATCGCCGACGAGATGCAGGACGCCGCCCGCCATCGGATGGTCGAGGCGACCCGGGGAGCACAAGGGCCCCGCGCCCACGCCATCGCTGTTCTGAACGCCGGCTTCCTGCCGGACTCTTTGACCGCGCACGCCGCGTTCGTCGATCGCGTCGCCGAACTCGTCGACGTCATCGTCCGTCACGGCGTCCGCGCCGCGGCGTCCGATGCGCTGCGGTCGAGCACATCCGGTTCGACCGTCCGAGAGGAAGTCCGATGAAGACGCTTGCGATACACGCGAAGGAAGACATCCGCTGGGAAGACACAGCGGTACCGGAACCGTCGAGCGGCGAGGTGCGGCTGCGTGTGACGCACGTCGGGATCTGTGGTTCCGACCTGCACTACTACTTCCACGGAGCGAACGGCGAGTACACGATCCGCGAGCCGTTGACGCCGGGGCATGAGCTCTCGGCCATCGTGGACCTCGATCCGTCGGGGCGGCTGGCCGCCGGCACGCGGGTCACGGTGCATCCGGCCCGCTACGGTGCCGCGGTCGAAGGGCTGGAGGACCGTCCCCATCTTCGCCCCGGGGGCGACTACCTGGGGAGCGCCGCGGCCGACCCGCATCGCCAAGGCGGGGCGGCGGAGTACCTCCTCGTCGATGACGGCATGGTCCGGCTGCTGCCCGACAGCCTCCCCCTCGAGCGCGCGGCGCTCGCGGAGCCTCTCGCGGTTGCGCTCCACGCTGTCGGATTGACGGATGTCCGCGGCAAGCGCGTCCTGGTCATCGGGGCAGGGCCCATCGGCCTGCTGGTCGTCGCCGCCGCGATGCGAGCCGGCGCGGCGACGGTCGCGGCGAGCGACGTGCGTGAGGAGCCGCTCCGACGTGCACAGGGTCTGGGCGCTTCCGAGCTCGTCCTCGTCGGGCGCGATGCCGTCGCCGACGAGTCCTACGACGTCATCTTCGAATGCTCGGGGGTGCCGGTGTCGCTGACTCAGGCCGTGCGAGCCGCACGGCGCGCCGGCACCGTCGTCCAGGTCGGCATGCTCCCGAACGCGGATCTGGCCGTGAACCTCGCGCCCGTGCTGGCGAAGGAACTGACCCTCCGCGGCGCCTTCCGCTTCTCCACGGAGATCGACGACGCCATCGCGATGCTCGCCGAATCCGACGCCCTCGATGCGGTCATCTCGCACGTGATCCCCGCGGCCGACGCCGTTCGGGCTTTCACCCTCGCCCGCGATTCCTCCGCCTCCGCGAAGGTCCTCCTCAGCTTCTGACACCCAGAACGTTCTTGCACGACCCTCATCCCTCTACAAAGGAGTATCCGAATGAGCACATCCAACGTCCCCGGCGTGGACGCAGCTGCACCCCCGCCCGTTGCCACGCGCACGACGGGAGATCTCGTCCGAGCCGCCGTCTCCGGCTGGCTCGGCACCGCTCTCGAATTCATGGACTTCCAGCTGTACTCCCTGGCTGCCGCCCTCGTGTTCAGCCAGTTGTTCTTCGGCGGCGGGGACCCGGCCATGGCGGTCGTCCTGGCGATGGCGACCTACGGCGTCGGCTACGTGGCGCGCCCGGTGGGCGCGTTCGTCTTCGCACGCATCGGTGACAAGGTGGGGCGGCGCAAGGTCCTCTTCTACACGATCCTGCTGATGGGCGCGGCGACCACCCTCATCGGGTTCTTGCCGACCTACGAGCAGGTCGGCATCCTGGCGCCCATCCTTCTGGTCATTCTTCGTCTGGCGCAGGGTTTCGGTGCGGGTGCGGAGATCTCGGGCGCCGGCGTCATGCTGTCCGAATACGCGCCGACCAACCGTCGTGGCATCATCGCCTCCCTCGTCGCCCTCGGCACGAACTGCGGCACGCTGTTCGCGTCGGCCATCTGGGCGATCCTGCTCGCCGTGATGCTCGAGAGCGACGTCATCGCGTGGGGCTGGCGCATTCCGTTCATCGGCAGCGCCGTGATCATGCTGTTCGCCCTGTGGGTGCGGTTCAACCTCAAGGAGAGCCCGGTCTTCGAGGAGCGCACCGACGTCGTCGACGGCCGAGCACTCTCCCGCGACGAGGTGAAGGACCTCGCCACCAAGACCAACGACATCCGCACGCTCGAGTCGTTGCAGCGCAAGCCGATCAAGGCCGTCATCGTCGCGTTCTTCCTCCGCTTCGGCCAGGCCGGAAACTCCGGCATGGTGCAGACCTATCTCATCTCGTTCATCACCATCACGCTCGCGATGTCGAAGCAGGTCGGACCCGAGGTCGTCATCGTCTCCTCGCTCATCGGCTTCCTGACGATCCCGCTCGTGGGATTCCTCGGTGACAGGTTCGGCCGTCGCCGCATGTACATCGTGATGACGTCCTTGTCGCTCCTGCTGATCATCCCCACGCTCCTCATGATCAACACCGCTGAGGTCGTCTGGGTCTTCGTCGGCTACGCGCTCATCCACAACATCTCCGTTCTGGGCCTGGCGTCGATGGAGAACATCTCGATCCCCGAGATCTTCGGCGCGCGCAACCGCTACACGCTCACCGCCATGGTCAGGGAGATCGCCGCCATCATCGCGACGGGCATCGGCCCGGTCGTCGTCGCCGCATGGGTCGCCGCCACCACCGGGAGCATCGTTCCGGTCATGGTGCTGATGGGGATCTTCACCGTCTCGGCTCTGATCGCCGCCATCTGGGCACCCGAGTGGACGGGGCGCGATCTCACCGATCCGCGCGCCGCCATGTGAGCCGTACCCGCCGCAGACACCATCGGGGTGCGGTCGCACGGAATGCGGCCGCACCCGAGAACGAGGAGACGACATGACCATCGAACGCGCCGACGTCATCATCACCAGCCCGGGTCGCAACTTCGTGACCCTCAAGATCACGACCTCCGATGGCATCGTCGGCTGGGGCGACGCCACTCTCAACGGCAGGGAGCTGGCTGTCGCCTCGTACCTCGCCGACCACGTCGCTTCGACGCTCATCGGTCGTGATGAGGATCGCATCGAGGACACCTGGCAGTACCTGTATCGCGGACCCTACTGGCGGCGCGGGCCGGTGACCATGGCCGCCATCGCCGCGGTCGACATGGCGCTGTGGGACATCAAGGCCAAGAAGGCGGGGATGCCGCTCTACCAGCTGCTGGGAGGTGCCAGTCGCGACGGCGTCCGCGTGTACGGTCACGCGTCCGGCCCCGACTATCCCGCGCTGAAGGACGCGATCGCGTCCTACATCGAGGCGGGGTTCACCGCTGTCCGTGTACAGACGGGCGTGCCGGGACTCGGGCAGATCTACGGCGTCGCGACCAGCAAGCCCGGAGTCCGCTACGACTATGAGCCCGCTCATCGCGCGGCGGACGGCAGCTCCGCCACGGCGCCCGTGGAGGAGGTCTGGGACACCCGCGCCTATCTGTCGCACATGCCGGGAGTCTTCTCCCAGATCCGCGAGGATTTCGGCACCGACGTGCGCCTGCTGCACGACGGACACCACCGCATGTCACCCATCGAGGCCGCCCGTTTCGCGAAGGACATCGAGCCGTACGACCTCTTCTGGCTCGAGGACTGCACCCCGGGCGAGGATCAGACCGCCCTGCGACTGGTCCGTCAGCACTCCACGACGCCGCTCGCGATCGGTGAGGTGTTCAACTCGGTGTACGACTATCAGACGCTGATCACGGAGCGACTCATCGACTACGTGCGCTCCGCGGTCACGCACACCGGAGGCATCACCGCAATGAAGAAGCTGCTCGACTTCGCCGCCGTGTACGGCATCAAGTCGGGCATCCACGGACCGACCGACATCTCTCCCGTCGGCATGGCCGCAGCTCTCCACCTCGACCTGGCGATCCACAACTTCGGGATCCAGGAGTACATGCCTCACAACACGACCACCCTCGACGTGTTCCAGACCTCCTTCCGCTTCGACCGCGGCTTCCTGCACCCCGGTGAGACTCCGGGCCTGGGGGTCGAGCTCGACGAGGACGCGGCATCGGCGTTCGAATACACGAAGGCGTACCTTCCCGTGAACCGACTGCAGGATGGAACCGTCCATGACTGGTGAGCAGATCGCCGTCGGGCGGCGTCCCCTCTCCGCCCGCACAGCCGAGGCGAGGCTGATCGTGGTGGTCCGTGCGGAGAACGCCGACGCATACGACCGCGTCCTCGAGACGCTCGTCGACGCCGGCGTCCGCAGCCTGGAGCTCACCCTCACCACCCCCGGAACCATCGAACGGCTCCCCGCCCTGCGGTCGACGTTCGGTGACGACGCCGATCTCGGGGTCGGGACGGTGACGAGCGCGGCTGAATTGGACGCGGCGATCGACGCCGGTGCCGACTACCTCGTGACGCCCATCACCTGTGCCGCCCTCGTCCAGCGCTCCGCCGAGGCCGGCGTGCCGATCGTGCCGGGTGGCCTCACGCCCACGGAGCTGTTCGCCTCCTGGCGCGCCGGCGCCTCCGCCGTGAAGATCTTTCCCGCGGGACAGGTCGGGGCGAGTTACCTCAAAGACCTCCGCGGACCGTTCCCCGGCATCGAGGTGATCCCCTCGGGAGGCGTGGATCTCGAGGGCGCGGCCGATTGGCTCGCCGCCGGCGCCGCCGCGGTGAGCGTCGGCGGACCCCTGCTGGGCGATGCTTTCCGCGGGGGAGACCTTCGCGCGCTGCGCGACAGGGCGGCACGATTCGTCGAGGTCTGTGCGAACGTGGGACGGGCATGAGGCCGATCTTGGGCCCCCCGCGCGTGGTCGCGGTCGGCGAGACGATGGCCCTGATGCGCACACGGGAGATCGGCTCGCTTCGCCACGCCCACGACCTCACTCTCGGCATCGGGGGCGCGGAGAGCAACGTCGCCATCGGGCTGCAACGACTGGGGATCGACGCCTCGTGGCTGGGCCGTGTCGGCGACGACCCGCTCGGCGAGCGGGTCGTGCGCGAACTGCGCGCGGAGGGTCTCGACGTGCGCGTGGTGGTGGACTCCACCGCGCCCACGGGTCTCATGATCAAAGAGCGTCCGACGAGCGCATCGACGGCGGTCTACTACTACCGCGCCGGCTCCGCCGGTTCGCGGCTTGCGCCCGGGGACCTGCCGCCGGGCTGGGTGGAGGAAGCAGACGTGCTGCACGTCTCGGGCATCTCCGCCCTCGTCTCAGAGGATGCGCGGGAGTGCATCTCGGAAGCGATCGAGCGCGCGCACTCCGCGGGGGTGCTCGTGAGCTTCGACATCAACTACCGCTCGGCGCTCGCGCCGTGCGAGGTCGCCGGCCCGATCCTCCGCTCTTTCGCCGAGCGTGCGGACCTTGTCTTCGGCGGGCCTGAGGAGCTCAATCTCATCGTCCCCGGCCTCGATCCGGCGGATGCCGCTCAGCACCTGGTGCGCGGTGGCCGTCGCGAGGTCATCCTCAAGAGGGGGGCTGACGGGGCCGCCGTCTTCACTCCAGATGGCGTCACCGAGGCCGCCGGCTTCATCGTCGACGTCGTGGACACGGTGGGTGCAGGCGATGCCTTCGTGGCCGGATACCTCAGCGGGCACCTGCAGGGGCTGTCCATCGCGGAGCGTCTGCGTCGAGCCAACGCCTGCGGCGCGCTACTGTGCATGAGTCCTGGAGACTGGGAATCCAGTCCGCGATCGGCGGAGGTCGAGCGGTTCTGCAACCCCGCGCTCGATCCGGTGTCGCGCTGAGGGACGACCCGTGCCGCAGACTGCGGGCGGCCGTGAGGCCCGCCCGCAGTTCGCCACCGCAGAGCCCATGCCGTACACTGGAACGTGCAGTAGAAGTCTGCATTCTTTCGCCGTGCCCGCCTTTCGGGCGGGTCTCGAACACCAAGGTCGAGGCGGAAGTGTGCGGGTGTCCGGGGTCAACCGACCTCTAGGGCGGTAGCTCAATTGGCAGAGCAGCGGTCTCCAACACCGCAGGTTGCAGGTTCGATTCCTGTCCGCCCTGCGCGTCAGCGGAAGCTGACACATGGAAGGTAGTCAGGTGGGTTCGATGGTTCAGGACGAACCGAACGGCGAGGTCGTCTCCAAGAGTGACGCCCCGCGCGAGAAGAAGCTCAACATCTTCGCGCGCATCGCCCTGTTCATCCGTCAGGTCTTCGCGGAGCTCCGCAAAGTCGTCACGCCGACGCGGCAGGAGCTGCTGAAGTTCACGGCCGTGGTGCTCGGGTTCGTCATCGTGATGATGGCGATCGTGTACGGACTGGACGTGCTCTTCGTCTGGCTCACGACCGTCGTATTCGGGACGCCGGCAGGCGCCACCTCCTGACCCCGGCGTGGACGACCGGCTCGGCACGAGCCATCCCGCGCCTTCGAAACGGAAGAGATCAAGTGTCTGAAAGATATACGGACGACGCCGACTGGGCGACCGCCGCAGAGCAGTCCTCGGAGGACGACGAGGCCCAGGAGGGCAACGTCCTCGCCGCCGAGGAGCACTCCGTCGAGCCCGCCGAGCATCTGGCCCTCCACGTCGTGGACGAGGACGGTGACGAAGTGGATGACTCCGACCTGGACGACATCGACATCGACGACCCGGAGGCCGACGCGATCGTGAACGACGCCCTGAACATCGACGAGGCCGCAGAGGTCGAAGCCGCTGCCGAGGTCCTCACCGACTCGCTCGCAGAGGAAGAGGCGGAGTACGTCGCCGCACACGCCGACGACATCACGCCGTACGACGGCCCGGACGTGAACGGCGACGAAGACGCTCCCGTGCTCGACTCCGAGTTCGTCGCGGAGGTGGATGCCGCGGCATCCGTCGTCGACGACGTCGAGGCGTCCGTCGACCCCGCGGACGCCGCTCCGGCCCCCGTCGACCTCGAGAGCCCCGAGCTCGCTGAGGCGGACGACGCGATCGCGGACGGCACCGCCGACGAGGACGCGGTCGACGAGGACGCCGACCCCTACGAGACATTCCGCACCGAACTGCGTTCACTTCCCGGCAAGTGGTACGTCATCCACTCCTACGCCGGCTTCGAGCGCAAGGTGAAGGCCAACATCGAGCAGCGCAAGTCGACGCTCGAGGTCGAGGAAGACATCTACCAGATCGAGGTCCCGATGGAGGACGTCGTCGAGATCAAGAACGGTCAGCGCAAGATGGTCACGCGCGTCCGGATCCCCGGCTACGTGCTCGTGCGCATGGAGCTCAACGAAGACACCTGGTCGGTCGTGCGTCACACCCCCGGTGTCACGGGCTTCGTGGGCAACGCCCACAACCCGACGCCGCTCCGTTTCGAGGAGGCCTTCAACATGTTGAAGTCGCTCGTCGAGATCAAAGAGGCTGCGCCGACCAAGGCAGGCTCCGGCAAGGGCGGCCAGGCTGTGGCGCGCAGCGTCATCACCGAGGTGGACTTCGAGGTCGGCGAGACCATCACGATCAAGGAGGGCTCGTTCGCGGGCCTGCCCGGTACGATCAGCGAGATCAAGCCGGAGAGCGGCAAGCTCACCGTGCTCGTCTCGCTCTTCGAGCGCGAGACCCCGGTCGAGCTCTCGTTCGACCAGGTGAACAAGCAGTAACAGAGACTTCCCGGAGCGATGCTCCGGAAGAACCGCGGCCCGGAGATGCCGGACGCGCGGGAGAGACGGATGCTTCGCACCTCGATCATCGAGGCTGCGCAAGTGCCGCTCGATGAAAGGAAAAGGAAATGGCACCGAAGAAAAGGGTGACCGGCCTGATCAAACTACAGATCAAGGCAGGCGCCGCAAACCCGGCACCGCCGATCGGGCCCGCGCTCGGTCAGCACGGCGTGAACATCATGGAGTTCTGCAAGGCGTACAACGCGGCGACCGAGGCCCAGCGCGGCAACGTCATCCCCGTCGAGATCACCGTCTACGAGGACCGCAGCTTCACGTTCATCCTGAAGACGCCGCCGGCCGCTGAGCTCATCAAGAAGGCCGCAGGCGTGGCCAAGGGCTCGCCGACGCCGCACACCACCAAGGTCGCGAAGCTGACCAAGGCTCAGGTGCGCGAGATCGCCGAGACGAAGCAGCCCGACCTGAACGCGAACGACATCGAGGCCGCCTCGAAGATCATCGCCGGCACCGCCCGCTCCATGGGCATCACGGTCGAGGACTGAGGGGATAGGAAAAATGGCTACCAAGTCCAAGGCCTACCAGGCCGCCGCCGCGAAGATCGCGGCTGACAAGTTCTACTCGCCCACCGAGGCCGTCGCGCTCGCACGCGAGACGGGCTCGGCGAAGTTCGACTCGACCGTCGAGGTCGCGCTGAAACTCGCCGTCGACCCCCGCAAGGCAGACCAGATGGTGCGCGGCACCGTCATGCTGCCCCACGGCACCGGCAAGACCGCCCGCGTCATCGTCTTCGCGACGGGTCCGGCCGCTGAGGCCGCGATCGCCGCAGGCGCCGACGAGGTCGGTGGCGCCGAGCTCATCCAGAAGGTCGCCGAGGGCTACACGTCGTTCGACGCCGCCGTCTCGACCCCGGAGCTCATGGGCCAGGTCGGTCGTCTCGGAAAGGTGCTGGGTCCCCGCGGCCTGATGCCGAACCCGAAGACGGGCACCGTCACCCCCAACCCGGCCAAGGCCGTCGAGGAGATCAAGGGCGGAAAGATCGAGTTCCGCGTCGACAAGCACGCCAACGTGCACTTCGTCGTGGGCAAGGCGTCGTTCTCGGCCGAGCAGCTCGACGAGAACTTCGCCGCCGCGCTCGAAGAGATCGTGCGTCTGAAGCCGTCCAGCGCCAAGGGCCGCTACATCCAGAAGGGTGCGGTGTCGACCACGTTCGGCCCCGGCATCCCGCTGGACGTCAACGCGCTCTGAGCCTGAACCACACGAAGGGGCTCCGCCGATCGGCGGGGCCCCTTTTGCATGCGCAGATGTGTCTCGAAGGACGTGATCCGGGCGTCTACCATTCGGGTCTGCACCTGGCAATACGCCGTCATCAGAAATGGTTCGCACCGCCGCACGTGTTGTACTTGTTCGTCATGCCCGGCCGCACAACCGGGCCCAATCACTGGAGCATCACAGCCAAATGTCACGCCGCACCGTCCTCTCCGCCGTCGTCCTCGCAGCCACGACCGCCCTCGCGCTGTCTGCCTGCAGCGCGGGCCCGTCCCCGGAATCGTCTGCCGCCGGCGACGAGTTCGGCCTCACCACGGCGGGCACTCTCACCGTGGCGACCGAAGGCACGTACCGACCGTTCAGCTTCCACGACGCGAGCGGCGAGCTCGTCGGCTTCGATGTCGAGATCGCCGAAGCCGTGGCCGACAAGCTCGGACTCGAAGTCTCCTTCCAGGAGACCCAGTGGGACGCGATCTTCGCCGGCCTGGAGGCGGGCCGCTTCGACGTGATCGGCAACCAGGTCTCGATCAACGCGGAGCGCGAGGAGAAGTACCTCTTCAGCACGCCGTACACCGTCTCACCGGGCGTGATCGTGGTCACCGACGACGACGACTCCGTCTCGAGCTTCGCCGACCTCGCAGGCAAGACGACCGCGCAGTCGCTGACCAGCAACTGGTACGAGCTCGCGCAGGCCAGCGGGGCCACCGTCGAGCCCGTCGAAGGCTGGGCTCAGGCGGTTGCGCTGCTGAAGCAGGGTCGGGTGGATGCCACCGTCAACGACAAGCTGACGTTCCTCGATTACGAGAAGACGGACGGCCCGACAGGTCTGAAGATCGCGGCCGAGACCGACGACCCGGCCAACAGCGCCTTCGCGTTCACGAAGGACAAGCAGGCCCTCGTCGACGCGGTGGACGGAGCCCTCGATGAGTTGCGCGCCGACGGCACGCTCGCCGAGATCAGCGACAAGTACTTCGGCGCCGACGTCACCTCGTAGATCACCACGGGCACGATCAGAGACGGGCACGATCAGCACAGTGGCGGACATGAGAGCGGCAGGCGGGGGGGAGTGACGTGAACGAGACCTGGACTCTGATCGTCGACTCCTTCTGGCCGCTGCTGTGGGCCGGGCTCCGCGGAACGATTCCGCTGGCGCTGGCGTCTTTCGCGATCGGGCTGGTGCTCGCGCTCGCCGTGGCACTCATGCGCATCTCCGCCAATCGGCTGGTGTCGGCGGTGGCGCGCTTCTACATCTCCGTCATCCGCGGCACCCCGTTGCTGGTGCAGCTCTTCGTCATCTTCTACGGGCTGCCCTCGCTCGGCATCGTCGTCGACCCCTGGCCGGCGGCGATCTTCGCCTTCTCGCTGAACGTCGGCGGGTACGCGGCGGAGGTCATCCGTGCGGCGATCCTCTCTGTGCCGAAGGGACAGTGGGAAGCCGCGTACACGGTGGGCCATTCGCACACCCGGGCGCTGACCCGCATCATCCTTCCGCAGGCCGCTCGGGTCTCGGTGCCGCCGCTGTCGAACACGTTCATCTCGCTCGTCAAGGACACGTCGCTCGCTTCTCTCATCCTGGTCACCGAACTCTTCCGCCAGGCGCAGGTCATCGCCGCGTTCACGTACGAGTTCATGATCATCTACCTCGAAGCGGCTCTCATCTACTGGTTGTTCTGCCTCGTGCTCTCCTTCGCCCAGAGCGCCCTCGAGAGAAGGCTGGATCGCTATGTCGCCCATTGACCCCGTCGACGACGATGCCCTCGTCCCACCTACGAAGACCACCTCCGGCCCCCTCCTGAGGGTGCGCGGACTCACCAAGAGCTTCGGCGCCAACCGCGTGCTGAACGGGGTCGACTTCGATGTGCAGTCCGGCCAGGTCGTCTGCCTCATCGGTCCGAGTGGATCAGGCAAGACGACGGTGCTGCGCACGTTGAACGGGCTGGAGACCCCCGACGACGGGGTCATCGAGTTCGCGGATGCCCCGCCGATCGTTTTCTCGACGCCGCCGACGAAGGCGCAGAGGTTCGCGTTGCGCGATCGCTCGGCGATGGTGTTCCAGCACAACAACCTCTTCCCCCACCTCACCGTGATCCAGAACGTGATCGAAGGACCTGTCCGGTCGCACGGCGTGCCGAAGGCGGTCGCCGTCGCGCGGGCGGAGGATCTGCTCGCACGCGTGGGTCTGAGCGAGAAGAGCGACGCGTACCCGTTCGAGCTCTCCGGCGGTCAGCAGCAGCGCGTGGGCATCGTTCGAGCGCTGGCCCTCGAGCCCGACCTGCTGCTCTTCGACGAGCCGACGAGCGCGCTGGACCCCGAGCTCGTGGGCGAAGTGCTGGTCGTCCTGAAGGAGTTGGCCGATGAGGGGTGGACGATGGTCATCGTCACCCACGAGCTCGCCTTCGCCCGCGAGGTCGCCGACGAGGTGCTCTTCTTCGACGAGGGCGTCATCCTGGAGCGCGGCGCGCCGAAGACGCTGCTGGGCAATCCGACGCACGAGCGCACGCGGCGGTTCCTCGACCGCATCCTGCGGCCGTTCGAGGGCTGAGGCTTCTCAGGCGTCGGCGCGCACGTCGAAACCGCGGTCGCCGGTGGGCGCGGCATCCGTCACCCGTGCGTCGTCCACACGAGAGCCGGGTGGCCCCTGCGCCATCCAGGCGAGCATGTCATCGACCTGGGATGCGCTTCCCTCGATTTCGGCCTCGACCGTGCCGTCACGCAGATTGCGCACCCAACCGGTGACCGGGATACCCTCGGCGATCATGCGTGCGGTGTAACGGTAGCCGACGCCCTGCACATCGCCCCGAACGATCACATGCACGCGTCTCATGGTTCCATCGTGCCCCGCCGACGGCCAGAGGTCGAGCCGGTGCCGGGCCCCACGCTCAGTGGGGGAGCACGAGCGAGATCGCGATCACGAGCATGACGACGGCGATCGCGCCGTCGAGCACGCGCCACGCGGTCGGGGTCGACAGCCAGCGGCCGAGATGGCGGGCGCCGTAGGCGAGACCGAAGAACCAGCAGAAGCTGGCGAGCATCGCCCCCGCGGCGAACAGCCAGCGGGTCTCACCGTGCGTACTGGCGATCGACCCGAGCAGGAAGACCGTGTCGAGGTAGACGTGCGGATTCAGCCAGGTCAGGGCCAGGCACGTCAGGACGACCGGTGCGAGTGCGACGCGGGTGCCGGCAGTGGTCGGGCCAGCGCGTGTCGTGGCAACGCCTTCTTCCGCGCCGGAGCCGGCGTGGAGTGCAGCGCCCGAGGGTCGCAGGGCGCGCCGGGCAGCCAGAACCGCGTACGTCGCGAGGAACAGCGCCCCCGCCCACCGCACGACATCGATGAGCCAGGGAACGGACTGCAGGACGAGGCCGATTCCCGAGACTCCCAGCATGATGAGTGCCGCGTCGGACGCCGCGCAGATCACCGCCACGGCGAGGACGTGCTGCCGCCGGATGCCCTGCCGCAGCACGAAGAGGTTCTGAGCGCCGATCGCGACGATGAGCGAAAGGCCGAGGCCGAATCCGGCGATCGCGCTGGTCATCATGACGTCGACGGTAGAACGACCAGCTTCTTCAGTCCAGCTCATCATTCTTCAGGAGCATTAGCATTGCTTAGGTGCGCATTGCTCTGGACCTCGCGGAAACCCTTGCCGCCGTCATCGACGAGGGTTCGCTGGATGCCGCGGCCCGGCGATTGCACGTGACGCCGTCCGCGGTCAGCCAGCGGATCAAGACGCTCGAGGAGTCGCTCGGCCGAGTGCTGCTGGTGAGGGCCAAGCCCGCGCGCGCCACCGACGCCGGCGTCGCCGTCGTCCGCCTCGCCCGGGAGGCGGCCCTTCTGGAGCACGACGCGCTCGCCGCACTCGGCGACACGGACGACACGACGGTCAGGATGACGGTGCCGCTCGCGGTGAACGCCGACTCGCTGGCCACGTGGTTCCTCCCGCCCCTCGCGCGTCTCTCGCTCGAGATGCCGGTCGTGTTCGATCTTCATCGAGACGATCAGGACTTCACGGCGGCGCTGCTGGAGGGCGGAACCGTGATGGGCGCGGTCACCTCGCGGGCCACCCCGGTCGCCGGGTGCCGGGTGAGCGTGCTCGGTGTCATGGCATACGAACCGGTCGCCACACCGTCGTTCGCGGCCGAATGGTTCGCCGGGGGTGCGACCGTCGACGCGCTCACCAGCGCGCCCGTGGTCGATTACGACCGACGCGACGACCTGCAGACGCGCTGGCTGCGCGAACGGGGAGTGGATGGAGCGAGGGCGCCGCGGCACTACGTCCCGGCCTCGCACGACTTCGCGACGGCGGTCGGGCTGGGACTTGGGTGGGGGCTTCTGCCTCGCTTGCACGCCGATGAGGGGCTCGCCACCGGCACGCTGGTCCGGCTCGACGGGGCGGGTATCGAGGTTCCTCTGCACTGGCAGCAGTGGAACCTGCGCTCGCCCCTCCTTCAGGCGGTGGCCGACACCATCATCGACGAAGGACGGCGCGTCCTCGATCCGCTGTGACGCGACGAGCAGACGCCGTCACGCGTCAGTCGTCGCTGAGGCGCAGCACGATCTTCCCGCGCGCGTGTCCGAGTTCGAGCTCGGCATGTGCGGCAGCGGCGTCGGCGAGGTCGAAGACCTTGTCGACGTACACCTGTACTGACCCGGAATCCAGCAGGCGCCCGATGGTCGCGAGCGCGCTGCCGTCGGGGACCACCTTGTAGCCGGTCGCGCGCACCCCGGCGGCTTCGGCCGCCTCGGCGTAGCCGGGGGAGGCGCCGGTCGGCACCACGATGTGGAGCCCGCCCGGACGCAGGACAGAGAGCGAGCGCGTGCTCGTCTGCTCGTGGGCGTTGCCGACGAGATCGATGACGACATCCATCTGCGACACGACGTCCTCGAACCGGGTGGTGGCGTAGTCGATGACCGTGGATGCTCCGAGCTCGCGCATCCACGCGGTGTTGTGCGACGACGTGGTCGCCGTCACGTGCGCGCCGAAGTAGTCGGCGATCTGCACGGCGAAATGCCCGACGCCTCCGCTGCCGGCGTGGATCAGCATCCGCTGCCCTTCGTGCGCGCGTGCCGTCTCGACCACGAGCCCCCACGCGGTGAGGGCGGCCAACGGCACGCCCGCCGCTTCGACGTGCGAGAGCGTCGACGGCTTCCTGGCCACGGACAGCGATGGAACGACGGCGTACTCGGCGTAGCTGCCGCCCGAGCGTGGGAACGGAACCATGCCGAACACCTCGCTGCCCGGCTGCAGCGGGTGCGACTCATACGGCGCCTTCACGACGATTCCGCTGAAATCGAACCCGAGCGCGACGGGGAAGTCCTTCAGCGAACCGGACAACCCCGCGCCCGCTCTCGTCTTGGCATCGATCTGATTGATACCTGCCGCCACCACCCTGACGAGAAGCTCGCTCAGCACCGGCGTCGGGACAGGGAGCTCACCCAGGTGGAGGGCGTCCGGACCGCCCGGGGCGTCGATGACCGCTGCGCGCATTCTCTCGGGAGGTTCGGGAACCTCGATCGGATCCGCCGTGATGGCGGAAGCTGGTCGCAGCGGCCGGAATCTCATCGGTCGCTCCCTCCACGTCCTGTCGTCGTCGGCAGCGCCGGCGCCTTGGAAGGCTCAGTCAACCCGGTCATTGTCTCGACCGTGTTACGCGGGTGCTAACGGGTCACTAAGCCTGCGGGTCGGCACCGCGGCGCCGGTCGGAGCTTCCCTGCGACATCAGGGGGTGACGCCGGCCGTGAGGGCGTGCAACAGGCGTGCGAGGTTGTGGATGTCGTCGACCGGCCAGTCCGCGAGCGCGGTCAGCAGGGTGTTCTCCTGGGGCTTGCGAGCCGCTTCGAGACGCTCGAGGCCGAGGGGAGTGGGAGAGAGCAGGCTGGAGCGGCCGTCCGCCGGATCCGCAGTCCGGCTGATCAGACCGAGGTGCTCGAGTTCGCGGACGGTCCGTGAGATCTGGCCCTTGTCGGCGGTGAGCAGGTCCGCGAGCGATGACTGCGTCACGCTCTCCTGACGCACGATCGTCGTGAAGACCTTGTACGCGCCGGGGAGCATGCCCGGACTGACGCGATTCGCATTCTCGGTGATGACGCGTCGGAAGCGATTGATGAGCTCGCTGAACTCGGCCTCGAGGGCGCGCACCGCTTCGGTGCGCGCCTCTCGAGTGTCGTTGTCGATCATCGTGGCCGATTCTAACCGCGGCGAGCGGATGCTCCGCCGGGGCCACGTCCGTCGGCGCCGGTCGTCTGCACACTGCCCGTAGCCGTCAGCACCTGCATGCCCTCGGGGACCGACACGGTGGCGAGGTCGGCTTCGCCGGCCGCCATACGCTCGCTGGTCGTCATGGTCGTGAGCGGCTTGTTCGGGAGGAACACGATCGCGATCAGGCTGATGATCGCGAACGGCACCGCGATGAGGAACGAGTGGGAGATGCCCTGGGCGTAGATGTCCTCGAAGATCACTCGGACGGCTTCGGGCATGGTCGACACCTGGGGCACCGTCCCGGCCTGCAGCTGTTGCGCGATGGCCGCACCCTTCTCGCCGAGAGCCGCGATGGCGGCACCCAGCTCGTCCTTGCGCTCGGCGACCAGCGAGGTCACCTGCGACGCGAGGGCGGCTCCCATCACGGAGACGCCGATCGTTCCGCCGAGGCTGCGGAAGAACGTGACTCCCGAGCTCGCGACCCCGATCTGCGTGGGCTCCGTCGTGTTCTGCACGATCAGCACGAGGTTCTGCATCGTCATCCCGACTCCCGCCCCCAGAAGGAACATGTAGAGCGAGACGAGCGCGAAGTTGGTGTCGTAGTGGATGGTCGACAGCAGGAACGATCCGGCGATCAGGAAGACCCCGCCGACGACCAGGAACGGCTTCCACTTCCCGAAGCGCGTGATCATGGCGCCGACGCCGATCGACGCGATCAGCAGCCCGCCGATCATCGGGATCGTCATGAGGCCGGCCTCGGTGGGGGTGGCGCCCCGCGCCAGCTGCATGTACTGGCTGAGGAAGACGGAGGCGCCGAACATCGCGATACCGGTGGCGATGGACGCGATGACCGACAGCGTGAAGGTCGGGTTGCGGAACATGGTGAGGGGGATCAGCGGCTCCTTCGAGCGCAGCTCCACGATCACGAACAGCACGAGGCCGAGGATCGCGCCGCCCACCATCAGGACGGTCTGCATGCTCCACCACTCGAAGCTGTCGCCGGCGAGCGAGACCCAGATGAGGAGGCTCGAGACGGCGGCCGAGAGCAGCACGATGCCGAGATAGTCGATGCTCGTCTTGCTCCGGGTGCGCGGCACGGTGTGCAGCGTCTTCTGCAGGATGATCAGAGCGAGCACGGCGAACGGGAGCGCGACGAAGAAGTTCCATCGCCATCCGAGCGAGTCGGTGATGACGCCGCCCAGCAGAGGCCCGCCGATCGTGGCGACGGCCATGACGGCCCCGAACAGACCCATGTACCGACCGCGTTCCCGCGGGCTGATGATGTCGGCCATGATCACCTGGCTGAGAGCGGCCAGACCGCCGGCGCCGATACCCTGCACGGCGCGGAAGCCGATGAGCATGTCGGGGCTGGTGGAGAAACCGGCGGCGGCGGTCGCGAGTACGAAGATCGCGATCGCTATCTGGATGAGCAGCTTGCGATTGAAGAGGTCGGCGAGCTTGCCCCAGACGGGCGTCGAGATCGCGGTGGTCAGCAGCGTGGCGGTGACCACCCACGTGTAGGCGGTCTGGGTGCCCTCGAGGTCGTGGATGATCACGGGGAGCGAGGTGGACACGACGGTCGATGCGAGCATCGAGACGAACAGGCCCAGCAGGAGGCCGGAGAGCGCTTCGAGCACCTGGCGGTGCGTCATCTTTGGCTTCTCGACGACATCCACGGCGGGAGTGGAGGACATGGTGTGGGCGGCTTTCTGGAAATCTGTATGTGCGGGTGCATGCGGCAGCGACGGCGCAGTAGTTGACTGACATCAACTATATAGATAATCGTTGACCCGTGTCAACTATTCCCTCGCCGGGCGTTCCAGGTGCGGAGGCGGACCGCGTCCGAACGCCGGCGTGACTCACTCCCGGTCGCTCTACGCGCGAAGCGAGTCGGAATGTCGGCGCGACGATCGGAGCTCGTGCGGAAGAGGCTCAGTCGGCGAGAGCGAGCGAGCGGAACATCTCGCGCGAGGGCGCTGCCGTCGGTCTCGCTGAGGGCGTCGTGCGCGGCATCCGCTCGACCCCATCGATGCCATCACCGGTCGGCGTCAGCGCCGAGCGCCGTTCGGTGGTGCGCCGGTAGAGCTCGTCGATGAGAGACGTCGCGAGGCCTACGAGCGTGCTGATCTCGCGTTCGTCGCGGTCGACCCAGGCGCAGCGCGGCTCGTCGCCGACGGGCACGAAGGCGTCGTGCTCCTCCCACACCACGAGTGTGCGTTCGGCGCCCAGCACGTGCTGCTGCCACCAGATCTGGCGCAGGTAGCCGCGCGGGATGCTCCGCCACGCCTTCTTCGTCGTCTTGATCTCGCACAGCATGACGCGGCCCGACGGGTCGACGGCGACGCCGTCGGGGGTGGCGAGGTGGCGCTTCTCTACGACCGCGTGGAACAGGGCGGATGACGGGGAGATGCCGTGGGTCGCGGCCACCCACGCGGCGATCTCGGGCTCGCGACGGCGACCGTGATCGGTGTAGGCGTTGCCCGAGAATCCCGAGCCGAGGAGCTTCGCATCGGCGGCACGGGCGATCGCGCGCTCCGAGGTGAGCGACGCGACGTCGGTGGCCGTGATCCCGCGCGAACGGGCCCTGATCCAGGCGACACGATCGCGGGAATCCGCGACGATGCGTGCGGCGAGTTCAGGGGTCACCGTTCGAGGCTAACCCCGGGTGCCGACGCGTGACGCCCGCGACACCCGGGACGCACGCACCGGCACCCGGCGCGCTGGCTAGAAGGCGGCGGCGCCGGCCTCGGCGACGGAGTGGTCCTGCTCGCCCGAGCCTCCGCTGACGCCCACTGCGCCGACGACGACGCCGTCGCGGGAGAGGGGGATGCCGCCGGCGAAGATGGCGACCTTGCCGCCGTTGGTGTTCTGGATGCCGAAGAACTGCTGGTTCGGCTGCGAGTTGTCGCCGAGGTCCTTCGTCGAGATGTCGAAGGCCTTCGACGTCCACGCCTTGTTGATCGAGATGTTGACGCTGCCGATCCACGCCCCGTCCTGACGGACGTGGGCGACGAGGTTGCCGCCCGAGTCGACGACGGCGATGTTCATCGGCTGGCCGATCTCGACGGCCTTCTTCTCGGCGGCGTCGATGACCCGACGGGCATCGGCGAGAGTGACAGTGGACATGGGTATTCCTTTCGATCGGGCGGGTGTTCCGGGACGGATGCCTCGGGTCGAGGCATCCGGTCCCGGTGTCTTCATGGAAGATCTGGTCGAGCGTGAGATTCGCGTCAGGCGGCGATGTAGCCGTTCGGATCCAGCACGTACTTCTTGGCGGCTCCCTGGTCGAATTCCGCGTAGCCCTGCGGGGCATCGTCCAGGCCGATGGGGGTCGCGTTCACGGCCTTCGCGATCTGCACCTTGTCGTGCAGGATCGCCATCATCAGCTGCCGGTTGTACTTCATGACCGGGCACTGGCCGGTGGTGAACGAGAGGGACTTCGCCCACCCCGTGCCGAGGCTGATCGAGAGGGCGCCGACCTTCGCCGCATCGTCGATTCCGCCGGGGTCACCCGTGACGTACAGGCCGGGGATGCCGAGCGCGCCCCCCGCGGCCGTGATCGACATGAGCGAATTGAGGACGGCGGCGGGAGCCTCGCGACCCGCGTCATCGCCGTGTCCGCGCGCTTCGAAGCCGACGGCATCCACGCCGCAGTCGACCTCGGGCACGCCCAGGATCTGTTCGATCTGCGCAGCCGGGTCTCCCCGCGAGACGTCGACCGTCTCGCACCCGAACGAGCGGGCCTGCGCGAGTCGGTCCTCATTCAGGTCGCCCACGATGACGACGGCGGCGCCGAGCAGCTGCGCGCCGACGGCCGCGGCGAGGCCGACCGGTCCGGCCCCGGCGACGTACACGGTGGAGCCCGGACCGACACCCGCGGTGTAGGCGCCGTGGAACCCCGTGGGGAAGATGTCGGACAGCATCGTCAGGTCGAGGATCTTCTCGAGAGCCTGGTCGCGGTCGGGGAAGACGAGCAGGTTCCAGTCCGCGTAGGGCACGAGCACGTACTCGGCCTGACCGCCGACCCAGCCGCCCATGTCGACGTAGCCGTAGGCGCTGCCGGGGCGGTCGGGGTTGACGTTCAGGCAGATGCCGGTCTTGCCCTCCTTGCAGTTGCGACAGCGTCCGCAGGCGATGTTGAAAGGCACCGACACGATGTCGCCGACCTTGACGAACTCGACGTCGGGCCCCACCTCGATGACCTCACCGGTGATCTCGTGTCCGAGCACGAGCCCGGCGGGAGCGGTGGTGCGGCCACGCACCATGTGCTGATCCGATCCGCAGATGTTCGTGCTGACGGTCCGGAGGATCGCTCCGTGCGGCACTTTGCGACCCACGTTCGCCGGGTTGACTCCCGGGCCGTCCTTGAGCTCGAACTCCGGATAGGGGGTGTCGACGACCTCGACCACGCCGGGTCCCTTGTACGCCACGGCTCTGTTGCCAGACATCAGTGTCCTCTCTGCGTGGGCCGCGGGGGCCCAGCGCGCGCGGGGTGATCCGCTCGCTCCAGCCTCACCGATTCTTTCGAGTGGTGCCATCGTCCCTCCGGGGCGTTCGGCCCACCCGAACGGGTGGGCCGCGGTACATTCATCGCATGGGATCAGTGCGGATCGCTCCGGGCGAACGGATCGCGGATGCCGCGGCATCCATCCCCCTCACGTCAGCGCCGGTCGATCCGATCGCCCTGCTTCGCGGCCTCGTGGACGTGATGGGCGGGCCCGCGACATCGACGGCCCGCAGGTTCTCGAGCCTCGTCGCGCCGCTCGTCGCGCACTCCGCAGTGATCGTGCTGGCCGCTGACACCGGTGGCGGGCAGCGCCAGGGCGCCGGCGACGCGACCTTCGCGCACGGCGTCTCGTTCATCGAGCTCGATCGGCTGCGCCGCGAACTCGCGCCGGGGTCGGTTCGCCGTGCTCCCGTGGAGGTGGGGGAGGGGTCCGTCCCGTCGCTGCAGGTCGTGTCGGCCAACGGCGTGCTGCTCCTGCTGTCCCGCCCGCACGATGACGGACCGGACGACGTCGTGCTCGCGCTGTGGAACGTCGTGGCGCTCCACCTGCAGGAGACGGCGGACGCGGCATCCCCCGACTACCTGCAGCAGGCACGGGCCAGTTCGGGGGTGCGGATGGAGGCGTTGACCGAGCTCGCCGACGAGTACTCCACGACCTTGGAGACCGTTCTGGCGGCGCTCCGTTCGACGAGCCTGGACGACCGCGGGGCCCGCCGGACCGCGACCGGGATCGCGGCGGAGGGACTCGTGCATCTGCGGACGGCGAGCGACCGGGTGCGCACCTTCACGGAGGAGCCCGTGGCCACCGCGTTCGAGAGGCTGCGCGACGACCTCCGCCCGCTCGTGCGCTACCGCGACATCGACGTGCAGTTCGTCGAGCCGCCGGTGAACGGCAGGGCCCTGCCCAGCGAGATCGCCCACGGTGCGCGGGCGGTCGTGC
The DNA here is from genome assembly GCF_042747925.1 of Microbacterium songi. Taxonomy (NCBI): domain Bacteria; kingdom Bacillati; phylum Actinomycetota; class Actinomycetes; order Micrococcales; family Microbacteriaceae; genus Microbacterium; species Microbacterium songi. The sequence continues at coordinate 265,415 of NZ_JBHZIE010000001.1, forward strand.
GGGGGTCGATCCTCGCGCTGGTCGACCGGCACGATGTGAGTCGGGTGCGGGTGCAGTGGGACTGCGACGGCACCAATCTGCTCATCAACGTGCGCGATGACGGACCGGGCGATCTCACCGGGGAGAGCGTGCAGCTGCTGCTCGTACGCCAGCGGGTCGTCGCGCTCAACGGCCGGCTGTCCTTCGAGGCGACCCCCGGGTGGGGGACGGAGATGTCGGTCGTGATGCCGTTGGATCCGCCGACCGCGCTCGCCGCGGAGTCGCCTGCCTGGGAGCTCGGCCCGCGGGAGGCCGAGGTGCTCGAGCTGCTGATCGCCGGGCAGCGCAACCGCGAGATCGCCACGCAGCTGGGCATCAGCGAGAACACGGTGAAGTTCCACGTGGCGAAGATCTTCCGCAAGCTGGGCGTGCGCTCGCGCGCCGAGGCGACCGCCTTCGTGCTGGCCCACCGACCGGGCATGTCGCGCCGCTGAGCTCGCGCGCCGGCCGCGCTCCGTCCGTGCACCCGACGCCACGTCGCGCTCTCGGCGAAGGCGCCGGAGGCGCCGCGCACGTCGGGGGAGGGAGAGGCGGGTGCCCGTCGATTTGGCTCGGGCACCGGCATCCCGTACTCTGGGAGAAGCCAAAGACCGCCGGTCATCGACGTGCGCGCAAGCGCACGGGATCGAAGCACTGCATCGCAGGGGCCCGCGCAGGTGTACGAACGAACTCCAGGGTTCCAGCTCCGTGCGCTTGCGCCGGAGCTTTTTTGTTGCCCGCTTCGGACCGGATGAGCGGATGCTGCGGCCGACGCCCCGTCATTGCGGAGCGTCTCTTACACACAAGGAGTGGCCATGGCGCAGAAGGATGCATCGGTCGCCGAGCTCACGAAGAACTTCGAGGACTCGACCGCCGTTCTGCTGACCGAGTACCGCGGTCTGACGGTTGCTCAGCTCAAGGAGCTGCGCAACAGCATTCGTCAGGATGCGGAATACGCCGTGGTGAAGAACACGCTGACGAAGATCGCCGCGAACAACGCGGGGATCTCGTCGCTGGACGAGGAGCTCACGGGCCCCTCGGCCATCGCTTTCGTGCACGGTGACCCTGTCGCCGTCGCGAAGGGTCTGCGTACCTTCGCCAAGGCGAATCCTCACCTCGTGATCAAGGGCGGGTACTTCGACGGTGCCCCCCTGACCGCGGATGAGGTCAACAAGCTCGCCGACCTCGAAAGCCGTGAAGTCCTGCTGGCGAAGCTCGCCGGCGCGATGAAGGCCTCGCTGTTCGGCGCCGCATATCTGTTCACCGCACCGCTGTCCAAGACCGTTCGCACGGTCGAGGCGCTGCGTGAGAAGCAGGAGTCCGCAGCCTAGGCCTCGGCCCCGACTGCGGTTGATTCGAAATACCAACAAGGAGAAACATCATGGCAAAGCTCACCACTGACGAGCTTCTCGACGCCTTCAAGGAGCTCACGCTCATCGAGCTCAGCGAGTTCGTGAAGAAGTTCGAGGAGACCTTCGAGGTCACCGCTGCTGCTCCGGTCGCCGTTGCCGGCCCCGCTGCCGCTGGTGGCGCCCCCGCCGAAGAGGTCGAGGAGCAGACGGCGTTCGACGTCGTGCTCGAGGCCGCAGGCGAGAAGAAGATCCAGGTCATCAAGGTCGTCCGCGAGCTCACCTCGCTCGGCCTCGGCGAGGCCAAGGCCGTCGTCGACGGTGCACCCAAGGCCGTCCTGGAGGGTGTCTCCAAGGAGGCGGCCGACAAGGGCAAGGAAGCACTCGAGGCTGCCGGCGCGACCGTCACGGTCAAGTAGTCCACTCGCAAGAGTCAACGAAGGCCCCGGATGCTGCATCCGGGGCCTTCGTGCGTTCTCGGCGCCTCCGACCGAGGCTCACTCGCTCCCCGAGGTGGCCACCGTCACGCGGGGTCGGAGGGGGGCGGTGGAGTTGCGGACGATCAGTCGGGGCTCGATCTTGATCTCGACCGGGTCGGCGGTGGGTTCGGCGAGGGTCTGCAGCAGCAGTCGCACAGCGGCCGCACCCTGCTCACGGGGCCGTTGCTGCAGGGTGGTCAGCGCGAACATGTCCGCGTATTCGTGGTCGTCGATGCCGATGACGCTGAGGTCGCTGGGCACCTGGATCGCCAGACGCCGCGCCGCGATGATCGTGCCGATCGCCACCTCGTCGCAGACGGCCAGGACAGCTGTGGGGCGCGACCGCGGGTCGCTCAGCAGGTCGACGGATGCCGCGTACCCACCCTGCAGCGTGATGGGGGAGCGCGCGTGCACCATCGAATCCGCGAGTCCGGCGGCCGTCATCGTCGAGACGTATCCGCCGTAACGACGGCGGTCGACGTTGGCCCAGTGCCCGTCGGCGTCCCCTCCGACGAAGGCGATGTCGCGATGGCCGAGGGCGATGAGGTGATCCGTCGCGCGCGAGACGGCGTTGTCGTCGTCGATCGAGATGGCGCTGGTCGCCCCGCCGTCGCCGACCACACTGACGATGGGCCGGCCGATCGTCAGCAGCCGCTCGATCTCGCGATCGCCCGGCTCGAGGCCCACGGCGATCAGACCGTCGAATCTCTTGCGGGCGAGGAAATCGTCGAAGATCGACGCGCGACCTGAGCTCCCCGGCTTCGCGTCGTACAGGGTGAGATCGAGGCGCGCGTCGAGCAGAGCATCCTGGATGCCCTCGAGCACTTCAGCGAAGAACCATCGGTTCAGGTAGGGCATGATCACGCCGATGTTCTGCGTGCGTCCGGTGACCAGGCTCGCCGCGTTGCTGGAGGCGACGTAGTTGAGCGACTGGGCCGCGGCCTCGACGCGGGATCGCGTCGAGGCGGAGACGTATCCGCGGCCGGTGAGCGCGCGGCTGGCGGTGGCCTTCGAGACGCCCGCCAAGCGTGCGACGTCCGTGATCCCGCTCATGGGCTGCTCCCTCCTTTGGGGCGGCGACGCACTGCCGGCGGTGGGGTGCGCGTGACCAATATCAGAACATAGCGACTCCTGTTCCGTTTCTGGAACCGGTTTCACGTACCGATATGAAGCCGTAATGCCCGTGGGAGCGATCCCATGGGGGTTATCGAGTCGTGATGAAGTTGCCTTGCATTCCCTGGGATACATCGCCTAACGTGTCTGTGGAATCGGTTCCCGGTGGGTCGGGAACGGTTCCGCGCGCAACTCGCGCCGAGGACTCAAGGAGGAGCAATATGAACGGAATGCGATCGAGCAGCCGTCGACGTCTGGTGTGGGGGATCGGTGTCGCCACCGTCGCCACGCTCACGCTGGCAGGCTGCGCCGAGGGCGGCGACAGCGGCGGCTCCGGCTCCGCATCCGGTGGAGCGGGCGAGACCGTCCGCATCTCGGGCGGTATCACGGGCACGGAGGCCGATGCCCTCAACCAGAGCTTCGAGAAGTTCACGGCCGACACGGGCATCAAGGTCGCCTACACCGGTGACAAGAGCTTCGAGGGCAACATCGTCACGAAGGTGACCGGTGGCGACGCCCCCGACATCGCGATCGTCCCGCAGCCGGGTCTGCTCAAGACCCTCGTCGAGACCGGCGAGGTTCAGCCCGGGTCCGACGCCGTCAGCGCCAACGTCGACGAGTACTGGGACTCCGGGTGGAAGTCGTACGGCACGTTCGACGACACGTTCTACGCGGCGCCGATGCTCGCGAACCTCAAGGGCTACGTCTGGTACTCGCCGGCGCAGTTCGCCGAGTGGGGCGTCGAGGTCCCCAAGACGTACGACGAGCTGCTCGCTCTGACCAAGACGATCCAGGAGACGACGGGAACCGCCCCGTGGTGTGCCGGATTCTCGTCCGACGCCGCGTCGGGCTGGCCGGGCACCGACTGGATCGAGGACCTCGTCCTGCGTCAGTCGGGCGCCGACGTCTACGACCAGTGGGTCGCCGGTGACGTGAAGTTCACCGACGCGCCCATCAAGGACGCGTTCGACGCCGTCGGGGAGATCCTCCTCAACCCGAGCTACGTCAACGCGGGCTTCGGTGACGTCAAGAGCATCAACTCGACCGCCTTCGCGGACGTCGCGGCCAAGGTCGCCGACGGCACGTGCGCGCTGACGCACCAGGCCTCGTTCCTCTCGGCCAACTTCCTCACGGTGAAGAACGCCGCGGGCGAGACCCCGACGATCGCCCCCGACGGTGACGTGTACGCGTTCATCCTCCCGGGCATCAAGGAAGGCGAGCTCGCGGTCGAGGGCGGCGGCGAGTTCGTCGCCACGTTCTCCGACTCCGAGGCAGTGCAGAAGGTCGCCGAGTACATGTCGACGCCCGAGTGGGCAGACGCCCGTGTGAAGCTCGGCGGCTCCATCTCGGCCAACAAGGGCGCCGACCCGACGCTTGCTTCGAGCGAGTTCCTGGTCGAGGCCATGAAGGTCGTGCAGGACCCGAACACCACGCTCCGCTTCGACGCGTCCGACCTCATGCCGGCCACGGTCGGTTCGGGATCGTTCTGGAAGGGCATGGTCAACTGGATCGACGGCAAGCCCACCGACCAGGTGCTGAGCGACATCCAGGCCGGGTACGCGAACTGACCTTCGCGGCCGCCTAGCCACCCCTGAGCCTCGGCGGGACCGTTCGCATCGCGAGCGGTCCCGCCGAAGGCTCTCCCTCTTCTCCGGCCGATTCCGGCCGCAACGTCTGCACCGCATCCAAGTCCACCGCCGTACTCGGAAGGGTCCACATGTCCGGCACCAAAGAAGCCCCCACGACGGGGGCGATCCCCGCTCCCGCGGGAGATACGCACTCGGGAGAGTCCCCCTCTCCCCGGAACAGGACCACGCTGCTGGTCGTGGCCGTCGGCCTCATCCTCGTGGTGGCCCTGTTCCTGTTCATGGTCACCCGCGCGCCGGTCGAGACCAGGCCGACGACGCTCGGCTTCTCGCTGAACAGCTTCTTCATCTGGCTGGGCGGCCTGAATCCCATCATCCAGATCCCGCTCATCCTGGTGGTCTTCGGTGCGGTGGTGGGTCTCATCCTGCTGCTGATCGAGTACGCGCCCCGTTCGGGCAAGGGGTATTTCTGGCTCCGACTGATCGCGTGCTTCGCGATCCCGACGCTCGCGTTCATGCTGCTGCGGCCGTACCAGAACGCCGTCATCTGGGTCATCGGCATCGCACTCCTCCTCGGCGCGATCCTCTTCTACGCCGACTACCGGTCCCGCCAAGGCGCCGGCTACCTGTTCCAGCTGGTGCTCTTCACGGCCCCCGCGGCGATCCTGCTGCTGGTCGGCCTGATCTACCCCGCGATCTCCACCGTCTGGCAGTCGTTCTTCGACAAGACGGGAGAGACGTTCGTCGGACTCGAGAACTACATCTGGACCTTCACGAACCCCGAAGGCTTCTGGTCGGTCATCAACACCATCATCTGGGTGCTGCTGGCCCCCACGATCGCGACGGTCGTCGGCCTCGCGTACGCGGTGTTCATCGACAAGGCGCGCGGCGAGAAGTACCTCAAAGTGCTCATCTTCATGCCGTTCGCGATCTCGTTCGTGGGTGCCGGCATCATCTGGAAGTTCGTCTACGACTTCCGGCAGGGCGACCAGGTCGGCGTCCTGAACGCGATCGTCACGTTCTTCGGCGGCCAGCCGGTGTCGTGGCTCGACGCGCAGCCCCTCATCAACACGTTCCTCCTTCTGGTGGTGTTCATCTGGAGCCAGACGGGCCTCGCGATGGTCATCCTGTCGGCAGCCATCAAGGCGGTGCCCGCGGAGCAGATGGAGGCGGCGCAGCTCGACGGGACGAACGCGTGGGAGCGGTTCATCAACGTCACCGTCCCCGGCATCCGCTCGTCCCTCATCGTGGTCGTCACCACGATCGCCATCGGTGCACTGAAGGTCTACGACGTCGTCGCCGTCATGACCGGCGGTCGCGCGAACACCACGGTGCTCGCCTTCGAGATGGTCAACCAGCAGCAGCGATTCCAGAGCTACGGTCACTCCGCCGCACTGGCCGTGGTGCTGTTCATCTTCGTGTTGCCGTTGATCATCTTCAACGTCAACCAGATCCGCAAGCAGAGGGAGATCCGATGACCATCGGAACCGTGGTGATCGAGCCCAACCTCGACCCGCGATCGGCCCGTCAGGTCGAACGCGAGACGCGCAAGCACGAGGCGATGGCACGTCGTCGCCTCACTTCCAAAGGAGCGACGATCGCCGCTGTGGCGATCGCGTTCTTCTGGACGATCCCGACGTTCGGCCTGTTCGTGACGTCGTTCCGCCCGGGTGCCGACACGCAGTCGACCGGCTGGTGGACGGTGTTCACCGACCCGAACTTCACGCTGGAGAACTACTCGCTGGCGCTGACGTCGGGCGGAACCGCGCTGACGCTCGGTGCGTCGTTCCTCAACTCGCTGGCGATCACGATCCCGGTGGTCATGTTCGCGCTGGCGATCGCGTCGCTCATCGCGTACGCCTTCGCGTGGATCGACTTCAAGGGACGCAACTTCTTCTTCGTCTTCGTGTTCGCTCTGCAGATCGTGCCGTTGCAGATGGCCCTCGTGCCGTTGCTCAGTCTGTTCTCGCGGGGCCTGACGATCAACGAGGTGACGATCTTCCCCGGCTTCGACCTGCGGGGCATCGAGCACTCGTTCGCCACGGTGTGGATCGCGCACACGATCTTCGCAATGCCGCTGGCGATCTTCCTCCTGCACAACTTCATCGCGGAGATCCCTCACGAGGTCATCGAAGCGGCGCGGGTGGACGGGGCCGGTCACGGGCAGATCTTCTTCCGGCTGATCCTGCCGCTGGCGGCGCCGGCGCTCGCGTCGTTCGCCGTGCTGGAGTTCATCTGGGTGTGGAACGACCTGCTGGTGGCGACGATATTCGCGCCATCCACATCTCTCCCGTTGACACAATCGCTGAACTCCCTCTCGGGCACGTGGGGAGACCAGTGGTTCCTTCAGGCGGCGGGTACCTTCATCTCGATCCTCGTGCCGCTGATCGTGTTCTTCGCGCTGCAGCGCTTCTTCGTGCGGGGTCTGCTCGCCGGGGCCACGAAGGGCTGATCGGGCATCCATCGACGAAGGGCGCGTCGCATTTCCTCGAGAAATGCGACGCGCCCGTCGTCGCTTCCGCGGGTCTGGCTATGGTGAACGGATGGATGCCTCGACAGCGCCCGGGTCCACGGCAGGGTCTCCCCCGCAGGCCCCGCCCGTCGACCCCGACACGGGACTGACCGCGGCGGACGTCGCCGAGCGGGTCTCGGCAGGCAGGACGAACGCGTTCGAGGCCGACTCGAGCCGCAGCGTCTGGACGATCGTCCGCGCAAACGTGTTCACGCTCTTCAACGGCATCGTGTTCGCGTGCTTCTTCGTCCTTCTCGTGCTGGGGCGGTGGCAGGACGCCATCTTCGGGCTCGCGGCGTTCGCGAATTCGATCATCGGCTGCGTGCAGGAGTTCCAGGCGAAGCGTGCGCTCGATCGGCTCGCGCTCCTGAACGCCCCTCAGGCGCGCGTCCGCCGTGCCGGGTCGGAGTCCGACATCCTGCCGAGCGAGGTGGTGCAGGACGACATCCTCGTCCTTCGGGCCGGCGATCAGGTGCCGGCCGATGCCCGGATCGTGCGGACCCGTGCCCTGCAGATCGACGAGTCCATGCTGACGGGTGAGTCCGACGCCGTCGACAAGCGGGTCGACGACGAAGCGTTGTCGGGGTCGGTGGTCGTCGCGGGCGAGGGTGACGCCCAGGTGGTGCGGGTGGGCGCGGACTCCTACGCAAACAAGTTCGCGAACGAGGCCAAGCGCTTCTCTATGGTCAACTCCGAGCTGCGGACGTCGATCAACCGGGTGCTGAGCTGGGTGGGCTGGGGAATCGGTCCGATCGGCCTCCTCGTGTTCAACGCGCAGATCATGGTGGCCGGCGGTTACGTGACCGCGTGGGAGAGCGGCAGCTGGTCACAGGCAGTGGTGAACACGATCGCGTCGCTGACGGCCATGATCCCGCTCGGCCTCGTGCTCATGACCTCGATCGCCTTCGCCGTCGGAGCGGCGAAGCTCGCGAGTAAACAGGTGCTCGTGAACGAGCTCCCCGCAGTGGAGGGTCTCGCCCGGGTGGACGTGATCTGCCTCGACAAGACCGGTACGCTCACCGCGGGCGACCTCGCCTTCGACGCGTCGCATCCGCTCTCCCACCCGGCCGGGGGCTGGGAGCAGGTGCTCGCCTGGTACGGCTCCGCGCCGGACGCCAACGCGACGGCGAAGTGTCTGCGCGAGCCGTTCCCCGTCGCGCGCGCCCTCGCGGTGGCCGAGTACGTGCCGTTCTCCTCGGCGCGGAAGTGGAGCGCGGTCTCCTTCGATGCTTCGCAGGATGCGGCTTCCGCCGCCCCCGCCGGCACGTGGGTGCTCGGGGCGCCCGAGATGGTGTTCGGCGACGATGCGACCGATACGGCGTCACCCCTCGGCTCGGTCGTCACGCGGCTCGCCTCGACCGGTCGACGCACCCTCGTCCTCGGCCGTTCCGCCTCCGCTCTCACGGTCGACGATGTCGACGCCGAGAGACTGCCCGCCGCGGTCGAGCCCGTCGCCGTGCTCACCTTCCGCGAGCAGGTCAGGCCGGACGCGGCGCAGACGCTGAGCTACTTCCGCCAGCAGGGAGTCGGCATCCGCATCATCTCCGGTGACAATCCGCGCACGGTCGCGGCGATCGCCCGGGAGGTGGGACTGGATGTCGAGGAGGGGTACGACGCCCGCAGGCTTCCTGCCGACCAGGCCGCGCTCGGCGAGATCCTCGACACGCAGACCGTCTTCGGCCGCGTCACACCCGACCAGAAGAAGTCCATGGTGCTGGCCCTGCAGGCCCGCGGGCACGTGGTGGCGATGACCGGCGACGGTGTCAACGACGCGCTGGCGATCAAGACCGCCGACATGGGGATCGCGATGAACTCCGGCGCCGCGGCCACCAAGGCGGTGGCGCGACTGGTGCTGCTGGACGGCCAGTTCTCGCACCTTCCCGACGTCGTCGCCGAGGGCCGGCAGGTGATCGCCAACATCGAGCGCGTCTCGATGCTCTTCCTCACCAAGACGGCGTACGCCACGGGACTCGCGATCCTGTTCGGCGTGCTCGTGATGGAGTTCCCGTTCCTGCCCCGTCAGCTCTCCATCACCGATGGTCTGACCATCGGCATCCCCGCCTTCTTCCTGGCGCTTCTGCCGAACACGCAACGGTACGTTCCCGGCTTCCTCCGGCGTTCGCTGAGCTTCGCCATCCCCGCCGGGATCATCATCGCGATCGCCCTCACCCTGTACACGCGCGCAGCGCTGTCGATCGGCGTCGAGGAGCCCCAGCTGCGCACAGGCGCGACGATGATCCTCGCAATCGTCGGCATCTGGGTGCTGACCGTGCTCTCGCGTCCGATCACGCGATTCAAGGGCATGGTCATCGGCGCGATGTTCATCGCGCTCGTCGCGGTCTACACGATCCCGCCGGCAACGACGTTCTTCCAGCTCGTCGATCCGGGGGAGGAGGCCGCGCAGCTGGTCGTCGTCGTCACGGTGCTGACGATCGGGGCGATCGAGGCGGTCCGGTTCGTGCACCGGCGATACGTCCGCAGGATGATGGCGGCGGCCATGACCGCCTCTGGCGGCGGCCGTCGTCAGTCCGCGCGCGGGGGCACGAGCGGGGAGACCGCCGCCACGGCGGTCGACCCGGCGGTGTCGGTGGAAGCGCCGAGGCGGTAGAAGCGCGACCCGGGCGGGGTCCAGATCACCGCGATGATGAACACCTCCGCGAGGAACTGCGCCGCCGCCGACCACGTGAGCGCGGCGTCGTCGACGATCGTGAGCGCGTGCAGGACGAGTTGGATGCCGAAGTAGACGGTGATGGCCGTGCGCGCCAGCCTGCTTCCTCGCGCGAGCCCCGACGCCAGCGCGATCGTGAGCAGCCCGATCAGGGTCAGACCGGCTCCGAGCAACGACACGAAGACGACTTCGCCGTCGTTCGGCTGCTGGTAGCGGCTGAGGATGATCAGCACCCCCAGTGCGATGTTCCCGAACCCGCTGACGTAGGCGAAAACGATGGCGACGGTGACCAGGACCGGACGACGCCCCACCGTCTCACCCGTCGGTTCGTCAGTCACGCGACCACTGTAGCGTCCGCGCTCCGGTGCGCCGCAGGAGGGGCACCCCGGAGGGCGTCAACCCGAGCAGGCGAGGCGCGCCTGGAACGAACGCATCGCGTCGACCTCCGCCGTCTGGGTTTCGGCCATGCTCGTGGCGACGTCGATCACCCGCGGTACCGATCCGAGCTCGCGCACACGGTCGACCATCGCGATCGCGCCCTCGTGATGGCGGATCATCAGCGACAGGAAGGTGCAGTCGGCATCGATCCCCTGCGCGTCGCGAAGAGCGGCCAGCTCGGCATCCGTCGCCATCCCCATCGCAGCCTCGAGCTCCTCGACGCTGCCGGCACCGGTGGTCGCGTGTCCGTCGTGACCCGCCATGCCGCCCGCGTCCGCCATCCACGACATCAGCGCCTCTCCCGACTGCGGGAGTCCCCACTGCACGAGCCAGTCGTACATCTCGCCCTTCTGGGCCGACTGCCCCGTGGCGATGTCGTACGCGAGCGAACGCAGGTCAGCGTCAGTCGTCCGGCCGTATTCGATCATCGCCATCTCGACGGCCTGCGCGTGATGCACCTGCATGTCGCGGGCGAACCCCGCGTCCGCGGCATTCGGAACGGGTGCAGCGGAGGATGCGCCGAACGCGGTGAATCGCCCGATGGCGAAGGCCAACGCTGCGATCAGAACACACGCGACGATGATCGCGAGAAGCCGCCCCGGAGCGCGCGTCGGGCCCTCGGACACGTCGGGCGGCGACGGGACCGTCACCGGATCGCCCGGCGATCGCGGTCGTTGCGTGTCACTGGCGTCCGGGACCGTCCACGCCGCCGGTGCACACCGCGTTAGGCTCCGGGGCGTCCTGACTGCGCCAGTACTCCTCGAAGAACTCGCCGACGCGCGCGTCGGACACCGAATCCAACTGCAGCTGGTGGTTCCAGGCGCTCAGGACGATGGGCGAGGGAAGGCCCTCGTACGGCGAGAGCACCACGTAGCTCGACGGCAACTCGCCGCGCAGCGTCGCGAGGTCGGCGTCGCTCACGGCAGACGCGTCGTAGGTCACCCAGACCGCGCCGTGCTCGAGCGCGTGCACGGCGTTCTCGTTCGGCACCTGCTCCGTGTAGATGCCGCAGTTGAGCCAGACGGCGTTGTGCGGGCCGCCGGTGGGAGGGGACTGCTCGTAGTCGACCGCACCCTCGACGTGCTCGCTGGTGTTCTCGAACGTCTCGACCCCCTCGATGTCGACGCCGGTGCTGTCGAGCGCACCGTAGGTGACGGCGGGCTTCGGTGCGAAGGCGAAGGATGCCACGACCACGGCGATCACGATGATGGCGGCCATGCCGCCCCCGATCCACCAGGCGAGCTTGCTGCGCCTGCGCTTCGCGAGCTGCTTCTGGTACTCCGCGAGCTTCTGCTCGCGTTTCTGCTCACGCTGCTGCTTGACCGTCAGGTTGATGTCGGCCTGTGTTGCGGGATTTCCACTCGTCCGTTTGGACGGCGGCTGTGTCGGGGTCATGTGTGTGATCTCGGCTGGGGGCCTGCGGGCCGGCGGCGCGCGGTGCATGAAGCGCGTTCCTCCAGCCTATGCGCGTGAATGGGGCCGTGCGCTGGGAACCGTCTGGGTGTGCGCCGTGACGGCGAAGATTCGTTCCACCCGCGGCCGACCCCGACGGTATGCGTGAGCACGCGACGATCCCGTCCGCTATCATGGGATTTCGAATCGATTCGATACCACCTTCCTTCGATTCTCACCATCGTGTGTCGCCTGAGCTGATCGGCCCCGCTCCCGCGCTCACTCCGCAACTCGCGTCGACCGCCGTTCAGGTCGCAGGCGGTCGCGTCCCGCCGTTCCCGTGCCCATACCGAAGTGAAGTCTCCTGTGCTCGATACCGCATCCGTTCCCGTCATCCCGTCGACCTCCGCTGCTCCCGCGAAGGGACGCGAGGCTGCGAACACCGCCACCGCAGGCGTCCGTCTGCCGAACCCGCAGTCGCCCACCGGAGCCATCCGCACGCTGGGCTCGAACCCCGCGACCGCGCCCATCATGCTCCACCCGGGCGACGCGATCTCGAACGGTCGCCGGATCGTCTACATCATCGTGCTCGGAGCGCTGACCGCGCTCGGTCCGTTCACCGTCGACCTCTATCTCCCCGCTTTCCCCGCGCTGGAAGCAGACTTCCAGACGACGGCTGCCGCCATCCAGCTGACGTTGACCGGCACCATGCTCGGTTTTGCGCTGGGCCAGCTGATCGTCGGACCCCTCAGCGACAAGGTCGGGCGGCGCATCCCCCTGCTCGCCGTCACGGCCGTGCACGTCGTGGCCAGCATGCTGGCGGCCATCGCCCCCACACTTCTTCTGCTGGGCGTCTCCCGCGTGCTCATGGGCATGGGGGCGGCCGCCGGGGGTGTCGTCGCGATGGCGATCGTCCGCGACCTGTTCGGCGGCCGCAGGCTGGTGACGATGCTCTCGCGGCTCGCCCTCGTCTCGGGAGTCGCTCCCGTCGCGGCGCCACTCATCGGTTCGGCCCTGCTGCTGGTGATGCCGTGGAGAGGGATCTTCGTCGTCCTGGCTCTGTACGGCGCCGTCATGCTCGTCTGCGCACTGCTGCTCATCCCCGAGACGTTGCCGCCGGCGCGGCGCAGCGGACCCGGAGGGGTCAGCGTCCTGCAGCGCTACAAGAGCGTGCTCTCGGACCGCGTGTTCATCGGCGTGCTCATCATCGGCGGGATGAGCTTCAGCGGCCTGTTCTCCTACCTTTCGAGCTCTCCTTTCCTGTTCCAGGTCACCTATGCGTTCAACCCGCAGCAGTACGGTCTGCTCTTCGCCGTGAACTCCGTCGGCGTCGTGCTCGGTGTGCAGATCGCGTCGCGGCTCGCGGCGCGGTTCGGGCCGCAATGGGTGATGGCGTTCTCCACGGCGACCCTTGTGCTCGCCTCCGTCGCCATCCTCGTAGCCGACCAGTGGGGGTTGGGCCTCTGGGGCCTGATGATCCCCCTCTTCGTCTTCATGACGGCGTGCGGGTTCACGATGCCGTGCGTGCAGGTGCTGGCCCTCGATCGGCACGGCAAAGCCGCGGGCACCGCGGCTTCGCTCGTCGGCGCCACGAACTTCGGGGTCGCGGCCGTCATCTCGCCGCTCGTCGGGTGGCTCGCGCGTGACGCGGGTATCACCGCCTCGACCATGGCGTCGGTCATGATCGGCTGCGGCCTGGTCGCCGTCGTCGCCCTGTGGGCGATCGTCCGCCCGCGCACGATCGGCCTGCTCACGCCGTAGAGGGGCCCTCCTCGCGCAGGGCGCAACCCGGGTGCGGCCCGCCTCCGGGTCTTCTGCCCTGCGACCGGGCAGAATGATCCGATGGACTCGACCGTCGACCGCGTGGGGCGGGGCTCCCGATACCCGTCGCGCCGCCTGCTGCTGGCGTCGGGGTCGGCGCTGGTGGTTCTGTCCTGCGCGCTGGGGGTGTGGATCCTCGTCCGCGGCAACGACCCCTTCGTGATCGACGCGTGGTGGAACTCACTCCTCGCCGGGCTGCCGAGCGTCGCTCTCGGCAGGGGTTCTCAGGCGATGAACGTGATCGGCGGTGGCTGGTTCGGTGCTCTCTTCGTGCCGATCGCCGGAGCGATCGTGCTCGTGATCGCGCGAAAACGGTGGGCCGCGGCCTACTTCCTCGCGGCCGAAGCCGTCTCAGCCGGCGGGGTGCAGGTGCTCAAGCACCTGTTCGGGCGCGCTCGTCCCGAAGACATCATCGTGGTCAGCGACTACGGATCGTTCCCGTCCGGACACGTCGCCAACGCCGCGACCGTCGCGACGGTGGCGATCATCCTCTTCCCCCTGTTGTGGGTACGCATCGTCGCGGTCGCGTGGGTGCTCCTGATGGCCTTCAGCCGCACCTACCTGCACGCGCACTGGCTGACCGACACCCTGGGCGGCGCCCTGATCGGTGCGGGTGCCGCCCTTCTGCTCGCCGCCGTCTTCGCCCCGATGCTGCAGCGCGAAGCCGAGGGCGTCGGGGGCCCGCCGAGCGCGGAGACAAGCCGGATGCCTCGCCTCTAGGCTGTCGCCATGAGTGAGTCAGAACGACCTGCAGCTCCCGTCACCGATCCCGCCGTGGAGGCCGCGCAGGCGGAACTCACCCGACTCACCGCCGAAGCCGAAGCGGCCGAGGCGCGCGTCCAGCTCGCCCAGGCCAAGGCTGCGCTCGCCGCGGCACAGGCGGCTGCCGCACAGGCAGCATCCGCGGGGTTTCCACCCCCGGTGTCGGAGGCCCCGGTGCCGGAGGCGACGGGATCACAGCCGGTGGCGCCCGAGACGGCCGCGTCCGGAGCGGCTGCTGCCGAGACGGCCGTCCCCGAGACGCCGTCGGCATCCGCGCCCACTCGGGCCGCGGCATCCGTCCCGCTCACCTCCGATCAGGTGCAGGCCGTCATCGCCGGCTACACGTTCGACGCCGCCACGCTCGATCTGGGCGCGCTGATGAACGGCGATCCCGACCCCGCCGCGCAGATCCGCATCCCCCTCGGCATGATGAACCGTCACGGACTCGTGGCGGGTGCGACAGGCACGGGCAAGACCCGCACGCTGCAGGGGCTCGCGGAGCAGCTGGCGGCCAAAGGCGTGCCCGTCTTCGCCGCCGACATCAAGGGCGACCTCTCCGGGGTCGCGACCCCCGGGGACGCCAACGAGAAGCTGCTGGCTCGCACGCGTGCGATCGGGCAGGACTGGAAGCCCGAGGCGTCGGTCACCGAGTACTTCGCGCTCGGCGGCGTCGGCAAGGGCGTCCCGGTGCGAGCCACGGTGAGCGGCTTCGGGCCGTTGCTGCTGAGCAAGGTGCTCGGCCTCAACGAGACTCAGGAGTCGAGCCTCGGGCTCGTGTTCCACTACGCCGACCAGAATGCGCTCGCCCTCGTGGACCTGTCCGATCTGCGCGCGGTGCTGACCTATCTCACGAGCGACGAGGGCAAGCCGGAGCTCAAGAACCTCGGTGGCCTCTCGTCCGCGACCGCCGGCGTGATCCTGCGCGAACTCATCACGTTCGCCGACGGCGGGGCGGACGTCTTCTTCGGCGAGCCGGAGTTCGACGTCCGGGAGTTCCTGCGCTCGACTCCCGACGGCCGCGGCGTCATCAGCCTGCTCGAAGTGCCGGGCGTCGCCGACAAACCGGCGCTGTTCTCGACGTTCCTCATGTATCTGCTCGCCGAGCTGTTCGAGATCCTCCCCGAGGTGGGCGATCTCGACAAGCCGAAGCTGGTGTTCTTCTTCGATGAGGCGCACCTGCTGTTCACCGACGCTTCCAAGAGCTTCACGCAGGCGATCGTGCAGACGGTGCGGCTCATCCGTTCGAAGGGCGTCGGGGTGTTCTTCGTGACGCAGACACCGAAGGATGTGCCCTCCGATGTGCTGGCCCAGCTCGGCTCGCGCGTGCAGCACGCCCTCCGAGCCTTCACCCCCGACGACGCCAAGGCGCTGCGGGCGACCGTCGGAACCTACCCGCGGTCGGGGTACGACCTCGAGCGCGTGCTGCAGGAGCTCGGCACCGGTGAGGCGATCGTCACGGTGATGAGTGAGAAGGGCGCGCCCACCCCGGTCGCGTGGACGCGTCTGCGCGCCCCGCAGGGACTCATGTCGCCCACGCCCGACGCGGCGATCGACGCCGCGGTCGCGGCATCCGCTCTGCTTCCGCTCTACGGCACCGCGATCGACCGGGAGTCCGCGCGCGAGATCCTGACGGCACGCATGAACGCCGCCGACGAGGCGCACGCCGCGGCCGAGGCCGCCGCCGAGCGGGCGAAGGCCGACGCGGCGCTCGCCAAGCAGCGCGCCGCCGAGGACAAGGCGAAGGCCGCGGCCGACAGGAAGGCGCAGTCGGAGTACGAGCGCCTGCTGAAGAAGACGGCCGGTACGACGCGGACGAGCTCGAAGGCGCAGAAGTCGACCCTCGAGCAGGTACTCGGTGCGCGCTCGACGCAGACCATTCTCAGCGGGGTGATCCGCGGCATTTTCGGAACCGGCCGCCGCTGACGGACGCCTGCCTCGGGCGACGGGCGTAGTTTGGGTGCATGGCGACGAAGGCACCGAAGAACGACATCGACGAGACCCTGTTGCGAGCCACCGGCACGCCGAAGAAGGTCGCGGTGGGTGTGCCGGCGGTGGTGCACGCGCTCGAGATGGCGTACGAGCAGGCGGGCGTCACGCGCTCGGCCCGGGCGCTGCTGCGGATGAACCAGAAGGACGGCTTCGACTGCCCCGGCTGCGCCTGGCCGGAAGAGGACAAGCGCCACCTCGCAGAGTTCTGCGAGAACGGCGCGAAGGCGGTCGCCGAAGAGGCCACCCTGCGGCACGTCGGTCCCGATTTCTTCGCCCGGCACTCCGTCGCCGACCTCGACGGTCACGACGACTACTGGCTGGGTCAGCAGGGCAGGCTCACGCATCCGATGGTCCTCGACGACGGGGCGACGCACTACCGCCCGATCTCGTGGGATGACGCGCTGACCATGATCGCCGACGAGTTGACGGGTCTCGACGATCCTGACGAGGCGATCTTCTACACGTCGGGCCGCACCTCCAATGAGGCGGCGTTCCTCTACCAGGTGCTCGTGCGCGGGCTCGGCACGAACAATCTGCCCGACTGCTCCAACATGTGCCACGAGTCCAGTGGCTCCGCGCTCACCGAGACGATCGGCATCGGCAAGGGCACGGTGTCGATCGAGGACATCCACGAAGCCGACCTCCTGATCGTGGCGGGACAGAACCCCGGCACGAACCATCCGCGCATGCTCAGCGCCCTCGAGAAGGCGAAGAACAACGGCGCCACGATCATCGCCGTGAACCCGTTGCCCGAGGCAGGTCTCATGCGGTTCGAGAACCCGCAGACGGTCAAGGGCGTGCTGCTGGGCGGCACGAAGCTCGCCGACCAGTTCGTGCAGATCCGCCTCGGGGGCGACCAGGCACTGTTCCAGGCGATCGGCAAGCACCTTCTCGAGGTCGAGGGCCGCGGGTCGGGCGACCGCGGCATCGTGCTCGATCACGACTTCATCGCCGATCACACGAGCGGTTTCGAGGAGTACCGGCAGGCGATGGCGGAGGCCTCGTGGTCGGAGCTCGTCCGTGCGACCGGCATCCCCGAAGACAAGCTGCGGCACGTCGCCGAGACCGTCCGCACCTCCAAGGCAACGATCGTCTGCTGGGCGATGGGTCTGACGCAGCACAAGCACTCGGTGGCGACGTTGCGCGACATCGTGAACGTGCTGCTCCTGCAGGGCAACATCGGACGGGCCGGAGCAGGGGTCTGCCCCGTGCGCGGCCATTCCAACGTGCAGGGCGATCGCACGATGGGCATCTACGAGAAGCCGTCCGAGCAGTTCCTCAGCTCCTTGGACAAGGAGTTCGGATTCACGGCGCCGCGCGAGCACGGCCACGATGTCGTGCGGGCCATCCGGGCGATGCGCGACGGCAAGGCGTCGTTCTTCATGGGGATGGGCGGCAATTTCGTCAGCGCCACGCCCGACACCCCGGTCGTCGAAGCAGCTCTGCGGAGCTGCGCTCTCACGGTCCAGGTCTCCACCAAGCTCAACCGCTCTCACGCCGTCACCGGGCGCCGAGCCCTCATCCTGCCGGTGCTCGGTCGCACCGATCGCGACACGCGGGGCGGCCGAGAGCAGCGCGTCTCCGTCGAAGACTCGATGGGAGCGGTGCACTCGTCACGGGGACGGCTCTCACCGCCCTCGGATGACCTGCTGAGCGAGGTCGCGATCGTCGCCCGCCTCTGCGCGAAGCTGTTCGGCACCGACGCGCCGCTGCCCGCGGCATCCGACTCCGCAGATCGGCGCCCGACCGCCGAGGACGTCGACCGTGGGCACGCCGAGCGCACGTCGCAGGAGGAGTCGCGGGGGCCCGACCCGGCCCACATCGACCACCCGGCGAACGTGCCGCACGCCGACTGGGCAGCCCTTGAGGCCGATTACGCGCTGATCCGCGCCCATGTCGCCAACGTCGTGCCGGGGTTCGAGGACTACGACCGACGCATCGACAAGGGGCGCACGTTCATGCTGCCGAACGGCCCGCGCGACGAGCGCTCGTTCGCCACGGCGACCGGCACCGCGCGGTTCACGGTGAACACGCTCGAATACCCGCGCATCCCGGCGGGCCGGCTCCTGCTGCAGACCCTGCGGTCGCACGACCAGTACAACACCACCATCTACGGCAAGGACGACCGCTATCGCGGGATCCACGGCGGGCGCCGCGTCGTGCTCGTCAACGGGTTCGACATCGTCGAGCTGGGCTTCGAGGACGGTGAATCGGTCGACCTCGTGTCGGAATGGACCGGCCAGGACGGCACCGTCCAGGAGCGGCGGGCGGAGGGGTTCCGTATCGTCGCGTACCGCACGCCGCGGGGGAACGCCGCCGCCTACTACCCCGAGACGAACGTCCTCGTGCCGCTGGACTCGGTGGCCGATGTGAGCGGCACGCCGACGTCGAAGTCCGTCGTGATCAGACTCGACAAGCGCGCCTCGTGAAGGCCGGGATGTGCGTCCGATGGCAGCCGGAACGCCAGCACGCCTTCGTGACCGGGTCAAGCCCCCGAGTCGAGCGGATGCCTCGCATAGGGTTCGAGCATGAGTGATCTTTCCTCGCCCACCGGCCGTGAAGAGGCGCTTCGCGCACAGAGCCGCCCGGACGGCTCTGCACCCCGCGCCCTCGTGTTCGGAGCCACCGGCTACATCGGCGGACGGCTCGTGCCGAGACTGCTCGAAGCGGGCTACCGCGTGCGGGTGCTCGCCCGGTCGGCTTCGCGTGTGGCCGCCCACGAGTGGGGCGACCGCGTCGAGGTGGTCGAGGGCGATGCCGCAGACCCCGCGGCGGTGGACGAAGCCGTCCGCGATGTTGACGTGCTCTACTACCTCGTGCACTCGATGTCGGCCGGCAGAGGATTCGAGCAGGCCGACCAGGATGCCGCGCGCAACGTCGCACGTGCCGCCGCCGAGGGCACCGTCTCCCGCATCGTCTACCTGGGCGGCCTGCATCCCGACGACGCCGAGCTGTCGGCCCACCTGCGTTCCCGCGTCGACGTCGGCGAAGTGTTCCTGCAGTCGGGCGTGCCGTCGATCGTCCTGCAGGCCGGTGTCGTGATCGGCTCGGGATCGGCCTCGTTCGAAATGGTCCGCCACCTCACCGAGGTGCTGCCCTACATGCCCGCGCCGAAGTGGGTGCGCAACCACATCCAGCCGATCGCCGTGCGCGATGTGCTCCACTATCTGCTGGGAGCCGCGCGCGTCGACGCCGACGCCAATCGCGCCCTCGACATCGGCGGACCGGACGTGCTCCGCTACGGGCAGATGATGAACGGCTATGCGGTCGAGGCGGGACTCCGCCAGCGCGCCATCGCCGCCCTGCCGGTCTTGACGCCGCGCTTGGCGTCGCACTGGGTCAACCTCGTCACACCCATCCCGCGCTCGTTGGCGGGCCCGCTGGTGGAGTCGCTCCAGAACGACTGCGTCATGAAGAACCATGACGTCGATGCGATCATCCCGCAGCCCGAAGAGGGGCTCACGCCGTACCGTCGGGCGGTCAGGCTTGCTCTGGGCCGCGCAGAGGAGGACGCGATCGAGACCAGCTGGCAGGACTCGGAGGTTCTCGGCGTGCCGAGCGACGCGCTGCCGAGCGACCCCGAGTGGGCCGGTCGCACCGTCTTCACCGACGAGCGCACGGCGGAGACGACCGCGTCGCCTCAAGCGCTGTGGCACGTCATCCAGGCGATCGGCGGCGAGAACGGCTGGTACTCGTCTCCGCTGCTGTGGGCCATCCGTGGGTGGGCCGACAAGCTCATCGGCGGCGTCGGCCTCTCGCGCGGCCGCCGCAGCCGCGAACGCCTGGTGGTCGGCGACGCGCTCGATTTCTGGCGCGTCGAGGCGATCGAACCGGGCGCACTCCTGCGGCTGCGGGCGGAGATGAAGGTTCCCGGGGGAGCGTGGCTCGAGCTGCGCGCCGCTCCCGACGACGGCGGGGGCTCGCGCTACGAGCAGCGGGCGGTGTTCTTCCCGCTGGGTCTGGCCGGTCGCCTGTACTGGCTTGCGGTGCTGCCCTTCCACGGGTTCATCTTCAGCGGGATGGCGAGCCGTATCACCGCCGCCGCCGAGAAGCTCACCGAAGACGCCGCCGCCGGCGAGGTGGCCCCGGTGCCCGAGCCCAGCCCGCGCCCCGAACTGGTGCCCGACGCAGAACCCGCGGTGACGCCCGAAGCCTAGGCTGAGGGCATGAGCCACCATCACCATCCGTCATCGGACGCCGTCGCGACGTCCGTGACCACGACCACCGGGTTTCCCGCCGTCGTCATCACGGTGTCCGATCGATCGTCGCGGGGCGAGCGTTCGGATGCCTCCGGGCCCATCGCCGTCGATGCGCTGACGGGTGCGGGCTTCGCGTGCGAGCCGGCCACGATCGTCCCCGACGGAGCCGATGCGGTGGAGGCCGCCTTGCGCGCGGCGCTCGAACGGGGTGCCCGCCTGATCGTCACGACGGGAGGCACCGGCATCGCCGCGCGCGATCTCACGCCGGAGGGCACATCGCCCGTGCTGAGCCGCGTGCTCCCCGGCATCGCCGAAGAGCTCCGCCGCATCGGCACGGCCGAGAAGCCCGGGGGGATGCTGTCGCGCGGACTCGCCGGGGTCGTCGACCCCTCGCACGATCGACCGGGAGCGCTCATCGTGAACCTCCCCGGTTCGACCGGCGCCGTGGCATCCGGCATGTCGGTCGTGGTGTCGGTCGCCGCCCACGTGATCTCCCAGCTCGGCGGCGGAGACCACGAGTGACCGCCGACGTGCGCATCGCGCGCATCAGCGAGACGCCGCTGGTGCTCCAGGAGCACCTGGACGCGGTGGAGGACAGCTCGGCGGGAGCGGTGACGACGTTCGTGGGCCGGGTGCGCGATCACGATCCGGATGCCGCGGGCGAGGTCGTCGCGCTCGAGTACACGTCGCATCCCGACGCCGAGCAGATCCTGCGTCGGATCGCATCGGACGCGGCGGAGTCGACCGGCGCGATCGTCGCGGTGAGCCACCGGATCGGGCGGCTCGGCGTCGGTGACGCGGCCGTCGTGATCGTCGTCGGCTCGTCGCACCGCGCGACCGCCTTCGATGTGTGCCGCGACATCATCGAGACGATCAAGACGCAGCTGCCGGTGTGGAAGCGCCAGGTGGAGGCCGACGGTACGACCGAGTGGAAGGGCCTCGGCGGCTGAAGGTCGGGTGCGGGCCCGAGATCACCCGCCCGCGAACGGCGGCAGCACGTCGATGAGATCCTCCGCGTTCAGTGGGGTGTCGTCCTCGACGCGCGCGCCGCCGACGAGAACGGCGCACTTCGGGAGGATGCCGCCGAGCGCGGGATGGGCAGCGGACAGGGCTGCGCGCAGTTCGCCGAGCGTCCGTTCGGAGCGCGGCTCCTCTGCGACACCGGCCGCCTCGCGTGCGGAGGCGAAGTAGCGGACCTGGGCCATCAGCTCTCATCCTTCGCGTCGTCGGACCCGGGGTGCGGGCTGTTCGCCCACTCTGCGGCCAGAGCGGTGACCGCACTGACTGCGCGCGCGATCTCGTCTGCCGATCCGCCGGCACGACCGGCGATGAGCCCCGCTGCGAAGGCGCTGAACGGCGCAGCCGGGCGCGCGACGTCGTTCGCGACATCCCGCGCCAGGTCGAGCACGAGGCCGACAGGCAAGGCGTCGGCGTCGAGGCCGAAGCGCCCGCGGAGCGCCTCTGCCCACGCGTCGAGAGCCTCGGGCGGCAGGGTGCGGGCTGACTTCTCGCTCACGGCGACTCCTTCGGTGCGGGGTGGATGCTGTCCTGCGGGATCGGGGATTCCTCCGCGGTCGCATATCGACGGCGCGCGTTCTCAAGATCCTGCCACGTGTCGATGTCGGCGGTCTCCGTGGCGGGGGCGGTGACCACCGCGATCGCCAGTCCGGCCAGCAGGGCGCGGACGGAAGCGTCGCGCCCGCCGTCGGCGAGGGCGGTGGCGGCGCGCCGAAGCGCGGACGTGCGGTACGCGCCGATGAGCCATTGAGGCCGGGAAGTCGCGTCGGCGAGGCACACGCCGTCGGTGTCGGAGGGGAGGAGCGGGATGTCGCGCATGAGCCGCGTCACGGCGGACTGCACATCGGGGAGGTCGCACGCCAGGACGAGTGTCCATTCGGGGTCGGTCCGCGCTGCGGTGGACAGCGCCGTGACAGCCAGCCCCGCGACGATTCCTGCGGCAGGTCCACGGAAGGGCGGGTCCTCGCGCACCCACCGCACGTGTGAGAGGCGCAGATCGGCAGGCCTCGGGCCCACGACCACGATCGGCTGAGCGCCGGCCGAGGCGGCCGCCGCCACAGCCCTCTCCAGGAGGGTGCGGCCACCGACGTCGAACAGGTGCTTGGCGGCGCCGTCCACGCGGGTCGCCCGCCCGCCGGCGAGGAGGATCGCTCCCAGGGATGCGTGATCGTCCACGATCAGCGCCGTCGGCGGGATTCCACGCGCGAGGAGCTCACGAGCCGTCGGGTCGGAGCCAGGGGCCGGACTTGCCGCCTGTCTTGGCGATCAGCCGCACGTCCTCGATCGATGTCGCCTTGTCGAGCCCCTTCACCATGTCGACGACGGCGAGAGCTGCCACCGTCACGGCCGTGAGGGCCTCCATCTCGACGCCGGTTCGGTCGGCGGTGCGCACCGTGGCCTCGATGACGACGCCGTCGTCTTCGATCGCCAGATCGACCGATGCCCCGTGCACCCCGATCACATGCGCCAGCGGCAGGAGAAGCGGCGTCTGCTTCGCACCGGCGATGCCGGCGATGCGGGCGACCGCGAGAACATCGCCCTTCGGCACCGATCCGTCTCGCAGCGCCGCGATCACGGGGGTCGCGCAACGCACGAACCCGCGCGCGGTGGCGGAGCGGACGGTGGGCTGCTTCTCCGTCACATCGACCATGCGGGCGTGGCCGGCGGCATCCAGGTGGGTGAAGCTCATGTGATCAGCATGACATCGACGAGATCACCGGGAGCGATCTCGTCGACGTCGGCCGCCACGATGGCGAAGATCTCAGCGCGCGCGATCCCGCCGGCGAGATGCGAGCCGGAACCTCCCGCCGACGCCGGGCGCACCGTCCAGCGGGCCGGGTCGGAACGGTCCAGTGCGGCGGGAAGGTACTGGCGCCTTCCGGGGGGCGTGCGCCACCCGGTCGCGGCGGGCAGTCGAAGCATCGCCCGGCTCATCTCACCACGCCCCTGCATCGCGAGCAGCGCCGGGCGCACGAAGACCTCGAACGACACCGCGACACTCACCGGGTTGCCCGGCAGCCCGAACATGAGCGCCCCGTCCGCCAGCCGCCCGAAACCCTGCGGCTTCCCGGGCTGCATCGCCACCTTCGCGAACTCCAGCTCTCCTCCGGGGCCGAGTGTGTCCTTGACGACTTCGTACGCACCGGCGCTCACGCCACCGGAGGTGATCACCACGTCGGCCGAGAGAGCGGATGCCTCGGCCAGCGCCGCGCGCAGCGCTTCGACATCGTCGGCGACCGTGGAACGCAGAACAACCTCGGCATCGGCATCCGTCACCAGCCCCGCCAGCAGGAGCGAGTTCGATTCCGGGATCTGCCCACGTGTGAGCGGCACCCCGGGGAGCGCGAGCTCGGAGCCGGTGGAGATGACGGCCACTCGTGGGGTGCGTGCGACGACGACCTCGGCGACGCCTGCGGCCGCCGCGGCGGAGATCTGGAACCCGGCCAGCCGCCGCCCGGCGGGCACGATGAGGTCGCCCACCCGGGCATCTGATCCGCGCCGGCGCACGTGCACGCCCGCGTCGGACGGCGGAGCCACGACCGTCACCGTCTCGAGCGAATCCGCCAGGCCGCCGGTGGTGCCCTCGAACGGCACGATGCCGTCCGCATCGGCGGGCACCGGCGAACCGGTCATGATCCGCGCGGCCTCGCCGGCGCCGAGGGACGGGTCGAGGTCGGTGCCCGCGGGGAGGTCTGCCACGACGCGCAGGGTGACCGGTGAGTCGGATGATGCGCCCGCGACGTCGGCGTATCGCACCGCGAATCCGTCCATCGCGGAGTTGTCGAACACCGGGATGTCGACGCGTGCGAACACGGGCTCGCGCAGCGTGCGCCCGTAGGCACGGTCAAGCGCGATCGTCTCGGATGCGACCGGGTTCACGGCCGCGAGCACGACGGAAAGCTGTTCCTCGACGCTGCGCATCAGACGCGTATCTCGGCGCCCGCGCGGAGATCGGAGGGACCGTATGCGTCGGTCCACGCGAGCATTCCGCCGCCGAGGACCGCCGAATCGATCCCCGCTGCGTGAAGGGCACGACTCGCGCGTTCCGCGCGCGGACCCATCCTGCACACCAGGACCACCGGGGTGTCGGTCCGGTCAGGTGTGCCGACACCGTCGACAACACCGGCGGGATCCGCAAGGAGTGCGCGCAGCGGCACGTGCCGCGCACCCGCGATCATCCCGTCGGCCACTTCGGCGTCCTCGCGCACGTCGATCACCACGGTGTCGGTCCCGGCCGCGAGTCGTTCCCTGAGCTCCTCCACGGAGATCGTCGGGACGGGTGGAGCCGACGGCGCAGCATCCGACTCGATCTCGGACGACGGGGCGGCGACGGTCCTCGTCGACGACACGGCGCTGCCGCGGAGGGGGACCTCCCACTGGCGGGCGCTGAGAGCGTCGATGACCAGAACGCGCCCAAGGAGCGGCTCGCCGATGCCGGTGAGCAGCGTGATCGCCTGGGTCGCCATCAGCGCGCCGACCTGCAGGCACACCGAGCCGAGTACACCGACGTCCGCGCACGTGGGAACCTCGCCGACGCTCCCGGAGGGATACAGATCGCGGAGCAGCACGGGGGCATGCCCCGCCGGAGGCGCGGACCAGAAGACCGTCACCTGCGCATCGAATTCCTGCACCGTGCCCCAGACGAGCGGAACGCCCCGCGCCTCGGTCGCCGCGGCGACGGCTTCGCGGGTCTCGAACGTGTCGGTTCCGTCGATCACGATGTCGGCCCCGTCGAGCAGTTCGCGGGCGTTGTCCGGATTCAGCCGCGCACGCCTCACGTGCACCACGGTCTCGGGGGAGAGATCGGCGGCCACCCGCACGGCGGAGTCCGCCTTCGACATCCCGACGTCCTCGAGGCGGTGCAGCACCTGACGCTGAAGATTGGATGCCTCGACCACGTCGTCATCGATCACTGTCAGGGTGCCGACACCCGCTGCGGCGAGACCGAAGATCACGGGGGAGCCGAGACCGCCGGCACCGACCACGGCGACGTGCGCCGCGGCCAACCGGCGCTGCCCGATCTCGCCGAGACGGGCGAGGCTGGTGTGGCGCGCCGTGCGTGCCCGTTCCGCCGAAGACAGGGCTTCGACCGGCTCGACGAGGGGAGGCATAGGCATGATCTCAGGGTAGTCGCGGGCCGCGAGGGCGCGGTCAGACCTTGCCGGCTGTGCGGATCGATATCCGCATCAGCGGCGATATGGCCCTCGTCACACCGCGGCTGCGGTAACTTACGAGGATGCAGACCTACCGGATCTCGGACGCCGCTCGGCTGCTCGGTGTGAGTGATGACACCGTCCGACGCTGGGTCGATCAGGGCGCTCTCCCGACGACCGGCGCCTCACCCGCGCAGATTCCCGGCGACGCCCTCGCGAACTGGGCCGTCGAACATGCGCGAGCCGCGCTCGACCCCTTGGACGCCGCCTCGAGCGCACGCAACCGTTTCACCGGGCTCGTCACCCGCCTCCAGGTCGATGGAGTGATGGCGCAGGTCGACATTCAGTCCGGTCCGCACCGGGTGGTCTCCCTCCTCTCGGCGGAGGCGGTGCGCGATCTCGGTCTCGAAGTCGGGTCCCTGGCCGTCGCGGTCGTGAAAGCCACCAATGTCATCGTCGAAGCACCGAAGGGCTGATCTGTGTCCCGCATCCGCCGGGCTCTGACCGCGACCGCGGTCGCCGCATCCGTCGCTCTCGCCGTGGCGGGGTGCACGGCCTCGACCGGCGAGTCGGCGACCGTCGAGACCCCCAGCCCGACTCCCGTTCTGGGCGGCGATCTGACCGTGTTCGCCGCCGCCTCTCTGAGTCCGGCGTTCGACGAGATCTCAGCGGCCTTCGAAGCAGAGAATCCCGCCGTCGACGTGCAGCCCATCGTGTACGACGGCTCGAGCACCCTCGCGACGCAGCTCCTGGGCGGGGCGTCTGCGGATGTCTTCGCGTCGGCGGACGAGAAGAACATGGCCAAGGTGGTGGACCAGTCCCTCGCGAGCGTGACGACCCTCTTCGCGAGCAACACCCTCGTCATCGCCGTGCCGAAGGGAAATCCCGCCCAGGTCGACAGCATCACCGACCTCGCGCGACCCGATGTGCTCACGGTGCTGTGCGCCCCCGAGGTGCCGTGCGGGGCGGCCTCGCAGAGGCTTCTGGGCAACGCCGATCTCCTGGTGCGGCCTGTGAGCGAAGAGCAGAACGTGAGCGCGGTGCTGACCAAGGTTGCCGCGGGCGAGGCGGACGCCGGCCTGGTCTACGCCACCGACGTGATCGGCCGCGACGACGTCGAGTCGATCGTCCCGCGCGGAGCGGCGGACGTCATCAACGAGTACCCGATCACCGTCATGGCCGACGCTCCGAACCCCGATGTGGCCGCGGCGTTCATCGAATTCGTGACCGGCCCCGAAGGGCAGAAGATCCTCGCCGACCTCGGCTTCGGCGCACCGTGAGGGTCGAGCCTCGGAAGGGCCGCCCCGCGCGAGAGGTCGGCGGCTTCCTCCCTCCCGTGCTGGCCCTGCCGGCGGTCATCGGGCTCGCTCTGCTCGTCGTGCCCCTCGGCGCGCTCGTCGCCCGCGTGGAGTGGTCCACGCTGTGGGCCGACGTCACCGCGCCCGCGGCGCTCAGCGCGCTTCGGCTCTCGGTGCAGACCGGGCTGATCGCCACCCTCGCGTGCATCGTCCTCGGCGTTCCGCTCGCCCTGCTGATCGCCCGGAGCGGCCCGCGATGGGCGGGCCTCCTGCGCGCGCTCGTGACCGTACCGCTGGTGCTCCCTCCGATGGTCGGGGGTGTGGCGCTGCTGTTCCTCTTCGGTCGCAACGGCGCCGTGGGCGAGCTCCTGGACGCCTGGTTCGGCCTCCGCATCCCCTTCACGACGACGGCGGTCGTGCTCGCGCAGACGTTCGTCGCCCTCCCGTTCCTCGTGCTCGCCGTCGAGGGATCGCTGCGCACATCGGGCATCGTGTACGAGCGGACCGCCGCCTCCCTCGGCGCAGGTCGCTGGATGACGCTTCGTCGGGTGACGCTGCCCCTCGCGGCGCCCGGCCTGGTCGCCGGGATCGTGCTCTGCTTCGCTCGTGCGATCGGCGAGTTCGGCGCCACGGCGCTGTTCGCCGGCAACGCCCCCGGCATCACCCAGACCATGCCTCTCGCGATCTACACCGCGTTCAACGGGGCGGGAGTCGGCCAGGGCACGGCCGTCGCACTCAGCCTGCTGCTGCTGGCCACCGCGCTGGCCGTGCTCCTGCTGGTGCGGGCGTGGCGACCGGGTGGCGCATCGGGGAACGCCTCGCGTCCCGCCGCCGGCACGGCCGGAGGCATCGGATGACAGGCGCAGGGCTCCTCGCCGACATCACGGTCGTGCGCGCGGGCGGCTACGCGTTGCGCGTCGCACTGCAGCTCGAGCCGGGCGAGATCGTCGCCGTGATGGGGCCGAGCGGAGCCGGCAAATCGACCCTGCTGGGTGCGATCGCCGGCCAGGTCAGGCTGAGCGACGGCGAGATCATCCTCGGCGGAGCGGCCGTGGCATCCGCCCGTCGGCACGTCCCCCCCGCGCGTCGTGGCGTCGTGCTGCTCGGACAGGAGCCGCGGCTGTTCCCGCACCTCACCGCCCGACAGAACGTGGCCTTCGGGCTGCGCGCCCGGGGAATAACGCGTCGCGATGCCGATCGCGAGGCGGACGACTGGCTCTGGCGCGTGGGACTGCCGGGAGCAGGAGGCCACCGTCCCGCGGAGCTGTCCGGAGGCCAGCAGCAGCGAGTGGCGGTCGCCCGCGCGCTGGTCACGACGCCGCGGGTGCTGCTGCTGGACGAACCGCTGACCTCACTCGACCCGGAGACCGCCGGAGACCTCCGGGCCATGCTGCAGGAGCAGCTCACCTCGACACATGCCACGGCGATCGTCGTGACGCACGACGTGGTCGATGCCGCGGCCATCGCCCACCGGCTGATCGTCATCGAGGATGGCGCCATCGCCCAGACGGGCGACGTGCGCGAGGTTCTGGCCGCACCCGCCACGCGTTTCGTCGCCGCGATCGTGGGGGTGAACCGCGTGCCGGGGCAGGTGCGGGATGGGGTGTGGCACTCGGAGACGGGGGAGCTCGTGCTCCCCGTGCCCGCGCCGGCGGCCCCGCAGACCGCGCCCCGGGGCGGCACGGGGTCGAGCGCCACCGGGTCGACCGTTCCGCTCGGTGATGCCGCCGTGTTCCGTCCGGGCGCGGTCCGTCTCGAACCTGTGCCCGATGCGACCTGGACCGGTGCGGTGCGGCTGAGGGCGCAGCATCCGTCCTCCCCCGGGTCGTGGCTGGCGCGTGTCGTGCGCCTCGAGCAGACTCCGGGCGGGGTGCGGGTGCGCACGACCGCTCCCGACATCGCGGTCGACATCTCGATCGAGGATGCCGCGACCTGGCGGCTCGTGCCGGGGGTGCCCGTGCGGCTCGAGGTCGCCGCGGATGCGGTGCGGTGGCCGACGCGCTCGCCCGCGGCGCCTGCCGCAACGCCGGACGCCACGCCCGAGCGGGCGTCGGAACGGGCGTCCTAGACTCGGCGGATGCCCCACCTCCGCGCGTTCCGCCCCGGTGATGAGCCGGCGCTCGCCGAGATCTGCCTGAAGACCGCGGATGCCGGCGGCGACGCGACCGGCGTCCTCGACGATGATGCGATCTGGGCGGAGATCTTCGTGCTCCCGTACGTCGCGCGGCATCCGGAGTTCGCGTTCGTCGTGGAGGCCGACGACGGCCGCGTGGTCGGCTACATCGTGGCGGCGCCCGACACCGAGGCGTTCGAGGCGTGGTTCCATACCGTGTGGTGGCCCGAGCGCGGCGGCCGTCGGCCGCTGTCGGCGGAGGGGAACCCGCGGCAGAGCGACATCCTGCGCTACGCCGCCGGTCGTTCGCAGACGCCCGGGCCGTTCAGCGCGGAGTATCCAGCCCACCTGCACATCGATCTCCTGCCCGAGACGCAGGGGGGCGGATGGGGTCGACGGCTGATCGAGGCGCTGGTCACGGCGCTGCGGGAGGCGGGCGTGCCCGGCGTGCACCTCGCGGCGGCGCCGGAGAACGCCGGTGCGATCGCCTTCTACCCGCGGGTGGGCTTCGATCGCCTGCTGTCCGAGCCGGACGTGGTCGCCTTCGGCCGGCGGCTGTAGGGCATGGCGCTTTCGGCCGGCGATGCGGGTCGCCGGGTCAGCCGACGATGCGTCCGCCCGCGAGGCGCACCGTGCGATCCACCAGTCCCGCCGGCACGGTGACGTGCGAGATCAGCACCACGGCCTGATCCGGACCGACCGCGGTCAGCAGGTCGGTGAGAAGGGCGTCGGATGCCGCGGGGTCGACACCGGCCGTCGGCTCGTCGAGCACCAGCACCGGGAATCCCCGCAGCAGGGCCCGCGCGAGGGCGAGACGCTGGGCCTGGCCGCCCGAGACCAGCGCTCCACGCTCGCCGACCCGCGCATCCAGGCCGCCGCGCGCGCGGACCCACGAACCGAGCCCCACGCGCTCCAGCGCTGACATCAGCTCGCCGTCGGTCGCGGTGTCGCGCGCGAAGAGGAGGTTCTGGCGGATGTCCTCGTCGAACAGCATCGGATGCTGCTCGCACAGCCCTACGGTCAACCGGACGTCGTCTCCGGCCATGGCATGTGCCGACTTCGCGCCGATCGTGTACTCCCCGGTGCCGTCGAGGAAGCGCACGAGCACGTGCGCGAGCGTGGACTTGCCTGCCCCGCTCGATCCCACGACGAGCAGCCGCTCGCCGGGCCGCACGTCGAGATCGACATCGGTGAGCGCATCCTCGTCAGCCTGCGGCCACCGGGCCGACACACCTCGCAGTCGGAGGCCGCTGCCGAGCGCGGGCTGCTCGCCCGTCGGAGGTACGGTCTCGCGCACCAGGCCGGCGGGCGGTTCGACGGGCAGAACCGACGCCACGCGCTCGGCGGATGCACGCACGCCCCGCCAGGACGCCGCCGCCATGGGGACGGCGGCGAACACTTCGAACACGGCCATCGGCACGAGCACGGCCACGGCCATCTCCGGTGCGCCGATCAATCCCGCACCGACCGGCCCCGCCGTGACCAGGACCGCCGCGGCCGAGGCGATCCCCGCCAGCAGCGACACGACCGCCGCCGTGCCCGCCTGCGCGCCCGCGCGCCGGACGACGGCTCGACGCAGGGCGGCGTCGGCCGCGCGGATCCGCTCGAGGCTCTGCCCCTCGGCACCGAAGGCCACGAGTACGTCGAGACTGCCGAGATGGTCGAGGAGCGCGTCGGAGACGCGAGAGCGCAGAGGAGCGATCGCCCGTTCGGCGCGGGCTCCCGATGCCCATCCCCAGAACGTGGCGGCGAGCCCTGCGGCCACGAGGCACACCAGCAGGGTGAGCGCGGCCGGCACGGAGACGAAGGCGACGAGCACCACACCGCCGACGGCGACCGTCGCCGAAGCGACGAGCGGCTGGACGACCCGCAACGGGAGGTTCTGCAGGTCGTCGACGTCGTCGACCAGTGCCCCCAGCACCGAGCCGCGCCGGGTGCGCGTCAGCCCGGCGGGGGCCAAGGGGATGAGCCGGCGGATGAGCGTCGCCCGGGTCGAGGCGAGCTGGCGCAGGGCCGCGTCGTGGCTCGCGAGACGGTCGGTGTACCGGAACACCGCCCGCGTCAGGGCGAACAGTCGTACTCCGACGACGGCGACGGAGATGTAGAGCACGATCGGCTGCTCGCTCGCCCGCACGATGAGCCACGCGCTCACCGCGAGCAGGGCCACCGCGGAGGCCTCGGAGGCGAACGCCGACAGCGCGCCCGGCCAGAAACGACGGAACGGAGGCATTGCGCCACGGAGCACCGTCGCGGTCGTCGGGGGAGCGGTCGACATCCCGCCTTCCGCGCGCTCGACCCGAAGCCCGACCCCTCCGGTCACGTCGTTCATGCGGCCGCCTCGCTCGTCTCGAGCCGCACCACGGCGTCGGCGATCCGGCGAGCCGATTCGCGGTGCGACACCAGCAGCACCACGGCGCCGTCATCGGCCAGCGAACGCACCGAGTTCCACAGCATCCGCTCGGTGTCCGCATCGAGCGCGGCGCTCGGCTCGTCGAGAGCGAGCACCGACGCGAACCCGCGCAGGTGTCGGTAGACCGCGCGCGCGACGGCGACGCGCTGCGCCTGCCCGCCCGACAGACCGGCGCCCTGCACGCCGAGATCCTGCTGCGGATCGACGTCGGCCGCACAGCCCAGAGCGAGGGCGCGGCGGATGATCGCAGGATCGGGGGTGGGATCACCGAGCGCCACGTTGTATGCCACGCTCCCGGCGATCAGGCCGGGCTGCTGACCTGCCCAGGCCAGCCATTCCGAGGGAGCCAGGTCGCGCACGTCGCTCCCATGCCAGCGCGCGGTCCCCTCGAACGACGCCGCGCCGCGCAGCGCCGCGAGCAGGCTCGACTTGCCCGATCCGCTGGGACCCTCGATGAGGGTGAGGGATCCCGGCCCGACCTCGAGGCTCACGGACGGCAGCAGTCGTCCTCCCCACCGCACCCGCACGTCCTGCAGAGTCAGCACCGCACCCGCGGAGACCACCGGCACGCCCGCGGCGGACCGCGGAGAGGGGGCGGATGCCGCGGCATCCAGCACCCCGAAGATATCCTCGGTCGCGGCCACACCCTCGGCGGCGGCATGGAACTGCACCCCCACCTGTCGGATCGGGAGGTACGCCTCCGGGGCGAGCAGCAGCACGAACAGCCCCACCAGGAGGGTGAGCGACCCGTCGAGCAGGCGGAAGCCGATCGACACCGCGACGATCGCGACAGAGATGCTCGCCAGGAACTCGAGGGCGAAGCCCGACAGGAACGACACCCGCAGGACGCGCATCGTCTCGCGGCGGTAGCGATCGGTGACGGCCTCGATCGACGCGACCGCCCGATGCTGGCGACCGAAGACCTTCAGGGTCGCCAGCCCCTGCACGGTATCGGTGAACCGCACGGCGAGCGTGTGGAGTGTGCTCCACTGGGCGTTCTGGACACTCCGGGTCGCGAGCCCGATCAGGACCATGAAGAGGGGGATCAGCGGGAGGGTCAGCAGCACGGTCAGACCGCTGATCCAGTCCTGCCACCACATGACCGCGAGGATGACCGGCGTCGCCACGACGGTCTGTACGAGCTGCGGCAGGTAGCGGCCGAAGTACGCGTCCAGCGCGTCCAGACCGTGCCCGGCGGTGATGGCCAGCTGTGCGGAGTTGCGGGTCGAGAGCCACTCGGGGCCGAGCGCACCGACCGCGTCGATGAGTCGCGATCTGAGCTGCAGCTCCACCGCGGCGGCGGCGCGTGCGGCGACCCACTCGCGCGCCCAGATGAGTGCCGACCGGACGACGACGACGCTCACGAGTGCGCCGAGCGTCGCGATGAGCTCGGGCCGCGGCATCCCGTGCACGACTCCGTCGATCGCGCGCGTGAGCAACCAGGCGAAGAGCACGATCACGACCGTCTGCAGCAGGCTGATCGCGGTGATCGCCGCGAAGAAGCCCCGCGACGCCCGCGCATACCGCAGCAGCCTCGGGTCGACCGGGGCACCGGATCGTCGCTGCGGCTCCGCCGACGTCGACTCCACGAACCATCCCGTGGACGACGCCGGAGCGCGCAGATCGTCCTCAGGGGGCATGTTCCGAGCCTGCCCACCTTCGATCCGAGGAGGTCGCCCCGGTCTGGTCTCGCGGTCCATGGATCAGTGCACGGATGCCGCGGCCTTCTCGATGCGCGACCGAGTGACCCGCTTCCTGAAGATCCAATATGTCCACCCCTGGTACAGCAGCACGAGCGGAAGGAAGATGACCGCGGCCCACGTCATGATCGTGAGCGTGTAGGGCGTGCTGGACGCGTTCTCGATCGTGAGGCTGAACGCGGGGTCGGTCGAGCTCACCATCACGTTCGGGAAGAGGGCGAACCACAGTGTGAGCACCGCGAAGACGATGGTGCCCGCGCCGTGGGCGAACGCCCAGCCCTCACGGCCGCGCATGTTCGCGAGCACCGAGGCGATGAGCAGCCCTCCGGCCAGTGCCGCGCTCAGGAGGACGAGGCCGATCAACGGCGCATCCGCCGTCATCGCGTGCGCCACCGTCCAGACCAGGAAGGCCGCGGCGACGACGACCGCGAGGATCCCGGAGCGCACGGCCAGCTTCCGGGCGTCGTCGCGTACCTGCCCGTCGGTCTTGAGCGCGACGAAATACACGCCGTGCGTGAAGAACAGCAGCAGCGTGGTGAGGCCGCCGAGGACTGCGTAGGGGTTCAAGAGGGTGAGGAGCGTCCCCGTGAATTCGAAGTCCGCGTCGATCGGTGTCCCGTGCACGATGTTGGCGAACGCGACTCCCCACAGGAACGACGGGATCGCGGAGCCGACCACGATCATCGTGTCGAACCTCTTCTTCCACGCCAGCTCGGGACGCTGGTGCCGGTATTCGAACGAGACGCCGCGGGCGATGAGTGCGAGGAGGATGAGCAGCAGCGCGAGGTAGAAGCCGCTGAAGAGGGTGGCGTACCACTCCGGGAAGGCCGCGAAGAGGCAGGCGCCGGCGACGATGACCCAAGTCTCGTTGAGGTCCCAGACGGGCCCGATCGTGTTGATGATCTGGCGGCGCGAGATGTCGTTCTTACCGAGGAAGGGGAGCGACATGCCGACCCCGAAGTCGAATCCGTCGAGGACGAAGTAGCCGACGAAGAGCACGCCGACGATGAAGAACCAGAGATATGCGAGATCCATGATGGGTTCCTAATAGACCGTGGTGGGGGTGTCTTCGAGTGCGTGGTCGGTCGGGTCGGGATCGCCGGGCAGCGGCAGGGGATCGGGCCCCTTCTTGGCCGTCGTGATGATGAGACGGATCTCGACGACCGCGAGAGTGGCGTAGATCGCGGTGAAGGCGAGGAGGGAGATGAGCACCGTCCAGCCGGGAACGCTGGGTGAGACGCCGTCCTGCGTCAGCATCAGACCGAACACGATCCAGGGTTGCCGGCCCATCTCGGTGAACACCCACCCGGTGAGGCTCGCGAACAGGGCGACCGGCGCCGACCAGATCGCGATCTTCCAGGCCCACCCGGGCACGGCGCGACGCGCGTTCTTGCGTGTGAACCAGAGGCCGGCGACGGCGACGGCGACGGCTGCTCCGCCGAAGCCCATCATCCAGCGGAACGACCAGTAGGTGATCCACAGAACGGGGTTGAACACCCCGTCGAGCTGTGCGGCGAATTCCGGCCACTGCGCGGCGTACTGCGCATTCAGGTCGTTGACACCCTCCACGCAGCCGTCGAGGGTGTGCGTCGACAGGAATGACAACAGATAGGGCACGCGCAGCGACCAGATCTCGCCGGTGCCGTCGGGCGTTCCGATGGAGAACAGCGAGAACGAGGCATCCGCCCCGCAGGAGGTGTTGAACATCGCCTCTGCGGCCGCCATCTTCATCGGCTGCGTCTCGACCATGATGAGGCCGAGCTGGTCGCCCGAGAGGGCGACGCCGGCGAAGGAGACGATCATGAACCAGAGTCCGTAGCGCAGCGCGGGCCGCATCATCTCGGTGTTCTGCGCGCGGGCCATGTGCCATGCGCTGACGGCGATGATGACTCCGGCCGCGAACATCATCGCGGCGAAGATCGTATGCGGGAACGCACGGACCGCGACGGGGTTGAACAGCACCGCGGCGAAGTCGACCATCTCGGCACGGCCGCCGTCGGACGACATCTGGTAGCCGACGGGGTTCTGCATGAAGGCGTTCGCCGCGAGGATGAAGTAGGCACTCAGCAGCGCCCCGATGGACGCGATCCAGATCGTCGCGAGGTGGACGGCCTTGGGGAGTTTGTCCCACCCGAAGATCCACAGTCCGATGAAGGTGGCCTCGAAGAAGAAGGCCAGGAGCCCCTCGAAGGCGAGGGGCGCGCCGAACACGTCACCCACGAAGCGTGAGTAGGCCGACCAGTTCATTCCGAACTGGAACTCCTGCACGATGCCGGTGACGACACCCATCGCGAAATTGATCAGGAAGATCTTGCCGAAGAACCGGGTGAGGTGCAGCCACTTGATGTGTCCGGTGCGGTACCAGGCGGTCTGGAAGATCGCCACCGACAGCGACATGCCCAGCGTCAGCGGTACGAACAGGTAGTGGTACAGCGTCGTCAGTCCGAACTGCCATCGGGCGAGCAACAGCGGGTCGAGCAGGTCCATGGGACTCCTCTCACGGGGTGACGGAACCCAAGCTACTCTGTGGTCAGACCACGCGCCACGACGTGTTTCGCCGTCGAACGATCACCGGTGCGGGGGCGCCAACCGCACGGTCAGCACCTCACTGCGGGGTGGTCTGGGAGTAGAGCAGGACGGGGGCATCTCCCGCGCGGAAGTCCACCGAGTACTGGTCGATCTTCGTTCCGCTCTCGGTGCTGACCGTCGCGTAGCCGATCGAGGTCTTCTCGACATCGGACGTGGGCCCGCACGCCAGCCCGGAGAACCCGTCGGACGCCTGCGAGTCGGCGTCGACGATGACGCATGTCGTCTCGCCGTCCTGCATGGTGCCGAGCCAGACGAATCGGGCGTCCACCGATCCGACGAAGTACAGCGAATCCGCATCCCAGTCCCGCCGCGTCTCGGTCACGCGCTCGTAGCTCTCGGCCACACGGGGCGGAACAGCGGCGAGGTCCGTGTGCCACCCCGCCGTCTGCGGGCGCGTGGCCTGCTCCACGACCTGGCCGGCTCCGAACGCCACCAGCACCGCGGCGACGACGGCGACCGCGAGCGACACCCTTCGGCCGCGTCGATGAGAGCCGGAGGGGGCGGATGCCTCGTCCTGGCTCGTCGCGATGTCAGCCGTCTCGGCGAGGATCGGCTCCGCGGAGGGGCTCGCTCCGGGGCGAGACAGGACGGGGACCTCTCCGTCGACGGGGTCCTGGTCGGGACTCAGAGCCCCGATCGGCGGGTCTTCTGCTGCCTGCCTGCGCGCGTCCTCGAGGGCACGGAGACGTGTCTGCGCCGAGGGGTCTGCATCGATGTCGGCCGTCGGACCGTACGCCCGCGCTCGCAGTGCCGCCAGCTCCCGCGCGTCGGCATCCGAAACCATGACCCCAGTGTGCGCCATCGAGCAGCCGGTGCCCGGCCGCTGAAGCCGGTACGCCCGGACGTGCGGGCGCCTGGACGCTCGAATCCGAGGTCGACCCGCGCTCAGGTACACACCGACGTGCTCGGATAGAATCCCGTGTGCCCTCCGATCCCTCAGCCCCCCGCGACTCCGAGGCGACGGCACCCCCCGCTCCGGCTCCCTTCACCCCGGAAGAGCTCGCGACGGCTCTGCGCGTCCTCGACGCGGTGTCAGAGCTCGACGCGGAGGACCCCGACTACATCGCCCTCCGACGTGCCACGGGGAAGATGTACAAAGACGTCAAGAAGCTCGGCCGGCTCGCCAAGCGCGCGCGGATCGCCGACGCGGACCGCGCCGTCGTCGCCGCCACGGCCACGGGTGCGCCCGACCGTATCGACGACGAGACGCGCGGCATCCCGCTCGCCACGCGCACCCGCACGCCCACCGCGGGCGAGCTCCTGAAGCCTCGCGCGTGCTACATCTGCAAGAAGCCGTACACGCTCGTCGACGCGTTCTACCACCAGTTGTGCTCCGAGTGCGCGGCGATGAGTCACGAGAAGCGCGACGCGCGCACCGATCTCACCGGCAAGCGCGCACTGCTCACCGGCGGGCGCGCCAAGATCGGGATGTACATCGCATTGCGGCTGCTGCGAGACGGTGCCCACACGACGATCACGACGCGATTCCCGCGCGACGCGGTGCGGCGGTTCACCGCCCTGCCGGACTCCGGCGAGTGGATCCATCGGCTCAAGATCGTCGGCATCGATCTCCGAGACCCGGCACAGGTCATCGCGCTCGCCGATGCCGTGGCATCCGACGGCCCCCTCGACATCCTCATCAACAACGCCGCGCAGACGGTGCGACGTTCGGCCGGAGCCTACAAGCCCCTCGTCGATGCGGAGCTCGCCCCCCTGCCCACGGGTCCGCTGCCCGAGCTGCTGACTTTCGGGCACACGAACGACGCGCATCCGATGGCGCTCGCCCAGTCGGTCTCGAGCCACCCGATCCTGGCCGCCGCCGCGCGTACCGCCGACGAGCTCACCGCCGAAGCGATGGCGGCGGGTTCGTCGTCGCTCGAGCGGCTCGCCGCAGGAACGGCCATCGACGCGGGTGGTCTGGTTCCCGACGAGCACCACATCAACAGCTGGACGCAGAACGTCGACCAGGTCGAGCCCCTGGAGATGCTCGAGGTGCAGCTGGCGAACATGACGGCGCCGTTCCTGCTCGTCTCCCGCCTCCGCCCGGCGATGGCGGCCTCGACTGCGCGGCGCACGTACGTCGTGAACGTGTCTGCGATGGAGGGCGTCTTCGGCCGCGGCTACAAGGGGCCGGGGCATCCGCACACGAACATGGCGAAAGCCGCCCTGAATATGCTCACCCGCACCAGTGCCCGTGAGATGTTCGAGACCGACCGCATCCTGATGACGGCGGTCGACACCGGGTGGATCACCGACGAGCGGCCCCACTACACGAAAGTCAGGCTCGCCGAAGAGGGCTTCCACGCCCCGCTCGACCTCGTCGACGGCGCTGCGCGGGTGTATGACCCGATCGTCCGCGGCGAGGCGGGCGAAGACGTGTTCGGTGTCTTCCTGAAGGACTACGCGCCCGGCGCATGGTGAGCCGGGCGCGCGCCGCTCAGACCTTCGTGCCGACCCAGCCGAGCGCGGGCGCCACGTACTTCGCGAACGACTCGACGATGCGGAGGTTGAACTCCACGCCGAGCTGACTCGGGATGGTCAGCATGAGCGTGTCGGCCGTGCGGATGGCGGCGTCATCGAGGAGCTGCTCGACGAGCACGTCCGGCGTCGCTGCGTACGTCTTCCCGAAGGTCGAGCGCATGCCGTCGATGATGCCGATCTGATCCCCGTCCTGCCGTCCGCCGAAGTACGCGTGTTCCTCGGCGGTCGTGATCGGGAAGATGCTGCGGCTGACGGAGGTGCGGGGCTCACCCGCATGTCCGGCTTCGCGCCAGGCGGCGCGGAACGCGTCGATCTGCTCCGCCTGAAGGATGTCGAACGGGCGGCCGTCGGCGGAGGTCAGCAGGGTCGACGACATGAGGTTCACGCCCATGCGGCCCGCCCACTCGGCCGATTCGCGGTTGCCGGCGCCCCACCAGATGCGCGAGCGCAGACCGGGGGACTGTGGTTCGATGCGCTGCAGCCCCGACCCGGCACCGAACGGGCTCATCGGGTCGCGCTCGGCGAGTCCTTCGCCCTCGATCGCGCGCAGGAACAGTTCGAAGTGCTCACGCGCGAGGTCCGCGCCGCGAGGGTCTTTCGATCCGGTGTACCCGAACGTCTCGTAGCCGTTGAGGACGGACTCGGGTGACCCGCGGCTCACGCCGAGGGCGAGTCGGCCATCGCTGATGAGATCGACCGCCGCCGCCTCTTCGGCGAGGTACAGCGGGTTCTCGTAGCGCATGTCGATGACGCCGGTGCCGACTTCGATGCGCTGCGTGCGCGCCGCGATGGCCGCGAGCAGCGGCATGGGAGAGGCCTGCTGCCGGGCGAAGTGATGGACGCGGAAGTACGCACCGTCGACACCGAGATCGTCCATTCCCTGAGCCAGGTCGATCGCCTGGTGGAGGGAGTCGCCCGCGGTGAGCTGTCGTCCGCCCCCGAGGGGTCCGTAGTGTCCGAAGGAGAGGGTTCCGAAACGTTGCATGCCGAGTGCAACAGTGCGGATGCGGCATCCATTCCGGTGAATGGAGGAAGCCTTCCGAGCGGAAGGGTCAGTGCCCGCCGCCGACACCTCCGGTCAGGCGCCCGTGGAAGGCCGTCGTCGCATCGTTCATGCCCGTCAGCTCGACGGCGACGCCGTGCTGCCGGTACTTCGTGACGATCGCGTCGAGGGCGGCGACGGTCGAGGCGTCCCACACGTGCGACCGCGAGAGGTCGATGACGACGTGCGGCGGGTCGATGGCGTACTCGAACTGGGTCGTGAGGTCGTTGCTCGAGGCGAAGAACAGCGCACCGACGACGTCGTAGCGGGCGATGTCGCCGTCGAGCGACCGCGTCACCGTCGTGAAGTGGGCGACACGGCGGGCGAAGATCACCATCGCGGCGATCACGCCGACCACGACCCCGATGGCGAGATTGTGGGTCCACACGGTGAACACGACGGTCACGACCATCACGGCCGTCTCTCCGATCGGCATGCGGCGGAGCGTCGACGGGCGGATGCTGTGCCAGTCGAACGTCGCGACCGAGACCAGGATCATCACGGCCACCAGAGCCGCCATCGGGATGACGGCGACCACGTCGCCGAGCGCGACGACGAGGATCAGCAGGAACACCCCGGCCAGGAACGTCGAGATGCGCGTGCGCGCTCCCGAGGCCTTGACGTTGATCATCGTCTGGCCGATCATCGCGCAGCCGCCCATGCCGCCGAACAAGCCGGAGGCGATGTTCGCGACACCCTGCCCCCATGCTTCACGCGTCTTGGCGGAGCGGGTCTCGGTGATGTCGTCGACGAGCTTGGCCGTCATCAGCGACTCGAGCAGGCCGACGACCGCGACGGCGAGTGCGTAAGGGGCGATGAGCTGAATCGTCGCCCAGGTGAACGGGACGCTCGGCAGGAGCAGCGCGGGCAGGCTCTCGGGCAGTGCGCCCTGGTCGCCCACGGTCGGCACCGCGATTCCCAGCACGACGACCGCGCCGGTGAGCAGAACGATCGCGACGAGCGGCGCAGGCACGGCGCGGGTCAGGCGTGGCCAGAAGAGGAGGATGGCGAGCCCGGCCACGACGATGGGGTAGACCGCCCACGGCACACCGACGAGCTGCGGCACCTGCGAGATGAAGATCAGGATGGCCAGCGCGTTGACGAACCCCACCATGACGCTGCGTGGGATGAAGCGCATGAGCCTGGCGACGCCGAGGACGGCCAGGACGATCTGGATCACGCCCGCCAGCAGCACGGTCGCGATGAGATAGTCGACGCCGTGCTCGCGCGCGATGGGCGCGAGCACCAGGGCGACGGCGCCCGTGGCCGCGGTGATCATCGCCGGCCGACCGCCGGTGAACGAGATGACGACGGCCATGACGAACGACGAGAAGAGCCCCACACGGGGGTCGACCCCGGCGATGATCGAGAAGGCGATCGCCTCGGGT
Organism: Microbacterium songi; assembly: GCF_042747925.1. Taxonomy (NCBI): domain Bacteria; kingdom Bacillati; phylum Actinomycetota; class Actinomycetes; order Micrococcales; family Microbacteriaceae; genus Microbacterium; species Microbacterium songi. Next base: position 305,933 of record NZ_JBHZIE010000001.1, read on the forward strand.
ATCAGGGCGATCGCGACCACCAGACCGGCCAGCACCTCGCGCGTGAGCAGCCGAGGGCTGCGGAACGCCTGCAGCACCGTCGGCTCGATGCGGGTGCGAGCGGCGCGCTCGACTGCGGGGGATCCGGCGGTCATGGATGTCTCCAGACGGTGCGCGCGCGGCTCGGCGAGACGAGCGGGCGCACGCGGGAAGAGAAGAGGCGGTGGGTCGCACGGGAGATGGCGAACCTCTCTATTCTACCGTCGCGTACAACGACCACCGGGGGTCCGACCGTCCGTGACGACGGCGGGCGGGCTCACTCCCGGTAGCGGTAATGCTCGGCCGACGCATTGGCCCAGACCACGAACGCTGAGGCTGCGGCCTCGTCGCCCGGCCGCACCGGACTCACCCAGAGTTGCTGCGGGCCTTCGATCGAGACGGCCGGTATCCGTCCGTCGAGCCTGCCGAAAGCTCGGCCCGACAGCGTGCCTCCGGGGCCGAGCAGGCTCTTGCGGATCACCGCGTCGCGGAGCGCCGGGCGCCGGCGGATCGCGTCGACGGGGGAGAGAGCGGCGACGACGTCCTTGACCGGCAGGCTGGCCTCGCCGCAGTGGATCCAGCGCCCGTCGACCACGATGCCCGCGCATTCACGCGCCTCGGGGCTGAACCGCGTCTGAGAGGTCCATTGGCGGCCATCGAAGAATCGCGACCGCCCACGTCCGTCGTCGAACCACCCGGACGTTCCGGTGGTGGGTCCCAGCGGCCGGCTGTCGGTGTGGAGCACGACCTCGGGATCGGTGAAGTCGACGAACTGGTCCGTCCAACGCGTGCCGTCCCACCACCGATGCCTGCCGGTGCCGTCGTCGTACCAGCCCGCCTCTGCCGTGACCATGGGTCGAGAGTAGTCCGCGCGGGCGGCCGGCATCCGGGCGTGGGCGGGGTGCCGCAGCGGCATGGTCGCGTGCCCTGCCGCTACCGTGCGGCGCTTTTCCGCGCAACCCCTCGAGAGTCATGACGGATCACACCTACCGTGGGTCCACAACGGGAAGGGTGAGTCGATGTCGAAGCTCGAAAAAGGCGACCGCGTCAGCTGGAGCACGCCGCAGGGACGGACCCAGGGTGAAGTCGTCAAGACGCACACGAAGGACTTCGAATTCGCGGGGCAGCACTTCACCGCATCGAACGATGACCCCGCGTACATCGTGCGCTCGGAGAAGACCGACGCCGAAGCCGCACACAAGGGCGGTGCTCTCCGCAAGCTGAAGCCGCGGGCGAAGAAGTAGCGTGCCCGCGACGCGGTGAGCCGACGTGTGAGCTCCGGAGTCGTGTCACGCTCGCGGGCACAGCACCGACCGCCGCTGACGCGGGCGTCCGGTGACGCCCGTGTCCGGCGTCAGTCCCCGCGGAGGTCCGCGCGCACCGCGCGCGCGATCCGTTCGCCTGAGACGAGCGCACCCTGGATCGACGCGGTGTCGCGGTGGTCGCCGGCCACGTAGATCCGGTCGTCGATGCGCGCCGCGCTCGTGGTCCGGAGCGGTGCGGTCTGGGCGGGGAGGGCGTCGTGGATGTCGTCGCGGCGGATGAGTCGCCAGGTCGCGGCATCCGTGCCCCAGATCTCGCCGAGCTGTCGACGGACGTCCGCCTCGCGCGGCGCGGCGCGTGCGTCTGTCCGGGCAGCCCGGGGGAGCAGGCACGTCGCCTGCACGAGGTCCCGGCCCGCCGGTGCGTACGACGGGAGCGTGCGCGACATCACCGCGGTGTTCACGATGGGGCCCGCGCGGCGACCGTCGACACTGATGAGAGCGGATGCTGCGGCTCCGGCATCCGCGTCGAACCACCAGGTCTGCAGACCCTTCGTCACCGGCGCGGGGATGTCGACGAGGTCGGCGACGACGCCCGGTCCGACTGCGACGACCGCGGCGCGCGCCCTGACCGTGTCGGCGTGCGCGACGTGCACCTCGGTGTGCGTTGCGCGACGGGTGAGGGCGGTGACCGTCTGGCGGAGGCGGATGTCGGCACCGGCGTCCGTCGCGGCGGCGGCGAGCTGCACGGGCAGGGCGCCGATGCCGCGCGCGGGAAGGCCGGGGCGGCCGAGCGCGAACATGCGCACGAGGAGTTTCACGAAAACGTCGGAGGTCGTGCCGGTGTCGTCCGCGATCACGCCCGCGAGGAACGGTTCGAGCACCTCGGCGCGGAGCGACCCGGTCAGGCCCGCACGGTCCCAGCCCTCGCGCAGCGTCTCGTCCTGCCCGTCGATCACGCGCCGGGGACTGAGCAGCACCGGGACAGCCCATCGGGTCACGGCTGTCAGATCGGCGGGTGAGACGAGACCGCTGCGCAGCGTCGGAAGGATCAGCGACGGGTGACGGAGGGGATGTCCGAGAACGCCCACGCCGTGACCGGAGCCGCGCCCGCCCTGCTCGCGACGAACGCGCACCCCGACGGGGAAGCGCCGCATCCGGAGAGCATCGACATCGACCCAGCGCCGCACCGCGGGGTAGGCCGGGTTCAGCACGTGGAACCCGAGGTCGAGGCGGAAGCCGTCGACGTCGTCCGTGCGCTCGCGTCCACCGACGACGTCGGCCGCTTCGAGCACGACGACGTCGAGCCCCTCCTGCGCGAGACGTGTCGCGCAGCGCAGTCCCGCGAGGCCCGCGCCGATGACGATCACGTCGTGCTGCTCCACCTGATCGAGCCTAGGCGTGCGGCGGACGCATCCGGCAGACTGGGGTCATGCCGACCGTCGATGACATCATCCCCCGCGAATACCGCCATCTACTCGAGGGTCCGCTGTACGGACACCTCGGCACCGTCCGTCCCGACGACACCGTCCAGGTGACACCGATGTGGTTCGAGTTCGACGGCGAGCACGTCCGTTTCACCCATACGACGAAGCGCCAGAAGTACCGGAATCTGCAGCACAACCCGTCGATGGCGCTGTCGATCATCGATCCCGAGAATGTGTTCCGGTACCTCGAGGTGGCGGGCTCGCTCGTCGACATCGAGCCCGACCCCGAGGGCGCGTTCTACGTGCGCCTGCAGAACCGGTACGGCAATCCCAGCGAGACTCCGCCGCCCGACAAGGCCGACCGCGTCATCCTGGTCATGTCGATCGAGCGGTCCACCAAGCAGTAGGTCGGCAGGTCGCCAGCGTGTCCGACGTGCGCGTGATCCGGCCGGGGACACCGGTGTGGGATGCCGCGGCCTCGCTCCGGCCGGCGGCAGGTGAATCGAGCTCGGTCGTGCTGCCGGAGGGCCTCGCCCGGATGCTGGGGCTCGAGCCCGGCACGGTGGTTGTGGCGGCGAGTGCGCGCGCGGCCCCGAGTGCCGACGACGACGTTCCGGTGCTGCTCTTCGACGAAGCAGAACCGATCTTCAGTCGGCGCTCCGACGTGCGCGATGCGCATGACAGATACGCGAACCTCGAGGAGAGTCGCCTGTCGACCGACGAGTCCGCGCCGCCGCGACCGGACGTCGTCCGGGCGGAGCGCCGCCCGGTGTGGCGCCCGCCGGACTGAGCGCGCCCGCACGGGCTGCCCCGTGCCGCTGCCCCTTCCCCCCATGACGCCGAGTGCGGCAGGGAAAAGCCCGGACGTCCGCCGAGGCGGACCCGACCGCGTGATCTCGCGGGTAGCCTCGGACCATGGTCGCCGTTCCCCTCACGCTCGCTCCTCGGCGACCGATGCATGGTGCGGACGAGGCTGAGGTCGAGGCATCCGGTCCTTTGATCGATACGCACGGGCGGGTGCATCGTGACCTCCGCATCTCGCTCACCGACCGCTGTTCGCTGCGCTGCACGTATTGCATGCCCGAGCAGGGCAACGAGTGGCTGGCGCGGCAGAGCATCCTGACGCTCGACGAGATCGAGCGGATCGCCCGCGTCGCCGCCGCTGCGGGAGTCACCACGTTCCGACTGACCGGTGGCGAGCCGCTGCTGCGGACCGACATCGTCGACGTCGTCCGTCGCCTCGCGGCGATCGAGAGCCCCGCCGGGCCGGTGCAGCTGGCGATGACCACGAACGGCATCCGGCTGCGCGAGATGCTGCCGGCATTGATCGATGCCGGTTTGCATCGCGTCAACATCTCGATCGACACCATCGACCGCGATCGTTTCCGCGATCTGACGCGCAGGGATCGCCTGGACGACGTGCTCGAGGGGATCGCTGCGGCGGCGGCATCCGGGTTGCGCCCACTCAAGCTGAACGCCGTCGCGATGCGGGGTGTCAACGACGACGAATTGGTGGACCTGGTCGCGTTCGCGATCGGACACGGTGCCGAGCTGCGATTCATCGAGCAGATGCCGCTCGATGCCGGACACACGTGGAGTCGGGCGGAGATGGTGACGCGTGAGGAGATCCTCGAGACCCTCGGCGCACGGTGGACGCTGACTCCCGTGCCCGGGCGGGGTGGTGCTCCTGCGGAGCGCTTCGTGCTCGAGGGTGCCGGTGTGCCGGCCGGTGGGCCACCCGCGACGGTCGGCGTGATCGCTTCGGTCACGGCTCCGTTCTGCGGCAACTGCGACCGCATGCGCCTGACGGCCGATGGTCAGTTGCGCAACTGCCTGTTCTCCACAACGGAGTACGACCTGCTGCCCCTGTTGCGGGCGGGCGCACCGGACGCCGAGATCGATCGGATGCTGCGATCCTGCGTGCGAGGCAAACTGCCGGGTCACGCGATCAACGATCCGTCGTTCCTCCAGCCGGCGCGTGGGATGAACGCGATCGGCGGCTGAGTCGGCGATCGACCGGGAGCTGATCGAGCCTGGCGGTGCAGGCCGGGTTAGCATGGCGCGATGGGGCGCATCACCGTACGCAGACCGGTCGTGAAGATCACCCTCGCGGGCGGTGCGGTCCGTCGTTCCGACACGCTCGCGGTGGAGGAGCCGCTCGAGATCCGGGTGGGGGGAACCCCCTTGGCGATCACGATGCGGACGCCCGGGAACGACGTCGAGCTCGCGGCGGGATTCCTCGTCTCGGAGGGTGTGATCTCTCGTGGTGACCAGTTCCGGTCGGCCATCCACTGCGGCGGGCCCGGCACGGGCGGGCAGGGCGGTCTCGGGAGCGCGGGGTCGGCCGGGCTGCTGAGCATCGGACGGGGCGCGCCCGGTTCGGCGTCGACGGATCCGGGCAACACCTACAACGTGCTGGATATGAGCCTCGCTCCCGATGTGGCGCTGCCGTCGCCCGACCTCACGCGCAACTTCTACACGACGAGTTCGTGCGGCATGTGCGGGAAGGCGTCGATCGATGCGGTCGAGACGGTCTCGTCGTATGACGTGGCGACGGATGCCTCGACCCTGTCGGCGCGCGCGCTGACCCGGTTCCCCGACGAGCTGCGCGCTCGACAGGCGGTCTTCGACAAGACGGGTGGCCTTCATGCGGCGGCGCTGTTCGACGCGGCGACAGGTGAACTGCTCGTCCTCCGGGAGGATGTCGGCCGCCACAACGCCGTCGACAAGGTGATCGGGTGGGCTGTGCTCGCGGATCGCCTGCCGTTGACCGGCACGGTGCTGCAGGTGTCGGGTCGCGCGAGTTTCGAACTGGTGCAGAAAGCGGTGATGGCCGGAATACCGATCCTCGCGGCGGTGTCTGCTCCGTCCTCGTTGGCGGTGGAGTTGGCGGATGCTTCGGGGCTCACGCTCGTCGGCTTCCTCCGCGGTGAGTCGATGAACGTGTACTCCCGTGCCGACCGCATCACGCTCGACGCGCCGCCTGCTGCGGCCGAAGAGGTCGCCGACGTTTCCCAGGTCGCGTCGATGCGCTGATGCGCTGACGCGCTGGTGCGCTCGCCCTAGACCTGCCTCCCCGATCTCAGTCGACCCAGGCCAGTCGCCCGAGACCGGCCGCCGTTGCGCCGCCGGAAGATGCCGTGCGGCGCGACCCCGGACGATCCATCGGCGGAGGATCCCACGCCCACCGCACAGGTGACCGCGATCGGAGGGGGATCGGCGCCCGACCTCCCGGTGGGGATTCCAGGACGAATGGTCCTTTGCCGAGCCGGTGCACCTCCCGAACTACGATCGAACCACAGCAACCGGCACAGCCCCTTCACACACCCGCACCGCAGCACCCCGCACCGCCATGCGCCCCGAACAACCACGGCCCCCGAAAACCAACGCCCCGCAACCCAGAAAGCCCGCATGCCGACACCCTCGACCGCCCGTGCCCACGCCGAAGACCTCGCCGACTTCGTCGCGGCCTCGCCTTCGAGCTACCATGCTGCGGCCACCGTCGCAGGGCGCATGATCGACGCCGGGTTCACTGCACTCGACGAGCGCGCCGCCTGGCCCGACGCGACCGGCACGAAGGACGGAAAGCCGGGACGTTTCCTCGTGCTCCGCGACGGGGCGGTGATCGCCTGGGTCGTGCCGGCGACAGCCACCGCCGCGACGAGTACGCGCATCTTCGGGGCGCACAGCGATTCGCCGGGCTTCGTGCTCAAACCTCAGCCGACCACCGGGAGGCTCGGCTGGTTGCAGGCCGGTGTGGAGATCTACGGTGGCCCGCTTCTCAACTCGTGGCTCGACCGGGAGCTGACACTGGCCGGACGTCTGGTGCTCGACGACGGCACCTCGGTCCTGGCGGCGACAGGACCGCTGCTGCGGCTGCCCCAGCTCGCCATCCACCTCGATCGTGAGCAGAACGATCGTCTGACACTGGACAAGCAGGCGCACACCCAGCCGGTGTGGGGCCTGGGGGACGCGGCATCCGCCGACATCCTCGGCGAACTCGCCCGCAGCGCCGACGTCGATGCGGCGCGCATCCGCGGCTTCGACATCATCACGGCGGACTCCTCGCGCGGGCAGGTGTTCGGCAAGGATGACGTGTTCTTCGCGTCCGGCAGGCTCGACGACCTCGCATCGGTGCACGCCGGCGTGGTCGCGCTCGAGCGCGCCGCTGACGGTTTCGACGCCGACCACATCGCGATGCTCGCGGTCTTCGATCACGAGGAGGTCGGCTCCGCGACCCGCAGCGGCGCCGCGGGACCGTTCCTCTCGGACGTCCAGGAGCGCATCTGGCTCACTCTCGGAGCCGACCGCGAGCAGCAGATGCGATCGATGGCAGCCTCCTGGTGTCTCTCCAGCGATGTCGGACACTCGGTGCATCCCAACTACCCCGAGCGTCACGATCCGGTCGTCCGCCCCATCCTCGGCTCGGGGCCCATCCTCAAGATCAACGCCAATCAGCGCTACGCCACCGACGCCGGCGGCGCGGCCGCATGGAACGGTTGGTGCGCCCAGGCCGGCATCGTCAGCCAGGAGTTCGTGTCGAACAACGCCGTGCCGTGCGGCTCGACGATCGGCCCGATCACCGCGACACGGCTCGGTATCCGCACGGTCGATGTCGGCATCCCGATCCTGTCGATGCACTCGGCGCGCGAGCTCGCCGGCGTCAGCGATCTCTACGACCTGGCGCGGGTGGCGGAGGTCTTCTTCCGCGGCTGAGTCGGACGGGCGCCGGGCGGGGGCGGACGCTGTGCCCGGGGCCGTGCGGAATCGAACCCGCGCGAGCGGCGTAGCCTGAAAGCATGCCCGTTCGTGACGCCTCGCAGAGTGCTCGGGATCAGCTCGCGGCTCTCGCAGCGTCGATGCACGAAGGCACGCGGAGCGACAGCCGCGGACTGGTCTCGATCGCCGACCTGCCGACCAGCGCCGACGCGCGTCCGGCGGCCGTGCTCATGCTGTTCGGGGTGATGGACGAGCGCCCGAGCAAAAGCCCTTCGACGGCCGTCCCGCGCGACCTCGACGTGCTGCTGCTGGCACGCGCGACGACGTTGCGCGCGCACGCCGGGCAGATCGCGTTCCCCGGCGGACGCGTCGATCCCGGCGACGCAGGACCGATCGACGCCGCCCTGCGGGAGGCATGGGAGGAGACGGGCCTCGACCCCGCCGGCGTGGACGTGCTCGGAATCCTGCCGGAAGTACCCCTGGCCTACTCGCGACACGTGGTCACCCCCGTGATCGGGTGGTGGCGGCATCCGTCCCCGATCCGCGTGGTCGACACCGCCGAATCCGCCGACGTGTTCCGCGTGCCCGTGGCGGACCTGCTCGATCCCGCCCGCCGCGGCGTCACCATCATGCGCCGCGATGGTCAGGAATGGCGCGGGCCGGGGTTCGTCGTGGCGCACGACGACGGCGAGTACCTCGTATGGGGCTTCACCGGGATGCTGCTCGACGGGCTGTTCGATCGCCTGGGGTGGACCGAGCCGTGGGACGATGCGCGCGAATTGCCGATCGTCGTGCCGTCGGACGACGTGCCCGAGATCCGCTGACGACCGACCACCGGATGCCGCGCCCGTCACGATCGCTACGCTCGAACCATGGCCATCCACAACTTCCCCGACGGTGCCGTCCTGCGCGAAGCGCGTCCGGGCGATGAGCCGGGTATCCTCGCGGGTATCCAGGCGCTTGCCGACTATGAGCGCGAGCCCGATGCGGTGGAGAACACCGTGGGGGCGCTGACGCAGACACTTTTCGGAGAGGCGCCGCGGGCTTTTGCGCACGTCGTCGCGGGAAGCGACGGCGAGATCCTGGGTATCGCGCTGTGGTTCCTGACGTACTCGACGTGGACGGGCAGGCACGGGATCTGGCTCGAGGATCTCCACATCGCCGAGGAGCATCGGGGGCGGGGATACGGAAAGGCGCTCATCGCGTCGCTCGCCGAGGTGTGCATCGAGCGCGGGTATTCGCGTCTCGAGTGGACCGTGCTCGACTGGAACGCGCCGGCCATCGGCTTCTACCGTTCGATCGGAGCGGTGGCGATGACGGAGTGGACCACACAGCGTCTCGTCGGCGACGAGTTGGCGGCGCTGGCCGGCCGAACGGGCGCCCGCGACTGACGATCGAGGCGCCGTCCGTGGCCCGCGCTACCCTCGGGACGTGGTGACCAAGCCGACGGCCGTGCAGCTCACGCGAGACCAGGCGCGGCGCATAGCCGTGCGTGCGCAGCTGCTTGATGCCGAGCGCCCGGGCGACGTCGTCGAGGTCGCTGAGCAGATCGGCGCGATCAAGATCGACCCGACGAAGACGATCGCCCCCAGCGAGCACACCATCCTGTGGTCGCGCATCGGCTGGTCGTACGAGGCGGGTCAGCTCGTGAAGGCTGTCGAGATGGACCGGCTGCTGTTCGAGTTCGACGGCGCTTTCCGTCCGATCAGCCTGCTTCCGCTCATGCTGCCGGCGATGCGGCACTGGCCGCGCCGCGACAGCACGCGTCAGTGGCTCGTGGCGAACGACCGGTTTCGGCGGGACGTGCTCGCAAGGCTGCGCGCGGAGGGTCCGATGCTCGCCTCCGGCATCCCCGACACCTCGCAGGTCAGCCGTGCACCCGACGGATGGTCGGGATCGAACCAGGTGCCCCACATGCTGGACTTCCTGCTTCGGCAGGGCCGCGTCGCGATCGTAGGTCGCGAGGGGCGGCAGCGCCGGTGGGACCTCGCCGAGCGCGTCTACCCCCGAGATCTTCCACAGTACGGCGAAGACGACGCGGCCCGCCTCCTGGACGAGCGCCGGCTCGAGGCGGCCGGCATCGCGAAGCAACGATCACCGTGGACGCCCGTGGGCGACGCCGGGGTCCCCGCCACGATTGCGGGCTCGAGTCGCCGCTACCGTGTCGACCCGGCGGCACTCGCGGCCCTCGACGACGATGCGGGCGGACGCATCGCCTTCCTCAACCCGTACGACGGCATGCTCTTCGATCGGCCGCGTCTCGAGGAGCTCTTCGGATTCAGCTATGTGCTCGAGCAGTTCAAGCCTCGGTCCCAGCGCCGCTTCGGGTACTTCGCACATCCCATTCTGATGGGCGATCGCTTCGTCGGCATGCTGGACGCCGAGGTCGACAGAACAGCGGAACGGGGGATGCTGCGCATCAACGCCGTCCACGAGTTCGAGCCGTTCGCCCCTGAAGAGCACGAGATGGTCCGCGCCGAGATCGATGAGCTCGCGCAGTGGCTGGGAGTGGACGTCGCCGACGGCACCTGAGCCGCGACGACGTCCACATCGCGATCAGCGGGCGCCGGGTACCCGGTTCTCGGCGCTGACCATCCACGCGAACTGCTCGAGCTTCTCGAGGATCGCGTGCAGGATGTCTGCGCTCGTGGGGTCCTCGTCGTCGATGTCGTCGTGAACCTCACGGCAGGTCGAGATGGTCGCCTCGAGGCGCTCGGTCACGAGGTCGATGACCTCGCTCGTGTCGATCTCGCCCTGCGGGAACTCGGGGAGCGTGGTGGTCTCGGCCACGGTGTCGCTGCGCCCGTCGGGAAGGGCGTGCAGCGCCCGCATCCGCTCGGCGATCGTGTCGCTGAACTCGCGGGCTTCCTCGATGATCTCGTCGAGCTGTCGATGTGTGTCGCGGAAGTTCTTCCCGACCACGTTCCAGTGCGCCTGCTTGCCCTGCGAGGCCAGCTCGATGAGGTCGACGAGCACTTTCTGCATGTTCTCGCTCAGCTCGGCCGACGCGAAGAAGCCGCTTTCGGCGTTCTGCTCATCGGTCAGACCGGCGCCGCGGGCGGGGCGCCGCTTGTTCTTCGCCGCAGCGCTCGGGGTCTTGGACGCGGCCGGTTTGGTTGCAGTTGTCGTTGCCATACCTCGACGGTACGGGGGAGGCCCGGCACCGTCGCCGGGATTGCATGAGGCTGCCGGTGATGCTAGCCGCGTCGGCGGGCACCGGCCCGGTCACCGGCCGAGGTGGGAGCCCGTACCGGGAACAGCAGACGCACCAGCCCCCAGCCGATCGCTGCCCCGACGAGCTGAGCGGCGATGAACGGCGCCGCCGAGGCAGGAGCGATGCCCGAGAAGGTGTCGGTGAACATGCGGCCGACGGTGATGGCAGGATTCGCGAAGCTCGTCGAAGACGTGAAGAAGTACGCCGCGCCGATGTAGGCGCCGACGGCGGGTGCCGCGAGGTGGGACCGCCCGGAACGAGCCAGAGCGAACACGACGACGATGAGGCCCGCCGTGGCGATCGTCTCCGACAGCAGCAGGTGCGGGCCCGATCTGTCCGTCGTGCTCCAGTCCACCGCCGGAACGGCGAACATGAGGTTCGCGAGCACAGCCCCGGCGATGCATCCGATGACCTGGACCGGCAGGTAAACGGCCGCGACGGACCACGGGCGACGGTGCAGCACGATGTCGACGACGGTGACGACAGGATTGAAGTGCGCCCCCGAGACAGGGGAGAAGACCAGGATCAGCACTCCCAGTCCCAGCGCGGTGGCGAGCGCGTTCTCGAGGAGCTGAAGACCCGTGTCGGCGGGGGAGAGTCGCTGCGCGGCGATGCCCGAGCCCACGACGACCGCCGCCAATCCGGCGCTCCCCAGCAGTTCGCCGGTGGCGGATCTGACCGTGCTGATCACGGAGCGACGAGGAGCTGAGACACGCGATCCAGCGCACCCGGTACGAGCGTGAAGTACGCCCACGTGCCGCGCTTGCTGCGACTCAGGAAGCCCGCCGCCGTCAGGATCTTGAGGTGGTGCGAGACCGTCGGCTGGCTGAGCCCGACCGGCTCGATGAGGTCGCAGACGCAGGCTTCCGCGTGTTCGGATGCGGCGACGATGGACAGGAGGCGCAGGCGGGTGGGATCGGCCAGGGCCTTCATCGTGGACGCGAGATCGGCCGCTTCGGCGGCCGTCAACGGCTCGCGCACGAGCGGTGTGCGGCAGGTCGCGGCCGAGACGTCCGTCACCTCGATCATGGTCGTCATACATCGACGATAGTCGATATTGACAAGCGTCGATAGATGCGGGGACAATCGGATATCGACGGTGATCGATATCGCAGGAGGCTGCCGTGACCTTGATCGATCTGACGCCCCGTGTCGTGCAGACGCCCGTGCTGTCGACGCTGCCGGTGGTCATCATCGGGGCCGGACCGATAGGCCTGTCGGCCGCGGCGCATCTGCTCGAGCGGAACATCGAGTTCGTCGTCTTCGAAGCCGGGCCGGATGCCGCGGCCAGCGTGAGCGCCTGGGGTCACACCCGGCTCTTCTCCCCGTGGAAGCACCTGGTCGATCCTGCCTCGCGCCGCCTGCTGGAGACGGTGGGCTGGAGTCTGTCTGAGCCCGAACGCGCGCCGACCGGCGCGGAGCTCGTCGCCGACTATCTCGCGCCGCTCGCGGGGTGCGAGGGGATCGCCTCTCGCATCCGTGCAGGGGTGGAGGTGCTGGCGGTGTCCCGTGACGGAATGGACCGCACGCGGACGAAGTTTCGGGCCACCACGCCATTCGCGGTGCGCATCCGTGCGGCGGACGGCCGGATCGAGGACGTCCTCGCTCGAGCGGTGATCGATGCGTCAGGCACCTACCGATCGCCGAACCCGCTGTCATCGAGCGGACTCGAGCTGATCGGGGCGACGGAGATCGCCGACCTCGTGTCGCCGGCGCTGCCCGACGTGCTCGGACGCGACCGCGCGCGGTTCGCCGGCAGAAGGGTCACCGTTGTCGGTGCCGGTCATTCCGCCGCGAATACACTGCTCGCCCTCGTCACGCTCGCCCGCGAGGAGGCGGGGACGACGGTGACCTGGCTCATTCGCACCTCGCACGCGGTGCGTGTCTCGTCTTCTTCGGACGACGAGCTGATCGGTCGCGCTCATCTCGGAGACCGGGTCGATCGTGCGGTCGGGCGCGGCGATATCGTCGTCGTCGATGGATTCGAGATCATCCGGGCGCACCGGAGGGCACGGGCCGCTGAGCTCGTGGGGCACCGGCGCGGCGAACTCGTCACCCACGCCACCGATGTGGTGGTGAACGCCACGGGCTTCCGCCCGAATCTCGAGATGCTCCGGGAAGTCCGCCTCGATCTCGACGACATCGTCGAGGCGCCGAAGCGACTCGCCCCGCTCATCGACCCCAACGTGCACTCGTGCGGCACCGTCGAACCGCACGGCTTCCGTGAGCTCTCGCACCCCGAGCCGGGGTTCTTCATCGTCGGAATGAAGTCCTATGGGAGGGCGCCCACGTTCCTGCTCGCGACGGGCTATGAGCAGGTGCGATCCGTGACAGCGTGGCTCGCGGGCGACATGGGGTCGGCTTCAGCGGTCGAACTCGTGCTGCCCGCGACGGGCGTGTGCTCCACGGACGGCGCCGGGGACGGATGCTGCGCGTGACGGAGATCCGCGCGATGTACGCATCCGACTGGCCGGCCGTCGAGAGGATCTACGCGCAGGGCATGCTCGAGGGGGAGGCCACCTTCGAAGTGGTCACCCCGGTATGGGAGTCCTTCGACGCAGGAAAGCTGACCGGTCTGCGTTTCGTGGCGGTCGATGCGGACGGGGCGGTCGTCGGCTGGGTCGCGGCATCCGCCGTCTCCTCCCGCGCGGCGTACCGCGGCGTGATCGAGCACTCGGTGTACGTCGATGCGGAGGCGCGGCGGGCGGGTGTCGCCACGTCGCTGCTGCAGGCATTCATCACGGCGGCTGACGCGGCAGGCTTCTGGACGATCCAGTCGAGCATCTTTCCCGAGAACACCGCCAGTCGAAGGCTGCACGAGAAGAACGGCTTCCGCGTGGTCGGACGGCGGGAGCGGATCGCCCGGGCGGGCGCTGGTCCGCATGCCGGAAGCTGGCGGGACACGCTGCTGATCGAGCGGCGCCGCGCCACGAACCCGGCAGACGTCGAGACCCGCGTTGATTCAGATGACCACCAAGAGATGGCGAGACCCTCATGAGCACGAAACCCACTGTCCTGTTCGTCTGCGTCCACAATGCCGGGCGCTCCCAGATGGCCGCCGGCTACCTGAGGGAGCTCGCCGGAGATGATGTGGAGGTCCTTTCCGCCGGATCTGCGCCGAAGGACTCCATCAATCCGGTAGCCGTCCAGGCCATGGCCGAGGAAGGCATCGATATCGAAGGTCACACGCCGAAGGTGCTGACAGTGGACGCGGTCCGCGAATCCGATGTCGTGATCACGATGGGGTGCGGGGATGCCTGCCCGATCTTCCCCGGCAAGCGCTACGAGGACTGGGAGCTGGACGATCCCGCCGGCCAGGGCATCGAAGCGGTCCGTCCGATCCGCGACGAGATCCGCGGGCGGGTCGAGGCGTTGCTGGCGGAGCTCCGGACGGCATAGCCGCTCCGACCGCCGTTACGACGGCGGACGGATGATCCCCGCGCTCCCTGGGAAGGACGATGGCCCCCTGCGTCGCAGAGGGCCATCGTCGATCTCCGTGGTCCGAAGCGTCCATGACGTTCCGGTGCGAGGGTCAGCGGCGGGCGCTGGCCTCGTCGCGGTCGTAGTGCTCGCGGCTGCCGGACTTGGCCAAGCCGCGGCTGATCATGTATCCGATGGTCAACAGGGTGGCGTAGAGCCAGACCTGCTCGGCGCCGAAGCCCTGACCGTCCTCGTTGCTGTCCACGACGGCGGAGGCGATGAACATGGCGATGAGCACGACGATGTAGACGATGAACTCCGTCGTCTTGAAAGCCGCTTTGGTCTCGGTGGAGACGCGGGAGACGCGGGTGTCCGCGGTGGTGTTGGTCATGATGTGTCCTTGTTGGTTATCACGTTGATGAGACTGCGTGTGCGCAGCCACTGCGTGAGGTAACCAGGACGCACGGATATTGTCCCCACCCTTGCTATTCCGCGCGATCGTCAGGAAAGTTCGCCGACGGTGCCTCACGCGCGAGGAATCACGCGAGATCGACGTGGCCGACGGCGGAGGCGTATCAATCGGTAGAGGATGCCGACGCCTACGACTGCCGCCCCGCCCACGATGGACTGCCAGGGAAGGGTGACCACGAGGATCAAACACCCCGCGGCCCCGAGGAGGGGAAGCGGGCGTGGGTATCGGCGGTGCGGTCGGTCCTGCGTGAACGCGGCCACATTGGCGACGAAGTAGTACAGCAGAACGCCGAAGGAGGAGAAGCCGATCGCCTGCCGCAGGTCGACGAGGACGACGAGTGCGCACACGGCGACCGCGAGGACCGTCTCGGCGCGACGCGGTACCTGGGATGTGGGGTCGATCGCCGCCAGCGTCCGGGGGAGATCGCCTGTGCGGGCCATTGCCAGGGTTGTCCGGCCGATTCCGGCGATCAGCGCCAGAAGCGCGCCGAGTGCGGCGAGCGCGGCTGCGATCTGCACCGCGGGGGTCATCCACGACGCGCCGGCGTGCACCACCAGTGTGATCAGCGGTGCGTCGGAACTCGCCAGCCGTTGCGGCCCGAGCCCGGTCAGCAGCAGGACCCCCAGCGTCGCGTACAAGGCGAGGACACCCGTCAGCGATATGACGATCGCCCGGGGGATCACCACCGACGGATTCCTCACCTCTTCACCCATCGTCGCGATACGCGCGTATCCCGCGAAGGCGAAGAACAGCAGCCCGGCGGATTGCAGGATGCCGTACCCACCGGTCGGCGCATCACCCGCGGCCGTCCCGCGTGCGCCCGAGACGGCGACGGATCCCACAGCAATCACGATGACGACGACGAGAACGACGAGGACGCAGCTGACGAGGATCTTCGTGAGTGCGGCCGTCCGCGTGACGC
The DNA here is from genome assembly GCF_042747925.1 of Microbacterium songi. Classification (NCBI taxonomy): domain Bacteria; kingdom Bacillati; phylum Actinomycetota; class Actinomycetes; order Micrococcales; family Microbacteriaceae; genus Microbacterium; species Microbacterium songi. Next base: position 321,387 of record NZ_JBHZIE010000001.1, read on the forward strand.
CGAGCAGATTGATCCCCACCAACGCGATGACGGCGACGACGGCGACGGCCTTCTGCAGCGGTCCGGGGACCACATAGGCGGCGAACGTCAGAGCCATCGCGGCACAGCTCGCGGACTTGCCGACCACGAAGCTCCAGCCGGCGAAGAAGCCGGGCCACTCGCCCAGCCGCTCCCGCCCGAACACATACGTCCCTCCAGACGTGGGGTACTGAGCGGCGAGTTGCGCGGACGAGGTCGCGTTGCAGAACGCGACCACGGCTGCGAGTCCGAGCCCGATCAGGAGGCCCGCTCCGGCCACCTGCGCGGCCGGAGCGAAGACCGCGAAGACTCCCGCCCCGATCATCGACCCGAGACCGATCATCACGGCGTCGGACAGGCTCAACCTGCGAGCGAGCGCGGGGGGATCTGCCGGACCGGTGACCATGGCGTGACCATAGTGCCCCGTGGTGACATCGACATGTCGTCGACCAAATTCCTCGTCTGGTGGCGGAGCGACGATCGCGCGGTGTCAGCATCCATCCCGACCGCACTGTGCCGGATCACCCGCCCGACGCGGCAGGCGGGCTCGTCGACCATCACCCCACGGAGATGCCTGAAGACGCAGCCGTCGATCGGCGGACCCATGGGGTGTTAGATGTGAGCGTGGTCGATTCAGGCGGTTCGGGGTCACCCGAGGGCGATCGGGAAAAGGCGCCCGCGGGTGATGACAGTGGAGCCCCCGCGACGAAAGCAGATCGGGTCATCAAGGTCCTGAGCGACGCTGAGAAGCGAGACGATGCCGCCGGCGCTCGCGACGCGGCAGCCGATGAGCGCTCGCGAGCGGCAGATCTGCGCGCGTTCCTGGAAACCGGCGAAGACTACGCCGGTCACGGGGAGCGCCGCGCGGCCGCGCAGGACCGGGCGCACGCGAAGGGCGATCGGAAGGATTCGGCGCAAGACCGGGCTCTCCTCGCCGACGAAGTCGACTTCGATGCAGACGACCCGCCGACGGACACTCGCTGACGGGTCGCCGGGGCGCCAAGACGGGGCTCGGGCGCGTCGAGTGGTCGTTCCCGAACCCGCGCTCGCACTCGGGGGTGGAGAACGGCCGTCTCGAGGTCAGGGTGTCGTCCGCTTTCGCTCGAATCCGTACACCGCTGCCTGGGTTCGACGTTCCATGCCCAGCTTGGCCAGGAGTGCGCTCACGTAGTTCTTCACCGTCTTCTCGGCGAGGCCGAGCCTCTCGCCGATCTCCCGATTCGTGAGCCCGCCCGTGATCAGATCGAGGACCTGGTTCTCCCTCATCGAGAGATCAGGGCAGACGAGTGGACCAGTCGTCTGAGAGACGGGACGGATGATCGTCGCGCCCCGCCGAAGCACTTCGGTGGATTGGATGGTCCTTCCGCCGGCGGCGCGTCGGACGGCGGCGATGAGTGCTCCGCTGCGGATGTTCTTGAGCACGTAGCCGCTCGCACCGGCCAGGACGGCCAGTCGCAGAGCGTCGTCGTCGTCGTACGCGGTGAAAATGAGGCACGCGATCTCCGGATGGGCGGAGCGGATGTCGCGGCAGAGGTTCACTCCGTCGCCGTCGGGAAGGCGCACGTCGAGCACGGCGACATCGGGGAGGGTTGCGTCGACCCGGCGCAGGGCCTCGCGGAAGGTGCCCGCCTCGCCGACGACGGTGAGGTCCGGCTCCGCGTCGATGAGCTGCGCGATGCCGCGACGGACGATTTCATGGTCGTCCACCAGGAAGACGTTGATCATTGTCCTCCTGACTCGTCGCCCCGCGCGACGGGCACAGACCATTCGATGCGGGTACCGGAAAGGCCGTCGGAGGTGATCGTGCACTCTCCGCCGAGCAGGACGGCCCGTTCGGTGATGTTCGCCAGACCGCTCATGCGCACAGCGCCCGTCATGCCGCACCCGTCGTCGGTGACGGTGAGCGTGATGGCGTCGAGAGTGATTTCGGCGGCCACCTCGACGAGATGAGCATCGGCATGCCTGACGATGTTCGTGAGGCATTCCCGCAGCACCGCGACCAGCTCATCGGCGAGCGATGACGGCACCAAGGAATCCAGGGGTCCCGAGAACGTGATGCGGGGGGTCGACGACAGACCTGCGGAGCCTTCCGATACGACGTCGAGCAGCCGGTCGCGAGTGAGCTTCTCCGTGCCTCTCTCGCCCGCACCGAGCGCGAACACGACCGTGCGGATGTCCTTGATCGCCGCGTCGATCGCATCGACCTGCGTGTTGAGGGCGGCGGATGTCTCGCCGTCCGCCGCCGTCGACAACGCCTGAAGCGAGAGGCCTGCGCCGAAGAGCCGCTGAATGACATGGTCGTGGAGGTCTCGCGCGATGCGGCTCCGATCTCGGGACGTTTCGAGGCGGCGGCGGTCCTCTCGGGCGCGGACGATCTCGATGGCGACGCTGGCCTGATCTGCGAATGCAGATGCCATGCCCAACTCCGCTTCCGTGAAGGAGGACGCTCCGGTTCGTCGAGCCATCGTGAGGACGCCGAGCGGCTCCCCGCCGCTGTAGAGGGGGATCGCCACAGTCGGCCCCGACACATGCCAGCCCACAGGCTCTCGATCGGCGTCGCACGGGAGGCTCGCGGCGCCCTGGGTGGCCAGAGCGCGGGCGGCGAGTGTGCCGGCGGCGGGAAAGACGCGTCCGAGGAGAGGCCCGGCGCTGACGCCGTGAACGGTCGTGACTCGGAAGTCCTCGACGCCGTGCGGGACGACGACGACGACGAGGTCGACCTCGAGCAGCGCCCCGACGCGCTCGGTGATGACGCTGAGCACGTCTTCGCCGGAGACCTCCAGCATCGCGGCCATCACGTCCGCGGTCGTGACGCTCCATATCTCTCGGGTTCTCGCGAGGTCGTACAGGCGGGCATTCTCGATCGCGATCCCCGCCGTCGCCGCGAGCGCGAGGACCAGCTCTTCATCCTCCGCGCTGAACGGTCCCCGCTGCCCGGACGTGAGGTAGAGGTTGCCGTAGACGTCGTCCCCCACCCGCAGAGGGACGCCGAGGAAGGCGTCCATGGGCGGATGATGCGCCGGGAAGCCTGCGGAGCGGGGATCCTCAGCCAGATGTCGGACACGGATCGGCGCGGCATCCGTGATGACCGCGCCGAGCAGGCCCTTCCCGGTGGGCAGACGGCCGATCTTGCGGGCCGTCACGTCATCGACGCCGACGTGGATGAACCGTTCCAGGGTGCCATCAGGGGCGAGCACACCCAACGCCCCGAATGGAGCACCGACCAACCGCATCGCCGCCTCGACGATGCGGCGGAGCACGATCTCGAGGTCCAGACGCTCGACGATGGCCGCGTTCGCGCGGAGCAGGTCGCGAAGTCGCGGTTCAGCGAGAGCGGCGTCTTCGACTGCGGCGCGACGTACGTTCGACGGATCCAACATGAGGCCTCCCGTCGTTGGAGTGTATCGAGAGGCCGAGAGGCGGGTGACGCCCGTTCTTACGATTCCGAGCCCGCGTCATGGGTATGGCCGTAGCTATCGACCGGTGGTGCGGAGTGCTTGAATACGGAAACCATGTGTTCCGTGCCGATTTCCACTCACCCCGGGTGTTTGCGAGGTCTGTCATGCCTTGGTATCCGCTTGATCGCCTCCTGATCGCACTGTGGTTGGCAGCCAGCCCTCATTCCTGGCAGCGCACCTTCCTGGCCAATGACACCCCCCACGTCTATGCGACCGGGGAGAATCGCGATCACGTACTGCTCACCGGAGATGGCGCGGCCACCGGGCGCGGGGTGCTCAGCCACGACCTTGGGCTTCCCGGCTACCTCGCCCGCAGTCTGTCAGCGCGCACTGGTCATGCGACGGATGTCGACATCGTCGTCGACCAGCTGATGACCGCAAGAACCTGTCTGCCTGCGATCAAGGACGTCGATCTCTCCCGGTTCGATCTCATCCTCCTGTCCGTAGGACACAACGAAGCACTCGCCTTGGTGAGTGCCGTGCAGTGGGAGGAAGACCTGGAGACACTCTTCTCGGATATCGAAGCGAGGACGTCGCCCGAGACCAAGATCGTCATCCTGTCGATTCCCACGTTCGCCGAGAAGACTCAGCTCCCACGCCTTCTTGCCCGCGTCGTCGACCAGCACGCAGTGGCCCTGAACGCCGTCATCTCGACTCTGATCTCGGCTCGGTCGAACATGACGATGATGCCGCTGTCGGGCGATAACCAGTTCGAAGCGGAGAACGCGCATGTCTACGCCCGGTGGGCAGAGGGAATCGCAACGCGGATCACGGGAATCCCTGATGCACGCCGGCGAACCGCGGACCGGTGGACGTTCCACGAAGCGGCACGTCAGCGCGCCGTGGAGAACCTCGGGGAACTCGTCAGCAGTGTCGACCCAGTCCTCGACCAACTCACGGAGCTCGCGCGACACACGTTTGGAGCGCCGATGGCTGTGATCACGATCGTCCGCAGCGAGACGCAGGTGATGAAGGCTGTGAGCGGAATGGAACCGATTGTCGTCGCGCGCGAACAATCATTCTGTGACACCACCATTCGACGGGCCTCTCAGCTCGTAGTGGAAGACACCCAAGCCGATCCGCGCTTCGCTGACTTCGACGCCGTCGTCGGCCCCCCCGGGGTGCGGTTCTATGCCGGTGCTCCGATCGAATCCCCGCAGGGGTACCGTGTCGGCGCGCTATGCATCATGGACACCGAGCCCCGCCGGTTCACCGCCGGCGATCTTGAGATGCTCCGCAACCTCGCCCTGATCGCACAAGAACAGCTCTGGAGACCGGACCTCACGTGAGGGCGTCCTCTGCCACTCTGGCGCGGGGCCCGCTTATGTCGCCGGTGGAGCCCGGCAGCCGACGCTGGTCCATTCGTAGCGACAGCCGATCAGAATCGGCCGATCTTCGACATCAGCGGACCGGTTTTCGAATCACGAAGCGGTCGTGACTTTGCCCGCAACTGTGCCGCGAGCGTTTTCAGGGACGCGATCCCTCGTAAACACGCGGATCGTGAGAGCGGAGGATAGGGGATTCGAACTCTCATTTTTCGGGGTGCAAATCGGCCATTTTGCCGCGGAATTACGCGGTTTTCGGTATGCCGAAATCTTGGCACACCAGCATCCCCCTGCCTTTGGATGCACGGCGTGTCGCGGTCAACTGTGCCACAACTGTGCCACGGGACCAGGTTAGTGAGCCATAGCTGCTGGTCTGGCTCACTTCTACCAAGGGAGACGCTGGGGTCTCGGACATATTGACCGCCTACCGCCGGCCGAGGCTGGTTCCAGAACTGAGCGCATTCCGTTTGACCGTATGAGAAGGACCGCTTCGTCGCGATCGTGTCGGTCGGAGCTTGACCTTTGCCTGATGCACCTGCTCGAGCTCTCGCGCTGCGCCACCGGGCTGATGCATGTTCGGCCTCGGCGCCCTTGTCGCCAGCGGATCACATGAGAGTCGTGGCTCAACTCTGCTTCACGACGGTGAGGAGGATGACGGAGTCTTCGACGGCGTCCAGCGAGTGGCGTCCATCCGGAATCGTCATAAGGTCTCCTGGAGAGCCGTTCCAGGACACGTCGCCGGATATGAGGAGCACTCGACCCTCGAGAACCTGCAGGGTCGCCTCCCCAGGGTTCTCGTGTTCGGCGAGGCTTTCGCCCGCGGTGAGGGCGATCAATGTCTGACGGAGATGATGCTCGTGGCCCCCGAAGACTGTCTTCGAGCTTCGGCCGCTAGCCGCCTCTCGCGCATGGACGAGTTCGTGTCGGGCGAGTGCGATGAGTGAGGTCTTCTGCATGATGTTCCGATGTTCGAGTGCTGTCGGTCAGAGATATCAATCGTCCGGTGGCGTGGATGGCTTCCTGAGTCGGAGGGACCTTCGGCCCTGTTTTCGCATCAGGCGACGATGTCGAATAGAAGAGACAGGGAGTAACAATGACAACAATCAGGGATGACCGCGAGATGGACGAACCCGGCGCCATCGTCGACGAGAACGCCTACCTAACTGCCCATGTGGAGCCCGCCCGCCATGCGGTGGAGCACCTGACTGAGGCGCAGTGTTGGACGATGATCGAGGCGGAATCCTTCGGCCGGCTTGCCGTTGAGGGATTGGATGGCGCACCTGACGTGTTTCCGCTGAACTATGTGGTCCGCGACAAAGCCATTTATATCAAGTCCGCACCCGGGTTGAAACTGATGGCGATCACTGCGCACTCGAGCGTCGCGCTGGAGATCGACGGCGTAGACGCCGGCTTCCAGTGGAGCGCGGTTATCCGAGGTTCCGCCCGTCGTCTCGCCTTCGACACCGAGATCCTTCAATCGGGCGTGCAGGCGATGATCTCGTCTAGCCCCACGACGAAGTACAACTACGTGTGCATCACGCCGGACTCGGTCTCCGGCCGTCGATTCGCTGAGCACACGAACCTGCTTAGGACGTCTCCTGAGCCAGCCATTCTCACGCCACCAGTGAGTGCTCACGAGCCGACACGACCCTACGAAGACACGGTCCTGCAAACCCCTTCCGTCCGTTCGCAGGCACCTATCCATATCGCGCACTTTCCGCCGAGTTAGGATTCCGCCGCCACTCATGCGGCGTCGTCACTGTTTGCACGGGCATCTGCCTCGGGGGTGCCCACGCCGGTGTTCACCTCGCGCGCCAGCAGCTCCGGGCCGGTTGTCCAGATCCAGTCGGCAACCTCGGGGATGTCTTCACCGAACTCCCGGGTGTACGCCCGCGCTCGCACGCGGGCGTCCTGCATGCGTTGGCGCAGCCCGGCATAGCGTTCACTGAGTCCCGGAACGCGATCGAGCACGTCGATGACGAGCCGATAGCGGTCGATGTCGTTGAGCATGACCATGTCGAAGGGCGTCGTTGTCGTGCCCTCGTCTTTGAAGCCGCGCACGTGCAGGTTCTCGTGACCCGCTCGCCGATACGTCAGTCGGTGGATCAGCCATGGGTAGCCGTGGTACGCGAAGACGATGGGACGGTCGGTAGTGAAGATGGCGTCGTACTCCCGGTCGCTCATGCCGTGCGGGTGTTCACCTTCGCTGACGAGCCACATGAGATCCACCACATTGACGACGCGCACCTTGAGGTCGGGGATCGCCGTGCGAAGGAGGGACGCGGCCGCGAGTACTTCCAGAGTGGGCACGTCACCGGCGCAGCCCAACACTACGTCGGGCTGCTCACCTTCTACTTCGGAGCCGGCCCACTCGAAAATGCCAACGCCACGGGTCATGTGTTCGACGGCCTGCGGCATGCTCAGCCAGTTGAAGGTGGGCTGTTTGCCGGCGACGACGACGTTGACGTAGTTGACGCTGCGCAGGCAGTGGTCGTACGTCGACAGAAGTGTGTTCGCGTCGAACGGCAGGTACACGCGGACGACGTCTGCCTTCTTGTTGACGACGTGATCGATGAAGCCGGGATCTTGATGTGAGGAACCGTTGTGATCCTGCCGCCACACGTGCGAGGACAGGAGATAGTTGAGCGACGCGATCGGGCGCCGCCACGGCACATCCTTACTGGTCTTCACCCACTTTGCGTGCTGATTGAACATCGAATCGACGATGTGCACGAAAGCCTCGTACGTGTTGAAGAGACCGTGGCGTCCGGTGAGCAGATAGCCCTCCAGCCACCCCTCGCACTGGTGCTCACTGAGCATCTCGACGACACGGCCGCTGCGGGCCAGATGCTCGTCCGAGTCCCGCAATTCTGCGTCCCACTGTTTGTCGGTGACGGCGAGCACCGCACCGAGGCGGTTCGAAACCGTCTCGTCGGGTCCGAAGATGCGGAAGTTGTGCGGATTAGACCGAACGACATCCGCGAGCCACTCGCCTAACACGCGCGTGGCCTCGTTGACGGTGGCGCCCGGGCTCGGCACATCGACCGCGAAGTCGCGGAAGTCAGGCAGCACCAGGTCTCGTCTCAGCAGGCCTCCGTTCGCGACGGGATTCGCGCTCATGCGGCGCTCACCCTCGGGAGCGAGGCTGCTGATGAGCGACACAGGGGCACCCGATTCGTCGAACAGCTCGTCCGGTCGATACGACCGCAGCCACGTGTCCAGAACCTCGAGATGTTCTGGTGTGTCCCGCGCACTGGCAAGCGGCACCTGGTGCGATCGCCAGTTGTTCTCCGCGGGTAGCCCATCGATCGTCCGCGGGCACGTCCACCCCTTCGGTGTGCGCAGGATGATCATCGGCCAGGCGGGGCGACTGGTCTGAGTTCCCGCGGCGGCCGCCGCTTTGATCTCTGCGATCTGGTTCAGAACCGTGTCGAGCGTCTCTGCGAGCCGTTGATGTACCGCCATCGGGTCCTCGCCGTCGAAGCCGCCCGAGACGAGATACGGCGTATGGCCGTACCCCCGCATTAGCGTGAGCAATTCTTCTTCGGGGATGCGCGCCAGCACCGTCGGGTTAGCGATCTTGTAACCATTGAGGTGCAGGATCGGGAGGACTACTCCATCGGTGAGCGGATCCAGAAACTTATTGGAGTGCCAGCTCGTCGCCAACGGGCCGGTCTCAGCCTCGCCGTCGCCGATTACTGCGGCTACCAGCAGGTCGGGGTTGTCGAATGCGGCTCCGTAGGCATGGGAGAGCGCGTAGCCCAGCTCGCCGCCCTCGTGAATAGATCCCGGCGTGTCCGCCGAGGCATGGCTGGGGATGCCGCCGGGGAACGAGAACTGGCGGAACAGTCGACGTAGGCCGTCGATGTTTCGGTCGATGTGCGAATAGAGCTCTGAGTAGGTGCCGTCTAGATACGCATTGGCGACCATGCCCGGCCCGCCATGGCCCGGACCGGTGATGTAAATCGTGTTCAGGTCGCGCTCCCGTATGACGCGATTCAGATGTGCGTAGACGAAATTTAGTCCCGGCGTCGTGCCCCAATGGCCGAGGAGCCGCCTTTTGACGTGATCGCGAGCGAGCGGATCACGAAGCAGTGGATTGTCGAGCAGGTAGATCTGCCCGACCGAGAGGTAATTGGCCGCTCGCCACCACGCGTCGACCTGTGCGAGTGTGCCCCCGTCCGCGCCGACCTTCTCCCGGGAGGGGAAGGCACTGTGTCCGCCGTCGGGAGCGAGTGTCGGTGGTCGACCGCTGATCATGTGCGTCTCGTTTCGCTGGTCCAGGGTGGGTCGGGTGGCCTACGGAGTTTGTTGGGGCGGCGTGCTGCCGCAACAAATTTGTGGGTGTGACCGATTTGTATGGCACGAGGACGGTGTTGCACCACGTGGTTGACGTGGACGAAAACGACTGAGTGCGTAATCGCGACCGCGACAGTCGGACCTGCAAATGCATGGGTGTTAGATGGGTGCGTGACCAGATCAGGGAACGGAGAACCGCACGAGGGTGATCGCCGCGAGCCACGAGGAGGCGTCGGCGCTAGTGATGAATCGGCACGGCATGACCGCACCGTCAAGATTCTTCGAGATGCCGACCAGCGAGACGAAGAGGCGACAGCGCGTGACACGGCAGCCGATGAACGCGGGCGTGCCGCTGACCTTCAGGCATTCCTCGATACCGATGAGGACTATGCAGGCCACGGTGAGCGCCGCGCGGCGGCACGGGACCGCGCACACGCTAAAGACGATCGCCAAGACTCTGCGGAAGATAGAGCGCAGCTCACGGATGAGTTGGACACCACGACGGACTAGTCGCCCGCAGATGCCGGGCCATGATCGACGTGATAGCTAAGCTGCGACCGCGGCCCGTCTAGCGAGGCTTATGCCCCATGCCCTGGCGCGGGCCAGTTCTCCGCCGATGAGGTGATTCGTTTTGTCAACGAGGAAGCATTCCATCTCGACGGGACCAGTGGAATGAGACGTGAGTCGTCGCTTGATGGCGACCGCTGCGTCTCCTGACAGAGCGCGGAGGATGTCCGCCCTCGTGGAGAAGGCGCCGAGGAGGTGGGTGCGATCGGAGATGCGGACGGTTTCCAGCCACTCCCTCACACCTGGCAGGATGGCCGACTGCTCAAGAGTGAGGTTCTTGGCCGGATCGGCGGCCCAGCGGTCGGCCTCGAACCGCGAGGTAACGCGGGGAAGGCCGTGGGCGTGGGTGGGGGCGCCGACGAGGAGAAGGTCGAAACAGTCGGTCGTATCGGGCGCGGTCGACGCGGTTGTTATCGACACATCGATCGCGCTCTGCTCCAGGGCGAGGGCGATGGATTCTGCGGCAGCTCTCGTGTTCCCAAACATGGATTCGTAGACCACGAGTGCGCGCATGAGCTGTTCCTCTTTCGATCGATGTGTTAAGAGTCTCGTTCACCAGTTCCTGTGGGCACAGAGTCGAACGTCCCGTGGGTCATTCAGGGGAGGTGTGCTTCCGTTCGTATCCGTAAACGGCTGCCTGTGTGCGACGTTCCATTCCTAGTTTCGACAGGAGCGCGCTGACATAGTTCTTTACCGTCTTTTCCGCAAGGCCGAGCCTGTCGCCGATCTCGCGGTTGGTGAGGCCACCAGTGATTAGCTCGAGTACCTGGTTCTCCCTCAATGAGAGGTCTGATTGGACGGGTTTATCGGCGTATAGCGCAACCGGCCGGATGGCTGTTGCGCCGCGGCGAAGCACGTCCAGGGATTGCACAGTGCCTCCGGCCGCGGCGCGACGAATGGCTGAGATGAGGGCGCCGCTGCGAATGTTTTTGAGGACGTACCCGCTCGCACCGGCGAGGATTGCGAGGCGCAGCGCGTCGTCATCGTCGTACGCGGTGAGGATGAGGCAAGCGACTTCGGGGTGCGCGGAACGAATGTCGCGACAGAGGTTGACACCGTTGCCGTCGGGAAGTCGGACATCGAGAACTGCGACGTCGGGGATGGTCGCTTCAATGCGGCGGGCGGCCTCGCAAACTGTTCCTGCTTCACCCACGACGATTAGGTCCGCCTCTGAGCCGATCAGCTGCGCGATGCCGCGTCGGACGATTTCGTGGTCGTCCACGAGGAAGACACGAATCATGATGTTCCCGGTTTCTCGTCGCGTGTTGCGGGTACCGACCACGTGACACGCGTTCCCGAGGGGGAACCGGCGGTGATCGTGCAATCCCCGCCGAGCAGGGATGCGCGCTCGGTGATGTTGGCTAACCCGCTCCTGTGGACTCCGTCCGGGATGCCGCGACCGTCATCGAACACGGTGAGGGTGATAGCTTCGTGAGTGATTTCGGCGGCAACTTCGACGAGATGAGCCCGTGCGTGTTTGACGACATTCGTAAGGCATTCTCGGAGCACTGCAACGAGTTCGTCCGCGAGCGGCGGGCTTACAAGAGAGTCGAGCGGTCCCGAGAAGGTGATGCGCGGCGTCTCGACTAGACCTGTCGCGCTCTCGGACACGACGTCTAGGAGGCGGTCGCGAGTACTCTTCTGGCCGCCCCGGTCCGCGGCGCCCAGAGCGAAAACGACGGTTCGGATGTCTTTGATGGCGGCGTCGATGGCGTCGACTTGAGTTTCCAGAGCGACTGACGTCGCGGCATCCGCTCCCGCTGTAAGCGCCTGTAACGACAGGCCGGCGCCGAACAACCGTTGGATGACGTGGTCGTGAAGGTCTCGCGCGATGCGGGTGCGATCACGTGATGTGTCGAGGCGTCGGCGGTCATCCCGTGCGCGGACGATCTCGATGGCGACGCTGGCTTGCCCGGCGAATGCAAACGCCATGTTCAGCTCCGCGTCCGTGAAAGGCGATGCTCCGGCATACCGGGCGATAGTGAGGACGCCGAGCGGTTCCTCGCCGCTGTAGAGAGGGATCGCCACCGTCGGGCCAGAACCAGGCTGCCAGATGACGGGAGCTTGGTCGGCGCTCCCTGAGACACTAGCTGCTCGCTGGGTCGCGAGCGCGCGGGCAGCGAGCGTTCCGGCCGCGGGGAAGATGCGGCCGAGGAGGGGTTCCGCGCTGGTGCCGTGCACGGTCGTTACTCGGAAATCGTCCGGGCCGTGGGGGACCGCGACAACCACGAGGTCCACGTCGATGAGAGCGCCGACGCGTTCCGTGATGACGCTGAGAACGTCCTCGCCGGAGACCTCCAGCATCGCGGCCATCACGTCGGCGGTCGTGATGCTCCAGATCTCGCGGGTCTTGGCGATGTCGTACAGGCGCGCATTCTCGATGGCGATGCCCGCGGTGGCCGCGAGGGCGAGCACGAGTTCTTCGTCGTCGGCGGTGAACGGGCCGCGCCGCCCGGACGTGAGATAAAGGTTGCCGTAGACGTCGTCGCCGACGCGCAGCGGGACGCCGAGGAACGCATCCATTGCAGGGTGATGCGCCGGAAAGCCCGCGGAACGTGGGTCTTCTGCGAGATGCGCGACCCTGATGGGGGCGCTATCGGCGATGACGGCGCCGAGCAGGCCTTTCCCGGTGGGGAGGTGCCCGATGTCGCTGGCGGTGGCCGCATCGACGCCGACGTGGATGAACCGTTCCAGCGTGCCGTCGGGGGCGATGACACCCAGAGCCCCGTATCGTGCGTCGACGAGCCGCATCGCCGACTCGACGACGCGGCGAAGGACGACTTCGAGGTCCAACCGCTCGACGACGGCGGCATTGGCGCGCAGCAGATCGTGGAGTCGAGGCTGAACGAGCGCAGCATCGTTTACTGAATGGTAAGGCGCGTCCGACGGCTCCAGCATTCCGGCCTCCCGTCGTTCTGAGTGTATCGATCGCTCAGGCGGGGCGGCCTTCACGGCCGACTTGGGACTGTACGACGTAGACCGGAATCCTTGCGTCGGCGAGCACTCTCTGAGCCACGGAGCCGAACAGTCCGCCGGCGATGATGCCCCAGTGGTGCGTCCCGATAACGAGCATCGTTGCTTCCTGCGCGCGGCTGATCAGCGCGGATACCGCGCTCTCCTGCGCCAGGATCGGTGTGACGTCGAGTCGCGGGTGAGCGACGGATAGTCGGTGGGTGATCGCGCGGAGCGTGCGCGCGTGCTCGGCCTTCACCCGCGCGGGAGAGGCGAGTAGCGATATCGCTCCGTCGATCTGTGGGTCGGGCATCTGCCACGCGTGCACGACGCGAAGCGACACCTTTGCCGCCTCAGCTTCTTCTGCGGCGCGGTCCGCAGCGGTCGCGGACGAGTCGTCCTCATCTAATCCGACGACGATGGGTCCACAGCTCGGCACCCAATGGTCGGGGACGACGACGACGGGGATGGGGGATCCGGCCGCGATCCGTAGCGGGAGCCAGCCCGAGAGAGCCGTGCGGAGGGTCCGTCCGCTGTGAGAGCCAATGACGAGGAGATCGAATGCCCACGCCTCCGCGTAGAGGGCAGCGGGAATATACCCCGGCAACCGACGGGTGGTGACCTCACAGTCGGGAGCGCGGTCGAGCACGCGTCTTTCGGCAGCGGCGAGCGATGCGCCGGTGCGGACCTCGTCAGAGAGGGTGTCACCCGCAAACATCGCTATGTCGACGTGGGTCTCACGTCGAGCGGCGCGGTCAGCGGCCCAGTCGACGGCGGTGAACGATGCATCCGTCCCGTCGAACCCGACGATGATGCTGTGCATCTCTGCCTCCTTTTTGTGGGTCGACCTGACCGCGCGGCGCATTCAGACGAGCCAGTGGTTCCGCTGGACGAGGCTGAGCTTCTTCCATGACTTCCCGAAGCCCCAGGTGTCTCCGGCCGCGAGTGTGGCTGCGACGATGAGGGCGAGCGCGTAGATGATGTGGTAGTCCACCAGGGGGTTGGTGGAGGCGGCGTTGGGCCCGAAGGGCCATTCGGCGAGATACATCGCGACCATCACCAGGGTTCCGGCGGCGGCGCTAACGCGCAGACCTACGCCTAATGTGACCGCTACCCCGATGGCGAGCATCGCCAGCATGAATAGGATGTCGGTGGCCGGGCTTGCGATGGCGGCGAAGAAGGGCTTCAACGGTCCGACAACCGCGTCGCTGTTCAAGAAGCCCTGGCTCGGCATCCCGCCCGAGATCCATGCTCGTTCGGGCGGCGTCGAGTATCCGAGGCCGAAGGTCTTGTCCAGGAAGGCCCACAAGAAGATGAAGCCGGTCGACAGTCTCAAGACGGCGAGCCAGCGTCGTCCATTCGTGCGGGTGACGATCGCCGTCTGATCGAGGGTCGTCACCGTCCGGGTCGTGGCGAGGTCGGGGGAGTGGGGGAGCGGAGTCTGCAGAACAGCCATCGGGAATCCTTCGGGTTGTGCCGCGGCGGTCGGCCTGCGGCGATTGTTAGTTCCACACTCCGTCATGGATAGGCGCCGGGCCAGGGTCGAAGGTCCCGGCGGAAGAGGACCTGGGTGATTCACAACGCGTCGGGACCTTCGGCCCTGTCAGCCGCCACGGGGGCGCCGTAACGTCGTGCTCAGGAGTGGCGGCAGTCACCGCATACCGCGAATCTGAGCCGCTCCATGACACCCGGCGACGGGTGAAGAAGGAGCCATCATGGCCACCACGACGACCAACCCGGTCAACTCGTCCACCGACATCGGTTCAGAACTCGGCACCACCACCGTCGAACAGGACGTCATCGCCAAAGTGGCCGGCATCGCCGCTCATGACGTGACCGGTGTCCATGCGCTCGGTGGGGCTGCGATGCGCGTCATCGGCGCGGTCCGCGGAGCGATGAACAATACCAACTACAGCCAGGGTATTACCCTCGCGGTGACCGACGACACCGTCAGCGTCGACGTCACCCTCTCGGCCGAGTACCCGATCAGCCTGCAGCAGCTCGGCGCCGATGTCCGCTCCGCGGTCATCCTCGCCGTCGAGACCATCGTGGGCATGAAAGTCCTCGCCGTCAACGTGACGGTCAACGACATCTTCACCCCCGAAGAGACGACGGACCCGGACGCGTCCGTCTAGCAGGACCGACACCATCGCGACCATACGAACTCGGGTTGAGAGGAACACACGTCATGGCCGCACCGCAGCCGGGAACGGGCGGAGTTTCGGAGGCGCTCGATCGAGACCGGCCGGACGTCGCGGTCGTCGTCCGTGGGGCGACCCTGCCGGTCGACCTCATCGATCGGGCGGTGTCCATCGCCCGAGCGAACGAGGGCGGGGTGCACGTCATCCGGCTCGTCGAGCTTGTCGGCGCCCGTTTGGGAGGACAGATCGTCAGCGATGCAGATGCCGGTCGCATGGCCCTCGCGCGAACTCTGTCCCGGTACCTGGAGCGTCACATCGACATCCCGATCACGGAGAGGGTTCATCACGGCACCCTCGACTCGCTCACGGATTCACTCGAACCCTCCGTAGGTCTCGTGCTCCTCGCTGACACATCTGAAGCGGCCAAACACATCGGGGCCCTCTAGAGACGCGCCGCGTGCCATGGGCGAATCGGGGCCCGAGAGGCACGCGGCAACGCTCAACAATGCAAGTAAGTTAAGTACATGGGCGAGGTTCCACGCGAGAAGATGTTGCTGGACACGCTCGTCGAACTAGCCGATACCCTCGTCGCCGGCTACGACATTGTCGAGCTGCTGCACACGCTGGTGACGGAATGCGTCCGAACCCTCGGCGCTGCCGACGCCGGCATCATGGTGCCGGACGAGAACGGATCGTTGTCCGTGATCGCCTCATCGAGTGAACGGATTCACCTGGTAGGTCTGCTGCAACTCGACGCGCGACAGGGCCCCTGTCTCGATGCGTACAGGACGGGTCGGCCGGTCTCGGTGAACAACCTCGCGAAGATGCGCGATCTCTGGCCCGAGTTCGTCGGACGGGCCGGCGAACTCGGCTACCAGTGGGTGTACGCAGTCCCGCTGAGGCTCCGGGACGACACCATCGGCTCCCTCAATCTCTTCGGCGATCGCACGGATGGTCTATCGCCCGAGGATGTGAATGCCGCCCGCGGTCTTGCCGACATCGCCTCCATAGGGATTCTGCATGAACGGGCGTTCAGGGAAGCCGATGTCGCCCGCACCCAGCTGCAGTATGCCCTCGAGAGCCGTGTCGTCGTGGAGCAGGCGAAAGGCGTCATCGCGAAGGCGCACAAGATCAACATGGACGAGGCTTTTGGCCACCTTCGAGACACCGCGCGAAGCACTCAGCGGCGGCTCTCCGATATCGCTCGAGAGGTCATCGGCGACGCCGAGAAGTAGGCGTCATCTACCGGGGTGACGGGTGATTCTGCCGTCACGGCCAGTCGTAATCCACGGCGCCGCCCGGATCTTCTCCTGTGTCCGGATCCCTGTCTGCTGCCGATTCGAGTTCACGCTCCTCGATGATTACTGGCACTCCCGGGATAACGAGAGCGCAGACGTCCCTGTTTCCGACAGCCCGGAAGCTGACCAACCCTGCGCCAGACCCCGCGGCCTGGCCTACGGCCAGCTTCAGGGTGGCAACATCCTCGAAAGGAGATAACTGAAATTCGACGTGACCAACTGTGACGACGGTGATTTTAGACGTCATAGCAACGATCATCTGGCCGATCAGGAGCCACCTGAGGGGACGAGTCGCGAGTTGTGCCGGATCCGGAGCCGGTGCAAGCCAGGCGGGTCGACGATGCCCCGCTGCTGATGACGAGGGCAAACAAAAGGATCATGGCCCTCCCATCAGATGGACGAGCGGCGATCGCCCGTGCTGGCCGGCCTTCCCGGCGCTCCGCCGTCAACGTAGGTCGCTGAGCTCGAATGAGCGACCTCCTTGTATGAGAACCCGTGTTGCGGTAGCTCGATGCAGCCTGTCGGAGCCAGCGCATCCGCGAAACACGGCATAGAGGGTCACGCTTGTTACCGCCACCAGGCCGAGAGCTCTCGACCAACCGAAGCCCTGTGGTTACGTACCTGATCGTGCTCACACTGTGCATCCTGGGAGATCGCGTTGGTGGAGAGCAGGCTGTCGGGTCAGATATCAGCGGGTGAGGGCCTTCGCTCCGAGATGACTTCCTCCGCGACCTCGCATACGGGACGTCCGGTGGAATGGGCGCGGCCGCAAAGAACTGACAGGCCCTCATCGACTCGCACGTGAAGCTGAGACGCAAGCATCCCGGCGGCTCGGTGAATGTTGCCCCGCGAGTAAGGGCCGTCATCCCATCCATCCTCAACATCGTCAACACGACGGAGCGCGCACCACAGCAGGTGGCGCGACACCACGGCCGCCAGCACTCTCACATCACGAACGTTCTCCGTGGTGAGTCTGCGGGGCTCGTCGGTGTAGAGGCCAACGGTGCCAACGTTCAGGTTTCCTACAAACAGCGGGAATGCGAAGATGCCGCGGATACCGAGCCCGCGAAACGCTTCGCGGGCGGCGGGCCAGTTCTCGCCGCCGTTACGAAGATCGCGTTCGAGGACGGAGCGCCGGGTTCGAAGCGAATCCCAGCAGGGACCCTCGCCGAGGTCGATCTGTATCTCGTCGACGCGAGCGGCCACCCGGTCGCTGGCGCAGACGGTCTCGCTTCCCAATGGCAGCCCAAGGGTGGAGATGACGGCACCGGACACCGCCACCGCGCGACAAAAAGCACCGCTCAAGTCACACCCGGGGACCGCGTTGACAAGATCGTTCAATGCCAAAGCGAAGTCCGCTCGGTCATCGCCCGGTAAAGAAGAACCCATAGGAACCCGCCCGTCGTTTCAGAGTGGCTGGGCGCGTGGGTCTAGGTGCCGTGACACTGACAGTACACCCGCGTGCATCCGCCCTCCTCAACGCGTGACGCGAACCAGGCGATGCTCTCCGCGGTGGGACAGAGGGGTGTCCTCGGCCACCACACAAACAAACGCGCGGGCGATGCCGGGCCGCGGGACCAACGACCCTGTCGCGGAGATCTCACGCGCGGGAGCCTAGAGGAAGCGCCGTGAACCTGCGCGACCCGACCAAAGGATCTCATCATGCGTACCGCCAAAGTCGTGAGTAACAACAAGACTGCTCAAAGCGATGAAGACCAGCAGGCTGCCATCCAGGAAGAGCTGAAGAGGGCAACCGGTGTCGACTTCGCCGGTATCGGCGTGGCGGTCGAAAACAGCACCATCACGCTCGCTGGCGAGGTGGACACCTATGCGGAACTGCTGTCGGCCAAGCGCGCCGCGCTTCGAGTCCGCGGAGTATCAACGATCGTCGACGAGCTGCGGATTCATCCGGAAGGATCCTTCTCGATCAGTGAGACGGACGTCGCCAAAGAAGTCGATCAGGCACTCAAGTCGACAAGTGCAGTGCCAGATACAGTCACCGCCGAGGTGGTAGGGCACCGCGTCACCCTCGCCGGCGAGGTCTACGGAGACGTCGAGCGAGATGCCGCCCAACAGGCGGTGCAACACCTTCGCGGGGTCGTCTCCGTCGATAATCGCATCACAAGGTCAGCGCGACCTTCTGCTTCGGACACCGAAGAGCGGATCCGCAACGCAATTGTCCGCAACGCCCAACTCGACGCCAATCACGTGACGGTGACCGCCGAAGAAGGGACGGTTCTGCTGCACGGCCGCGTGCGCTCCTGGGCAGAAAAGGACCAAGCCGCCAGCGCGGCTTGGGCGTCGCCGCACGTGACCCACGTGGATAACCGCATCGTCGTTCGCGCGGACTGACAAGACGGACCCGAGGGTCGGGTTACGACCCTCCCGCTGTCGCTCCTGAGGTCGCAGGCCGGGCATCCCCGCAGTCAGTGGCAGGACGAGTCAGGAGAACAACGAACATTCACTCAGTCACAACTAGGTGTTGAAGCTGCCAAAACGAACAGATTAGCGAGATGGGAAAGATGAACATCAGCGATATCGGCCCAGACCCGGATGTCTTCGACATTGATGGGGCAACAAAGGAGAACAACAACTACCGGACAGTCGCCTGGACCGGAAAGTACTTGCAAATCACACTGATGGCCATTCCGATCGGTCAGTCAATCGGTCTCGAATGCCACCCGGCGACAGATCAGTTTTTGCGCGTCGTTGATGGACAGGGCCGAGCCGTCATGGGAGCGGCGCGGGATCACCTGGACTCCCAGCACGACGTTTCGACGGGGTGGGCCATCCAGGTCCCAGCGGGTACCTGGCACGATGTCATCAACACAGGTACCAGTGCTCTCCATCTATGCACGATCTACGCGCCGGTGCATCACGCGGCGGGGACGGTGCAAAGGACGAGCGCTGATGCGGCGAGAGACGAAACGTCTGGTGCGGATACCGCGCCCGAGTGGACGGCACAGATCAATTCTGGCGACACCGGTGAGCACGCTTAGATTGCCGCCTGTGACCGGCGTGCGGCTAGGAACATCGCCGGCCAACCTTGCGAGTAGTCCAGGTACACGTGTTCGATCCCGATTCTTCGCGGCTCGCGGCTCGCGGGCCTCGGTCAGGCGCTTGGCCGATAGGAGTTGTAGCCGCGGGCCGGTGAGACCGTCATACGTGTCGAGGGGCCGATTCAGCTCGGTACTCTCTTCATCAGTGCCTGGCGGCTGAGCTTGGTTCTCGCGCTGAGCGCGTTCCAGCTCTCGCCGTTCGACCGCATCAGAAGGATCAGCTCGTCGCGCTCGTGGAGGAGCTTCATCTCTTCCCGATGCACTCGCTCGAGTTCGCGCGACACGACACTGAGCCGTTCGAGGGCGCCCCTCAAAGTGCCCCACCGACGTAGTAACCGCCGCTCGTCTGCGGCTCGAAGTTCGGATGCTGCACGCTCGGCCTCGGCGACCATTTCTGCTTGCGCAGCCCGAATTTCCGCCGCTGATCGCTTAGCGATTCGACGGCCTCGAGACATGTAACCAGGTTGACACGCGATCCCACTGCTCGCAAGGCGCGACGGACTATCACCGAATGGTGCCTGCGTGCATTGCTTCTATTGCTTCTATTGACTCGGTTGGCATATTGACTGCTCCGATCGTGGCCGCAGAGGACTGGTCGTCATGGGATCATTCATCGGTGTAGCACCGGCCCCCTCTGGCCTCTTGGTTTGAAGATGGACTCGAGCGATCGGCCGACCGAGGCGTTTGGGGCAGGCGAGGACCAGCTCCGGAGCCATGGTTCCTGACGTTCTGGTCGCGTTCGTCACACCCCCGCTTGGCCACCAAAACAAGGTTTCGTCTCGACGCGTTACGCGCACGTCAATGAAGGTGTCCGATGAGTCTGCGGCAGACGGAGATGCTCGGACGACCGCTACTCCGAATGGTCGTGCTGCTTCGACGCTTTGCAATGATGAGAATATGCTCGCTTCTCTATCGCTACCTACCTGCTTAGCCATTCGCGATGGGGTGATGACCCTCCGCCGAGCGGACCTGGAAGATCTGGACGCTATTGTGCGTCTGCTATTCGATGACCCGGGGAGCGCTGGACGCGGCGACGTGACTGACCAATCTGATCGCCGCGTTTACGGCCGGGCGCTGGCTGAGATTCTGAAAGATCCAGCGAACGAGCTGGTTGTCGCCATCAATTCCAGCGGACGCCTCGTCGGGATGATGCAGCTCACCGCAATTCCTGGGATGACGAACCGGGGACGTGCCCGGCTGTTCGTGGAAGCCGTGCGGATTGACAAAGACCAGCGCTCATCGGGGATCGGTGCGGCGATGATGCGCTGGCTCACCGGCACCGCCGCACCCGCGATCGATGCAAGCCTCGTCCAGTTGTTGTCCGAAGCGTCGCGCTCGGACGCGCATCGGTTCTATCGGCGATGTGGCTTCATCGGCTCGGACGTCGGATTCACCTATCGAGTTTGAGAGGCCGAATACTGGTTGATTGACCGTCGCTCTGCGCGTTGCCCGTATCAACTCCGTACCCTTCCGCGTCACGTGGTTGTTCGGACGGCAGGACTTCCGCCGTCGTCTCGGTGCAGTCGCCTAAGCCGGAGCGCCGCGTGACTGGCTATTTCGAATGCGCTGGGCAACGAGACTGTCGCTACCTGGGAGGCGACCCGGTCGACAGCGCGCGCGGCGACGTTCTGCGGCTGGCGAGACTGTCACGCAAGTCAGCCGTGCACGGGGCTCTTCGTCGGCCGCGCTGTCTAGGCGGAGGAGTGATCGGGGCGGTAGGCGCAGACCGCGCACGTTCCATCGACGACGACTTCATGGCCGTCGATGGCGCCGTCGCAGCCCAGCCCGGGGATGGTGTTCTGGCGAGCCTCTGATGCCAGCCTGGCGCGCGCACACGCGCCGCGCGGCTCCACCGTGCCGGAAGGTTGCTTATGGCTGAACGGAGAGTCTGCGTTACGCGTGACATCACGCTCTACGTAGGCGCTCTTCTTTCCCGGCTTGGTCAAGGAGCTTGAGCCTACGTTCGCCGTGACGTCACGCATCACGTTAGTTGTGCTGTCAGGCGTGACGTCGGGCGTCCTCGCCGGTCGGTCGGCCGCGGAAGCAGGCGCACTCTTCCGACGCTCCCGGTAGGCCTTCTGACGCAACCGAGATGACTCGCGGTAGCGCTCCACCTCAGCGGCCGTCGACTGCCGCAATTCCTGAGACCAGCCGACCATCTGGTAGCCGTCTTCTCCGCGCGTCCAGAAGCCGGACTTCTCTAGCTCGTCGAACGCCGCTTGATCGTCCCCGTCGGGATGTAGGTACCTCGTGTATCTGGCCGGGACAAATCCGTCGGTGCCCTGTCCGTTGCGCCACATCAGCGCGCCGGCGAGGATGCGGAAGGCGCGATCGCTGAGGTCGTCTATTTGGATGCTGCCGAGCCATTCGGCCGGCAGCCGTGCGTCGACCATGACGCTCGCCGCTTACGGGCGTCAGGACTCGACGCCGAAGAGGCGCAGCAGTGCCGCGCGGGGGATCATCCGGCGAGGGCCGAGTTGCACGGTGGGGATCGTTCCACGCTCCACGCCGAGCTTGATCGTGCGGTACTCCACGCCCACGAGTACCGCAGCATCCTTATAGGTGAGAGCGAGTGCGTCCTGCGAGCGGTTCATTGACTTCTCCTTTGTTAGAGCCACCTTTGTCAGCGCATGCGCACACGGTAGCACGTATCGAGCCAGGAGTGTCATGAATGCGTCATGTCGCGCCTTGCTCAGCAATTTCATGCCTGTGATAATGGCGACATGGTTTACATCGAGAACGT
Organism: Microbacterium songi; assembly: GCF_042747925.1. Lineage (NCBI taxonomy): Bacteria > Bacillati > Actinomycetota > Actinomycetes > Micrococcales > Microbacteriaceae > Microbacterium > Microbacterium songi. The sequence goes on from NZ_JBHZIE010000001.1 coordinate 343,247, forward strand.
CGACGTCAGCGACGAGCGAATAGCGCTCGCCAGTGGTGTCAGCGTTCCGCGCTCGTGGACCATCGTTGTCCGCGGCGAGGAGGGAGTGCCGGGGGTGATTCGCATGCACGTTCACTTCGACGAACAGTTCGGTAGAGCGGTCGCGGCCGAGGTTCGCGTGCTTCGGCAGGGGAGCGGAGATGAGGTCACCAGCCTCACGCTGCGCGAGGTCCGGGTGCAGCATGCGCTTCAAGTGAGCGGCCTCAAAGTATCCACAGTGTCCGAGCCCGATCACCCGGTCGCGACGGGAGAGGACTACATTCGGCGCATGCGCGAGCGAACAGGCCGCACCATGCTGCAGAGCGTCGCCGATGCCGCGCGGACGTACCAGCTTGCGGCCGCGCTCAACCTGCCGCCGCTGCGGGCGGTGGCAGATGGCCTCGGCATCAGTCAGAGCACGGCGACCCGTCTGATGAATCGCGCACGCACGGAGGGACTTGCACCCGGGATGAACCTTCCCGATCCCTCGGCGACCGGTCCCGCGGTCAGCCTGCCGTACGCCGGCGGGCCATCGATCGGTAGATAGGAAGTTGATGCCGCGCAGGTCGAATCAGGATGGCACGGTCTCCTCGTATGTCACGAATGCGGGGGAGACGCTGTATCGGATCGCCTACTGGGTGGATCGTGCGGACGGCGATTCAACGCGCCGCTTCAAGCGCGGGTTCGCCACAGAGCGAGATGCGCTGAACGCGCTGAATGAAATCCAGGTCGACATCCGTCGCGGTAATCACGTGGAAGAAACTCGCGAAACCCTGAACGCATACGCGGACAAGTACTTCGACTCGCTGCGCGTTCGAGCCACAACGCTGGCGGGGTATCGCAAGCACTATCGCGTGCATGTGCTTCCGTCCTCGGTGGGTCGGTCTCCTATCGCCACCATCTCGAAAGATCAGCTCAACCGCTTTTATCGGCAGCTCGAGCAGAACGGCCGAAAGGACCGCGGGCACATTGGTGATCCGCTGGGTGCCGCTACCGTTCGCCACATTCATGTACTGATCTCACAGGTGCTGCAGCATGCGCTGGAGGACGGGCTGATTCGGTTCAATGCGGCGAAGCGTGCCTCGCCGCCGTCCAAGCTCGAGGCGGCGCCACCGGAGATGGCGACATGGTCCGCGGAGGACGCCCGCCTGTTCCTGGAATGGTCGGAGTCGACCGGTGACTATCTGTGGCTTGCGTGGCTCACGCTGCTTGGGACCGGCATGCGGCGAGGTGAGATCCTCGGCATCCGCTGGAAAGACCTCGACCTTGAGAACAACGTCATCACGATCGCCCGCGCGATGTCCTATGTGAAAGAAGCGGGAAAGAAGCCGATCATCGACTTTCGCGCGACCAAGAGCGGCCGGGTGCGCAACGTCGACATCGACCAGCGCTTGGCTGGCGCCTTTCGCGCCAAGCGCGACATGCTGCGCGCCGTCGCCCCCGATCTCGCGCGCGGCGAACACCTGATCTTCTGCAACCGGTATGGCCAGCCACACAACCCGACCCAGTTCTCACGACAATGGCGTGAGCGCGTTCTCAAGGCAGTCGCGTTACACCCCGACCTGGACGAGCTGCACCTGCACGAGCTACGTCACACCCATGCGACGCTGCTGCTGCGCGCCGGGGTACACCCCAAGATCGTCTCGGAGCGACTAGGTCACGCTGATATACAGACAACGTTAAACACCTACTCTCACGCAGTCCGCACCCTGCAGCGCGGCGCGGCCGATCTCGTCGGCCAGTTGCTTGCACCGGAGCAGCCCGAGCGCGCCGCCGTAGCCGATCACTGAGGACACCTGTCCGGACGACTTGCAAGGGCACCGTGCCATCGCTCCTTGCGGCGTGAGAGGGGCTGCCTCGACCGGACAAACTGTCCGTCAGAGCGCACCCGGGCTGCCGGAGGGAGGCTGCTGCGCTGAACAATTTGACGCGGGTGAGGGGCGGACTGCCTGCCAGAATGCGCACGAAAAAGCGAAAGAACGCGTGTTAACTGTGCCACCAACTGTGCCACGAGCATTTTTCGGAGTCGCGATCCCTTGTAAACACTGGGATCGCAGGTGCGGAGGATAGGGGATTCGAACCCCTGAGAGCTTTCACTCAACACGCTTTCCAAGCGTGCGCCATAGGCCACTAGGCGAATCCTCCGTGGCCCCGCGGGGCCGTCGAACAGCTTACCTTGCCCGCAGCGTTCCCCCCGACTCGGCGAAGGCGCTTCCCGGGCGGATCAGCAGTGATCGTGGGGCGATGGCGGCGAGCACCCGGCGCGGGGGGTCGACGGCGCCCAGCATGCCCGCGCGGACAGATGCCGTGGCATCCGCCAGCTCTGCACCGCGGTCGCTCGTGAACGTGCCGTCCTGGGCGTAGCTGGCCTTCTCGATCTCGCGCAGCAGGACGTTCAGCTCTGCGGCGGGAGCGCCGTGCTGAGCCACGAGCCGATGCCCGAACATGCGCGCGGACTCGCTCGCGGGTGCGGGGATGCCGATGTCGATGGCGATGTCCTGGATGCTCGTCCACGCGGCGAGCACGTCGCCGCGTCGCGATCGCGAGTGGAGCACGCGACGGCGGAGGGCGGCGAGCAGACCGGGGATCAGCAGGGCGACGAGGATGCCCGACAGCACGAGCATGGTGGGCAGAGGGCTCGCACCCGTGCCGGAGCCGGCGGCTGAGCCGTTCAGGGCTTCTTCGTCCGGCCGCGCCGACGAGCTGGCCGAGGGCGCTGCGGAGGCTCCCGGGGTGGCCTCGGGGGCGACGTCGGCGTCGGCTCCGGGAGAGCCTCCGGTCGCCGTGGACGCGAACGACGTGGGCACGCCGAGACTGTTCGTGGGCTCGAAGCCGATCCAGCCGATCCCCTCGAAGTACGTCTCGGGCCAGGCGTGCAGCTGACCGCTCTGCACCGAGTACACGCGCTGGTCGTCGACTTCATCGCCGGTGGTGGTGCCGGGCAGGTAACCGACGACGATCCGCGTCGGCATATCGAGTGATCGCGCCATCAGCGCGAACGCGGATGCGTAGTGGACGCAGTACCCCTCGCGCTGCTGCAGGAACTCGGCGACGGCATCCGCCCCCGTGCCGTCGAAGCCGTCCGCGACGGGGGCATCCAGCGAGTAGGAGAACTCCGAGCTGCGGAACCAGTCCTGGAGAGCCTTGAGCTTGTCGTAATCGGTCGCCGCACCCGCGGTGACCTCGTTCGCGCGTTCGGCGATGACGGACGGCATGTCCGCAGGCAGCGCCAGCGTGACGCCGTCGTCGTCGATCCCGCCGGCTCGGGTGGCGCGCACCTGCTCGAGGGAGGGCTGCGGAACCCGCGTCTGAATGTCGTACGTCTCGCCGGCGCTCGTCGCCGAGCGGCTGATGACGGTCCTGTTCTCGGGCAGGGCAGACCATTCCGGTCCCAGGCCCGAGACCTCGACGGCCGGGTACGAGACGGGCAGCCAGCTCGAGCGCAGATTCTGCACCTCGACGGTGGTGTCGACCTCGATGACCTCGATACCCTCGGACACCTGGTCCGGGACCAGAGCCGCCGCGTCGTCGAGCGATACGGGTCGACCGCGGTCGGGTTCCCACACCTGCCCATCGAACTGGGAGAGGGTCGCGACGCGCAGGTAGGGGGCGGTCGTCCCCGTGCCGCGGACGCGCAGCACCTCGACCTCCTGAGGTTTGCGCAGGTCGTCGCCGAGCTGCAGGGTCGGGTCGATCGCCGTGCCCACGCCCGCTCCGCCGGCGATCGATCCGGTCGGTGCCGGCAGCAGCGGCACGATGACCAGCGCGACGATGACGGCGACGGCGCCGACGCCGAGGGCGCTCGCCGAGACGGCGGAGCGGGGGGCGGCGCCCGTCGCATCCTGCCCACGGGCGACACGCGGGACCCTGGCCTCGCGTGCGCGCATCTCGGCGCGCATCATCAGCAGCAGCGAGGCCGAGAGCAGCACGAACGCCCAGACGTCCGCCTCGTCCGGCACGGCGATCGCGGGGATGAGTGAGATCGGTATGAGCCCGACCGCGGCCAGGAGAGGCATCCGCGCTGTCAGCACGACGTGGTCGATCACGATCGCCAGCAGACCGACGGCCCCGACGAGCAGGAACGACATCGCGAGGGTGGCAGGCAGGGGCGCAGCACCCTGGGCGACTTCGGCGAAGGCCGTGGGCAGCAGTGCCTGCACGAGACGTACGGTCTCGGGGGTGGGGATGATTCCGAGCAGTGCCGTCTCGCGCAGGAAGATGAGCGTCATCAGCACGAGCCAGACGCCCGCCTCGATGAGGCTCACGGCCACGGCAGGGAGCTGCACCCGCCGGGCGGCGAACCCGGAAGCGAGAACAGCACCCACGACGAGCACGCAGCCCCACACCCAGGCGTCGGGGGAGACCACGCGCATGACGGGCAGCATCGCCGCGAGGACCGCGGCAAACACGCCGAACGTCAGTGCGGGCTCGGACCGCCGGCGCGCAGATGGGCCCGTCGCCGAGGGGTCAACGGACGACATGACCGACCCCACCCGACGTCGTCGACGACCAGGCGTCTGCGAGGTCGACGTCGAGGGCGATGGATGCCGCGTGCCACCCGGTGTCGACGGCGAGCTCGAGCGCCTCCCGCGAGGGCGCGGTGCTCAGGAGGACAGGGAGAGACGAATGGTGCACGAGTGCTCGCAGGGACGTGGCATCCTGCTCCTCGAGTCGGCCCGTGACCACCACGATCGGCCCGATCGTCGTCCCGGCGAACAGCTCGGGCAGATGAGGGAGGGTGTCGACACCGTGCGTCGTGATCGTCGCGAACTGCGCGGCTGCCTCTTCCAGTGCCCAGAGGTCGCCGCCTTCGAGGCGCTCGACGAGCTCGCTCCCGTCGCTGTCGATGACCGTGACGGCGAATCCGGCGTGCACGAGGTGGGCGGCCACCGAGATGCACGCCGTCACCGCGCGCTCGAAACCCGGATCGGCACCGGGAGTCCGTGCCGCCTCCGCTGCCCAGCGGGGTGTGCCGCGATCGAGCACGACGACGGCTTCGGGCGTGGACTCCTGCTCCTCCTGACGCACCATGAGGGAATCGCGGTGCGCGGTCGCCCTCCAGTGGATGCGGTGGCGGGCGTCACCGGGGGCGTAGGGGCGGGCGATCAGGTTGTCGGCTCCCTGACCCATCTGCGTGGTGGAGGAGGGGAGGGTTCCGCCAGCGGCGCCGGCGAAGCTCGCCACGGCCGGCAGTTCGATGATCTCCGGGGCCACGGTCACCGGCGTCCGCCCGCCGAGCACGTTGCGCCGGCGGGCCACGCCGAACGGGTCGGTGGAGGTGATGGAGAGAGGCCCGAGCGAATGGATGCCGCGCTTCATTCCCGTCACGGAATACTCCAGCTCGACGGTGCGAGCCGTGCCCCGGAGGCCGGATCCCACGGCGGGGAAGGCGCCGGCCGCCGCGCCCGTCAGCCCTTTCGTCAGAGCGTCGGACCAGGCACCCGGAGGGGTCGCGAGCGCTGTGCGAACTCCGACCCGGACGGTGACGTCGAAGGCGTGGTCGACGGTGGCGACGTCCGGGTTCAGGGCTCGCGTGACGGTCTCGGTCCGGCGTGTGAGGTAGAGCGCGACGACACTTCCCAGGAGGAGCGCGAGGAGCAGCATCCCGAAGTAGCGGAGTTCCACCAGGCCCAACTCGTTGGCGAGGACGAAGCAGATCAGCGCGAGCACGAGCGCCCCCGAGCCGCGCACGGTCAACGGCCAGAGGCGGCGCACGGTCCACTCCCGACGGGCACGCGAGACCTGATCACGATCGGGCGACGAGCGGCACGCGCACGGAGGCCGCGATGCGCTCGAGGATCGCCCCGACCGTGTCGCCGCTCCCGCGCGATCTGACCGTTCCCGCGGCGCGCGTCGGGATCAGACGGTGGGCGAAGACGGGGATGAGGAGGGCGGTGAGGTCGTCGGGGATGACGAACCGCCGGCCGTCGAGCGCGGCCCACACCTTTGCGGCGCGCACGAGCTGGAGTGTGGCGCGCGGACTCGCGCCCAATCTCAGCTCGGGATGGGTGCGCGTGGCGTGGGCCAGGGCGACGGCGTACTCCTCGAGAGCCGGTGCGACGTGGACGGACCTCGCCCAGTCGATCATGGCCACGACCTCCATCGACGTGGCCACCGCCGCGAGGGACTCGAGGGGGTTCACGGTGTCGCGCTGGCGCAGCATCAGCGCCTCCGACCGGGCGTCGGGATAGCCCATCGAGATACGGATCATGAAACGGTCGCGCTGCGCTTCGGGCAGGGCGTAGGTGCCCTCCATCTCGAGCGGGTTCTGGGTGGCGACGACGAGGAACGGGTCGGGAAGCGCGTGGGTCTCGCCGTCGACGGTGACCTGGCGCTCCTCCATCGCCTCGAGGAGCGCTGACTGCGTCTTCGGCGACGACCTGTTGATCTCGTCGGCGATGACGATGTTCGCGAAGATCGCACCGTGCTTGAACTCGAACTCCCGGGCGACCGGGTTGAAGATGCTCACTCCGGTGACGTCACCGGGAAGCAGATCCGGGGTGAACTGGATGCGGCGCACGGTGGCGTCGACGGACGCCGCGAGCGCGCGGGCCAGCACCGTCTTGCCCACTCCGGGGACGTCCTCGATCAGCAGGTGGCCCTCCGCGAGGAGGGTGATGAGCGCACTGCGGACGGCGTCGGGCTTGCCGTCGATGACCCCCCCGATCGAGCCGAGGATGCGGCCGGTGAGAACCTCGAAGGAGTCCTGGTCGAGAGGCTCGACCACGGGAGCCGCAGCCGCCGAGCGGCGGGTGGGAGCGGACGGGAAGTCTGCGGTCGCGCTGTGTTCCATGTGTCCCCCGGGGAGTCGCGGCTACGGGCTGCGGATCACGGCTTTCGGGAGCGGCCGCGTCGTGCGTACGGGTACCGGCGATCGGGCGCCGCTGCTCGTTACTCGATCGTAACCCGGCGAGGTCTGGGGTGGTCCGGAGAATTCCCTGAGTTCACCCTGTGGATCGCGACCCGTTAGAATGGGATCAGCTCTCCGCGAGGCGGTATCCAGGCCAACTCCCCCAGGACGGAAACGTAGCAAGGGTAACCAGGCTCTGCCGGGTTCGCGGAGAGTCTTACTCTTCTCCCTCGGTACCCGCAGGGAGCCGGCTCTCTCGATGCTGAGGGGTGTCGGCGAAAGGTCCTTCCAGGGCCGCCCACTGCAGAAGCATGATCGCCTTCGCATCCTGGATCTCGCCGGTGCGGATCATGCCGAGCGCCTCTGCGATGTCGAGTTCGACGACCTCGATCTCCTCGCCCTCCTCCTCCAGACCTCCGCCCGCACCGGTCCGCGTCGACGTGTCGTACGGGGCGGCGAAGAAGTGGATCCGCTCCGTGACGGACCCGGGACTCATGTACACGTCGAAGACGTGTTCCAGCTCGCCGATCCGCACGCCGGTCTCTTCGGCTGCCTCGCGGCGGATCGCGGTGACGGGATCGTCGTCGTCGAGGAGCCCCGCCGCGGTCTCGAGCAGCATCCCGTCCGGGTGCTCGTTCACGTACACGGGGAAGCGGAACTGCCGCGTGAGCAGCACCGTCCGCCGTGCCTCGTCGTAGAGCAGGACGGTCGCTCCGTTGCCGCGGTCGTAGGTCTCACGCTGCTGACGCGTCCACTCACCTGCGTCGTCCCGGTAATCCAACGTCGTCCGGCGCAGGACGTGCCAGCCCGCCGCGAGCAGCTCGACGTCCACGACGCGCACGCGCGGGTTGCGCACGAGGTCCATCCCGGTACGGTGCAGCCCGGTCCTGCCGCGGTGGTCGGGAACGTCGGCGCCGGGTTGAGACGAGAGTTCGGGCATGACCGGATCATAGGGGCCCGCAGACGAGCGGATGATCGGCGAATCAGAGACGGATGCTTCGGCTTCGAGCTTTTCCCCCGTCTCCGACACGCCTCGCACCTAGGCTGGGGACCGTGGCGCAGAGCATCTACCTGACCTCGGCCGAAGGCCATTCCGGCAAGTCGTCCGTCGCGCTCGGGGTGCTCGAGGCCCTCAGTCTCGCGACGCCCCGCGTCGGTGTCTTCCGGCCCATCGCACGGTCGTCCTCCGGCGATTACGTCCTGGAGATGCTGCTCGACCACGACGGGGTCGACCTCGACTACGACGAGTGCGTCGGCGTCACCTATGACGACGTGCGCGCCGACCCCGAAGGCGCGCTGGCGACCATCGTGGCCCGATACAAGGCGGTCGAGGCGCAGTGCGACGCGGTCGTGGTGATCGGCAGCGATTACACCGACGTCGGCAGCCCCGCCGAGCTCGCGTACAACGCGCGGATCGCCGCGAATCTCGGCGCCCCCGTCCTGCTCGTCCTCGGCGGCCGCGCGGGGCAGGGGCAGGCCGAGCAGCTCGGCACCACACCGCCGCGCACCCCCGCCGAGATGGGACAGATCGCCGACCTGGCACTCGCCGAGCTCGCACACGGGCGCTCCGAGCTGTTCGCCGTGGTGGCCAACCGCGCAGATCCCGATCACCTCGGCGAGATCGTCGCCCGCGTGGGGGAGTCGGTGAAGACCGCCACTGGTCACACGGTGCCGATCTGGGCTGTGCCCGAAGACCTCTTCCTCGTGGCGCCGTCGATTCGCGGCATCCTGCGTTCCGTCGACGGAACGTTCCTGAAGGGCGATCCCGAGCTTCTCACCCGCGAGGCCCTCGGCGTCGTCGTCGCCGGCATGTCCATGGTGAACGTGCTCCCGCGACTCACCGAGGGTGCCGTCCTGGTGATCCCCGCCGACCGCACCGAAGTGCTGCTCGCGGCGATCCTCGCGAACGCCTCCGGCACCTTCCCGTCCCTGTCGGGCATCGTGCTCAACGGCCCGTTCCCGCTGCCGGACGACATCGACAGACTGATCGACGGCCTGGACTCCAGCATCCCCATCATCACGACCGATCTCGGCACGTACGAGACCGCCGTCCGCATCATGAACACGCGCGGCCGTCTCGCCGCTGACTCGCAGCGCCGCTACGACACCGCGCTGACCCTTTTCGAGCGGCACGTCGACACCGACGAGCTGCGACGCGCGCTGGGGCTGGCTCGCGCCACGGTCGTGACGCCGCTCATGTTCGAGTACGGCCTGATCGAGCGGGCCAGATCGGTGCCCAAGCGCATCGTGCTTCCCGAGGGCGAGGACGACCGCATCCTGCGCGCGGCGGCCACCGTGCTGACGCGGGGCATCGCCGACCTGACGATCCTGGGCGAGGAGATCGAGGTGCGCTCGCGGGCGATCGAGCTCGGCATCGACATCTCCGCGGCCCAGGTGCTGTCGCCTTTCGATCCCGTGCACGTCGACAAGTTCGCCACCGCCTACGCGGAGCTGCGGGCACACAAGGGCGTCACGTACGCGCAGGCGGCCGACACCGTGACCGACGTGTCGTACTTCGGAACGATGATGGTCCACCTCGGCCTCGCCGACGGCATGGTGTCGGGGGCGGCCCACACGACCGCCCACACGATCCGCCCGGCCTTCGAGATCATCAAGACCGCGCCGGGCGTCTCGGTGGTCTCATCGGTGTTCCTGATGGCGCTCGCCGATCGCGTGCTCGTCTACGGCGACTGTGCGGTCATCCCCGATCCTTCGAGCGAGCAGCTGGCAGACATCGCCGTGTCTTCCGCCGCGACCGCCGCGCAGTTCGGGATCGAGCCCCGCATCGCGATGCTCTCGTACTCGACCGGCGAATCCGGCAGCGGCGCCGACGTCGAGAAGGTGCGGGCCGCCACCGCGTTCGTGCGGGAGCGTGCACCGCAGCTCCTCGTCGAAGGGCCCATCCAGTACGACGCGGCAGCGGATGCCGCCGTCGCCGCGGCGAAGATGCCGGATTCGGAGGTCGCGGGCAGGGCGACGGTCTTCATTTTCCCCGACCTCAATACGGGCAACAACACCTACAAGGCCGTGCAGCGGTCGGCCGGGGCGGTCGCGATCGGACCCGTGCTCCAGGGCCTCAACAAACCCATCAACGACCTCTCGCGCGGCGCGCTGGTGGACGACATCGTCAACACGATCGCGATCACGGCGATCCAGGCTCAGGGGGAGTGACCTCGTGAGTGTCGTCCTGGTCGTCAACAGCGGATCCTCCTCGTTCAAGTACCAGCTGCTCGACATGGACCACGAGCGGGTGCTGGCGTCGGGGCTCGTGGAGCGCATCGGCGAGCCGGTCGGTTACGCACGTCACACCGTGACCGCTTTCGGGATGGGTGTGGATCCGGATGCCGCGGCCCCCGCCGTGCTCGATGTCACGACGGACCGCGAACTGCCGATCCCCGATCACACCGCGGGCTTCGCGGTCATGCTCGAGGCGTTCGCCGCCCACGGGCCATCGCTCGAGGATCGGCCGCCGAGCGCCGTCGGCCACCGCGTCGTGCACGGCGGAGCTCGGTTCTTCGAGCCCACCGTCGTCACGCCCCTCGTTGAGATCAACATCGACGAGCTGTCGGTGCTGGCGCCGCTCCACAACCCGGGGGCGCTGCAGGGCATCCGCGCCGCCAAAGCGGCCTTCCCCGACCTCCCGCACGTCGCGGTGTTCGACACCGCTTTTCACCAGACGCTCCCGCCGGCCGCCTACACGTACGCGATCGACGCCGAACTCGCCGCCGCCCACCGAATCCGTCGCTACGGCTTCCACGGCACCAGCCACAAGTTCGTCAGCGAGGCCGCGGCCGCGTTCGTCGGGCGTCCCCTCGCCGAGCTGCGCCAGATCGTGTTCCACCTCGGCAACGGCGCGTCGGTCACCGCGGTCGACGGCGGTCGCTCGGTCGAGACGTCGATGGGTCTCACGCCTCTCGAGGGTCTCGTGATGGGCACCCGCTCGGGCGACCTCGATCCGGCAGTCCTGTTCCATCTCGCGCGACGCGCCCGCATGACGATCGACGACCTCGACACCCTCCTGAACAAGCGGAGCGGAATCCTCGGGATGGCCGGCGTCTCCGACATGCGCGACCTGCAGGAGCGCGCCCAGGCGGGGGATGCGGCGGCCACGCTCGCATTCGAGGTCTACCTCCACAGGCTCCGGTCGTACGCCGGCTCCTACCTCGCGCAGCTCGGCGGTGTCGATGTGATCTCGTTCACGGCAGGCGTCGGCGAGAACTCGCCCGACGTGCGCGCGGGAGCGCTGGCGACCCTGGGTTTCGCGGGCATCGAGGTCGACCCGGAGCGGAACGCGGCACGGGGTCGCGGCATCCGTGTCATCTCTTCGGATTCGTCGCGCGTGACCGTGCTCGTGGTGCCGACCGACGAAGAGCTGGAGATCGCGCGGCAGACGCTCGAGGTCACCGGGACCTGATCGGCTGCGGCGGCGAGGGGGTGCGTCATCGGGCGGACATGCCCGGCCGCTACGCTGGCAGCACGGCACGATGGCGGCCGCACCCTCTGTTCCCCCCTGGAGGTCCCTGTGACTGTCGATGCCCTGCCCGATCTGGCGTCCTACGACGCCGTGCTGTTCGATCTGGACGGGGTGCTGACTCCCACGGCCGAGGTGCACATGCACGCGTGGAAGACCATGTTCGACGAACTTTTCGCGGCGTGGGACGTCTCCCCGGCGTACACCGATCGCGACTACTTCGAGTACCTCGACGGCAAGAAGCGCTACGACGGGGTCGCGAGCCTGCTGCGCAGCCGCGACATCGAGGTGCCCTGGGGCGATCCGTCCGATGAGCCGGAGGCCGACACCGTGTGCGGGATCGGCAACCGCAAGAACGTCGTCTTCGCCCGTGTGCTCCGCGAAGAGGGCATCGCCCCGTACCCGGGCTCCCTCGACCTGGTCGACCGACTGATCGCCGCGGGCACACCCATCGCGGTGGTCTCGAGCTCCAAGAACGCTGAGGAGGTGCTGACCTCCGCCGGTATCCGCGACCGCTTCTCGGTCGTGATGGACGGCGTCATCGCCGAACGCGACGACCTCTCCTCCAAGCCCGCTCCGGACGTGTTCCTGGAAGCCGCACGGATGCTGGGGGTCGACCCTGCCCGCAGTGCCGCCGTGGAAGACGCCATCAGCGGCGTGCAGTCCGCGGCCGCCGGACACTTCGCGCTCGTGGTCGGCGTGGACCGCGGCGTCGGACCCGACGCCCTCCGTGACGCTGGAGCAGACATCGTCGTGCAGGATCTCGGGGAGTTCACGGCATGATCGACCGCGACCGCTTCCCCGTCGACCCCTGGCGGCTCGTGGAGAAGAAGTTCTCGCTCGACGACGCGGGCGTCACCGAAACCCTGTTCGCCGTCGGCAACGGCTACCTCGGCTTGCGCGGCAATCAGCCCGAAGGGCGGCACGCGCACGAGCAGGGCACCTTCATCAACGGTTTCCACGAGGTCTTCCCGATCCGTCACGCCGAGAAGGCGTACGGTTTCGCCGAGGTCGGGCAGACGATCATCAACGCGCCGGACGCGAAGGTGATGCGCGTCTACGTCGACGACGAGCCCCTGTCGCTCGACGTCACCGACGTGCGGGAGTACGAGCGCGTGCTCGACATGCGCGACGGTGTGCTGCGACGCCACATCATGTGGTCGACCCCCTCCGGCAAGCTCGTCAAACTCGAGTTCCAGCGCATGGTGTCGTTCGAGGAGAAGCATTTGGCCGTCATGACGGTGGAGGTCACCGTCCTGAACGCCGACGCGCCGGTCACGATCAGCTGCCAGGTCATCAACCGGCAGGACGGGGAAGACGTCTACGGCGGCACCCCGAGCGCGCCGAAGAAGGCCGGGTTCGATCCGCGCAAGGCCGACCGCATCGATGAGCGCGTGCTGCAGCCGCAGGAGTACTGGCAGGACGGGCTGCGCTCGGCGCTGAGCTACAAGGTGACGACCTCGGGCATGACGATCGCGGTCGTCGCCGACCACATCGTCGAGACCGAGAACGAATGCGATTCGCGTCAGCTGATCGAGCCCGACATCGCCAAGAACGTCTTCCGCTTCCAGGCCAAGCAGGGCGTTCCCATCCTCGTCACCAAGCTGGTCAGCTACCACACGTCCCGCGGTGTCCCCGCGCGCGAGCTGGTGGACCGCTGTCGCCGCACCCTCGACCGGGTACGCGGTGAGGGGGTCGCCCACCAGTTCCAGCGTCAGCGCGCCTGGCTCGACGACTTCTGGGCGCGATCCGACGTGCGCATCGGCGGCCACGGCGACCTGCAGCAGGCCACCCGGTGGTGCCTCTTCCAGCTGGCTCAGGCGGCGGCACGCGCCGACGGGCTCGGTGTGCCGGCCAAGGGCGTGTCGGGCTCGGGGTACAGCGGACACTACTTCTGGGACACCGAGATCTACGTCCTGCCGTTCCTCGCGTACACGACCCCGCTCTGGGCGCGCAACGCGCTGCGCATGCGCTATCTCATGCTGCCGGCGTCCCGGAAGCGTGCTCGTCAGCTGAACGAAGGCGGCGTGCTGTTCCCCTGGCGGACGATCAACGGGGAAGAGGCATCCGCGTATTACGCCGCCGGCACCGCGCAGTACCACATCAACGCCGACGTGAGTTTCGCGCTCGCGAAGTACGTCCGCACGACCGGCGACATCGAGTTCCTCCACCGCGAAGGCGTCGACATCGCCGTCGAGACGGCACGGATGTGGTCGACGCTCGGCTTCTGGCGCGAGAACGACGACGACGAGCCGCCCACCTTCCACATCCACGGGGTGACCGGACCGGACGAGTACACGACGGTCGTCAACGACAACCTGTTCACGAATGTGATGGCGCGGTTCAACCTGCGCTTCGCCACGCGCACGGTACGCGAGATGGCCGAGGACGACCCCGAGGCGTACCGCCTCATGGTCGACCGGCTGGGCCTCGGCCCCATGGAGGCCGAAGGGTGGGAACTGGCCGCGGAGGCACTGCACATCCCGTTCAGCCCGGCCCTCGGCATCCACCCTCAGGACAATGTGTTCCTCGAGAAGGAGGTCTGGGACCTCGAGCACACGCCGGCCGATCAGCGCCCGCTGCTGCTGCATTTCCACCCGCTGGTGATCTACCGGTATCAGGTGCTCAAGCAGGCGGACGTGGTGCTGGCGCTCTTCCTGCAGGGCAACCACTTCACCGATGCCGAGAAGCTCGCCGATTTCGAGTACTACGACCCGCTGACCACGGGCGACTCGACGCTCTCGGCGGTGGTGCAGTCGATCCTCGCGGCGGAGGTCGGCTATCAGGACCTCGCCCGCGAGTACTTCGAGGAGTCGATCTTCGTCGACCTCGCCGACCTCCACCACAACGCCTCCGACGGCGTGCACGTGGCGTCGGCGGGAGGGGTGTGGACGGCGCTCGTGTCGGGCTTCGGCGGCATGCGCGATCATTTCGGCGACCTGTCGTTCGACCCGCGTCTGCCCGCGGACTGGGACGACCTGTCCTTCGTGCTGCACTGGCACGGTACGCGCCTGACCGTCACGATCACCCGCGATGCGATCAGCGTGCGCGCCGGCGAGGGCGAGCCCGTCGACTTCAGTGTGCGCGGGGCCATCTACGTCGTCGAGGGCGGCGAAGAGGTCGTCGTGCCCCTGGACGACCAGGGTCCGGTGATCAAGGGCCGCCCGTCGCTGCGTCAGTTCGCCGACGTGCGGCTCGAGGACGGAACGCTTCTGTCGGCGTCCGTTCCGACGGTCACGACGTCGATCCCCGTGGTCGGCCCGGAGGACTTCGAGGACGAGGGTGAAGGGGCCCGCGTCGACGTGTGAGCGGGGGTCACCGGCGGTCCGACGCGGACCCGCCGATGTCGGCGGCACCGCTTAGGCTAGGCGGGTGACCACCGCCCTCTATCGCCGCTATCGTCCGGAGACGTTCGGCGAGATGATCGGGCAGGCGCAGGTGACCGATCCGCTCATGACGGCGCTCCGCGGCGACCGCGTCGGCCATGCCTACCTCTTCTCCGGGCCCCGCGGGTGCGGCAAGACGACGTCCGCGCGCATCCTCGCGCGATGCCTCAACTGCGCTCAGGGGCCGACCGACGTGCCGTGCGGTGAGTGCGACAGCTGCGTCGAGCTCGGTCGCGGCGGCGGTGGGTCGCTCGACGTGGTCGAGATCGACGCGGCATCCCACAACGGCGTCGACGACGCGCGCGACCTGCGCGAGCGCGCGATCTTCGCGCCGGCTCGCGACCGTTTCAAGATCTTCATCCTCGACGAGGCGCACATGGTGACGCCGCAGGGGTTCAACGCACTGCTCAAGCTCGTCGAAGAGCCGCCCGACCACGTCAAGTTCATCTTCGCCACGACCGAGCCCGAGAAGGTCATCGGCACCATCCGCTCGCGCACGCACCACTACCCCTTCCGCCTGGTGCCCCCCGCTGCGATGCTCGAATACGTCCAGGCCATGTGCGAGCTCGAAGGCGTGCAGGTCGAGCCGGGGGTCCTTCCGCTGGTCGTGCGGGCCGGCGGTGGTTCCCCGAGAGACACCCTTTCCCTTCTGGACCAGCTGATCGCCGGGTCGGATGCCTCGGCCGAGACCGGCACCGTGGTCGTGCGGTACGAGCGCGCCGTGTCACTGCTCGGCTATACGCATGCCGAGCTGCTCGACGAGGTCGTCGACGCCTTCGGGGAGGGCGACCCCGCGGCAGCCTTCGCCGCGGTGGACCGCGTCGTGCAGACCGGACAGGACCCACGACGCTTCGTCGACGACCTCCTCGAGCGACTGCGCGATCTCATCATCATCGCCGCGACGGGCCAGGGTGCAGCGGCCGTGCTCCGTGGCGTGCCCGCCGACGAGCTCGAGCGGATGTCGCGGCAGGCGTCGATCTTCGGCTCCGACCGCCTCTCGCGCACCGCCGACCTCGTGATCGGCACACTCGACGAGATGACCGGGGCCACCTCGCCGCGCCTGCAGCTCGAGCTGATGGTCGCGCGGGTGCTCGCCCACACCGGTGCATCCGCGGCGCCCGCCGCGCCCGCGCCATCTGCCGCACCCGCCTCGGTCCCGCCGCCGTCGACCGGCTCCGGGTCGTCACGGACGACGTCGAGCGCGCCGGAGTCATCGCGACCGTCGACCCCGGCGGCGACCGTCCCCGGTCCCACACCACCGGCACCCGCCGTCTCCGCACACGACGTGCGGTCCACCGTCGCCGCCACCGCCGCGGTCCCCGCGCCGACGACGACCGCGCCCTCCGGTCCGGTCACGCTGCCGATGGTGCGGGACTCGTGGACCGAAGTCCTCCGGAATCTCGAAGACATCAGCCGCACGTCCTGGCTGGTGGCGAGCAACGCGCGCGTTCTGGCATTCGAGGGGGATGTCCTCACCCTCGCCTTCCAGAGCCAGGGCGACGTCGCCAAGTTCAAGCAGCTCAATCGCGGCGCCGGTCCCAGCGAAGACCTGCGCCAGGCGATCCAGGCCGTGCTCGGCATCCGGGTGAAGTACATCGCCCGTCACGATCCGGCAGCGGACTCGCCGACCGGCTCGCCGGCTGATCCGGGGCTCCGCGACATCGGTGAGGTCCCCGATGACCCGCAGCCCCCGAACGACCCGTACGACGATGATCCCACCCCACCCGACCCGGGTCCGCGCCCGAGTACCGGTCAGGCCTCGCGCACTCCCGCAGCCCCGGTGACGGACTGGGTCGTGGCATCCATCCCTCGTGAGGCCCCGGCGGAGTCGCTTCCCGCCGGTCGGCGACCCGCGTCCGACGCGCGGACGGGTGCGCCCCCCGCGTCCGCAGGTCTCGCGGTGGACGACGAGCCCGAAGACGCCGCAGCCGACCTCGATCACGCCCGCACCACCACTCTCGCGCCGCCGCGCGAGGGCGAGGTGCTGCCTGCCGACGTGGTCGCCCCGGTCAGGGACGACGACGCGGAAGAGACGGACGTCGCAGAGACGCCCGAGCCCGATGCGCCCGTCCCGCCCGTCGTCGCACCGCGACTCCCGATATCGACCGGGGGAGTGCAGCGCTATGGCGAGGCCGTCGTCCGGCAGGTTCTCGGCGCGACCTTCGTGCGTGAAGAGCCTTACAACCCGCCCACGAGGTTCAGCTGATCATGTACGACGGCATCGTTCAAGAACTGATCGACGAGTTCGGTCGGCTGCCGGGCATCGGTCCCAAATCGGCCCAGCGCATCACGTTCCACATCCTGCAGACGCCCTCGTTCGATGTGTCCCGACTCAGCGAGCTGCTCAGCGACGTGCGCGAGAAGGTGCGCTTCTGCGAGGTGTGCGGCAACGTCTCCGAGCAGACCAAGTGTTCGATCTGCCGGGATCCCCGCCGCAACGCGAGCTTCATCTGCGTCGTCGAGGACGCGAAGGACGTCTCCGCCATCGAACGCACTCGTGAGTTCCGTGGGCTCTATCACGTCCTCGGCGGCGCCATCAGTCCGATCGCGGGCGTCGGCCCCGACGACCTGCGCATCCGCGAGCTGATGCAGCGGCTCGCGGACGGCAGCGTTCAGGAAGTCATCCTCGCGACCAACCCGAATCTCGAGGGCGAGGCGACGGCGACGTACCTCAGCCGTCTGCTGCACACGCTCGAGATCTCGGTGACCCGTCTCGCATCGGGCCTGCCCGTCGGCGGCGATCTCGAGTACGCCGATGAGGTCACCCTCGGGCGGGCGTTCGAGGGCCGTCGCGCGATCTGAACGACGCGGCCGGCGGTCGACTCGATCTCAGAATCGGGATGCTGTGCGAGCGCGTGTGCTCAGCGTGCTCAGATTGGGGTGAGAGTGGCAGCGCCGAAGGAGACCGCGAAGCGCGCGCACCAGATGGACACGCTCTGGATCGAGGTCAGATCGACATCGCCGGGAATCGCATAGACCTGGTCGCCGACGTTCCCCTTCAGAGGGCCGAGTTCCACCCATGTCCCGTCGTCGAAGACACCCCAGCCGGCCGTCCCTTCGATGACCGGCTGATCCGTCAGCCACACCCGCAGGTCGGGTCCGTCGCTCGTGCGCAGACCCGTGATCGCCAGGACGCGCGTGCCATCCGGCTGTGCGACGACCCTGACCGCCCCGGTCGTGTCGTGCTCGTGCGTGATGAAGGTGCCCGCGGCGAGGTCGGTGTACGTGGGCTCCGTCGTCGCTGCCTGCTCCGATGCGGTCGGAGACGGCGACGCGGATCCGATCGGCCGCGGGACGACCGACTCCGACGGCGATGCGGATGACAGCGGAGGCAGTGCCTCGTCTACGACGGTGGTCGTGAAGAGGCGCCAGGGCTGGAAGAAGGCGGCACCGACGGCCACCAGGATGACGGCCGACACTCCTGCGATGACGAGGACCGGTCTGCGGTTCACGTGACCCCCTGGTCGCACCGGGCGAGAGTCGGCGCTGATCGCACCAGGGTACTGCGACCGCGATCCGGCACGCGGAATGCTCCGCGCTCTCACAGGCTGCGCGCGCCACGGTCCGCGAGATCAGCGGAGCACTTCGACCAGCACGATCCACGAGATCAGCAGTGCGGCGATGATCGCGATGAGCGATCCGGCGGCGAACCAGGCGAGGCCCGCGGGTGCGTCCGTGAGCAGCAGCAGTCCGCCCACGACGTAGGAGAGGGGAGCGGCGAACCCGAGTGCGGCCTTGAGGGCACGCAACCTGTTCTCGGGATGACGGTTCTCTGCGATGCGTCGCGTAGCGGCCCCGGCGAACACGGCCGCCACGAGAGCGCCGGCGATCATGATGATGCCGTATGCGCTGAGCCCCAGCCCGGGCACGAGTCCCACCGCGGATCCGACGATCGCCAGCACGAGCGAGGAGATGCCCGATGCCAGCCGCGAGGTCAGGGAGGAAGCCTTCACGATGTCGGCGATGTTGACGCTCGCGGCGACGATGACCAGCCCCGCCAGGGCAGCCGTCGCTCCGACCATCGCGACGTTGAACTCCGACCAGGCCTCTTGCGGCAGATCCATGCGAGCACTGTAGCGCGCCGGGTTCGGCCGGCGAGCAGTCCGCGGCAGGCGTCCATGGCAGTGCGGGCATGCGTCTTCCGTAAGATGGACCTTCGGGTGCGGCATCCGCTCGCCCGTCGTCGCCGGTCCACGTTCCGACGCGACGACTCCTTCCCGGGGAGTTCCACAGTGGCGCTGATCGTGCAGAAATACGGCGGTTCGTCCGTCGCCGACGCCGAGAGCATCAAGCGGGTCGCCAAGCGCATCGTCGACAATCGTCGGGCGGGCCACGAGGTCGTGGTCGCCGTCAGCGCCATGGGCGACACCACCGACGAATTGCTCGATCTCGCCGGTCAGGTGGCGCCGATTCCGGCGCCGCGCGAGCTCGACATGCTCCTGTCCAGCGGCGAGCGCATCTCGATGGCACTGCTGGCCATGGCGATCCACTCGATGGGCTTCGAGGCGCGGTCCTTCACCGGCAGCCAAGCGGGAATGATCACCGATGCGACGCACGGCGCGGCCCGCATCGTCGACGTCACCCCGGTGCGCCTGCGCGAGGCCCTCGACGAGGGGGCCATCGTCATCGTCGCCGGGTTCCAGGGGTTCAACCGTGACACGCGTGACATCACGACGCTCGGTCGCGGGGGATCCGACACGACCGCCGTCGCACTGGCGGCAGCGCTCAACGCCGACGTATGCGAGATCTACAGCGATGTCGACGGCATCTTCACCGCTGATCCGCGCATCGTGCCGAAAGCCCGCAAACTCGATCGCGTCTCGAGCGAAGAGATGCTCGAGCTCGCGGCGAACGGCGCCAAGGTGCTCTACATCCGCGCTGTGGAGTATGCACGCCGCCACGGTGTGCTGATCCACGCCCGTTCCAGCTTCAGTTCCACCGAGGGCACTCTCGTGCTCAACGAACAGCAGCGTGCCCGCTACGCGGACCAGGAGGGTCCCATGGAAGAGCCCGTCGTCGCCGGTGTCGCGACCGATCTCGGCCAGGCCAAGATCACCGTCATCGGTGTGCCCGATGTGCCCGGCAAGGCCGCCGAGATCTTCAAGATCGTCGCCAAGTCCGGCGCGAACGTCGACATGATCGTGCAGAACGTGTCGGCCGCCGCCACGAGCCGCACCGACATCTCGTTCACCGTACCCAAATCCGACGCGCCCACGGCGCTGCGAGCCCTCGCCGGCGAGCAGGCCGACGTGGGCTTCGAGAGCCTCGTGCACGACGACCAGATCGGCAAGCTGTCGGTCGTGGGTGCGGGAATGCGCACGCACTCGGGTGTGTCGGCCACGCTCTTCGAGGCGCTGTCCATCGCGGGCGTCAACATCGAGATGATCTCGACCTCTGAAATCCGCATCTCGGTCGTCGTGCGCGGCGACGATCTGGCCGAGGCGGCGCGCGTCGTGCACACGGCATACGGGCTCGACGGTGACAGCGACGCCGTGATCCACGCCGGTACGGGTCGCTGACCGCACCCACCCGCCAGCTCGGCTGCGCTCAACTCCTCACGGACGTCACACCGTCTCGGCGGATACGCCGGTCTCGGTAGAATCAGCACAACCGGCCTCGCGATGTCCGCGTGAGCCCCCGACACTCGAGGATGACCATCATGACCCGCATCTCCGACTCAGGACTCTCCGTCGCCGTCATCGGCGCCACCGGCCAGGTCGGCACCGTGATGCGTGAGATCCTCGCCGAGCGCGCCTTCCCGATCCGCGAACTGCGATTGTTCGCGACGGCTCGTTCGGCGGGCACGGCTCTCGAATTCGCGGGGCAGACGGTGATCATCGAGGATGTCGAGACCGCCGATCCCGCAGGCATCGACATCGCCCTGTTCTCGGCCGGCGCCACCGGCAGCCGCGCACACGCCCCGCGCTTCGCCGAGGCGGGCGCCGTGGTCATCGACAACTCCAGCGCCTGGCGCATGGACCCCGACGTGCCGCTCGTCGTGAGCGAGGTCAATCCTCATGCCATCCGCGAGGCGCGGAAGGGGATCATCGCCAACCCGAACTGCACCACGATGGCGGCCATGCCCGTGCTCAAGGTGCTCGACACCGAGGCCGGGCTCGAGCGGCTGATCGTGAGCACCTACCAGGCCGTGAGCGGCTCCGGCATCGCCGGCGCCGAGGAGCTGCTCGGCCAGGTGGAGGCCGTCCTCGCCCAGGGGGACACCCTGCGCCTCGTCCACGACGGCTCAGCGATCGACTTCCCGCAGCCGGAGAAGTACATCGCTCCGATCGCCTTCGACGTCATCCCCTTCGCGGGCAGCCTGGTCGACGACGGCGACAACGAGACCGACGAGGAGAAGAAGCTGCGCAACGAGAGCCGGAAGATCCTCGAGCTGCCCGACCTCCGCGTCGCGGGCACGTGCGTGCGCGTACCCGTCTTCACCGGTCACTCGCTGAGCATCCACGCGGAGTTCGCTCGCGACATCACCCCCGACCGAGCGCGGGAAGTGCTGAGCGCGGCGCCCGGCGTCGTGCTCGAGGAGGTGCCCACACCTCTTCAGGCCGCGGGCAAGGATCCGAGTTTCGTCGGTCGCATCCGTGCCGATCAGTCCGCCCGCGAGGGCCGAGGCCTCGTGCTGTTCATCAGCAACGACAATCTGCGCAAGGGAGCGGCCTTGAACGCGGTGCAGATCGCCGAGGTCGTCGCGGCGTCCCTGGGCGTCACCGCCTGAAGAGCGTCGACCGATTCTTTTGACCTCGAGGAAAGAATCGCGGACTTTCGTGCTCAGCGTCGCCTCGCGGGGAGGTACCGCGAGCGGTCGCAACTAGAATCGACGTGTGAACGAATCCGTCGACGTCGTGCTGATCGGCGGTGGCATCATGAGCGCCACCCTGGGCACCTTCCTCTCCCGACTCCAGCCCGATTGGAAGATCGCGGTGTACGAGCGTCTCGATGACGTGGGGCTGGAGAGCTCGAACGCCTGGAACAACGCCGGTACCGGCCACGCAGCGCTGTGCGAATTGAACTACACGCCCGAGAGCGCCGACGGGACCATTGATCCTGCCAAGGCCATCACGATCAACGAGCAGTTCCAGCAGAGCCGTCAGTTCTGGTCCTCCCTGGTCGAGGCGGGCGTACTGGAGGAGCCTTCGACGTTCATCAACTCCACCCCGCACATGACGTTCGTTCGGGGCGAAAAAGACGTCGCCTTCCTCAAGGCGCGGTACGAGGTGCTGAAGAAGCAGCCCCTGTTCGCGGGAATCGAGTACAGCGAGGACTCGCGCGTCATCAACCAGTGGGCCCCGCTGCTCATGAAGAAGCGGCCTGCCGGCGAGCCCTTCGCCGCCACGCGCGTGCCCGCCGGCACCGACGTCGACTTCGGCGCTCTCACACATCAGCTCTTCGACAAGCTCAAGGAGGACGGCGCCGAAGTCGTCACCAACCGCGAGGTGCGAAACCTGACACGCGCGAAAGACGGCGGCTGGGTCGTGAAGTGGCGCAACA
Source organism: Microbacterium songi (assembly GCF_042747925.1). NCBI lineage: Bacteria > Bacillati > Actinomycetota > Actinomycetes > Micrococcales > Microbacteriaceae > Microbacterium > Microbacterium songi. Next base: position 365,475 of record NZ_JBHZIE010000001.1, read on the forward strand.
CGATCGGCCGCACGCCCGGCACCACGAAGGCGAAGTTCGTGTTCGTGGGCGCGGGCGGCTGGGCCATCAAGCTGCTGCAGCGCTCGGGCATCCCCGAGATCAAGGGCTACGGCGTCTTCCCGATCGGCGGGCAATGGCTGAAGACCTCCAACCCCGAGCTCGTGGCGCAGCACAAGGCGAAGGTGTACTCGCAGGCCTCCGTCGGTGCCCCGCCGATGTCGGTGCCGCACCTCGACACGCGAGTCGTCGACGGCGAGACGTCGCTGCTGTTCGGTCCCTTCGCGACATTCAGCCCGAAGTTCCTGAAGAACGGCTCGATGCTCGACATCGTGTCGCAGGTGCGGCCGCACAACATCGGCCCGATGCTGAAGGTCGCGGTCGACAACCCGTCGCTCATCACCTACCTCGTGGGGGAGCTGCTCAAGAACCACGCGAAGAAGGTCGACAGCCTCCGCATCTTCATGCCCACCGCGAAGGCCGAGGACTGGGAGCTTCTGCAGGCCGGCCAGCGTGCGCAGGTCATGAAGAAGGACCCGAAGAAAGGCGGGGTGCTGCAGTTCGGCACGGAGGTCGTCACGTCGGAGGACGGCTCGATCGCCGGTCTCCTCGGTGCTTCGCCCGGAGCGTCGACGGCCGTCTCGATCATGCTCGGACTGCTGAAGACCTGCTTCCCGGACCAGATCTCGTCGTGGGAGCCCCGGCTGCGCGAGCTGATCCCGAGCTACGGACAGACGCTCAATCCGCGACCCGAGGTCGCCAGCGAAGTGCTCGCCGAGACCGCGGACGCGCTCGCCCTCACCGCGTGACCGGCCGTCGCACCCCGCGACCCGCGTTTCCGTAGAATCGGCGGGTGGCCAAACTGTACTTCCGCTTCGGGGCGATGAACTCGGGCAAGTCGACGGCCCTCCTCCAAGCGGCGTACAACTACGAAGAGCGCGGGCAGCACGTCCTCCTGGCCAAGCCGCGGATCGATACGAAGGGCGCCGGGCAGATCTCCAGTCGCCTCGGGATGACGCGTGCCGTCGATTTCCTCATCGGAGGCTCCGACGATGCGCGCGGTCTGTTCGCCGAGAACCAGGCGCGCGTGCGACACACTCACGATGAGCTGTCAGGGCTGAGCACCGGCCCTGCCGATGTCGCCTGTCTGCTCGTCGACGAGGCGCAGTTCCTCACTGCCTCGCAGGTCGACGACCTCTTCCGCATCGCGGTGCTCGACGACACTCCTGTGCTGGCCTACGGCATCCGCACCGATTTCCGGACGGCCGCGTTTCCGGGTTCGCGCCGACTCCTCGAGGTGGCGCACGCCCTCGAAGAGCTCAAGACGATCTGTCGTTGTGGACGCAAGGCGTTGTTCAACGGGCGTCTCGTGGACGGGGTCTTCGTGTTCGACGGTGACCAGGTCGCCATCGACGGACAAGAAGTGACGTACGAGTCGCTGTGCGGCGAGTGCTACCTCCGGGAGTCCGCGGGCCTGCTCGGCGCGTGAGGTCTCGCTGCGGCATCCGGCTCGTCCTGTCCCGTTGTCGATGACTTCGGGGGCCAGGGGATCAACATCGACGTGGAACGTCGATAGTCGGCGTACGCGGGGTATTTGCCCGCCGAGATGCTTTCGGTGAAGATCGTCGACCCGATGAACAACAGGGTCAGGAGGATCGCGCCCGCGATCGTCGGGTTGATCGCTCCGCCCCAGATCCCCGCACCGGATGCCACGGCCGCCGTCGCCCCCAGCGCGTAGAACGCCCACCACTGCGCCTGCTCGAAGAAGAAGTTCGGGTGCCGGCTCACGCGGAACAAGCCGTACGTGATGAAACCGGGGGCGAGCTGCCCTCCTGCGCGCTTCTTCGCCTGGTGGAACCTCCACTGCTGCTGGTCGGCGATGGTCTCGCCGAGGAGGAACGCGAGGAAGAGTGCGGCGAAGAGGATGTCTCCGACACCCAGCGGTGCGGGATTCTCCCAGGCGACGAGCGCCGGAAGGCTGATCAGCACGAGCAGCGCATTCTGGTAGAGCACGATGAAGAGGAGGTTGAACAGCTGGAACTGCCAGGGCTTCATACGGCCCCGCAGGATCGCCCAGCGGTAGTCCTCCATGCCGGTGTAGCCGCCCTTCCGGGCGAAGTTGTACGTCAGTCGGGCGCCCCACAACGTCACCACCGCGGCCATGAGCACCAGCCGAGTCGCCTCGCGTCCCTCGGCGACGGCGAAGCCGGCGAAGATCCAGACATAGGCGACCGGCACGATCGACCAGATGCGGTCGACCCAGGACGTGTCCTTCGTGATCAGTGACGCGATCCAGCAGAAGACGCAGACGGCAGCGAAGAGGATGAGGACGGCCTGCAGCGGTTCCATGGCGACAGAGTACGACCTCCAAGGGCTGCGCGCTCGCTTTGCGTGGTCCGACCACACGCGCTAGTGTGGCCAGACCACAGAGTCCGGAGCAATGGTGATCCCTTCCACAACGTCGTCCCGCGAGGCCGCCTCGCCGCGCGCGTGGGAGCGCGTGCTGCGCCACGTCGAATCCTCGCTCCTGGACGGCACGCTGACGCCGGGAGATCACCTGCCGCCGGAGCGCGAGCTCGCCGCCTCCTTGGGGGTCGGCCGCTCCAGCGTGCGCGAGGCGCTGCGCGTGCTCGAGGTGTTGGGGCTCATCCGGACCGGCACGGGCTCGGGTCCGACATCGGGCGCCATCATCGTCGCGGCACCTCAGGGGGGAATGGCGGCGCTGCTCCGTCTTCAGGTCGCGGCGAACGGCTTTCCGCTCGAAGACGTGATGCGAACGCGACTCGTGCTCGAGGAAGCGGTGGTGACGCAGCTCGCCGGCCACGACGATCGGTCGACGGCCGCGGCCTCGACCATCGCGACGGCGATGGAAGAGCCGACGCTCACTGCGGCGGAGTTCCTTGCGCTCGACGCCCAACTGCACCAGTCGCTGGCGGAGGCCTCGGGCAACGTCGTCATCGCCGCGATGATGGCGGGGCTCCGCACATCGATCGAATCGTACGTGCAGGCAGGAGCTGCCCGCATCCCCGAATGGGAGCCGGTGGCCGCGCGCCTCCGCGGCGAGCATCGCGCTCTTCTCGATGCCATCGACGACGGTCACGTCACGTTGGCGCGCACGCTCATCCACGACCACATCACGGGGTACTACGCCGAGGCCACCCCGGCTCGCCTCCCCGCCTGACGAAAGGAAGACCATGGTCCAGCGTCAGCTGCCCAACCCCATCGAGCTCCTCGAGCTGATGAAGTTCAAGAAGCCGGAATTCGACGGACGCAAGCGCCGCCTCGACGCGGCCCTCACGATCGCCGATCTCAGGACGATCGCGAAGCGCCGGACGCCGAAGGCGGCTTTCGACTACACGGATGGCGCCGCCGAGGGTGAGCTGTCACTGGCGCGGGCGCGGCACGCGTTCGAGGACATCGAGTTCCACCCCGGAATCCTCCGGCCGGCTCCTGACGTCAACACGTCGGTGCAGATCCTCGGGGGCCCGAGCGCGCTGCCGTTCGGTATCGCGCCCACGGGCTTCACGCGCCTCATGCAGACCGAGGGGGAGACAGCCGGTGCCTCCGCTGCGGGTGCTGCAGGCATCCCGTTCACTCTGTCGACGCTCGGCACGACGTCGATCGAGAACGTCGTGGCAGCCAATCCGCAGGGTCGCAACTGGTTCCAGCTGTATGTCATGAAGGACCGCGAGATCTCCTACGGGCTCGCTCGACGGGCGGCGGCCGCGGGCTTCGACACGCTGATGTTCACGGTCGACACCCCCGTCGCGGGCGCCCGACTGCGGGACAAGCGCAATGGCTTCTCAATTCCGCCGCAGCTGACCCTCGGCACGATCGTCAACGCGATCCCGCGACCGTGGTGGTGGTACGACTTCCTGACCACGCCGAAGCTCGAGTTCGCGTCGCTCTCGACCACCGGCGGCACTGTCGGCGAGCTGCTGGACTACGCCATGGACCCCACGATCAGCTACGAGGACCTCGAGGTCATCCGCGGCCTGTGGCCCGGAAAGATTCTCATCAAGGGGGTGCAGAACATCGAGGACAGCAAGCGGCTCATCGACCTCGGTGTGGACGGCATCATCCTGTCCAACCATGGCGGCCGCCAGCTCGACCGTGCGCCGATCCCGTTCCACCTGCTCCCACAGGTCGTGCGCGAAGTGGGCAAGGACGCCACGGTGATGGTCGACACCGGCATCATGAACGGTGCCGACATCGTGGCATCCATCGCCCTCGGGGCGAAGTTCACGCTCGTAGGGCGCGCCTACCTCTACGGTCTGATGGCGGGCGGTCGAGAGGGCGTCGACCGCATGATCGAGATCCTGCGCACCGAGATCGAGCGCACGATGCGGTTGCTCGGCGTCGCGTCGCTGGAGGAACTGGAGCCCAAGCACGTGACTCAGCTGACGCGCCTCGTGCCGGTCGCCGGCGCTACCGGCGTGCCGGTCGCCTGATCCGGCTCAGGCCCGCGCGGGCAGCGTGGGAAGCAGGTCGTCGAGGAAGTCGGCGGTCTGCTCCCACCCTTCCACCGCATGGCAGCGCACGCCCATCGCGAGCACGGGGTAGTCGTTGCCCTCAGGATCCAGGCGGTCGCCGATGAAGAGCATCTCGTCGAGGGGGATGCCGGTGACTTCGCTGAGGCGATTCATGCCGTAGGCCTTGTCGATGCCGCGGTGAGTGATGTCGACCGAGGTGGAGCCGCCCGACCGCACCTCGAGATCCGGCACACGAGCCGCGACCGCGGCCCGCAGGGTGTTCTTCTTCTCGCCGGTGGGATCCCAGGCGACCTTCGCGTCCAGCGGCGCACGCTGTCCGAGAGCCGAGAACGTGATCTGGGAGTCGCGGTCCTCGAGGATGTCGCCCCAGGTCTCTGAAGACCAGAGGCCGAGGCGCCGTGCCTCTTCCTCCACGGCGGCGAGCGCCCGGGACTTCTCATCCGCGGTGAGCACGTTCGCGTAGACGACGTCGAAGTGCTGGCCGCCGAAGCGGAAGTACTGCGTGCCGCAGGTGGGCATGAGGTGGATACGGGAAAGCACCTCGGGCGAGGCATCCGGAAGCCTGTCGATGACCTGCGTGCGGAACTGCACGATCTGTCCACCCGAGATGATCGCCACCTGCACGCGCTCCGCCAACGCGATCAGCAGGGCGCCGATGCGCGGGTCGATCGGCGCCTTGGAGGGGGCGAGCGTGTCGTCGAGGTCGAAGGCGACCAGACGCGGGGTGGCGGATTCGGTCATGGTTCCCTCTCGCGACGAGCTGCGTGGCCTAAGCGAAGGGCTCCACCGCGGTGCGATGGAGCCCTTCCGTTGTCGGGGTGACAGGATTTGAACCTGCGGCCTCGTCGTCCCGAACGACGCGCGCTACCAAGCTGCGCCACACCCCGTGGCAACCCCCCGAGTCTACCCGTTTCCCGGCGCAGTGCCGAATCGTGGCCGACCACGTGATCGCCGCCCGATCGGAGCGCGAGGCGGTCACGGCAGCGCGGATCTCCGTCGTCGCTGCGCGACGTGGGCGAGCACGGCGCAGCCGAGGATCACCGCTGCCACACCGATACCGCCTGCGCGCACAGTGCTGTCATCGAGCCCGGTCGCCGCGAGCGCCGGCGGGGCAGCAGCGGCTGCTGGCGGTGCTTCCGCGGCCGGCGGTGCGGATGGGACGCCCGGCGTCTGCGTGGGCTGCGGCGGGGGAGCGAGGATCGAGATCTGCTGCGTCGCGACCCCGAACTTCTCCACCCACGCGTAGCCCGGCTCGAGGTGGGCGGCGACTCCCGCGTCCTGAGCCTTCGCACTGATCTGCCATACGGCGGTGTACACGCCCGGCCCCGGAAGATCCCACCCGGACTCCACGCGGTACACGCCGGCGCCCCGGCCGGGATCGCTCGTCAGGCTGAGATCCCCGACCGGCGTCGCATCGGCGGGGACCCCCAGGCTCTCGGCAGGTGGGGCATCGGTGCGGTAGACGCGCGCGGTGGCCCGCAGGGCGACGAAGCTGCCGTCGCCGGCGCGCGGCCAGACGCCGTCTTCGACCGACAGGCGCACGTCGTCGACGAACGGGCCGCCGTCGACCTCGGCGTCGATCACCTGGGTCGACAGGACGGGCGAGAAGAGGACCGGTCGTGGCGTGGCATCCGTCGTCTCGGCAGAGAAGCGCAACGGACCGCCGGGACCCGCCGTGTCCTGCCCGCCGTCCGTGGTGATGTGCCGGACGGCCGCCGCGTACCCTGCGGACCCCTCGACGCGTGCGTCGACGGAGTAGGGCGCACCGTCGCCGGTGGGTGAGGCGGAGACGATCGCGTAGTCGGCACCCGGTCGCGCGTCGGCGAGAGCCGCGGCGCCACCGTCGGCGAAGACGGCGTTCTGCAGGGTGATGGTGCCGGGGCCACCGGCCTCGAACCGCACCACCCCTCGGCGCGCATCCGCGGGATCGGTGGTCAGCGAGATCTGTGCCGCACTCGAGGCGACGGCCGCACTCATCCCCTCGGCGTAGTACCTCTCGGCGAGTCGAGCCACCTCCTCGGCGTGCGCCGGGGACATATGATTCATGGTCCACCGCACGGCCTCGGCCAGGGACTCGCCGCGGTATCCCCAGGAATGCAGGGCTTCAGAGCGGTCGGCGATCGCTTTGACGGCCCAGCCCACCCCGGCCGCCTGCACGGGATCGGATGTCTGACCGTAGGTCGTCACGAGCAGATTGATGCCGGTCAACTGCTGCGGTGACAGGCCGGCGGCCGCCGCGGTGACGCCGTGGTCGGTCGACTCCCCGGTGGGTAGGGGCAGCCCCGGGCGGATGCAGTAGGTGTGCACGCCGCCCACCACCATCGACCCGTGCCACCCGGAGGCGGACAGGGGAGCCCATGTGCCGAACCCCGTGCCCTGGTCGGCGGCGTGGGCCGGCGGCGCGAAGAGGACGGCACCGGCGGCGATGAGGATCGCGCACGCGATCGCCGCGACGGCGGTGCGCACGAGAGGGAGGGGGGCTGGCGCGGACGATGACATCGCGGCTTCCTTTCGACGGGGTCACGTCGATCGTGCGCCGGAGGGTCGCGCCGGTGAGCCGCGGAAGGCTTCGATGTGGAGAGTCGGCGCGACGATGCCGCTGGGGAGGAGAGCGCTCAGCCGCGAGGCAGGAGCGTGAGGAGCGACGCCTCCGGACGGCAGGCGAAACGCACGGGCGCGTAGATCGAGTGGCCCAGTCCCGCGCTGACGTTCAGCGGGATGCTGCGTCCGGCGTGCGTCCACGTGCTCAGTCCGCGCGCTTGACGCAGGGGGATGTCGCAGTTCGCGACGAGGGCGCCGAACCCGGGGATCCGAACCTGGCCGCCGTGCGTGTGTCCGCCGAACAGCAGGTCGGCGCCGAGGTCGGTGAACTCGTCGAGCACCCGGCGGTACGGGGCGTGGGTGACGCCGATGCGCAGGTCGGCGCTCGGCTGCTGGGCGACCAGCGGAGGCAGTGCGGCGAGGTCGTCCCAGTCGCGGTGCGCGTCGTTGACGCCGAAGGCGTTGACACGCAGGCCGGCCGTCTCGAGGACAGCGGTGGTGTTGTCGAGCCGCTGCCAGCCGAGGTCGTCTGTGAGGTAGGCGTCGAGGGCGTTCGTGTCGAGGGGCTGCTCGACCGCCTGGATCTTGGACGGCCCGGTGAAGTACTTCAGCGGGTTGCGCGGGCCGGGGGCGGACATGTCGTTCGAGCCGTGCACGAAGAATCCGGGGATGCCGCGAAAGGGATCGAAGGCCCTCCGCAGACCACGGAGACCTTCGACGTGGCCCAGGTTGTCACCCGTGTTGACGATCAGGTCGGGCTGGAATGCCGCGAGCCCGGCGATCCACTGCTGCTTGCGGTGCTGCCACGGGGCCATGTGCGCGTCCGAGACATGCAGCACCTTGAGCGGTGAGGACCCCGGGGGGAGTACGCGGAGGGTGTGTCGCCGGGTCGCGAACAGGTAGCGCTCGATACCCACGCCCCAGATCGCGGCCCCGGCGCCGAGCGCCCCCACCGTCGCAAGGGCGGTGAGGGCGGCTCGGCCGTTCGGACCTGCTGTCACGGACACGTCTTCGAGGTGTAGTTGATGCTCACCGCGGCACCGCTGTTGGTCATCGTGCCGGCGGCCGGATTCGTCCCGTTGGCGGTCTTCCGGTTCGCGTCGAGGCTGCCGTCGGCGGTGCACGTGCCGATGGTGACGTTGCCGAACACGGACTTCAGCGAACTCGTCGCTGCCTCGAGCGACTGCCCGTTCACGTCGGGTATGGACACTCCCTGACCCGTGCTCGGGCTGATCGTGACGGTCGTGCCGCCGACGGCCTGACCACCGGCCGGGTCCTGCTGGGCGATGAGGCCCGCACCCGTGGTGGAGTCGACCGGCGTACCCACGCTCACCGTGAACCCGGCGTCGTCCAGCCGCGACGTCGCCTCGTCCACCGACAGGCCCACCACGTTCGGCAGGTTCTTGAGCACGCGACGCGTCAGGCTGTTGTCGGGCTCCGGGAAGTCGTCTCCGCCGTAGACCTCGTCCACCGTGCGCTGCACGCTCTTGCCCACGAGATAGCGGAGGTTCGAGAGGGCATTGCCGTTGTAGTACTTCTTGAAGACATCGGCCTCGCCTTCGGAGTTGCCCACCCAGGTGACATTCGTCACCTTCGTGCTCGACTCGACCAGCCACGTCTGCAGCTGCTCGTGCGTTCCCGTCTTGCCGAGCAAGGGGGTTCCGTCGTACGGGTTCCCGTTGGCGCCGGTGCCGCCGCGGTTCATGACACCCTGCAGGGCGTACGCCGCGGTGGCGGCGACCTTCGGGTCGATGACCTGCGTGCATGTCGTCGCCGGGATCGCGAGCTCGGCATCGTTGCGGTCCAGAACACGGTCGATGACCTTCGGCTGGCAGTAGGTGCCGTTGTTGGCGACCGTCGCGTAGGCGCCGGCCATGGCGATCGGGGCGATGTTGTTCGAGCCGATCACCGAGAACTGCGTGTGCATGTCGACCTCGCCGCCGGTGCCCTTCATCACGCCCATCTTGGTGGCGACCTTCTGGATGTCGCACAGGTCGAGCTCTTCGGCCATCGCGAAGTAGCCCGAGTTGAGGGAGGACGCGGTGAAGTCCATCGGCGTGCCGTAGTTGCCGCCGCCGCCGCCGAAGTTGCCGATCTTGTCCTTCGCGCCGTTGTACCAGTAGCCCGACCCGTCGGGCGCGCAGCTGTCCTTCATCTTGTCGATGACGCGGACACGGCCGTCGAGGCGCTCGTTGACCGAATGGCCCTTCTCGAGCCAGTCGATGAGCGTGAAGATCTTGAACGTCGAACCCGCCGAGAATCCGGACGACCCACCGTGCGTCACGTCGCCCGCGTACACGAGCGAGGAGAGATTGGGGTCGGCTGCAGCATCCGCGGTCTCGCTGAATCTGGTGTTCTGGGCGATCGAGAGGATTCGACCGGTGGATGCCTCGATGTTCACGTTGGTCGAGCCGAACTTCATGTTCGCCACCGACGTCGGAACGTACTCGTTCATCGCGCCCTCGGCGGCGGCCTGCAGCCGCACGTCCAGGGTCGTGTAGATCTTCAGGCCGCCGCGCTGCAGCGTCTTGTCGCGCTCATCCTGCGTCGCGCCGAACGCGGCGTCGGTCTTGATGATGCTCTTGACGTACTGGCAGAAGTACGCGGCGCCGCCGGCGGCGACGCACCCGGTCTGCGAGGGATTGATGTTCGGCGTGATGGGGGCGATGACCGCCTCTGTGTACTGCTCCTGGGTGATCTTCCCGTCGTCCAGGAGCCGGCTGAGCACGTAGAGCTGACGACCCTTGGTCGCGCTGTATCCGTCGGCGGCGGCCAGGTACTGCTCCTGCGTGATCGTTCCGTTGTCGAGCAGCGTCTTGAGGCCCGCGATCGTGTTGGGGTTGACGTCGTCGATTGAACCGTCGGGCGCCTTGTTGTACGTGACACCGGCGGCGTCGGTGATCGAGCCGCCCGTCTTGTCGATGCGGTACGTGTTCGGGTTCTGCACGATGCCGGCGAGTGTCGCCGCCTGCGCGAGGTTGAGGTCGGCCGCGGTGACTCCGAAGTAATAGCGGGCGGCGGCGTCGATGCCGTAGGTGGTCCCGCCGAAGTTGGCGATGTTGAGGTAGCCGAGCAGGATCTCGTTCTTGGAGTACTTCTGCTCGAGCGCGATCGAGTAGCGCATCTCCTGAAGCTTGCGCTGAATGCCCTCCGTGCCGCTGGAGTTGGTGGCGTCGGTGAAGCACTTCTGCAGCTCTTCGTCGGACGTCGCGTCGGACTCGCAGCGCTGAATGAGGATGTTCTTCACGTACTGCTGGCTGATCGATGATCCGCCCTGGGTCTCGCCGCCGCCTCGGAGGTTCTGCAGGAGCGCACGCGAGGTGCCGATCAGGTCGATGCCGCCGTGCTGGTAGTAGCGCGGGTCTTCGCTGGAGAGGATCGCGTCGTACATCACGGGGGCGATCTGCTCGAACGTCACCGGGGAGCGGTTCTGGTCGTAGAAGGTGGCCAGCTCGACCGGGCTGCCCGTGGCGGGATCGGTGTAGTACATCGTGCTCGGCAGCATGAGGTCCTCGATGTCGAGGATGCTGGGCAGGTTGTCGAACATCGTGATCGCGCTCGATGCGGCGGCGCCTGACACGGCGATGGCGGGGGTGACGGTGGCGGTGATCAGCACACCGGCGACGACGCTCAGACCGAGCATTCCGGCGATGCCGCCGAGCACGCCACTGGCCGTCCGTTTGGTATCAGGCATAGGCTTGATCGTAAGGGAGTTACCTGAGGGAAGCCTTGACAGGCTCTGCGTTTCCCGCGTCTTCCCGGCTTTCGCCCCGCTTGTACACCGACCCCCGAGGAGTCTCGATGACGACGTGGGAGTATCTCACCACGCCCCTGCTGATCCACAACACGGCCGCGATCCTCAACAACTGGGGCAAGCAGGGCTGGGAGCTCGTGCAGGTCGTCACCGGCCCCGAGGGGGGTCTGGTCGCGTACCTGAAGCGTCCTTCCGGTGGGGGCACCGACAATGCGGGGCTGGATGCTGCGGCTCAGGCCGCGCGACAGTTCGAGGGGCAGTGAGATGACGGTGTCGGACACGCTGGCCGGGCTCGGGATCACGCTTCCCGACGTCGTCCCGCCGGTGGCGGCCTATATTCCCGCGAAGGCACACGGCGACCTCGTGTTCACGTCGGGCCAGTTGCCCATGGTGCAGGGATCCCTGCCGGCGACCGGCAAGGTCGGCGAGGCGGACGGCCTCGTGTCCGCCGCGGACGCGAAGACGTACGCGCGGCAGAGCGCACTCAACGCGCTCGCTGCGGCGGCCGCCGTCGTCGGCGGCGTCGATCGCCTCACCGGGGTGCTGAAGATCACGGGGTTCGTGGCATCCGTCCCCGAGTTCACCGGGCAGCCCGGAGTGATCAACGGAGCGAGCGAGGTTCTGGGCGAGATCTTCGGCGACGAGGGTCGCCACGCGCGGTCAGCGGTCGGCGTTCCGGTCCTGCCATTGGACTCGCCCGTCGAGGTCGAGGTCGTCTTCACCTTCGTGTGACCTGTGGCGGGCGAATACGCCGCCGACGAGCAGCGGATGCCCCGGACAACGTGGTCCGGGGCATCCGTCCTTCCTCGCGACTACCGCACCTGCGCCGAGATCACGCTCATGACGGCGGTGTCGGCGAGCGTGGTGGTGTCGCCGACTTCCCGGCCCTCCGCCACATCGCGCAGCAGACGTCGCATGATCTTCCCGGAGCGCGTCTTGGGCAGCTCCTCCACGATGTAGACGTCGCGCGGCCGTGCGATGGGCCCGATCTGCTCGGCGACCCAGGCCCGGAGCGCCGCGGCGAGGCCGTCGGGGGAGTGGGCGGCGAGGTAGCTCTGCTTGATGATCACGAACGCGGCCACGGCCTGGCCTGTCGTCTCGTCGGAGGCCCCCACCACGGCCGCCTCGGCCGTGGCTTCGTGTGCCACGAGAGCCGACTCGATCTCCGCGGTCGAGAGACGATGTCCCGAGATGTTCATCACGTCGTCGACGCGTCCCAGCAGCCAGATGTCGCCGTCTTCGTCGAGCCGCGCGCCGTCGCCGGCGAAATAGTAGCCCTGCTCGGCGAACTTCTCCCAGTACGTCTCGACGAAGCGCTCGGGGTCGCCCCAGATGCCGCGCAGCATGCTCGGCCACGGCTCGGTCACGACCAGGAGTCCTCCGTTGCCGTCGCCCACCGCCGCGCCGTCGTCGCCCACCACATCGATCGAGATGCCGGGGATGGCGACCTGGGCGCTGCCCGGCTTGGTCTCGGTCACCCCCGGGAGCGCGGAGATCATGATCGCCCCCGTCTCGGTCTGCCACCAGGTGTCGACGATGGGGGTCTTGTCGGCGCCGATGACCGTGCGGTACCACATCCACGCTTCGGGGTTGATGGGCTCGCCCACCGACCCGAGCAGCCGCAGGGAGGAGAGGTCGAACTTCTCGGGGACCGCGCGGCCGATCTTCATGAAGGAACGGATCGCGGTGGGCGCGGTGTAGAAGATCGACACCTTGTACTTCTCGATGATCTCCCACCACCGACCGGGGTGGGGGGTGTCGGGGGTTCCCTCGTACAGCACCTGGGTCGCTCCGTTGGCGAGCGGCCCGTACGTGACATAGGAGTGGCCGGTGATCCAGCCGATGTCCGCCGTGCACCAGAAGACGTCGGTCTCGGGCTTGAGGTCGAACACGTTCCGGTGCGTATATGCGGCCTGCGTGAGGTAGCCACCCGACGTGTGGAGGATGCCCTTCGGCTTTCCGGTCGTGCCGGACGTGTAGAGGATGAACAGCGGGTTCTCGGCGGGGAACGGCTTCGCCTCGTGGACGTCGGATGCTGCGGGTACGACGTCGTGCCACCAGACGTCGCGTCCGTCCTGCCATGCCACGTCGTTGCCCCCGCGACGCACGACCAGCACGTGCTCGACGGTCTCCTGCACCCCCGAGCCGTTGCGGTCCGCCAGCGCCTGATCGACGGCGGGCTTGAGCGCGGACACCTTGCCTTTGCGATACCCGCCGTCCGCGGTGATGACCAGGCGCGCGCCCGCATCGTCGATGCGTGACCGCAGGCTGTCCGCCGAGAAGCCGCCGAACACGACGGAGTGGATCGCGCCGACGCGGGCGACGGCGAGCATCGCCGCCAAGGCCTCGGGGATCATGGGGAGGTAGATCGCGACGCGGTCGCCCTGCCCGATCCCCAGGTCGGTGAGCACATTCGCGACGCGCTTCACCTCGGTGGTGAGTTCGCGGTAGGACACGGCGCGCGCGTCGCCGTTCTCGCCCTCCCAGAGCAACGCCGTCCGCTCGCCGGTGCCTGCCTCGACGTGGCGGTCGAGGCAGTTGTACGCGACGTTCAGCTCGCCGTCGGCGAACCATTCGGCGAACGGAGGATTGGACCAGTCCAGCACCCGGGTGAAGGGCGTGTGCCAGGTGAGCAATGCGCGTGACTGGTCGGCCCAGAATCCCTCGCGGTCCTCCGCCGCACGTTCGTACAGCTCGGCCGTGCCCACGGCATCGGCCGTGAACGCCTCGGTCGGCGGGAACCGGCGGGTTTCGGAGAAGAGGTGGTCGATCTGACTGCTCATACGGCGCTCCTTTGCGGCGGAGAAGATGGTGTCGTCGTGCTCGTCGATCGCCGAGCGGCCCCGAGCACGGTCAATCTACCCGTCGCGATCCGACGGTCACTACCGCCGATAGTTGGGATGCCTCGTGCCCTCCGGGGGGCGGCGGACGGGCGCCGGATTCGCGGCGTGAGCGATATATCGGCGACCCGGGGCGCGTGCGTTGGAATCAGCGCAGGAAAATGCGTAGTATCTCCTCCGGCCGAACATTCGATTCTGGCAAAGCAGCACACGATCACCCCCCTGCGTCGGTGCTGCTCGTGGCGGCATCCCATTCCCCCCATGGGATGCCGCCCTTCTTTTCGGCGTCGTGCCCGCGGCGGCCGCGCCGGGCGCCCCCACCGGCTCGGGCGAACGCCGCCGCCGCCGCACACTCGCGAAGGCTCCTCCTCCCCAGCGTTCGAGTGAACCGCGTTGTCCACGATCAGGCGCACGGCCACCATCGGGGACGCGGCGCGCTCCTAGCGTCGAGGAATGACCGAACCGTTCGTCGTCCAGCCGCGCGACTCCGCGCCGCCCGCGCCGACGACGGAACCGGTGCTTTCGCGCGGCGGGCGGGCCCCGGCGGTCGTCGGCAGCCAGGAGCCGGATCACGACCGCGAGAAGTCCGCGACAGCCGATCGGCAGGAGGCGCGGCATCGGAGGACGCGGAGGACGGCGATTCCGAAGCATCCGATGCTCGCGCCCATCGCGGAGTTCCTCGATGATGATGACGTCACCGACCTCTTCATCAACGGCAGTGCCGGATTGTTCGTCGATCGCGGGGAGGGCCCGGCGCCCGTGGCCGCGTGGCGGGCGACCGCTCCCGAAGTGCGCGATCTCGCCGTCGCCCTGATCGGACTGGGCGGCCGGCACATCGATGACGCCTCCCCGTGCGTCGATGTCCGCCTGGAGGGCGGGCTGCGGGTGCACGCGGTGCTTCCCCCCGTCGCGTCAGAGGGCGCTGCCATCTCGATCCGCATCTCGAGGCCCGATCGGGCCGATCTCGACGAACTGGAGTCGCTCGGGATGTTCGACGCGGCGACGCGCGTGTGGCTCGAGGCGGTGGTCGCGCGTCGGGAGAACATCCTCATCACGGGTGCGGCCGGGGCGGGCAAGACCACACTGCTCGCCGCGCTCCTGGCGAAGGTGCCGGCCAATGAGCGGATCGTCACGATCGAGGACGTCGCCGAGCTGGCGATCGATCACCCGCATCACGTGCGATTGGAGTCCCGCCAGCCGAACCTGGAGGGCGCGGGGGCCATCGGCCTCGCGCGTCTCGTGCGCGAGGCGCTGCGGATGCGGCCCGACCGCATCGTCGTGGGCGAATGCCGCGGCGATGAAGTCCGCGAACTCCTTTCCGCGCTCAACACCGGGCACGACGGGGGAGCGGGCACCGTGCACGCGAACGGGCTCGACGATGTCGCCGCGCGACTGGAATCACTCGGCGCGCTCGCCTCGCTCGACGATCGTGCACTGGCGCGGCAGGTGGTCAGCGCGATCCACTGGGTGCTGCACATCGGCCGCGGCGCCGATGGGCGGCGTCTGCTGCAGGGCATCGGGCGTCCCGGCGTCGACGAGCGGGGGCGGTTGCGCGTCGTCCGCGAGGCCGTGATAGACGCTCCGGGACGACGTGCGCGGCGCCGCACGTCAGGGACGGTGTCGCGCGGATGATCGGTCGCGCAGGACGCGTACGAGAGCAGAGAGGTCCGGATGCCGCCGCCACCGCCGAGACCGTGCTGCGCCTGGCTGTGCTCCTCCAGGCCGGGGTCTCGCCCGCACGCGCGTGGATGCACCTCGCTGCCTCCGGCGATCCGGCGGCCGTTCGTGTCCACGCCGCCGTGGACTCCGGAGCCACGGTCGCCGCCGCCGTGTCGGGATTGGGTGGAGCGTGGACCGAGGTGGCCGCCGCGTGGGACGTGGCGACGACCGTGGGCGCCCCGCTGGCAGCCTCGCTCCGCGGCGTCGCCGTGGCCCTCCGTGACGCGCAGGAGACGACCGACGACGTCCGGGTCGCGCTGGCCGAGCCGGCCGGTACCGCGCGGCTGATGGGCCTGTTGCCGCTCGTCGCCGTCGGGCTGGGCATCGCGCTCGGCTTCGACACGCTCGGGATGCTCGTGGGAAGTCCCCTCGGCATGGCGTGCCTGGTCGCGGGCATCGCCCTCATCGTGGCCGCCCGGCGCTGGTCGTCACGATTGGTCCGACGAGCGCGTCCGACACCCGGAATCCCGGGGCTGCACGCCGAGCTCCTGGCCATCGGGCTGAGCGGTGGCGTCTCGATCGATCGAGCACGGTCGATCGTGTCACGCGCACATCCGACGGCGGCCGACGAGTCGACCGACGAAACTCTCGCGCTCTCCCGCGACGCCGGAGTGCCCGCGGTCGAGCTGCTGCGGGCCTCGGCGTCGCTGGCCCGCCATCGCGCACGCACCGACGGCCGCATGAAGGCTGCGGCACTGTCCTCCCAGTTGCTGCTCCCTCTGGGGGTCTGCACGCTGCCGGCATTCCTCCTACTCGGCGTCGCGCCGATGCTCTTGAGCGTCCTCTCATCCACCTCGATCCGGATCTGACCTCCGCCGCGCCCGTTCGCGGCCCCGAACCGTGCCCGCCCCACACATCGCTCGACCCCGAAGGAGAATCACATGTCCGATCCCCGCCGCCCTTTCCGCCGTGCCCACCCCGTCGACCCCGGTGGAGCGCTTCCTCGTCTGAGCCGTCGACGCGCCGCGACCCTCTTCACCGATGAGACCGGTGCCGCCACCGCGGAGTACGCGATCGCCACGATGGCAGCCGTCGCATTCGCCGGGCTGCTCGTCGTCATCATGCGCAGCGACGAGGTGCGCGGCATCCTCACCGACCTGGTGCGACGTGCTCTGACCGTCGCATGATGCGCCGGGGGCGAGCACGGCGGTCCTCAGACGAGAGAGGCGCTGTGGTCGCCGAGTTCGCCGTGGCGCTCCCCGCCGTCGTCGCTGTGCTCCTCCTGAGCGCGGCGGCCCTCAACGCCTGTGCGCTGCAGGTGCGTCTGCAGGATGCCGCGGCCGACGCCGCCCGCCTGGCCGGACGCGGCGAGTCCGACGGCCGCGTGTCCGGGGCGGTGGCGGCGGTGGGCGGCTCGATGGCGATCGACCGCCGTGACGACCTCGTCTGCGTCACCGCCAGCGGAGACATCCCGCCGCTCGGCGCGCTGCACGCGACCAGCTGCGCCCTCGCCGGGGGGCGCTGATGGCAGGCGCCCTGCTCGCGGTCGGCGTCCTGGCGTGTGCGGCAACTCTTGCGGGCGGGCTCGTGATCTCGGGCGCCGGCGCCGTCTACGGCCAGAAGCTCGCCGGGGCCGCGGATGCCGCGGCCCTGGCCGCGGCGGACGCCGCATCCGGCGCGGTCGCGGGTGCGCCCTGCGACCGCGCGGCGGAGGTCGCCGCCGCTTCCGGTGCGGCTCTCGAGCGCTGCGAGGTGGACGGTCTCATCGCCACGGTGAGCGTGGCGGGCTCGTTCGCCCGGCTGCCGGCCGCGGCATCCGCTCGCGCCGGACCACCGCCGGTCACCGCACCGACGGGGGCGCCCGCGGAAGCGCGCTGACGGGGTTGTCTCGACGCCGTGACATCGTGCCCCCGGCGCCGCAGCTCACAGCGCCTCTCACAGCCTGCGGTGTGTATGGTGTGCAACGACGAAAGGACCATCAGTGCCACAAGGAGCGCCGCACGGCAAGAAGCTCGTCATCGTAGAGTCCCCGACGAAGATGAAGTCGATTCAGGGATACCTCGGCGATGACTATGAGGTGCTGAGTTCGGTCGGACATATCCGCGATCTCGCCAGCAAGAAGGACATCCCCGCGGATAAGAAGGAGTCCTACGGCAAGTACTCGATCGACGTCGACAACGACTTCGACCCCTATTACGTCGTCAACGATCGCAAGACCAAGACCGTCGCCGAACTGAAGCGCGCGGTCAAGACGGCCGAAGAGGTCCTGCTCGCCACTGATGAGGACCGCGAGGGTGAGGCGATCGCCTGGCACCTGCTCGAGGTGCTCAAGCCCAAGGTGCCGGTGAAGCGCATGGTCTTCCACGAGATCACGAAGGACGCGATCCGCGCCGCCGCAGAGAACACCCGTGACCTCGACCTCGCGCTCGTCGACGCGCAGGAGACTCGACGTGTTCTCGATCGTCTGTACGGCTGGGACGTCTCCCCGGTGCTGTGGCGCAAGGTCGGCAGCGGCCGCGAGGGCGCGGCGCTCAGCGCCGGCCGGGTGCAGTCCGCCGCCACCCGCATGGTCGTCGAGCGCGAGCGCGAACGCATGGCCTTCGTCTCGGCGTCCTACTGGGATGTCGAGGCGCGTGCAGCCAAGGGGGCAGAATCCTTCCTCGCCCGTCTGGCGCGGGTCGATGGTTCCCCGCTGGCCCGCGGTTCCGACTTCGACGACCGTGGTCAGCTGAAGAAGGCCGTCCTGGTGCTCACGGAGGCGCAGGCCGCCGAGCTCGCGACGGCGATCGAGGCGGCGGGCGAGGCATCCGTCACCAGCATCGAAGCCAAGCCCGGCACGCGCAGCCCCCGGGCGCCGTTCACCACGTCGACCCTCCAGCAGGAAGCCGGACGCAAGCTCTCGATGAGCGCGAAGCACGCGATGAGCGTTGCCCAGCGACTCTACGAGAAGGGCTTCATCACCTATATGCGCACCGACTCGACCGCGCTGAGCACGCAGGCCGTGACGGCCGCGCGTGAGCAGGCCGTCGCCCTCTACGGGTCGAAGGCGGTGCCCCTGAATCCCCGCGTGTACCGGAACAACAGCAAGAACGCGCAGGAGGCGCACGAGGCCATCCGCCCGTCGGGCGAGACCTTCCGTACCCCGGCCTCGGTGTCGTCCCAGCTCGATCGCGACGAACAGCGGATGTACGACCTGATCTGGAAGCGCACGGTCGCCAGCCAGATGTCCGACGCGAAGTACGAGACCACGACGGTGACGCTCGCGGTCGCCGCGGGTGGCCAGACGGCCGAGTTCACCGCCTCCGGCACGGTCTACACCTTCAAGGGCTTCCTCGAAGCCTACGAAGAGGGCCAGGACGAGAAGCGCGCCGACGCCGACAAGGCGGACGACCAGTCCCTGCCGGTGCTCGCTGTGGGCGACAGCCTCGATGTCCGCGACATCGCAGCGAAGGGGCACGCGACCAACCCGAAGCCGCGCTATACCGAAGCGAGCCTCGTGAAGGCGCTCGAGGAGAAGGGCATCGGGCGTCCGTCGACCTTCGCCAGCATCATCGATGTGATCCTCGATCGCGGCTACGTCACCAAGCGCGGCCAGGCTCTCGTGCCGAGCTGGCTCGCCTTCAGCGTGGTGCGCCTGCTCGAAGAGCACTTCGCCGATCTCGTCGACTACGACTTCACAGCCGATGTCGAGAAGGACCTCGACGCGATCGCCCGTGGGGAGCAGCAGCGCGGTGACTGGTTGCGCTCCTTCTACTACGGGTCCGACGAACAGGTCGGGCTCCGCAACATCGTCGACAATCTGGGCGAGATCGACGCGCGGGAACTGAACGCCACACGCATCAGCGACACCACGACGCTTCGGTTCGGCAAGTACGGCCCGTACCTCGACGTGATCGACCCCGAGGCGCCCGAAGCGGAGCCGCGTCGCGTCAACATCCCCGAGGACCTCGCACCCGACGAGCTCACATCCGAGAAGGCCCAGGAGCTGATCGACGCTCCCGTCGCCGGCAACCGGGTGCTCGGCGAGCACCCCGAGACCGGACGCATCATCGTCGTCAAGGACGGACGCTTCGGCCCGTACATCGAGGAGCAGCTGCCGGAAGAGCCCGGCGGCGTCGACGAGACGACCGGCGAGGTGATCGAGCCGCCCAAGAAGCGCGGAGCCAAGAAAGAGGTCGCGCCCAAGCCCCGCACGGCGTCGCTGTTCTCGTCCATGTCGGTCGACACGATCGACCTCGAGACGGCGCTGCGGCTTCTCGAGCTGCCGAGGGTGGTCGGCGAGGATCCCGAGTCGCACGAGCCGATCACCGCCCAGAACGGCCGGTATGGGCCCTACCTGAAGAGGGGAACCGATTCGCGCTCGCTCGACACGGAGGCGCAGATCTTCGACATCACGCTCGAGCAGGCGCTGGCGATCTACGCGCTCCCCAAGTACGGCGCACGCAAGGCCTCGAGCGCTCTCGCCGAGTTCGACAACGACCCGGTCAGCGAGAAGCCCATCCGCGTGAAAGACGGGCGCTTCGGCGCGTACGTCACCGACGGTGTGACGAACGTCACCATCCCCCGCGGGCAGACGGTGGCCGACATCACGTACGAGATCGCCGTTCAGATGCTCGCGGACAAGCGCGCGAAGGGTCCGGCACCGAAGAAGGCTCCCGCGAAGCGCACGACGACCCGCAAGGCCCCGGCGAAGAAGACCTCGTGAGCGGACTGTTCGTCACGTTCGAGGGTGGCGACGGGGTCGGCAAGACGACGCAGGCATCGCTTCTGGAGGAGTGGCTGACGGATGCCGGGCGCACGGTGCTGCGAACACGCGAACCGGGCGGAACCGAGGTGGGGCTCCTTCTCCGCGAGATCGTCCTCCACCACCGCGGGGAGGTCGCGCCGCGCGCCGAGGCGCTGTTGTACGCGGCCGACCGCGCTCAGCACATCGACACTCTCGTCAGACCCGCTCTCGAGCGCGGCGAGGTCGTCATCCAGGACCGCTACCTGGACTCGTCGGTCGCGTACCAGGGTGCCGGCCGGGTGCTGGGCCGTGACGAGGTGCGCGACCTGTCGCTCTGGGCGACGGGCGGTCTGCTGCCGGCCGTCACGGTCCTGCTCGACCTCGATCCTGCTCGCGCCCGGCAGCGGCTCGACGCCGACGACAAGCCTTTCGACCGCCTCGAATCCGAGCAGAGCGCCTTCCACGAGCGGGTGCGTGCGGAGTTCCTCGCCTTGGCGGACGCCGAGCCCGCACGCTTCCTCGTCCTCGATGCCGCACTCCCGGTCGACGTGCTCGCGACCTCCGTCCGCGCGAGGGTGTCGAGCCTGCTCTGACCGCCACCGCGGGCACAGGGACATGGCCGGTCGCGTCGGTGGCCGCGGTTAGGCTGGACGGCATGGACGCGGTCGCGACGGTGGGGGCGGTGGATGCGTCTTCCCGCGCCGGTGAGCCGTTCCCGTGGGCCGACGTCTGGGGGCAGGACGATGCCGTCGCCGCACTTCGGGGCGCAGCATCCGACGCCGCGGGCATGACGCACGCATGGCTCATCACCGGCCCGCCCGGCTCCGGCCGATCCACCCTGGCGTATGCCTTCGCCGCAGCGCTGATCGCCGACCCCGGCGACGAGCCGGCCATGCGGCAGGTTCTCGCAGGCACTCATCCCGACCTCACATCGCTGCGCACCGAGGGTGTCATCATCACCATCAAGGACGCGCGTGCTCTGGTCGAGCGGTCTTATTTCTCGCCGGCGATCGGGCGCTATCGCGTGATCGTGGTCGAAGACGCGGATCGCATGACCGAACGCACGTCCAACGTGCTCCTGAAGGCTCTCGAAGAGCCGCCCGAGCGCACCGTCTGGGTGCTTTGCGCTCCCAGCGACGCCGATCTGCTCCCGACGATCCGCTCGCGCGTGCGCGCCCTCCGGCTGCGCGAGCCCAGCGTCTCCGACGTGGCGGGTCTCATCATGCAGCGCACCGGCGTCGATGCCGCCGTCGCCGAGCAGTCGGCGCGGCACGCACAACGCCACATCGGTATGGCTCAGAGGCTGGCGACGGATGCCGCGGCCCGCGCGCGCCGCGACGACACACTCCGCGGAGTCCTGAGCGTCCGCAGCGTCGGCGACGCGGTCGACGTCGCAGGGCGGGTCGTGCAGGCGGCCACCGAGGATGCGAAGGCACTGACCGCCGAGCGTGACGAAGCGGAGCGCTCGAGCCTTTTGCGCACGGTCGGCGTCCCGGAGGGCGCCGCCGTGCCTCCGGCCGTCCGCTCCCAGGTCTCGGCCCTCGAGGACGATCAGAAGCGACGCGCAACGCGCAGCCTGCGCGACGGCATCGACCGCGTGCTCACCGACCTGCAGTCGCTGTTCCGCGACGTCGTCCTGCTGCAGTTCGGCCGTGACGACGGGCTGATCAACCGCGAGCTCGAGCCGGAGCTGCGGTCCCTGGCGGCTGCCTGGGCGCCCGCGCGCACCATGACGGTGCTCGATCAGATCTCCGAGACGCGCCGCAATCTCGAACAGAACGTCGCGCCCACCCTCGCACTCGAAAGCATGCTCGTGACCGTCGCGAGCGGAAGGACACCGTGACCAACGAATCGTCGCACCGCCCCCACCGTCTCGGCCGCACACGTCGCGGGGTGGCGGTCATCGCAGGCCTCGTCGCCGCGACGCTGGCCCTGTCGGGATGCCTCTATTCCCTCATCCCCGAGAGTGCGCCGACGTCGGCGTCCACCGCGAGCGCAGCCCCCGACACCGACGGCATTGACGCCGACCTGCTGCCGTTCTACGAGCAGACACTCGAGTGGACGTCGTGCGGGTCGGGCTTCGAGTGCACCGACGTGCGGGCTCCCCTCGATTGGTCCGATCCGGCCACGGGAGACGTCGCACTGTCGGTCATCCGGCACCGCGCGACCGGCACGGCGGAGGGCTCGCTGCTCACGAACCCCGGCGGCCCCGGAGCCAGCGGCGTCGCGCTCATCCGAGATTCCCTCTCCTTCGCCGTGGGCGATGCGCTGCAGCAGAACTACGACGTCATCGGGTTCGATCCTCGAGGGGTCGGCGAGTCCACGGCGGTGCGCTGCTTCGACGCGACCGAAATGGACGCCTACCTGTTCGACATCCCCGCGGATCCCCGGGGATCAGAGGCGTGGACCGCAGAGCTCGACAGCCGCAACCAGGCGTTCGCCGACGCGTGCGAGGCGAACAGTGACGGCATCCTGCCGTACATCACGACCGACAACGCCGCCCGCGACATGGATCTGCTCCGCGGCGTCCTCGGCGACAAGAAGCTGAACTACCTCGGCTACTCCTACGGCACATTCCTCGGCGCGACATACGCGAAGATCTTCCCGGAGCGCGTCGGCCGGCTCGTCCTCGACGGCGCGATCGACCCGTCGGTGTCGGGTCTCGACGTGAGCACCACGCAGGCGGTCGGGTTCGAGTCGGCCCTCCGCGCCTACATGTCCGACTGCTTGTCGGGGAGCGACTGTCCGTTCAGCGGCACGGTCGACGAGGCGATGGCCGACCTCGGCACGCTGCTCGCGAGCGTCGACAGGACGCCGATCAGCGCGTCCGATGGTCGCGAGCTCGGGGCCGACTCGCTCATGACGGCGATCATCGCTGCCCTCTACTCCCAGGACAGCTGGACCTACCTGACCACGGCGCTCTCGGACGTCCTGCAGGGCAACTCGGACGTGGCGTTCCAACTGGCGGACTTCTACTACGGGCGCAGCAACGGGCAGTACGACGACAACTCCACCGAGGCGTTCCGGGCCTACAACTGCATGGACTACCCCGACGACGCGACGCAGGAGCAGAAGGACGCCTCCGACGCGAAGATCGCGGCGGAGGCGCCGACGGTCGCTCCCTACTGGTCGGGCCCCGACGCCTGTGCGCAGTGGCCCTACCCTCCGACCGGAGTGCGCGAACCGATCGCCGCGGACGGCGCGGCACCGATCGTGGTCGTCGGCACCACCAACGACCCCGCCACGCCCTACGAGTGGTCGGTCTCGCTGGCCGATCAGCTGTCTTCGGGCGTCCTCGTCACGCGCGTCGGCGAGGGGCACACCGGCTACAACAAGGGCAATGCGTGCGTGGACGATGCGGTCGAGACGTACTTCCTCGACGGCACGGTCCCCGAGGACGGCCTGCGCTGCGAGTGAGGCGGGGGACGCTTCGCCCTCCGTTCCACCGGTTCGCGGGGTGTCCCGCGAACCTGTAGGATTGGTCATCGTGCAACGCGTGAGCGGGGCGCGCCGCCTTAGCTCAGTCGGCAGAGCATCTCACTCGTAATGAGAAGGTCGTCAGTTCGATTCTGACAGGCGGCTCGGTTTCAGAAGGGGTCGCGGACCGCGGCCCCTTCGCCGTATCCGGAGACGGGAGGCGCGATGTCGAACACGCTCGACGCGATCCTCGAGATCTTCGCGTGGGTGGGGCTCGGCGTCGGCATCGTGCTGGCGGTCCTCGCGCTCATCCTGCACCTCGCCGACGGTACCTGGATCTCGGTGAAAGCGGTGGTCGAAGACCTCGATGAAGAGGACGGGCCGACCCCCGACATCGCTCCGAACATCCAGGAGCACCGGCTGGTGGTGCGCTGGTTCGATCAGGACGGTGGGGTGAACCAGGCGCCCCTCACGCACGAGCAGCATGCGTTGCTCGGCAGCCGGGGGATGGTCGACATCTACACGAGGCGCGGGTGGACGAACCGCATGCGGGTGACGCCGGGCTCGCCGGCGGTGCGGGCGACGGTCCTGCTGGCGTCCGGGCTCTTCGCCGTGGGGATGGTCTCACTCGTCGTCTCCTGGATCGTTCTCTTCGCCCGCGGGTGACGTCGGGTCGAGGAGGCCTGCGCAGCTCACCTCACGGGCGGTGATCGAGAAAGTCGGATGGCGCGATGACTACTTGCTAGATAAGCTAGCTAAATGGATCATCCTCGTCACGGCCGCACGACCCCCGCGCGATGGCTGCGCATCGGCATCCCGGTGGTCCTTGTGCTGATCTGGCTCATCGGCGGATCGATCGGCGGTCCGTACTTCGGCAAGGTGGATGAGGTCGCATCGAACGACCAGTCCTCCTTCCTCCCGAGCAGCGCCGACGCGACACAGGTGAGTGAACGCCTCACGGACTTCCTCGGGGATGACAGCATCCCCGCCGTCGTCGTGGTGACGGGCACGGAGGCTCTCACCGACGCGCAGATCGCCGACATCCAGACACTGGCCGATGACGTGGCCGACGTGGAGGGTGTCCTGGAGGGCGTTTCGCCGCCGATCGTCTCCGAAGACGGGGAAGCGGTGCAGATCTTCGTGCCCCTTGATGCGAGCGGTGAGGTGCAGGAGAACGTCGATGCCGTGCGCGCGGTCGTGCAGGCCGAGGTGCCCGCGGGCCTGCAGGCGTGGGTGACGGGGCCCGCGGGGTTCACGGCAGACCTGGTCAAGGGCTTCACGGGGATCGACGGCATCCTGCTTTTGACGGCATTGGGCGCCGTGTTCATCATCCTGATCATCGTCTACCGGTCGCCGCTTCTGCCCGTCCTCGTGCTCCTGACATCTGTGTTCGCCCTCTGTGTGGCGCTGTTGACGGTGTGGTGGCTGGCGAAAGCCGAGGTCTTCGTCCTGAACGGGCAGGTGCAGGGGATCCTCTTCATCCTCGTGATCGGCGCCGCGACCGACTACGCACTGCTGTACGTCGCGCGATTCCGCGAAGCGATCGGGGACGGCGAGCGGCGGTGGGATGCCACCCTGCGTGCGTGGAAGGGCGCCTTCGAGCCGATCCTCGCCTCCGGCGGCACCGTCATCGCCGGCCTGCTCTGCCTCCTCCTCTCCGACCTCGCGACCAACAAGGCCCTCGGGCCGATCGCCTCGATCGGCATCGTCTTCGCGGTGCTGTCGGCGCTCACCTTCCTTCCCGCCCTTCTGGCACTGTTCGGCCGCGCGGCCTTCTGGCCCTTCGCTCCGAAGCACCCCATCGCGACGATCCCCGACGATCTCTCGAAGCCGGTCAAGGGTCTGTGGCCACGTCAGGCGCGGTTCGTCTCGCGGCATGCGCGGCCGATCTGGATCCTCTGCACGATCGTCCTCCTCGGCGCGTCCGTCGGTCTGACGCAGCTGAAGGCGGACGGCGTGCCCTCGAGCGATCTGGTGCTCGGCGCCTCCGAGGCGCGGGACGGGCAGCAGGTGCTGGCGGAGCACTTCCCCGGCGGTTCGGGCAGCCCCGTGTACGTCGTCGTGGCCGAAGGTGAGCTCGCCGGCGTCGTCGACGTGCTCGACAGCAGCTCCGGCGTCGATTCCGTGGCCGTGGCCTCCGAGGATTCGCCCACCGGACAGGCGACCGTCACCGTTCAAGACGGCACGCCGGTGTTCACTGCCGCAGGTCCTCCGGGAACTCCGGAACCCGCGCCGACCGTCTCGGACGGAGACGTTCTCGTGGTGGGTACTCTCACCGACACCGCGGACTCGGCGGCCGCCGAGCAGACGGTCCGCGACCTGAGGGTCACTCTGGCCGATCAGCTCGGCGACGGCACCGCATTGGTGGGCGGCGTGACGGCGACCGACGTCGACTCGAACGACACCGCGATCCGCGATCGCTCCGTCATCATCCCCGTGGTGCTCGTGGTCATCCTCCTGATCCTGATGCTGCTGCTCCGTGCGGTCCTCGCCCCCGTGCTGCTGATCGTCAGTGTGATCCTGTCCTTCGGCGCAGCACTCGGAGTGAGCGCCCTCGTGTTCGACCACGTGCTCGACTTCCCCGGGGCCGATCCCTCGGTTCCCCTCTACGGGTTCGTGTTCCTCGTCGCGCTGGGGGTGGACTACAACATCTTCCTGATGTCCCGGGTGCGCGAGGAGTCGCTCGCCCATGGCACGCGTCGCGGCATCCTGCGCGGGCTGGTCGCCACGGGGGGCGTGATCACGTCGGCCGGCCTGGTCCTCGCGGCCACGTTCGCCGCACTGGGTGTGATCCCCATCCTCTTCCTGGCGCAGCTGGCGTTCATCGTGGCGTTCGGCGTGCTGCTTGACACCTTCATCGTGCGCTCGCTGCTTGTCCCGGCGGCGGCCTACGACGTCGGTCGCGCGATCTGGTGGCCCTCGAAGCTCTCCCGGAACGAGGGGACGGATGCCGCGGCACCCGCTGTCCGTGTTCCGGTCGCGGCGGATCCCGTTGTGGAGGGAGCGACGGGGGATGACGTGCCCATGACGCGCGCCGACTATCGACGTACGCTCGATTCATGAGCCGCGCACTGTTCATCGTCGACGTCCAGAACGATTTCACCGAGCACGGGGCGCTCGGCGTCGACGGCGGGGACGCCGTCGCAGAACGCATCTCGCGTCACCTCGCGCAGCATGCCGGGGAGTACGCGGCGATCGCCGCGTCCCGTGACTGGCATCACGGAGAGGACGACAACGGCGGGCACTTCTCCGCGACCCCCGACTTCGTCGACACCTGGCCGGTGCACTGCGTCGCCGGCACGGCCGGTGCGGACTACGACGCGGTGTTCGACACGAGCGCGGTCACCCACCACCTCAAGAAGGGTCAGGGAAAGCCCGCATATTCGCTGTTCGAGGGCGTCGCCGACGACGGAACGACCGCCGCGCAGCTGCTGCGGGAGCACGGCATCCTCGACATCGACGTCGTGGGTCTCGCCACCGACTATTGCGTGCGCGCCTCGGCGCTGGATGCGGTGTCGCTCGGTCATCGGGTCCGCGTCTTCACCGACCTCATCGCCGGCGTGCACCCCGATTCGAGCGAGGCCGCGCTGGCAGAACTGGCCCATGCCGGGGTCGAGCTCGCCCGTTCCGGAGTCTGACCCGGGGGCCACCACCCCTCAGCAGTGCGCGTAGACGTGGGCCTTCTCGGAAGGCGGCACGAGATCGCGATCACGCAGTGTCGTCAGGCGCGGCGTCGACGCACGAGCGCACACGGATGCGAAGTCGCCCCGCAGGTCGTCGGCGTACTCGACATTCAGGACGTAGGCCCCGTACACGGAGGTGTAGTCCTCGCACTCCGCGAAGACGTCGCACTCCTCGGAGATCACGAAGTCGAAGCCGATGCGGTTCTTTCCGATGGCGGAGAGCTCGGCGGCGTTCTTCTGGCCCGCAGCGAGTCCGGCCTCGTGGGCGGCGCCCACCAGCATCGTCGCGAACTCGATCGCATCGTCCTCGGTCAGCAGCCCTCCGGAGCGGGTCCACGAGTCGAGATTGTCGAACTCGACGGCGGCGAAGCCCTTTTCTGCGCACGAATCGATCGTCGTCTGCAGACGGGCTGCGGCCGCGGATCGCCGTTCCGGGCTGGAGATGTCGATGAGGTCCTCATCCGGCCAGTTCGGGTCCACGATCGGCGCTCCATCGGCATCCCGCAGGATGAGGGAACTGTCCGCCGTCTCGCCGGGCTGCGTCTGGAAGCCGTTCACGTAGCAGATCGAGTAGATGCCCTCCATCGGCATCTCCGTGCTGTCCCGGACGACGATGGTGATGTCGTCCACGGGATCGTAGGCCCCGCCGAGTTGGTAGTCGAACGCCCCGGTGGTGGGAGGCGCGACGACGACGACGGGGGGAGGAGGGGAGGCGCTGCTCGTGGGGGGCGGCGGATCCGACGAGTCGGCTGGCGTCGCCCCGCACCCGGACAGCGCCAGGATGAGGACCACGGCGCACACGCCGGCGCGCAGGGGGCGAAGTTCGTTGATCATCATGGCGGTGGTGGGCCCGGAGGGGCTCGAACCCTCGACCCGCGGATTAAAAGTCCGATGCTCTGCCAACTGAGCTACAGGCCCGTATATCGAATCTACGGCATTTCCGGTCGCCGCTCGCACGAAAGACGGCACCGCCGACGACTCCTCGAGGAGTCGCCGGCGGTGCCGTCGGTCACCCCGGCGATGCCGGGGTCACGATCAGGAAGCCGGGGGCGTCAGGACCGTGTCGATGAGGTAGACGACCGCGTTCGCGGTCTGGACGCCACCGCAGATCACGGCAGAGGTGCCGTTGACCGTGAGGTTGTCGCCGCTGCCCTCGACCGTGAGGTCGCCGCCCTGGACGGTGGCGTGCGTGCCGACGATCTCGTCAGGCTGGATCATGCCGGGGACGACGTGGTACGTGAGGATGGACGTCAGCGTTGCCGAGTCGGTCTTCAGTGCCTCGATCGTCGCGGGGTCGATCTTCGCGAAGGCGTCGTCCACGGGTGCGAACACCGTGAAGTCGCCACCGTTCAGCGTGTCGACCAGGTTGACGTCGGGGTTGAGCCCACCCGAGACCGCAGCGGTCAGCGTGGTGAGGATCGGGTTGTTCGAGGCGGCGGTCGCCACCGGGTCGACGGCCATGCCGGCAACCGAGCCGCTGCCGTCCGGAACGGCCTCGGCGTACGCTGCGCAGCCGGAGCCGACCAGGTTGGCCGTGGGGTCCATCATCTCGGACGAGGCCGAGGCGGATGCCGAAGGCATCGGTGCTGCGGACGACTCTTCGGTCGTGGTTCCGCCGCTCGTGGCGCCCGAACATGCGCTGAGCGACAGCGCAGCGACGAATGCGAGCGAGATTCCTGCGGTGAGGCGAGTCTTGCGTGACATGGTGTTCCTCCTGTGTAGGTGGTCCGACTGGACCGCGAGTACCCCAGGTGCGGGGGCACCCGCTTGTTCCGGCGGGTACAACAGGTCTTCGGAGCCCCTCACGCATCGGATGGGATCGGATCGGAAGAAATGGGGATTGATGTTTCCTCGCGCGCGCGAGCGTCTTTCTGTACGAGACCGGATCGTGGCCACCCGTCAACCCCCGGCGTCGGATACACGCGCCCACAGGGGACTAGGGCATGCTGGGGACGTGGTTATCGACGGAGTGGACGTACGCGAAGACGGCGAGGCTGCCGTCGACCACGTCGCGGAGCTGCTCCAGCGGGTGGCCGGCGGAGACCAGGCCGCTTTCGCGAGGCTCTACGACATGCTCTCCTCCCGCGTGTTCGGGTTGATTCTGCGTGTGCTCGTCGACCGGTCGCAGAGCGAAGAAGTGCTGCAAGAGGTGTTTCTCGAGGTGTGGCAATCCGCCGCGAAGTTCGCTCCGAATAGAGGCCAAGGAAGGTCGTGGATACTCACGATGGCCCATCGTCGGGCAGTCGATCGCGTGCGATCGGCCCAAGCGAGCAGCGATCGTGATGTGCGAGTGGGCTTTCGCGATCTCGACGTCGCCCATGACAGCGTCGCCGAGCAGGTGGAACTGAAGATCGAGGGGGGACGCGTGGCCAAGGTGCTCTCGGCTCTCCCCGAGGCGCAGCGCGAAGCGCTGACGCTGGCTTACTACGGCGGTTACTCTCAGAGCGAGATCGCCGCGCTCGTGGGTGCTCCACTGGGGACCATCAAAACGAGAATGCGAGACGGGTTGTCTCGGATGCGTACGGAAATGGGGGTGCAGATGTGAACGAGCAGGAGTTCGCCGAATTGGCGGCAGGCCACGCCGTGAACGCTCTGTCTCCGGACGACGAGCAGGTGTTCCTCGCCGCGCTCGACGCACACCCCGAATGGGAGACGATCGTGCGAATGGATGCGGCGACAATTGTCGCCCTTGCCGACATGACGCACGACGTCGCACCGCCCCTCGCCTTGCGTGGCCGTCTGCTGTCGTTGATCGCCGCCACGCCTCAGCTCTCGACGGCGGACGCCTCGGCCGGCGATTCGACGCACGCTGCGAGGCGCGACGCTCCGGTCGCGGCGGCGACGCCCGTGAATGATGTCCGTCCGTCGCAGGACGATCCGGCGGACACCTCGCCGGGTCTCATGATCTCCACGGAGCCACCGACCGACACGCAGTCGATTCAGGCCGTCTCTCGAGCGCGCTGGACCCGAGGGCTCTTCGCGCTCGCCGCCTCGCTCGTGCTCCTGATCGCCCTCGGCTTCGGCGCCGCCTTCATCGGGCAGCAGCTCAACACACCGGCATCTGTGGTCGCGCTCAACCAGATCGAAGATGCGCCCGACGCCCAGACGGCTTCCATCGCTCTCGACGACGGCGCTCAGGGCACGGTGCACTGGTCGGAGTCCGTCGGCAAGACGGTCCTCGTCTCCGACGGATTGCCTGCGCTCACCTCGGATCAGCAGTTCGAACTCTGGTTCGTCCGCGACGGTGCGGCTGTTCCGGCCGGCGTGTTCGATGCTGCCGCCGGTGGCAGCGCGACCGCCCTCCTCGACGGAGAACTGCGCGACGGGGATGCGATCGCGGTCACCGTGGAGCCGCAGGGGGGTTCGCCGACAGGCCAGCCCAGCGGCGATCCGATCCTGGTGATCCCGACGGCCTAGTCCGGCGTGCCGCGCGGTCGCGCTAACGTGAGGCCGTGGCATCCGACCTTCCGGTAGTGGGGCAGTCGCCCGCGACGCTCGCCCATCTGCGGCGGGCACGCGACCTGATCGATCGGGAGTATGCGCAACCGCTCGACGTGCCGACCATGGCGCGGAGGGCTCTGATGTCGCCTGCGCATTTCTCCCGCGAGTTCCGTCTGGCGTACGGCGAGACGCCGTACGCCTATCTCATGACCCGGCGCATCGAGCGGGCGATGGCCCTCCTGCGGGCCGGGTCGACCGTCACGGATGCCTGTACCGCCGTCGGCGCGACATCTCTGGGATCCTTCAGCTCGACGTTCACGCAGCTCGCCGGCGAGACGCCGAGTGCGTATCGCGCGCGCTCCCACGATGCGGCGGAGGCGATGCCGTCGTGCATCTCGCGCGTGCTCGGACGGCCCACCCGGTTCGGCTGACGGGGCGGCGCGACGGGCGAAGGCATCGAGCAGGATCGGAGAAGCATCCGACCTTCGTCGGCCCTACCGTGGGAGCATGACCACCATCGCTCTGCGCTACTGCCCGATCACGGTCGACGACGTCGACGCCGCCATCGTCTTCTACCGGGACGCTCTCGGACTGGAGGAGCGCACCGACGTCGGTGCGGGAGATTTCCGCTGGGTGACGCTCGGCTTCCCCGGCCTGCCCGCCCCTGAGGTGGTGCTGTCCGCACCCGGGGCCGGTCGCTCGCCGGAGGACGGCGAGGCCGTTCATCGACTGCTGGCGAAAGGCGTGCTCGGTCTGATCGTCTTCAGCACCGACGACGTCGACGCGCTGTTCGAACGCGTCAGGGCCACCGGAGCCGAGGTGCTCCAGGAGCCGATCGACCAGGACTGGGGTCCGCGCGATTGCGCTTTCCGTGATCCTGCCGGTAATACGATCCGCGTCAACCAGACGGTCTGATCGGCCGCGCGGCGGACCCCCCGCGCGCCGCCCGACTAGCCTGGAAGGCATGAGCGATGACTCCCGGGAGTTCCACAAGCCGGTACGGCGCCCGGCAGAGCTCTTCGACCGTCTCTTCGCCGCAGAGGACCCGGCCGAAGTCTCTCGGGTGGCGCACAGCACCGCTCAGGCGCTGCTCGCGCGCGTGCGCGAGCAGCCGGAGAGCGGGGTGGTCGAGCGACTCGTCACCTTCACCGACCAGCACGGGATCGATGACATCGCCGAGCTGTGGTCACGATCGCCCGCCAGAAGTCTGCCGGGTGCGCTCTGGCGGCTGTATCTGCTGCAACTCATGATCCACGACGATCCTCAGACGGCAGCGCTGCTGTACGAGCGCGGGCAGCACGAGCTGGACTCGGTCGACCCCGTCGTGGCGGGGGCACCGACCCCGGCCGGGCCGGACGAACTCGTTGCGCTGATCGACATGATCCTTCGCGGACTCTTCCAGGGCGACTTCGCGGTCGCCCTCGATCGCGCTGCGGCGTTCAGCCGGGTGCAGGCGTCCGGTGCGACGCATCTCGCCGACGACTACGACGCCACCGAGTCCGAGCGTGCGTCGGCACTCACGACGCGCGCCCTGCGGCTCGCGACCTACGCCGCAGACCTGACGGCATCCGCCAACCTCTGGCGGCGCGACGCACTCACCTGAAGATCCACGTCCCTCCGCGACGAAACATCACTGTGGAGTGCCTGCACGAGAAGTGCCGGGCCGCAGAACGCCTCACGGCGCAGAGCCGCTCATAGCGGCAGAAGATGGAGCCCGGGGTTACTGCGGCCCGGCTGATCAAGTGTAACCGAGCCCCGCCGTGAGGCATTCCCCGGCCGCGGAATCCGCGCCGTAAGCTCGGCCTCATGGCTTTGCGTTTCGCCGTCCTGCTCGACCCCGCGGCATCCGATGATCCTCGTACGGATTTCCGCGACACCTTCACCCGAGTGGATCCGGGGGAGCCCGCACTCGAGCTCTCGGAGCTGAGCGCCCAGCGCGGCGACGGCGTCTTCGAGTCGATCGGAGTCGCTGACGGCCATCCGCAGGAGGTCGAGGCGCACCTGGAGCGTCTCGCCCACTCCGCTCTCCTGTGCGATCTTGCAGAGCCGCATCTCGGCCAGTGGCGTGCCGCAATCAGCGAGGTCGTCGCGCACGCCGGAGGGGGAGAGGCGGTCGTCAAACTGATCCTCAGCCGCGGACGGGACGACGGCCATGGGCCGACCGCGTGGGCGACCGTCTCTTCCGCCGCGGATTTCGCGCGCGTACGTGCCGAAGGCATCCGGGTCGTCACCCTCGATCGCGGAATCGACAGCGGAGCCGCAGGGCGCGCGCCCTGGCTGCTGCTCGGCGCGAAGACCCTGTCGTACGCGGTCAACATGGCGGCCCTCCGCGAGGCCCACCGGCGCGGAGCCGACGACGCGATCTTCGTATCGTCCGACGGGATCGTCCTGGAGGCCCCCACCGCCTCTGTCATCCTGCGCGTCGGCGAGACCTATGTCACCCCGGCCCCGCGCGGATCGATCCTGCACGGCACGACCCAGCTCAGCGTCTTCGCCTGGCTCGAGGAGCAGGGGAGTGCGACGGCCTACCGGGAGGTGCCCGCCTCGGCGCTCCCTCGAGCCGATGCCGCGTGGTTGGTCTCGAGCGTCCGGCTGGCGGCGCCGATCACGGCGATCGACGGGACTCCGCTCGCCGTGGACCACGGCTTCACGGACAGACTCAACGCGTATCTGCTGTCGCCGCGTGAGTGAACCGGATGCCCGTTCTCGGGTGCGGGTGGCCGCCCTCGCTGTCCTGGTCGTGGGTGCGGGCCTCGCCGTGCACCTCCGGCTGCCGGACTCGGCGGTCAGCGACATCGCCGGCGACGCGCTCTACGCCATGGTGGCGTTCCTGGCCGTCGTCTTCATCGCTCCACGTGTGCGTCCGTGGATCGCGGGGGCGATCGCGCTCGGGTGGTGCATGGCCGTGGAACTGTTCCAGCTGACGGGCGTGCCGCTGCAGGTGGGCGGGCTGATCACTCCGGCCGTGCTCGTCCTCGGCACGGTCTTCGACGCGCGCGACCTGCTCGTCTACGTCGTGACGGTCGCCCTCATGACAGGAGCGGATGCCGCGGCTCGCGGCATCCGCTCCTGAAGGAGTTCTGCGGGATCAGCCGAAGCGGCCCGAGACATAATCCTCCGTCGCCTGGACGGCGGGGGTGGTGAAGATCGAGGTGGTGTCGTTGTACTCGATGAGCTTCCCCGGCTTGCCGGTGCCCGCGATGTTGAAGAAGGCCGTCTTGTCGCTCACACGCGATGCCTGCTGCATGTTGTGCGTCACGATGACGATCGTGTAGTCCTGCTTGAGCTCCTCGATCAGCTCCTCGATCGCGTAGGTCGAGATCGGGTCGAGCGCCGAGCAGGGCTCGTCCATCAGGAGCACCTGCGGCGAGACCGCGATCGCGCGGGCGATGCACAGACGCTGCTGCTGCCCGCCCGAGAGGCCTGAACCCGGCTTGTCGAGACGGTCCTTGACCTCGTTCCAGAGGTTCGCACCCTGCAGTGAGCGCTCGACGAGGGCGTCCGCATCCGACTTCGAGATGCGCTTGTTGTTGAGTTTCACCCCGGCCAGGACGTTCTCCTTGATCGACATCGTCGGGAACGGGTTGGGGCGCTGGAACACCATGCCCACCTGGCGGCGGACGGCCACCGGGTCGACCCCGTGGCCGTAGAGGTCGTCGCCGTCGAGCAGGACCTCCCCCTCGACGCGGGCGCCGGGGATGACCTCGTGCATGCGGTTGAGGGTGCGGAGGAAGGTGGACTTGCCGCAACCCGACGGGCCGATGAAGGCCGTCACGCTGCGCGGCTCGATGGAGAGCGAGACACCCTCCACCGCGAGGAACTCGCTGTAGTAGACGTTGAGATCGTTGACTTCGATGCTTTTCGACATGAATTGATTCCTTCGGGATCGCGTCAGCGACCGGTCTTGGGCGAGAACACCTTAGCGATGAGCCGCGCGACGAGGTTGAGGACCATCACGATGACGATCAGCGTCAACGCGGCCGCCCACGCGCGGTCGGTGTAGAGCTCGGGGGGAATGCCCTGGTTGGCGTACTGCGTGTAGGTGTAGACGGGCAGCGTCTGCATGCGGCCGTCGAAGAGGTTGTAGTTCATGGAGTCGGTGAACCCGGCCGTGATCAGCAGCGGCGCGGTCTCGCCGATGACGCGGGAGATCGACAGCATGACACCGGTCGTGATGCCCGCAAGGGCCGTCGGCAGGACGACCTTCAGGATCGTGAGCCACTTCGGCACACCCAGGGCGAACGCGGCTTCCCGCAGCTCGTTGGGCACGAGGCGGAGCATCTCCTCGCTCGAGCGCACCACCACGGGGATCATGAGCACCGCCAGCGCGATGGCTCCCATGATGCCCAGGCGCACCCCCGGGCCGAGGAAGATCGCGAAGAGGG
Source organism: Microbacterium songi (assembly GCF_042747925.1). NCBI lineage: Bacteria > Bacillati > Actinomycetota > Actinomycetes > Micrococcales > Microbacteriaceae > Microbacterium > Microbacterium songi. The sequence goes on from NZ_JBHZIE010000001.1 coordinate 400,411, forward strand.
CGTACGCGAACAGGCCGGCGACGATCGAGGGGATACCCGTCATGACGTCCACGAAGAAGGTGATCGCGCGCGCCAGGCGCTTGCCCGCGCCGTACTCGACGAGGTACACAGACGTCATCAGCCCGATCGGGATGGAGATGATCGCGGCCGCACCGGTGATCAGGACCGTGCCGATGATCGCGTGCAGTGCACCGCCGCCGTCGCCGACGACGTTGCGCATCGACGAAGTGAAGAAGAGCGGATCGAACCGGGCGACACCGTTGGAGATCACGGTGTAGGCGACCGAGACGAGCGGCACCATCGCGATGAGGAACGCACCGGTGACGATGCCCGTGATCAGTCGGTCGGTCGCTTTGCGCGACCCCTCGACGATCGAGGATGTGATGTATATCGTGACGAGGTAGAGCAGCGCGCCGGTGATGATCCAGCCGGGGATGTTCAGTTCGCCGCCGCCGGCACCCGCGATGACGAGGAACACGCCGAGCATGGCGACCAGGGCCGCGCCGAGGAGCGTCCACGGCACCCAACGGGCCAGCTGTCCGCTGCGCAGGTTCTCGACCGGGCGATCGACGCGCACGTCCGGGGGAGCAGTGATGGTCATGTCAGTTCGCTCCCGAGAATTCCTTGCGACGGTTCACGATGAACCGCGCGATCGCGTTGACCGCGAAAGTGACGACGAACAGGATGAGCCCCGTGGCGATCAGCACGTTGATGTTGACGCCGTATGCCTCGGGGAAGGTGAGCGCGATGTTCGCCGCGATCGTCGACGGGTTGGTCGAGGTGAAGAGCTGGAAGGTCACCGTGCCGGTCGCCGAGAGGACCATGGCGACGGCCATCGTCTCACCGAGCGCGCGGCCGAGGCCCAGCATGGATGCCGACACGATTCCCGAGCGACCGAACGGGAGGACCGCGATGCGGATCATCTCCCAACGGGTGGCGCCGAGGGCGAGCGCCGCTTCTTCGTGGAGCTTGGGGGTCTGCAGGAAGATCTCGCGGCAGATCGCGGTGATGATGGGGACGACCATCACGGCGAGCACGATGGACGCGGTGAAGATGGTGCGCCCCGTTGCGGAGATGTCTCCCGAGAACAGCGGGAACCAGCCCGCGTTCTGGTTGAGCCAGTTGTAGACGGGCTGCACGGCGGGCGCCAGCACGAGGATGCCCCAGAGGCCGAAGACGACCGACGGGACGGCTGCCAGCAGATCGACGATGTAGCCGAGGCCCTGCGCGATGCGCCGCGGGGCGTAGTGCGTGATGAACAGGGCCACGCCGAGGGACAGGGGCACCGCCATGATCAGGGCGAGCAGTGCTGCCCAGATGGTGCCGAACAGAAGCGGACCGACGTAGCCCCAGAAGTTGTCGGACAGCAGTGACGCCTGGGCGCTGTCGGCGCCGAGTGCGGGGATGGACTGGATGACCAGGAAGAACGCGACCGCAGCCAGGGTCGCGAGGATCATCGAGCCGGCGAAGAGAGCGGTGCCGGAGAACCAGAGGTCTCCGGGGCGCTGCTTCGGCTTGGGCTTGACCTCGGGAACCCGCGGCTCGGGTGGCGCGGTGGTCGATGTCATATTCGGGTGTCCCTCGGTTCCGTAGCGGGGCCGGCGGGGTGGTTACTTGATCGCGTCCACTGCGGTGACGGCCTTCTCGCGGAGCGTGTCCGAGATCGGGGCGCTGCCGGCGTTCGTCGCCGATGCTTCCTGGCCGGCCTCGCTGATCGCCGTGGTCATGAAGCCCTTGACGAGCTCGGCTGCAGCGGCGTCGCCGTAGGTGGCGCAGCCGATGAGGTAGCTGACCAGGACCACCGGGTAGGCACCGGCCTCGGTCGTGGTGCGGTCGATCTTGATCGCCAGGTCGGTGGCTGCACGGCCCTCTTCGAACGGCGACGCGTCCACCGCGATGGCTGCGCCCTCGGCGGAGTGGCCGACGAAGTCCTCGCCCACCTTGACGTTCACCGACGAGAAGCCCTCGGCCTGCGAGGAGTCGATGTAGCCGATCGTGCCCTGGCCGCCCTTGACCGCGTTCGCGACCCCGGACGTGCCCTGAGCGGCTTCGCCACCCTGGATGGGCCATTCCTCGACAGCTCCGGCCGTCCACACATCGGTGGCGTTGGCGGAGAGGTAATCGGTGAAGTTCTGCGTCGTGCCCGACTTGTCGGAGCGGTGCACGGGCGTGATCGCCGAGGACGGCAGGGTGACGCCCGAGTTGGTCGCCGCGATGGCCGGGTCGTTCCACGTCGTGATGGTGCCGGCGAAGATGCCGGCGATCGTGGCCGCGTCGAGGTCGAGGGTCTCGACGCCGTCGATGTTGAAGACGATCGCGATCGGGGAGACGTAGGCGGGGATCTCGACGAGGTCGGAATCGGCGGCACAAGCCTCGAACGGACCGGCGGTGATCTCGTCGGTCTTGAATGCGCGGTCGGAACCGGCGAACTGGACGGCGCCGGACTGGAACGACTCGCGGCCGGTGCCCGAGCCCTGCGGGTCGTAGTTGACCGTCACGTCGGGGTTCGACGTCTGGAAGGCGGAGGTCCACGACTGGACCGCGACCTGCTGCGAGGTGGCGCCCGAGCCGTTCAACGTTCCGGAGAGTCCGGTGACGGCGGAGCTGTCGGAGGAGGGAGCGGCGGCGCCGCCGCCCTCGTTGGATGCGCAACCTGCAAGAGCGAGGGCCGCAACGGCCGCGACTGCGCCCAGCTGGGCGAAGCGAGAGATCTTCACTGTGAATCCTTCACATGTCGGGAAAAGCCCGGTGCAGGGCTCGTCCTGAAACGTACGGAAAGACTCTTAAGCGATCGGGCTGGGAAGGTGAACGGCAGGTGAACGCTGCACGGTCAGACGGGGCGGCCGGCAGACGGACTCTCGCGTCAGACCTGGGGTTCGTGCGTCTCGATCGCGACGATGCCCGACCCCGGGTTCGACGCGGAGAGGTGCACCACCGAGAAGGCGCCGAGCTCCAGCGCGGATGCGCTGCCCAGGTAGGACCCGCGCAGGGTGCCCGTCGCCAGCGCGAGCTCGGCGAGCAGGTCGGGCAGGACGGGGCCGTGCGTGCAGATGACGGCGGCCTTCCCCGAACGCACGCGTTTGCCGATGACGGTGCGCGCATCCGCCCGCCCCTCCTCCCACAGGTCCTGGCTGACCAGAGGCGAGCGGTGGACCTTCCTGCCCAGGTGGGCGGCGAGCGGCGTGACGGTCGCGATGCAGCGGACCGCGTCGCTCGAGATGATCTTGCGCACGCCGAAGGCGGCCAGCGGGCCGACGATCGCCTTGGCCTGCTTCGCACCTCGATCCGTCAGCGGGCGCGCGGCATCCGTGCCCTTCCAGTCCTCCCGCGCGCGCGCTTTCGTGTGGCGCAGCACGATGATCGGGAAGGTGGCGAGCACGCGGTCGTCCACGAAGCGCAGGAAGTTCTCGAGGATCTCGACGTCGACGGGGTAGCTCAGGTAGGCGAGTGCCTTCTTCGGGCTGACCCATTCCAGGGCGGCGATCTCGCGATTGGGCTTGAACACCGACGCGCGGATGGCGTCCTCGGTGACTTCGGCCGCCCAGTAGTGCACGATCTTCTGCCGCTTGCTGGGCATGCGGTAGCGCGAGACGCCGACGGGGATGCCCAGACGGACACGGATGCCCGTCTCTTCGAAGATCTCGCGGACGGCGGTCTCTGCGAGCGTCTCTCCCGGATCGACCTTGCCTTTGGGGAGCGTGACGTCCACGTAGGCGGTGCGGTGGATCACCAGGATCATCAGCTTGCCCTCGACGACCCGCCACAGGACGCCGCCCGCCGCGTACACGGCGGTGTCGGTCATCGCGCCGCCCGCGTGCGACGACGCCGTTGCACGCTCGCCATGGTGCGGTCCTGGATGTCGACGAGCGGCTTGCCGTCGTCCCCCACGCTGTGGCGCGTCCATTCACCGTCGGTGCCCAGCCACCAGGAGCTGGTCGTGTCGGCCATCGCCAGCTCGAACAGGTCGGTCAGCTCCTTGATGTGCGCGGGCGCGATCACCCGCACGAGAGCCTCCACGCGCCGGTCGAGGTTGCGGTGCATCATGTCGGCGCTGCCGATGAAGATCTGCGGATCGCCGTCGTTGTCGAAGGCGAAGATGCGCGAGTGCTCCAGATAGCGACCCAGGATGCTGCGGACGGTGATGTTCTCGCTCATCCCCTCGACGCCGGGCTTCAGCGAGCAGATGCCGCGCACCCAGACGTCCACCCGGACGCCTGCCTGGCTCGCCCGGTACAGGGCGTCGATGATCTCCTCGTCGACCATCGAGTTGACCTTGATGCGGATGTGGGCGGGCTTGCCCTCGAGCGCATGCTTGCGCTCCTTGTCGATCTGGCGGAGCAGACCTTTGCGCAGATGCAGCGGCGCGACCAGGAGGCGCTTGAACTTCTTCTCAATGGCGTAGCCGCTGAGCTCGTTGAACAGTCGGGTCAGGTCCTTACCCACCTGGCCGTCGGTGGTGAACAGCCCGAAGTCCTCGTAGATGCGGCTCGTCTTCGGGTTGTAGTTGCCCGTCCCGATGTGGCTGTAGTGGCGCAGCACGCCGTTCTCCTCGCGGATGACGAGCGCGAGCTTGCAGTGCGTCTTCAATCCGACGAGCCCGTAGACCACGTGCACGCCGGCCTTCTCGAGCTTGCGCGCCCAGACGATGTTCGCAGCCTCGTCGAAGCGGGCCTTGACCTCGACTAGCGCCAGCACCTGCTTGCCGGCCTCGGCGGCGTCGATCAGCGCCTGGACGATGGGGCTGTCTCCCGACGTCCGGTAGAGCGTCTGCTTGATGGCGAGGACGTGCGGGTCTTTCGCGGCCTGCTCGAGGAAGGCCTGGACGCTCGTCGCGAAGGACTCGTACGGGTGGTGCACGAGGACGTCGCCGGCACGGATGGCCTTGAAGATGTCGGCGCGGCCGTTCTGCTCGGCGGGCTGGAACGCCACCGCCGTGGTCGGGACGTGCGGCGGGTACTTCAGGTCGGGACGGTCGATGCGTCCGAGCTCGAACAGTCCGCGGAGGTCGAGCGGGCCGGGGAGCCGGTACACCTCCTGCTCGGTGATCGTCAGCTCGTTGATGAGCAGACTGAGCGTGACGTCGTCCATGTCCTCGGTCACCTCGAGGCGGATGGGGGGTCCGAAGCGGCGCCGCAGCAGCTCCGCCTCGAGGGCCTGGATGAGGTTCTCGGTCTCGTCCTCCTCGATCACGACGTCTTCGTTGCGGGTCAGTCGGAAGGCGTGGTGATCGAGGATCTCCATCCCCGGGAACAGGTCGCCCAGGTGATTCGAGATGAGGTCCTCCAGCGGGAGGAAGCGCACGGTCTTGCCGTCGCGCGGAACCTCGACGAGGCGGGGGAGCATCGGCGGAACCTTGAGACGCGCGAACTCCTGCCGGCCCGTCTTGGCGTTGCGGATGCGGATCGCGAGATTCAGCGACAGTCCGGAGATGTACGGGAACGGATGCGCGGGGTCGACCGCGAGCGGCATCAGCACGGGGAACACCTGAGCCTGGAAGTAGTCGGTCAACCGCGTCTGCTCGTCCTCGGACAGAGCATCCCACGACATCACCTCGATACCGGAGCTCGCCAGATCGGGCCGTACCATCCGGGTCCAGACGTCGGCATGCCGTTCCTGCAGGCGATGAGCCTCGCCCGAGATGTCGGTGAGCACGTCCTGGGGCGCGCGCCCGACGTTCGTGGGCACGGCGAGGCCGGTGACGATGCGACGTTTCAGGCCCGCGACGCGCACCATGAAGAACTCGTCGAGGTTGCTGGCGAAGATCGCCAGGAAGTTCGCGCGTTCCAGCACGGGAAGCCGGGGATCTTCGGCGAGTTCCAGGACGCGCTGGTTGAACGAGAGCCACGCGACTTCGCGATCGAGGTAGCGGTTCTCGGGGAGTTGCGAGTCGAAGACCTCGACGGCGGCATCGAAGTCGTCGTCGTCCGCATCGCCGAATCCGGCGTCGAGCACGTCCTGTTCGATCATCCCCTCATCATTGCAGGGTGACGTGTCCGTGCGTGTACGCGATCGTCAGGAGCGCGAACCCGCAGTGGGCAGCTGGTCGTCCTCGTACACGTTGAACCGGTAGCCCACGTTGCGAACGGTGCCGATGAGCTGCTCGAGGTCGCCGAGTTTGGCCCGCAGGCGACGCACATGCACGTCCACGGTCCGCGTCCCGCCGAAGTAGTCGTAGCCCCAGACCTCGCTCAGCAGCTGCTCCCGGGTGAACACGCGGGAGGGATGCGTGGCGAAGAAATGCAGCAGCTGGAACTCCTTGTAGGTGAGATCGAGGGGCTTGCCGTGCACCTTCGCCGAGTAGGAGGACTCATCGATCGTGATGCCCGAGGTCTGGATGCGGGTCGAGACCTGCTCCTTCGTCATCCGTCCGATCGCCAGACGCACGCGGGCGTCCACTTCGGCGGGCCCGGCGGTCACGAGGATGACGTCGTCCACTCCCCAGTCGGTCGACACCGCCGTCAGGCCGCCCTCGGTCACCACGAGGACGAGCGGGGCGTCGAGCCCCGTCGTGTTCAGGATCTTGCAGAGCGACTTCGCTCCGACCAGGTCGATGCGCGCGTCGACGAAGATCACGTCGGCGCTGGGGGCGTTCACGAGCTGCGCCGGTTCGGCGGGGATCTGGCGCACGCGGTGGCTGAGCAGCTCGAGCGAGGGCAGGACGGGGCCGCCTCCGTGCGTGGAGCTCAGAACCAGAAGCTGTGCCAAGACATCATCCTTCGAGCGCAATCGGGCGCGCCGTCGACCCAGTTTAGGGTGTGACCGAGTTTAGAGGGTGACCGCTCCCCTCCGCGGGTGTCGTCCTCCGTGCCGGACCGGGGGTGGCTAATCGCCCGTGATGAAGGAGAATAGCTCCGTGGCCACGCCCGAACTGACCCCCCGTACCGCTTTCGGCGGCGTCGTCGCGGTGTGGATCGCCGCGGTCGTCACCGCCCTCGCCGTCGGAGTCTTCGTGCCGCCCGACTGGCGCGCTGCGTGGCTCATCCTCGGCCTGGGGGGATGCGTGATCCTCGGCTTCGTCATCCAGCTCGCCGGTGGGCGCTCTCACGGGTTCACGGAACGGGTGGCCGCGAGTGCGCTCGGCGCCCTCCTGGTGATGGGTGTCATCAGCGCGGGGTTCGGCCTCGCCGCGATCGTTCCCGGCTGAGCGCGATAAGGTTGTGGCATGGATCTCGTCGCGCTGGAACTCTTCTACGTCGGACTTCTCGTCCTCGCATCTCTCGCGATCTTCTTCATCGCCGGCGTCGTCCTGAAGAACCTCTACCGCGGCCAGCGCTGACGGTCCGCGGCATGTTCGATTTGCCGACCGATCTCCCCGCGGAACTGGTTCCCCTCTCCTGGCTCATCGGGGTCTGGGAGGGCACCGGCGTCATCGATTACGACGTGGCCGACACGCACTATGCGGGCGAGTTCGCCCACCGTGTCAGCTTCAGCCACGATGGCGGCTCCTTCCTGAACTACGCCGCCAGCGCCTGGCTTCTGCACGGCGACGGCGAGGACCGCACGCGCACGCCGCTCGTGTCGGAGATGGGCTACTGGCGGCTCTCCATCCCCGCCGGCGAGGGAGATGCGGGGCCGGCATTGTTGCCCGCCCTCGCGGACGAGCCCGTCCGAACCGTGGACGACATCGAAGCGCTGCGCAACGCCGAGGGCGGTTTCGACATCGAGGCCCTGCTCGTGCACTCCGACGGGGTGAGCGAGCTCTACCTCGGTCAGGTGCGCGGTCCGCGCATCGACATCGCGACCGACTACGTGATGCGCACCGCGGGCTCGAAGCCCTACGCCGCCGCGTCCCGGTTGTATGGACTCGTCGACAACCATCTCCTCTGGGCCTGGGACATCGCGGCCCTCGGCCAGGAACTCGGGTCACACGCCTCCGCCCGCCTGGCGAAGGCCGAGTGATGGACGACTTCCTCACCCGCCTTCCGGGAGCTGTCGTCGATGACGCCGGACTCCAGCACCTGGGGAATCCGCTTGGCGAGCAGCGCGCGCTCTCCGTCGGTCGGTCGGTCGCCGTCCTCGGAGACCGGCGAGTTCTCGCGGTGACGGGCGAGGACCGCCTGTCGTGGCTCGATTCCCTGACATCGCAGGCGCTCACCCGTCTCGCGCCGGGAGTCAGCACCGAGCTGCTGGTGCTCGACCCCCAGGGTCGCGTGGAGCACACGGCATCCGTCCTCGACGACGGTGAGACCACGTGGCTCATCGTGGACGCCGGCGACGCCGCCGGGCTCTTGACGTGGCTCACGCGCATGCGGTTCCGTCTCCGGGTGGTTCCTCGCGATGCCGGCGACGAGTTCACGGTGGTGGGCGGCACGTCCGCGGCGATCGAGGCCTTCGTCGGGAACAGCGGGGACCACACCGCGCGGGTGGTCTGGCACGACCCCTGGCCGCAGATCTCGACCGGCGGGTACGGCTACGCAGCGGTAGAGCCGCACCCGGGCTCCGACCGGGACTGGTCCGAACTGCTGGTGCCGCGGGCGACCCTCGAGCAGATGGTGGATGCCGCGACCCGGGACGGGCTCGGGATGGCCGGCCTGATCGCCGTCGATGCGCTGCGCGTCGCCGCGTGGCGCCCGCGCTGGAGCACCGAAGTGGACGAACGCGCCCTCCCGCACGAATACGACTGGCTCCGCACGGCGGTGCACCTGAGCAAGGGCTGTTACCGCGGTCAGGAGACCGTGGCGAAGGTGCACAACCTCGGCCACCCCCCGAGGCGCATCGTGGCGCTGCAGCTCGACGGCAGCGGCAGTCGCCTTCCCGTCCGCGGGGCGGCCGTCCGCGTGGGCGCAGACGACGTGGGCGTCATCACCTCGGCCGCGCTGCACTACGAGGACGGGCCGATCGCCCTGGCCGTGGTGAAGCGCAGCACCCCCACCGACGCCGACCTCGTGGTCGACGGCGAGGACGGGCCGATCGCCGCCGCGCAGGAGGTCATCGTCCCGCCGGAGGCCGGCGCGACGGCGTCGGTCCCGCGCATCCCGCGCCTGGGTCGTCGCACTCCGGCACGATGAGCGACGGGGCGCCGTCCCCGCACACCGCGGTCGTGCCGACCGGCTGGCGCACGCGGTTCGACGTGCGGCCGGGCCTGCGTCGCATGCACGGCTCGGCGAACGCGATCATCCAGATCGTCGTCGCCGCGACGGCGGCGTTCGCCTTCGCCCATTACGTCCTGGGCCACGCGACTCCGCTGATCGCGGCGACGGTGACCATCTCGAGCCTCGGCCTGGTCCGAGATGCCCGGCCCCGTCGAGTGCTGGAGACCGTCATCGGCATGCTCGTGGGCATCCTCGTCGCCGAGCTCCTGCTGTTCACCATCGGCAGCGGGTGGTGGCAGCTCGCCCTCGCTCTCGCACTCACCCTCATGATCGCGCGCTTCCTGTCCCCGCAGCCCGCTTTCGCGATCGCGGCCGCGATCCAGTCGCTGATCGTGCTGATCCTGCCTGCACAGGTCGGCGCGCCTTTCACCCGCCTGGCGGACGGTCTGGTGGGTGGCGTCGCGGCTCTCCTCGTGACCGCGCTCGTGCCGCGCAATCCCCGCGCGCCCGAGCTCCGAGACGCCCGCGCGGTCTTCGACGCCGTGCACGCGGCCGTCGAGACCATGATCCAGGCGCTTCGCCGGGGTGACCGGATCCGGGCCGAGCGCGGACTCGAGAAGGCGCGCGGTATCCAGCCCCTGTTCGAGGAGTGGCGCGTGTCCCTCGAGTCCGGTCTCGCGATCGCGCGCATCTCGCCCTTCCTGCGCCGCCAGCGCACCGAGCTGGAACGGCACGAGAGGGTCCGCTCGTCGATGGATTATGCGATCCGCAACCTGCGGGTCGTGGGGCGCCGCGCCGTGTACCAGAGCGACGACCGGATGCCGCGTCCGGTGGCCGCCGACCTGCTGAGCGACATGCTCCGTGGCCTGGATCTGCTGGAGGCGTCGCTCGAGGACATCTCCCTGGAACCGGCGGCCCGCGAGGCGCTCCTCGTCGTCGCGGGGATGCTCGACCCGCGCACCCTCATGCCCGACGGTTCGCTCGGCGACCACAATCTGATCGCCGCGATGCGCCCCCTGGTCGTCGACCTCCTGGCCGCATCGGGCATGCCGGCGGACCAGGCGCGCGCGGCGGTGCCTCGGATCTAGTCCGGGGCCACCGCGCGCCAGTCGACCGTGATCTCGCCGAGACGCCAGCGGCCGGGCTCGAGAACCAGCCAGCCGTCGTCACGTAGAGCTCGCACGGCCCCCTGCCAGCGCTGCGACGCGCCGAAGGTGGACAGGGGCGCCGCGGCATCCCACGCCCGGTCGAGGGCGACGAAGAAGCCGTGCACCCGCCGGCCGGGGACGTTGTGGTGGATGAGCGCTTTGGGCAGCCGCTCGGCCGCGATGGACGGATGCTGCAGTTCGGCGAGTCGGAGAGAGACCGTGAGCGTCCGCGGCGAGGCGTCGGCCCCGATCGCCAGCCACGTGCACACGCGACCGATCTCGTCGCAGGTGCCTTCGACCAGAAGGCCGCCGGGGCTGAGCCGCGCGGCCATCCGCGCCCAGGCATCGGCGACCTCCGCGGGATCGTACTGACGGAGCACGTTCATCGCCCGGATCAGGACCGGCCGACGCCCCGCGGTCATCGGCACCTCGAAGCCGCCGAATCCGAACGAGACCCGCGCGTCCGGTGAGAACGGTCGTCCGCCCGCTCGAACCGCGTCCAGCTGCTCGTCGGCCCGCACGACCCGCGCACGCTCGATCTCCAGGCCGCGGACCTCCACGTCGGGGCGCACGCGCGCGAGCCGGGCGTGCAGCTCGAGCGTCGTGACGGCGCTCGCCCCGAATCCGAGATCCACCACCAGTGGATCGATCGCGCGCACGAGTTCCGGGCGGCGGGCGATCCACCGATCGACACGTCGCAGGCGGTTCGTGCCGGTCGTCCCGCGGGTCACGTGACCGGCGGCGGAGGGGCGGGCGACCATGACGCCATGATGTCAGCCGCGCCCCGACATCCGCTGGGCATCTGCTCGGCAGGCGAGCCGACGGCGGTCACCCGCCCTCGGTATCATGGCGGCATGACCGCGCCCCACACGTTGATCCTGCTCCGCCACGGCCAGAGCGAATGGAACGAACTGAACCTCTTCACCGGCTGGGTGGACGTCCGTCTGACCGAGCAGGGCAAGGCCGAGGCCCGCCGAGGCGGCGAGCTTCTGGCCGAAGCGGGGCTGCACCCCGACGTGCTCTACACCTCCGTGCTGAGCCGCGCGATCCAGACCGCGAACATCGCGCTGGACGCCGCTGACCGGCTCTGGATCCCCGTCAAGCGCACGTGGCGGCTCAACGAGCGCCACTACGGCGCTCTGCAGGGCAAGGACAAGGCGCAGACGCTCGCCGAGTTCGGGCAGGACCAGTTCATGCTGTGGCGTCGGTCGTTCGACGTACCGCCGCCGCCTCTCGACGACGACAGCGAATTCAGCCAGGTCGGCGACCCGCGCTACGCCGGGATCGACGGCGAGGTCCCGCGCACCGAGTCGCTCAAGCTCGTCATCGACCGCCTGCTGCCCTACTGGGAGAGCGACATCACCGAAGACCTCAAGGCCGGCAAGACCGTGCTGGTCACGGCGCACGGCAACTCGCTCCGCGCGGTCGTCAAGCACCTGGAGGGCATCAGCGACGCCGACATCGCCGAGGTGAACATCCCCACGGGCATCCCGCTCGTCTATCAGCTCGACGACAACCTCGTGCCGCTCGGCCCGGGGGAGTACCTCGACCCCGAGGCCGCTGCCGCGGGCGCCGCGGCGGTCGCATCGCAGGGAAAGAAGTAGGTCGGTCCGTACAACGCGGAAGAGCGGATGCCTCGTCGCGAGGCATCCGCTCTTCTCATGGTGTGCGGAGCTGATCAGGTGCGGACCTGATCAGGCGCGGAGCCCGTCAGATCGACGGGCTCGAGACCGTCTCGGCTCGGTTCTCGTCTGCGGTCCAGTCGCCCGTGGCCAGGTAGACCACCTTCTTCGCGACGGAGACCGCGTGGTCGGCGAAGCGCTCGTGGTAGCGGCTCGCGAGCGTGGCGTCGACGGTCGCGCCCGTCTCGCCCTGCCAGCTGTCGCTGAGCACCTTCTCGAACACGCTGACATGCAGATCGTCGATCGCGTCGTCGTCGTTGCGGATCTCTTCGGCCAGCTCGAGGTCCTGGGTCTTCAAGAGCTCGGTGAGCTTGTGGGCCACGGCGACGTCGAGCTCGCCCATCTTCGTGAAGGTGCCCTTGAGCCCCTTCGGGATGGCGCGCTCAGGGAAGCGCATGCGCGTCAGCTGGGCGATGTGCTCGGCGATGTCGCCCATGCGCTCGAGCGAGGCGCTCACCCGGAGGGCAGTGACCACGACGCGCAGGTCGCGGGCGACCGGCTGCTGACGGGCGAGGATCTCGATGGCGAGCTCGTCGAGCGCGACGGCCTTCTCGTCGATGATGCTGTCGTCGGCGATGACCTCTTCAGCCAGGGCCACGTCGCTCGTGCCGAAGGCGCGGGTGGCCTTGTCGATCGCGATCGTGACCAGCTCCGAGATCTCGACCAGTCGAGCCTGCACGTCTTCGAGTGTCTGATGGAATAGTTCGCGCATGGTGCGGCACCTCTCCTGTTGCGCGGGCACGCGTGAGTCACGCGATCGGCGGATATCGCCAGCGCGATTGTCGTCAGGGAAGGTTAACGAACGGTGCCGCGAGAGTGAATAGTAACCGGTCCGGCGGGCTGACAGACGGTGACGAGCGGGCGCCCGGATTCGCGCCGTCTACGCTGAAGACATGGAAACGACGCAGCTTGCGCTGCTCGCCCTGGTCGTCGGGGCGATCATCGGCAGCTCGGCGTCGATCATCGTCGTCGCTGCCCTGCGTGCTCGTGACCGTCTCCGCGCGGAGACGTCGCTGAGCATTCCCGAGGGCGTGCGTGATGTGCTGCATGTGATGGACGACGCCGCCGTCGTGGTCGACACCTCCTCGACGGTGCTCGCCGCCTCGCCGCCCTCCGCCCCCTTCGGGATGCTCGAGGGGGAGGTCCTGCACAGCGCGGAGCTGCGGGCGCTGGCTCGGCAGGCGCGGGGCACCGCGACCGCCGCCACCGCGACGATGCGACTGCGTCGCGGCGCCCCGCCCGCCGAGCCGCGCCTCGTCGCCGCCCGGGCGATGATGATCACCCCCCGACTCGCGCTCGTCGTCTTCCGCGACATCACCGAGCGCGAACGGGTGGAGGAGATGCGCCGGGACTTCGTGGCGAACACGAGCCACGAACTGAAGACCCCCGTGGGGGCGGTGATGCTGCTCGCCGAGGCGATCGAGTCGGCCGCCGACGATCCCGATCAGGTGCGCAAGTTCGTCGCACGGCTGTCGGCGGAGGCTTCACGACTGAGCGGGCTCACCTCGCGCATCATGAGCCTCTCCCGCCTGCAGGCGGCGGACGAACTGGACACCGACAGGGAGGTGTCGGTCGACGAAGTCGTCACCTCTGCACTCGAGGCGCACGCCATTCAGGCGACGTCGTCGGGCGTGGATGTGGTCCGCGGAGGCGAGCGCGGGCTGTATGTGCGCGGCGACGCCCAGGTGCTCAGTGAGGCGCTCGGCAACCTCATCGCGAACGCGATCGCCTACTCGCCCGCCGGATCGACCGTCGGGATCGGGGTGAAGGCCGCCGACGGGATCCTCGAGATCGCCGTCACGGACCGGGGCATCGGCATCGCCGAGGCCGAGCAGGATCGCGTGTTCGAACGCTTCTACCGTGCCGACCAGGCCCGGTCGCGGCGGACCGGAGGCACGGGACTTGGCCTGTCGATCGTGAAGTACGCCGTTCAACGACACGGCGGCGAGGTGAGACTGTGGTCACGCCCCGGTCGCGGGTCGACCTTCACCATCCGTCTTCCGCTGGTCGCCCGGCCGGACGATCAGCCGGACCGCAAGAAGAGGCGACCGGCCAAGAAGAAGAAGCAGAGCTACCCGCCGTCGGCGGCCGACACCGCATCCATGAAGGGCGGCACGGAGCAGTTCGTGTCGCCGAACGGAGAAACACCATGACCCGCGTTCTGATCGTCGAAGACGAACCCGATCTCGCCGACCCTCTGGCGTACCTGCTCAAGCGGGAGGGTTACGAGGTGGAGATCGCGGAGGACGGCCCGTCGGCCATCTCCACGTTCCACGAGCGCGGGGCCGACATCATCCTGCTCGACCTGATGCTGCCCGGCATGCCGGGCACCGAGGTCTGCCGGCAGATCCGGACCACGTCCAATGTGCCGATCATCATGCTGACGGCGAAGGACTCCGAGGTCGACATCGTCGTGGGTCTCGAGCTGGGAGCCGATGACTACGTCACCAAGCCGTACTCGTCGCGCGAGCTCCTGGCGCGCATGCGGGCCGTGCTCCGTCGCATCGCGACGTTGGATGCCGATCTCGATGAGCGCATCCTGCAGGCCGGCCGTGTGACCGTCGACATCGATCGCCACACCGTGTCGGTGGACGGTCGTGAGATAGCCATGCCGCTGAAGGAATTCGAGCTGCTCGAGGTGTTGATGCGCAACACCGGGCGGGTCCTCACGCGCGGCCAGCTGATCGACCGGGTCTGGGGCACCGACTACTTCGGAGACACCAAGACGCTGGATGTGCACATCAAGCGCATCCGGTCGCGCATCGAGCATAAGCCGAGCGACCCGACCATGCTGGTGACGGTGCGCGGGCTGGGCTATCGGTTCGAGAGCTGACCGGGACGAGTCGCGTCAGGGGGCGAGCGGCCGGAGGTACGACAGCTGACCGTCGAGCACCGGCACGTACGTCGTGACGGTGTCGGCATCGCCCGACTGGAACGACATCTGCACATCGGTACCCGGAACGGCGTCGATGTCCTCCAGCGTGAGCGGCTCGTGGTCGTCCGATCCGAGGCTGACCACGCTGTTCGCGGGCACGCGAACGGACTTCGACACCACGCCCGGACCGAGGTCGATGTTGAGCACCTGCGCGTCCGAGGTCTGGTTGACGATCGCGGCCACGAGGTTTCCGACCGTGCCGTCCTCGTTCGCGACGATCAGCGCGTTGCGCACCTGGAGGGGACCGGAGTCGGGGATGTTCACACCCTCGGCGGCGGAGTACTCGATCGTCGTCGCCTGCGGCGAGATCAGAGCGCATCCGCTCGTTCCGACGAGGACGGCGACGCCCAGAGCGAGGGACGCGATCAGGCGCGATTTCACGGATCCTCCAAGAGAGCTTGCTGCTGTCCCTGCATTCTATGGGGTGCGGATGGCCGCCCGCTGGTCGCCCGGGCGCCGGCCGCGGCACCTTAGTGTATGCGCCCTGTGGTATCCTGGAGTTTGCCGAAAGGACACACCTGCATGCTTTTTGAGGTTGGCGAAACGGTCGTTTACCCCCATCACGGGGCGGCCACCATTGCGGAAGTCAAGACCCGCATCATCAGAGGCGAAGAGAAGATCTATCTCAAGCTTCGCGTCACTCAGGGTGACCTGACTATCGAGGTTCCGGCGGACAACGTCGACCTCGTGGGCGTTCGAGACGTGATCGGCAAAGAAGGACTCGAGCGGGTGTTCGAAGTGCTTCGCGCTCCCTTCACCGAGGAGCCGACCAACTGGTCGCGTCGGTACAAGGCGAACCTCGAGAAGCTCGCCTCCGGCGACGTCATCAAGGTCAGTGAGGTCGTTCGAGACCTGTGGCGTCGCGATCAGGACCGCGGTCTTTCTGCGGGAGAGAAGCGCATGCTCGCCAAGGCACGTCAGATCCTGATCTCCGAGCTCGCCCTGGCCGAGAAGACCGACGAAGAGCAGGCCGGCGTCGTCCTCGACGAGGTCCTCGCCAGCTGACCGGGCAGGCTAGATTCGAGGCGTGAGCATCACGCCCGTGCCTCGGACAGCCGTCATCGTCGTCGCCGCCGGCTCAGGCAGCCGGCTGGGTGCGGGTGCGCCGAAAGCGTTCGTCGGCATCGACGAGCACACCATTCTGCGCCACGCACTCGACGGCGTCCTGGCGGCGCCCACGGCGCAGGTCGTCGTCGTCGTGCCGGAGGACCGCGTCGGAGAGGCCCTCACCGACGCCGATTCGGCGGCGGGGGACCGTCGTGATCTCATGACGATCGTGGCGGGTGGCGAGACCCGGCAGAAGTCGGTGATGGCCGGCCTCGCGGCCGTGTGGCCCGACGTGGATGTCGTCCTCGTCCACGACGCCGCGCGCGCCCTCACCCCACCCGACGTGTTCGCCCGCGTGATCGACGCTGTGCGCGGTGGGGCGTCGGGCGTCGTCCCGGTGCTCCCGGTGATCGACACGATCAAGCGGGTCGACGCGGACGAGATCGTGGCCGCCGTGGATCGGTCGGAGCTGGCGGCGGCGCAGACGCCGCAGGGATTTCCGCGCGGGATCCTCGACGACAGCTATCGCGGCGTTGCACAGGAGTACACCGACGACGCGGCGCTCGTCGCGGCCGCTGGTCACCGCATCGTGACCGTGCCGGGAGACGCCTCGGCCTTCAAGATCACCACGCCCGCCGATCTCGAAAGAGCGCGAGGGCTCATCACTCCTCGTCACACCGACCCCGATCGGGTGGCGGCCGGGCTGCCGCGGGTCGGTATCGGTACGGATGTGCACGCGTTCGGCGGCGACGGCGACCTGTGGCTGGGGGGCCTGCGGTGGGCGGACGAGCAGGCTCTCTCGGGGCACTCCGACGGCGATGCGATCGCGCACGCGATCGTGGATGCGCTGCTGGCGGCGGCCGGCCTCGGCGACATCGGCACGCACTTCGGCACGGATCGGCCCGAATATGCGGGTGGGCACGCCGAGGCCTTCCTCCGCCGCACTCGCTCCCTCCTCAGGGAGGCCGGCTGGGAGGTCGGCAATGTGTCCGTTCAGGTGCAGGCCAATCGACCGCGGTTCTCCGCCCGCCGACTCGAAGCCGAGGCGGTGATGTCGGCCGCGCTGGGCGGAGCATCCGTCTCCCTCAGCGCCACGACGACGGACGGCCTCGGCTTCACCGGCCGGGGTGAAGGCGTCTCGGCGTTCGCCGTCGCGCTCGTCTTCCCGATCTGAGGGTCCGCCGCGGCACGCACGGTGACGGATCGATTCACAGGGTGCGCGTCATGAACACCGAGAACGGGTCGTCGACGTACGGCGGGAACGGTGGGCACCGCTGGAAGCCCTCGCTCTCGTAAAGACGTTGCGCGGGGAGGAAGTCCGGGGTCGAACCCGTCTCGAGCCACAGGCTGCGAACTCCCCGTCCCTCGGCTTCGGCGACGATGTGGCGCAGGATCCTCCGCCCGACGCCGGTTCCACGGAAGCGGTCGTGCACCCGCATCGACTTGAGCTCACCGCGGTCGTGATCGAGCATCGACAGCGCGCCGATCCCTGCCACGTGGTCGCCGATCCACGCGGACCAGAACGTGATGCGCGGCCCGCGCAGTGCGTCGACGTCGAGAGCGTGGACGCTCTCGGGTGGCGAGGTGTCGCGCATACCGTCGAGGTGAGCCGCGACCAGGGCACGGGTGTCCTCACCGCTGAGGTCGTCGAGACGGATGACGAGGTCGGTCACCTCATGCCTCCACGGCGAACGGGATCGGATCACGGGGACGCCTCGAGCCCCACGCGAGCAGAGTCAGGCCGCAGGCGAGCACGATCAACCCCGCCACCGCGAGAGCGCTGAGGCGCTCGTCGAGGACGGTGATCCCCAGCACGGCCGCGGTGAGTGGCTCGCCGAGCGTCAGCGTCGCGGCGGTGGCAGCGGTCAGGCCGCTCAGCCCCCATGTGAACAGGACGTACGCGATCGAGATCGTTCCCACTCCGAGCCAGAGCGCCATGACGAGTCCGGGCGTCGTCGCCAGCCACCGCAGGTCGACGAACGGCAGCGCACACGCACTGATGAGCGCGGAGCTCGCCCCCATCGCCCCGACCACCGTGAACGGATCCCAGCCCCCGTCGAGCAGCCGCCGCTGTGCGTTCGCGATGACCGCGAAGGTGGCGCCCGCCCCCACGCTGCCGGTGATCCCCACAAGGTCGGCCCCCGATGACGCTCCCGCCTCGCCGCCGAAGCCGAGCATGACGACGCCCACCGTGGCCAGCGCCGTCGCAGACATCCATGTGGCACGGGGCAGCCGGCGCGTCAGAGCCCATTCCAGGAGTCCGGCCAGGATGGGAGCGGAGCCGAGCGCGATCACGGTTCCCACCGCGACCCCGTTGCGGGCCGTGCCCAGGAAGAACAGCGGCTGGTACAGGGCGAGGCAGAGGCCGGTCGACGTCATCAGGAGGAGCGGACGGATGCCGAGGGCCGGGCGCGGCGCGGCCTCCGCCCGGCGTCGTGCGTGGCGCCGGGCGAGAGCGAAGGCGAGGACGGCGAGACCGCTCCCGCCGATGACCAGGCGCACCGCGCCGATCGACAGCGGTGTGGTGTCGTCGGGACCGAGCGCCTGCGAAGTGCCGGTCGTGCCGAACAGCACGGCGGCGGCGAGGACGGCGAGGACGGAGACCACCCCTCTGTTCTAGCCGATCGTCACACCCGGGTCGCGCACATACCCCGCCGGTAGGCTGGGTGGGTGACTGTTCGGCTGTACGACACCAAGGCGCAGGCCCTGCGCGACTTCGCGCCTGCGCGCGCCGACGACGTCACGATCTATGTCTGTGGACCGACGGTGCAGTCGGGGCCCCATATCGGGCATCTGCGCGGCGCGCTCGCGTTCGACATCCTGCGTCGATGGCTGGCCCACCGGTTCGGGAGGGTCACCTTCGTCCGCAACGTCACCGACATCGACGACAAAGTGCTCGCGAACGCCACCGCAGAAGAGCCCTGGTGGGCACTCGCGTACCGCATGGAGCTCGAGTTCACCCGGGCGTATGCCGCGATCGGCATCCTCCCGCCGACGTACGAGCCGCGCGCGACCGCATCGATCCCGCAGATGCAGGAGCTCATCGCACGGCTGATCGACGAGGGGCATGCCTATGCGGCGGCCGGCGACGTGTACTTCGACGTGCGATCGTGGAGCGAATACGGCTCGCTCACGCGCCAATCGCTCGACGCGATGGAACCGGCCGAGGACGCCGACCCGCGCGGCAAGCGCGACCCTCACGACTTCGCACTCTGGAAGGGCGCGAAGGGCGGCGAGCCGTCCAGTGCGGTCTGGGAATCACCGTGGGGAGCGGGTCGGCCCGGGTGGCACATCGAGTGCTCCGCGATGTCACGGCGTTACCTCGGTCCGCAGTTCGACATCCACGGCGGTGGCCTCGACCTGCGCTTCCCGCACCACGAGAACGAGCTGGCGCAGTCCACGGCAGCAGGAGACCCCTTCGCCCGCTACTGGGTGCACAACGGGCTCGTCACCGTGAACGGGCAGAAGATGTCGAAGTCGCTCTTCAACTTCGTGCTCGCACACGACGCCCTGCGAGACCGTGACCCGCTCGTCGTGCGGTACGCGCTCGGCGCGGCCCACTATCGATCCAACCTGGATGTCTCGGACAAGACCTTCGATGAGGCCGAGGCGGCACTGGAGCGCATCCGGACGTTCCTGCAGCGCGTCCGCCGCGACCCGGACGCGGATCCCGCCGCCCTGTCGCCGGGCGCCCTGCCCGAGACCTTCACGGCCGCACTCGACGACGACCTGGGCGTGCCCCAAGCGCTCGCCGTCATCCACGAGACCGTGAGGCGAGGCAACTCTGCCGTCGACGCGCACGATATCGACGGCGCCGTCGACGCGGCGCGCTCTGTCGTGGCGATGCTCGACATCCTCGGGCTGAACGGCCTGGGCGGCTTCGCGGCCGCGACCGCGGACGGCTCGGCCGAGGCATCCGCCCTCGACGCCCTGGTGCAGACGATGCTGCGCCAGCGCGCCGATGCCCGATCTGCGAAGGACTGGGCGGCCGCCGACCGCATCCGCGATGCCATCGCGGCGGCGGGCATCATGCTGGAAGACTCGACCGAGGGCACCTCGTGGTCCCTCGCCGCCGCCGGTTCACGTTCCGACGGCCCCATAGACACTGACTCACACACCAAGGAGAACTGATGGCCGGCAAGCCAGGGCGCCCGGGCGCCGCCAAGGGCAAGAAGGGCCCGCTCAAGGGCACGGGCGGCAAGAACAAGCGCTCACTCGAAGGCCGTGGGCCGACGCCGAGGGCGGAGGACCGCGCCTGGCACCCCGCCGGAAAGCGGAAGGCTGCCGAGGAGCGCTACGCCGCTGCGGGCGGGCGGGGCAAGCCCGGCCAGGCGCCGAGCGGCGGGCAGCGCCAGTCGCGGGCCAAGAAGGACGATGACACCGAGGTCGTCACCGGCCGCAACTCCGTGCTCGAGGCGCTCCGCGCGAAGATCCCCGCGACGGCTTTCTACATCGCGCAACGGGTGGAGATGGACGACCGCGTCAAGGAGATGCTGTCGATCGCCACCCACCGTGGCATCCCGGTGATGGAGGTCATGCGTCCCGAGCTCGACCGGATGGCCGGATTCGACGGCGTCCACCAGGGCGTGGCGCTGAAAGTGCCGCCGTACGAATACGCTCACCCGCAGGACCTCCTCGAGGAGATCATCGACAAGGGGCAGCTTCCGCTGTTCGTCGCTCTGGACGGCATCACCGACCCCCGCAACCTGGGCGCCATCATCCGTTCCACCGCCGCGTTCGGCGGACACGCGGTGATCCTGCCCCAGCGCCGGTCCGCGAGCGTCAACTCGGCGGCGTGGAAGACGAGCGCCGGTGCGGCCGCGCGCATCCCGGTCGCGATCGCCTCCAACCTCACGAGCATGCTCAAGGAATTCAAGAAGCAGGGGGTGTTCGTACTGGGGCTCGATGGCGGCGGCGACATCGCGCTTCCCTCGCTCCAGCTCGCCGACCGCCCGGTCGTGATCGTCGTGGGTTCTGAGGGCAAGGGGCTCTCTCGTCTCGTCACCGAGACGTGCGACCAGATCGTGTCCATCCCGATCGCGAGCACGACCGAGTCGCTCAACGCCGGGATCGCGGCATCCGTGGCGCTGTACCAGGTGGCCACCACCCGCGCCTCCTCGGAGTGACACCCGACTGATCCGTTCCATCGAACACATCCGCAGCATCCGCTCGTCGAAAGGGAGACCATGCCACGCATCGCCGTCATCGGAGGAACCGGCTACGCCGGACGCCACATCGTCGCGGAGGCCGTGGATCGCGGACACACCGTCGTGTCGGTTGCCCGGAAGGTGCCGTCGGAACGTGTCGAGGGCGCCACGTACATCGAGGGCACCCTGCTCGACGTACCGTCGCTGGTGAGCGAACTCGAGGGTGTGGACGTCGTGGTGTCGGCGGTGGCCGCGCGAGACGATATGCAGGGCTTCTTCCGCCCGGCGATCGCGGAGTTCGTGGGCTCTCTGCCGACGACGGTGCGCATCGGTGTGATCGGAGGCGCCGGGGGCAGCCTCGTCGCGCCCGGTGGTCCCCGACTCGTCGACACCGAGGGTTTCCCCGAGGAGTTCAAACCCGAGGCTCACGAGGCCTACGGTGTGCTCGAAGATCTGCAGGCCTCCGACTACGGCCACGACTGGTTCTACATCCACCCGGCCGGCGGCTTCGGCGCCTGGGCCGCGGGGGAGCGCACCGGCTCGTATCGCGACGGCGGAGATGTGCTGGTCACCGATGAGGCGGGCGAGTCGTTCATCTCGGGCGCCGATCTCGCGGTCGCTGTGCTCGACGAGATCGACGAGCCGCGGCACTCACGGGAGCGGTTCACCGTCGGCTACTGACGCCCAGGGCGCGCCGGCGCGGCGACTCAGACCAGATCGCGCCAGTCGACGCCCTCGTCGTCGTCGTCGAGAACCGGCTCTTCGTCATCGGAACCCGTCGTGATCATCGGGATCGACATCGTCTCGGTGGGTGGGCCCATGACGGTCGCCTCGTCGCGACGGTGTCGCAGCACATCGTCGATGTACGACGTGAGCACTTCGGCCAGGGGTACGGCGCGTCCTCGAGCCTGCGACATGTACCACCGGTGCTCGAGCACCTGGTGGTACACCTCGGCGGGCTCGAGCTTCGCACGCAGGTCGAAGGGGATCGCCTTGACCACGGGTTCGAATGCGCGGGTGAGCCATTCGTGGGCCACCATCTCCTCGTCGGAGCCGAGCCGTGAGATGCGCGCGCGGAACTCGTCGAGGTCGTTCAGCAGCCGTCTGGCCTGGTTCTCCTCGACGTCGAGCCCGGTCAGTCGGATGAGTCGACGCTGGTGGTGCCCGGCGTCGACCACCTTGGGCTGGATCGACACGCGCGTTCCGTCGGCGGTCGACTGGATCGACATCTCGTCGATGTCGAAGCCGAGTCCGTTCAGCCGCTGGATGCGCTCGGTGATGCGCCAGGCCTCGTCCGACGCGAACGTCTCCTGATCCGTCAGCGCCGCCCAGAGCGATGCGTAGGACGACATGATCCCGTCGGCGATGGCGACCGCGTCGACTCCGCCCTCGAGTCGTCCGCCCGCCTCGAGGTCCATGATCTCCCCGGCGATGTTGGTGCGGGCGATGTCGAGGTCGTGAGCACGCTGCCCGGGCGTGAGGCCGCCTTCGTGCAGCTCCCCGGTCTCGGCGTCGACGAGGTAGGCCGCGAACGCGCCTGCGTCTCGGCGGAACAGGGTGTTGGAGAGCGACACGTCGCCCCAGAAGAAGCCCACGTTGTGAAGTCGTACGAGAAGAGCGGCGAGGGCGTCGACCAGACGAGTCGCCGTGTCGGGCCGGAGCACCTGGGTGAACAGCGCGCGATACGGGAGGGAGAATTTCAGGTGCGCCGTCACCAGCGCTGCGGGCAGCACCGTCCCCGCGGCATCCGTCCGTCCTGCGATCACGGCGATGCGTTCGACGCACGGAACATCCAGTCGAGCGAGGTTGCCGAGCATGTCGTACTCGCGACGTGCCATCTCCTCGGTCGTTTCCTTCACCGCGATGACCCGTCCGGCGAGGCTCGAGAAGCGCACGAGGTGGCGGGAGAGTCCCTTCGGCAGGAAGACGATCTCGCTCGACGGCCATTCGCCGAGGGGGGTGGGCCAGGGGAGCGTCAGCAGGTCCGGATCGAAGGAACTCGCGGTGATGCTCAGTGCGTCAGGTGACATGCTTCTTCCCGTTAACCGGCAACGGCGCGAGTGGGTCTGTGACCCACCCGCGCCGTTGCCGTCGATCGAATATCAGGCCGCGGCGATCGCCCGGTCGGTCAGACGCTCGCCCGACTCGGCGTCGAACACGTGGACGTGTCCGGGCACGGCGGCCAGGATGACCGTGTCACCGGCGTTCGGGTGACGACGACCGTCGACGCGCGCGACGATGTCGGTGCGCTTGCCGTTCAGCTCTGCGTGACCATACAGGTAGCCGTCGGCGCCGAGCTCCTCGACGAGGTCGACGACCACGCTGAGACCCTTGCCGTCAGCCGGGCCGACGACGATGTCCTCGGGGCGCACACCGATCGTGACCTCGGAGCCGTTGGCCTTGCCGAGCACGTCCGCCTCGATGGGCACGTTGCCGTTGCCGAAGACGACGCCACCCTCGGTGAGGGCTGCGGGGAACAGGTTCATCGCCGGCGAGCCGATGAAGCCGGCGACGAAGACATTGCGCGGCTTCTCGTACAGGTCGCGGGGCGTTCCGACCTGCTGGAGGAGACCATCCTTGAGCACGGCGATGCGGTCACCCATGGTGAGCGCCTCGGTCTGGTCGTGCGTGACGTAGACGGTCGTGACACCGAGGCGGCGCTGCAGCGACGCGATCTGCGTGCGGGTCTGCACGCGGAGCTTGGCATCGAGGTTCGACAGGGGCTCGTCCATGAGGAACACCTGCGGCTGGCGGACGATGGCGCGACCCATGGCGACACGCTGACGCTGGCCACCCGAGAGGGCCTTCGGCTTGCGGGTCAGGTACTCCTCGAGGTCGAGCAGCTTGGCGGCTTCGAGCACGCGGGAGGCACGCTCTTCTTTGCCCACGCCGGCGATCTTCAAGGCGAAGCCCATGTTCTCTGCCACGGTCATGTGCGGGTAGAGCGCGTAGTTCTGGAAGACCATCGCGATGTCGCGATCCTTCGGGGGGATGTCGGTGACATCGCGGTCGCCGATGAGGATGCGACCGGAGTTGACCTCCTCGAGACCTGCGAGCATGCGCAGCGAGGTGGACTTTCCGCAGCCGGACGGGCCGACGAGCACCAGGAACTCGCCATCGGCGACTTCGAGGCTGAGCTTGTCCACCGCGGCACGCGTGCCTCCGGGGTACAGGCGGGTTGCGTTGTCGAATGTGACGGACGCCATGATTGTTCTCCTTCACCGGCAGGTACGTGCCGGACGATCCGTAGTGAGGATGAGCGGACCGCAGCCCGCACGCCCATCATTGGACGCTCGATCATTATGGCACGGCAGTCTGACAAGCCGCCGGGCGGATCCGCGGCTTTTCCCGCGGGAGCGTCTGGGCATTTCCCAGACTGCCTGGTTAGCATCGGAGAGACCGCCTCACCCATGCGGCCCGCCGGAATACCGGCCCATTTCTCCAAGAGGTTCCATGTCGAGCGACGACCCCACAGATGTGCCCGTCCCCAGCGACCGCCGTGACGCGGTGCGCGAGAAGGCGCAGCAGCTGCAGGCCAAGCAGTCCCGAGCGCGTCTGCTCGGTCGGGCCTCGCTGATCATCGGGGTGGTCGCCGTCGTCGCGGTGGCGGCGGTCGTCGTCTCGTGGGCGTTCTCATCCGCGAGCTCGCAGCCCGTGCTGCAGCCCGTCAGCGGCTCCGGCGACGGTTTCGCCGTGACATCCGTGGCCGGCGTCACGACGAGCGTGGGGGGTGGCGCACCCGCCGCCGATGAGACGCCGACGCCGACGCCCACTCCGGCCCCTGCGGAGGCCACCGCCGAGGCAACCCCTGCACCGACGGCCACCCGCGGCATGGTCGACATCCGCGTGTACGTCGACTACCTGTCCGTCGGATCGAAGGAGTTCCAGGCGGCCAACGTGCAGCAGCTGGCCAAATGGGTGGGGCAGGATGCCGCCACCCTGACGTACTACCCGGTCGCGATGCTCTCGGCGAAGTCGAACGGCACGAAGTACTCCCTGCGTGCCGCCAGTGCGGCTGCCTGCGTCGCCACCCACGCGCCCGACACGTTCTTCGCCTACAACAACGCTCTGCTCGCAGGACAGCCGGACGTCGACTCCGACGGGCCGACCGACCAGGATCTGGCGACGCTCGCCATCGCGAGCGGAATCAGTTCCGACAAGGCGAAGGACGTGCAGAAGTGCATCGAGGACGAGGCCTACGCCGTGTGGGCCCGGAACGCCACCGATCGCGCGCTCGACGGACTGCCCGACACCGATGACATCTCTTTGACGGGTACCCCTACCGTCCTCGTGAACGGTACGCCCTACGTGGGAGCGCTCGACGATCCGAAGGAGTTCGCGCAGTTCGTCCTCACGATCGCGAGCGACTCGTACTACAGCACCCCTACGCCCACCCCGTCGGTCTCGCCGACAGCGACGCCCACCCCGTCGAGCTGAGCCCCTTTCGGGGCGGAGCGTCGCGGACCGTTAGACTCGGTCCTCTGCCGACTTGGCGCAATTGGTAGCGCACCATACTTGTAATATGGGGGTTACGGGTTCAAGTCCCGTAGTCGGCTCCACATCGATGCGGTGTATCGCTCCTGCTCTGCGGGACGCTTGTCAATACCCGTGAGATAAATCCGACGATTGCCTACCGTGAGCGCACCGGTCGCCTTCCCCCGAGGCGCCGGCAGAGTCAGCAGACGATCCCTCGTCGGTTGATCGGCCACGTCGGGTCGCCGCTCAGCCTGCGGACTCCGGTCCGTCCTGCATGTCGTCTGGGTGAGCCGACGCGCAGGACGGACCGTCCTCCCGATGCGACGACGCGATGCCGCCTCATCTTCGGCTCAGCGTTTCCCCAGGGTGTGACAACGACCGGTCTTGTTCGCTATATTTCCATTCAGCTGACTGGAACTGGGGATGTCAGCCGATATGGGGGTATCTCGTGCGCGCGAAAGCTGACACGAACATCAAACTGGGGTCGTGGCGACGCGGAGCCGAACGGCCGCTCTGGACGTCGCCCGAGCCGGGGATGCACACCGGAACGCTGTCCGGAAAGGTCATCGGGCATGTGGTGGCGGCCGAGGGCGGATACATCGCCTTCAGCCGGGAACCGGCGACGCTCGGGTGGTTCGCCACGTTGGGCGCCGCACAGGACGCCGCCGTCGCCAGCGCATAGGCGGCCGCACGGCAGGATGGGGTGGTGCCCACCGCCGTCCGCCTGCCCGCCTGGCTCGCCGTTGCGGGTGCGGTGCTCATCGGAGTGCTCACGGCCGCGCAGGCGCGGGTCAACGGTCAGCTGGGGCTCCGCCTCGGCGATGGCTTCGTGGCGGCGGCCATCTCGTTCGGGTCGGGGCTGGTCATCGTGGCCGTCCTGTCGGCCCTTCTTCCGGAGGGCAGGGCGGGCCTGCAGCGTCTCGTCGCGGGTGTCCGCGCCCGCAGCATCCCCTCGTGGATGCTGGCCGGAGGCGCGGCCGGCGCCTTCACGGTCGCGACGCAGGGCCTCACCGTCGGCGTCATCGGGGTATCGCTGTTCACCGTCGGCTACGTCGCGGGTCAGGTCGTCTGCAGCCTGACCCTGGACCGTCTCGGCTACGGACCCGGAGGAGCGGTGGCCGTCACCCTCCCACGCGTCGTCGGGGGAGGGCTCGCCCTGGTCGCGGTGGCCATCTCGCTCGCCGGCGGAGCGGGTGACGCGGTGCCCGTCTGGATGCTGGTGCTGCCGTTCCTCGTCGGGGCAGGTGTCGCCTGGCAGCAGGCCACGAACGGGCGACTTCGCGCCCGTGTGGGTACCGCGATCACGGCCACGTTCGTGAACTTCCTCGGCGGAACAGTGATCCTCGTCGTCGTGGCGGTGATCCACGTGGCCGTGGTCGGCCCGCCGCGCGCGCTCCCCGCGGAACCGTGGATCTACACCGGGGGTGCCCTGGGCGTCGTCTACATCTTCCTGTCAGCCGCCCTGGTCGCATACACCGGAGTTCTGCTGCTCGCCCTCGGAATCGTCGTCGGCCAGCTGTTCACCGCGGTGGTGCTCGACGCCGTCTGGCCGGCCGTGGCGAGCCCTGGACTCGTCACCGAGATCGCCATGGTCTCCGTTGCCCTGGTGGGCGTGGTCGTCGCCGCCGTCCCCTGGCGCCGAGCGCGGCGGCGGTGACGGAGACGTCAGTCGTGCGGCATCCGCGACAGGAACTGATGCGGGTCGACGGTCTTGCGGCGACCCTCCCGCTTCATCGGCGGCTTGCCGCCGACGTACAGCCAGCCGAGGAGCTTCTCGTGCTTCTTCAAGCCGTGGGCCTTCGCGACGGCCTTGGAGCGGGTGTGATGGCCGGAGCGCCAGAACACGCCCCATCCCGCCTCGTCCAGCAGGAGGCTCAGCATGTGCGCGACGCCCGAAGGCACCGTCTCCTGCTCCCACTCGGGCACCTTGTCGGTGCGGCGGTAGCTGCCGACCACTGCGATCAGCAGCGGTGCCCGAAGGGGCTTGGTGGATGCACCCTTGCGGCCCTCCGCCTTGTTCATCGCGCGTCCGAGGCGGTCGCGGTCGGCCCCGCGCAGCTCGATGAGGCGCCACGGCTTCATCGACGAATGATCGGCGACACGACCGGCCGCGGCGACGAAGGTCGCGAGCTCATCGCTCGTGGGCGCAGCATCCGTCACCTTCGACCAGGAGCGACGGTTCCGCATCGCCTCCAGAGCACTGCTCACGCGGACTCTTCCGGCGCGAAGTCGAGCGACAGCGAGTTCATGCAGTAGCGGTCGCCGGTGGGCGTGCCGACGCCGTCGGGGAACACATGGCCGAGATGCGAACCGCAGTTCGCGCAGCGCACCTCGGTGCGCAGCATCCCGTGCGAGTGGTCCTCGATCAGTTCGACCGCCTCGGGCCGGACCGATTCGTAGAAGCTCGGCCACCCGCAGTGGGAGTCGAACTTCGTGCCGCTCTGGAAGAGTTCGGCATGGCAGGCCGCGCAGGTGTACAGGCCCGCCCGCCCCTCGTCGAGCAGCTCGCCCGTCCAGGCGCGCTCCGTTCCCGCTTGGCGCAGCACGGCATACTGCTCCGGGCTGAGCTCCGCCCGCCACTGGTCATCGCTCTTGTTCACCGAATAAGCCATCACGTCTCCTTCTGACACTCCATTCAACCCGACGCGCGGCAGGTCTCGGGCGCGCTCGCTCGGCATCGCCGGTGAGAATGGACAGATGAAGACGGATGCCGCGGCCGACGTCGCCGCCCGTTACGAGCGATTCGCTCAGGCGGAGGCACCCGGCCGGTCCGAGCTGTATGCGCAGTGGGCGGACGGCGTCGCCCGGGATGTCGACGTACAGCGGATCATCGCCCGGATCGCGCCGACACACCGGCAGCCGCCGCTCGTGTTCGCGGTGTCGCGCCTGCTCGGTGCACCGGAACAGGAATACGCGGGCTGGGCGGAGTGGCTGCGCCGGCACGCAGACGCCCTGATCGCGGAATGCGGTCGCCGCAGCCTCCAGACGAACGAGCCGCTCCGGTGCGCGGCGCTCCTCCCCGCCCTCGCCGCGATCGACGGTCCGCTGGCGCTCCTCGAGATCGGGGCCAGCGCGGGACTCTGCCTCTACCCCGACCGCTATTCGTACCGCTACACCGCTTCCGAGCGGGGATCAGCCGTCACCCGCCTCGACCCGCCCGACGGAGCGTCGAGCGTGACGCTGGAGTGCGACCTGCGCGGGGATCGGCTGCCGACGCTGCGCATGCCCGAGGTGGTCTGGCGGGCCGGCATCGACCTCCATCCCCTCGACGCCGCGGATGCCGCGGACCGCCGCTTCCTCACGACCCTGGCGTGGCCCGGCGAACAGGGGAGAGCAGCCCGCATCGACGCCGCGCTCGAGGTCGCGGCATCCGACCCGCCCCTGCTGGTGCGGGGTGATGCCACCGACCGTGCGGTGCTGGAGGCGCTCGCCGAGCAGGCTCCTCGACAGGCGACGCTGGTGATCACCACCCCGGGGGTGCTCCCGCACATCCCCCGCGAGGGACGGGGAAGACTGATCGACGCCGTTCGCTCCCTGTCCGCGCGGTGGGTGACGATCGACCCGCCGACCCTCCACTCCGAGTGGCATCCGGCGATCGATGCGTCGCGCTGGCACGGGTTCGTCCTGGGCCTCGACGGTGTGCCGCTCGCCGCGGTCGACCCACTCGGCGGGTTCGTGGAGTGGCGCGCGTGATCGGAGGGCGCTCCGGTCTACCGTGAAGACGTGCCCCTCACCGACCGCGATCGCGCCATGCTCGACTTCGAGGCCGCCTGGACGCGGCACGCGGGCGCCAAGGAAGAGGCGATCCGGGCGGAGCTGCAGCTCTCGCCGGCTCGGTACTACCAGCTGCTCGGCCGCCTGCTCGACACCGCCGACGCCCTCGAGTACGACCCGATGCTGGTCAAGCGCCTGCGGCGCATCCGGCAGAACCGGCACGACGCGGGCGTCGCGCGCACCGCGCTCGGTGGCGCCCCCGCCTCGCGGCACGGCTGATCGGGCGCGCAGGAACGGCCCGGTAGCATCGGGGGGTGTCGAAATCGCCCTACCCCAAGGACCGCTTCGATGACCTTCCCTCGGACTCGGGGCGCGTCGGTGCGCATCGGGCCGAGAACCCGCACATGCGCGGATGGGTGGTCTTCCTCTGGGCCGCCGTCGCCACGGTCGTGCTCATCGCGCTCGGCATCTTCGGAACACTGCTCGCGTCGGGCAGGGTCACGCTGTTCCCGACCCCCGCGCCGACGGTCGCTCCGCTGCCTTCGGTCACCCCGGTGATCGATACGACGTACTCCGTCATCGTGCTCAATGCCACCGGTGAAGACGGACTGGCCACGACGATGAAGGACACGATCGTCGCCGCCGGGTGGCCGGGCGACGCGGTGCAGGCCAGCTCGGCATCCACGACGGACTTCCCCACCACGACCATCTACTACGCCTTCCCGTCGGACGAGGCCGCCGCGGCGGGTCTCGCACAGGTCATCGGCGGCGCGGTGCTCGAGCAGAGTGCCGCCTACCAGCCGCTGGATGATGCGGGCACCGGCGACGTCGACGAGAGCCAGGCCAAGCAGCTCGCGGTGGTCATCGGCCTCGACCGCTCTTCGAACCCGCCGAGCGTCACGCCCACGCCCTGATCCACCGGCCGGATGCGGTCGGTGTTTCGCGGCGGTAAACAGTTCGATGCACGCGTGTCAACAGTGCCCGGACCGGCCGTTTCGGCGCGGAATCCCGCCATACGATGACCCTGTCGCACAGCAACAGGAGATTCGCATGACCCAGGGCACCGTCAAGTGGTTCAACGCCGAGAAGGGCTTCGGCTTCATCACCGTGGCCGATGGCCAGGACGTCTTCGTGCACTACTCGAACATCGACATGTCGGGGTTCCGAGTGCTCGAGGAAGGACAGGCCGTCGAGTTCACCGTCGGCGCCGGCCAGAAGGGCCCGCAGGCCGAGTCCGTCCGCGTCGTCTGATCGGCCGCACCCCGTCTTCGAGGGATGGATGCTGCGCCCTGCGTCGTCCGACACGCCGGGAGGCGGCATCCTCTCCCGTGGCTTGCACTCGCACTGGTCGAGTGCCAGAATGGAATTAGCACTCGGGTCATCTGAGTGCTAAAGACCATTCGCTACGTCCGGACCTCAGAGGTCCGGGAGGGACGACATACACATGGCAAAGATCATCGCTTTCGACGAAGAGGCCCGTCGCGGTCTCGAGCGTGGCCTGAACATCCTGGCTGACGCCGTCAAGGTGACGCTCGGCCCCCGCGGTCGCAACGTCGTGCTCGAGAAGAAGTGGGGCGCCCCCACGATCACGAACGACGGCGTCTCGATCGCCAAGGAGATCGAGCTCGACGACCCGTTCGAGAAGATCGGCGCGGAGCTCGTGAAAGAGGTCGCCAAGAAGACGGACGACGTCGCCGGTGACGGAACCACGACCGCTACCGTGCTCGCCCAGGCGCTCGTCAAGGAAGGCCTGCGCAACGTCGCGGCCGGCGCCGATCCCATCTCGCTGAAGAAGGGCATCGAGAAGGCCGTCAAGGCCATCTCGGACGAACTGCTCGCCAGCGCCAAAGAGGTCGAGACCAAGGAAGAGATCGCCGCGACCGCGTCGATCTCGGCCGCTGACCCCACGATCGGCGAGCTCATCGCCGAGGCCATCGACAAGGTCGGCAAGGAAGGCGTCGTCACCGTCGAGGAGTCGAACACCTTCGGCACCGAGCTGGAGCTCACCGAGGGCATGCGCTTCGACAAGGGGTACATCAACCCCTACTTCGTCACCGACCCGGAGCGTCAGGAAGCGGTCTTCGAAGACCCCTACATCCTGATCGCCAACCAGAAGATCTCGAACATCAAGGACCTTCTGCCGATCGTCGACAAGGTGATCCAGGAGGGCAAGGAACTCCTCATCATCGCCGAGGACGTCGAGGGCGAAGCTCTTGCGACGCTGGTGCTCAACAAGATCCGCGGCATCTTCAAGTCGGCTGCCGTCAAGGCGCCCGGCTTCGGCGACCGCCGCAAGGCGCAGCTGCAGGACATCGCGATCCTCACCGGAGGCCAGGTCATCACCGAAGAGGTGGGCCTCAAGCTCGAGAACGCCACGGTCGACCTGCTCGGCCGTGCTCGCAAGGTCATCATCACCAAGGATGAGACGACCATCATCGAGGGTGCCGGCGAGGCGTCGCTGATCGAAGGTCGCGTGACCCAGATCCGTCGCGAGATCGAGAACACCGACAGCGACTACGACCGCGAAAAGCTCCAGGAGCGTCTGGCCAAGCTCGCCGGTGGCGTCGCCGTCATCAAGGCCGGCGCAGCGACCGAGGTCGAGCTCAAGGAGCGCAAGCACCGCATCGAGGACGCCGTCCGCAACGCGAAGGCTGCCGTCGAAGAGGGCATCGTCGCCGGTGGTGGCGTCGCGCTCATCCAGGCAGGCAAGGTCGTCTTCGCCAAGCTGGAGCTCACGGGTGACGAGGCGACCGGCGCGAACATCGTCAAGGTCGCCATCGAGGCGCCCCTGAAGCAGATCGCTCTGAACGCGGGCCTCGAGCCCGGTGTCGTCGCGAACACCGTCGCAGGTCTGCCCATCGGTCACGGCCTCAACGCCGCGACCGGCGAGTACGGCGACATGTTCGCACAGGGCATCATCGACCCCGCCAAGGTGACGCGTTCGGCGCTGCAGAACGCCGCATCGATCGCCGGACTCTTCCTCACCACCGAGGCCGTCGTCGCCGACAAGCCCGAGCGCGTTGCCGCTCCGGCCGGC
Organism: Microbacterium songi; assembly: GCF_042747925.1. NCBI lineage: Bacteria > Bacillati > Actinomycetota > Actinomycetes > Micrococcales > Microbacteriaceae > Microbacterium > Microbacterium songi. The sequence goes on from NZ_JBHZIE010000001.1 coordinate 432,629, forward strand.
GACCCGACCGGTGGCATGGACTTCTGAGTTCACGCACGCAGTTCTGAGTCGACAGCAGGGCCTCTCCTTCGGGAGGGGCCCTGCTGCCGTTTGCCCGGGTGGTGGCGGGGCCCGGGGTCAGCGGAACAGGCTCGCGTTGAGCTGTTCGGCATCGGCATACTGCTGGCCTGCGGAGGCCAGCGCCGTGCTGATTCCCGTCAGCGACTCCTCGACGCGGCGCTGCGTCCCACGCCAGTCGTCGATCACGGTCTGGAACGCGACGGCCGCCTGACCGGTCCATGAAGACTGCAGCTGGGTGAGCTGCGCGAGCAGGGTGGAGGACTCCGCCTGCAGTCGATCGGCGGTGCTGCGGGCGGCGGCGGTGGCGGAGAGGACGGCGTCGCTGTCGACGGAGAAGACGGCCATGGTGTGCTCCTTCGGATCGGGGACCTGCGACCGACGATAGGCCGCATCGGCGCAGCAGCCGGCGCCCCGACCATCACCTGGGGAGCGATCGGTCTTCCGGCTCGGCGGGGAGGAGCGCCGCCCGGGGTGGCGGGCGTCCCCGCGCCTTCGCCGCCCGCCGCCGGGGGCGGCCGCCGGGGAAGAGGGTCAGAAGTCGGCGGTCAGCCGCGTCAGGGGCTGCGTGTCGATCATCAGCTGGTGCGAGGCGTCGGCGGGGTCGGCCAGCGGGAAGGCGACGCGGAACGTGGCCCCGCCGCCGGGCGTCTCACCCACCTCCACCGAGCCGTGCAGTGCTTCGACGATCGACGCCACGATGGACAAGCCCAGACCGGTGCCGCCCGTCTCGCGCGTGCGCGAGGTGTCGGCGCGCCAGAAGCGTTGAAAGATCTTGTCGCGGATCTGCTCGGGGATGCCCTCGCCGTGATCGATGACCTCCACCCACCCCATGCGCGCGGCCGCGTCGACGCCCACCTTCAGCTCGATGGGCGACTCCTCGGCGGTGAAGCGACGCGCGTTTCCGAGCAGATTCGTCACCACCTGGCGGATACGGTTCTCGTCGCCGAGCACGATGGGCGGCAGCCCCGCGGCGGCGATCGGCGCGGGGGACATGTCGATGGGAGCGACGGGGGGCATCTCGCCCGCGGTCGAGGCCTGGGTGGCGGAGACAGGGCGGGGTTTCCGACGGAGCATCGACAGGCCGGCGCCGGCCCGCGCGATCGCCGATGTCGACGGTCCGCCGCGGCGTTTGCTCCCACCGGCCGGCTCGTCGTCCTCGACGGGACCGATCGGGATCGACTCGTCCGCGACCTCCAGGGTGGTGTCGATGACCGTGACGGGCCGCTGAGGGGATGCCGCGCGGACGTCCATCGCCGCATCCCGCGCCACCGGCCGAAGGTCGACCGGACCGATCACGACGTCGCGACGCTCGTCGAGGCGCGCCAGGGCCAGGAGGTCCTCGACGAGCACACCCATGCGCATCGCCTCCTTCTCGATGCGCTCCATCGCCTGGGTGACGTCGTCGTCGGTGGTGATCGCACCCATCCGGTACAGCTCGGCGTAGCCGCGCACCGTGACCAGCGGCGTGCGCAGCTCGTGGCTGGCGTCGCCGATGAATCGGCGCATCTGACGCACCGTGGCATCGCGCTCCGACAGCGCACCGTCGATCCGGCCCAGCATCGTGTTGATCGCGATCTTGAGGCGACCGACCTCCGTGCCCGGCTCGATGTCGGTCATGCGCTGACTGAAGTCGCCGGCCGCGATCGACATCGCCGTCGTCTCCACCTGTCCGAGGTTGCGGAACGCGAGGGTCACCAGCGCGCGCGTCGCGAGGGCCCCCGCGATGATGATGATGATCGAGATGACCCCGTAGATGCCGAGGAACGACGTGACGACGCGATCGACCGGTGCCAGCGGCAACGCGATCATCTGCGTGTAGTTCGAGGCGACTCCCGGGATCTCCAGCACGTCCACGCTGGCCCGGTAGATCGCGCCCGTGTCGGGGTTGACCAGGTCGAAGGGCAGCCGGCCCTGGATGAGAGCCTTGTCCAGCCCGTACTCCAGGGGGAACTCGGGCGGGTCGCCGGCGCCTCCTGCCGTGGCGATCCGTTCCCCGGTCGGGGCATAGACGGCCAGGTAGAAGTCGGTCTTCACGGCGTCGTCCCGTTGCGCGAACGTCGCCGCGCCGTCCTGTGTGCCCACGGTGAGCAGACCGCTCGTGACGTCCGTCGAGACGGTCTGCTGGAGGGTGGTCTCGAGGTTCTGGATGAGCGCCGTGCGCAGGAACGCCATGGTTCCCATGCCCGCGACGAACAGGCCGATGGCCAGGAGCGCGACGGTGACACCCGTGACCTTTGCGCGCAGGCTGATGCCACGCCACCAGCGGGTGACCGAGTCGGTCTTCTTCGCCAGCTCAGCCCCCTGGATCGATCACGTCGTGCACGCGGCACGAGCCGCCGGTCAGGCGGACTTGGACGCCTTCAGCATGTAGCCGAACCCGCGCTTGGTCTGGATGAGCGCCTCGGACGAGAGGGGGTCGATCTTCCGCCGCAGATAGGAGATGTAGCTCTCGACGATGCCGGCGTCTCCGTTGAAGTCGTACTCCCACACGTGGTCGAGGATCTGGGCCTTCGACAGCACGCGGTTCGGGTTGAGCATGAGATAGCGCAGCAGCTTGAACTCGGTGGGGCTCAGGTCGATCGACGCGTCTCCGACGAGCACGTCGTGCGTGTCCTGATCCATCGTGAGCTCGCCCGCGCGGATGACCGACTCCTCGTCGGCCTGCATCGTGCGTCGCAGGATGGCCTGGATGCGCGCCACGATCTCGTCGAGGCTGAACGGCTTGGTGACGTAGTCGTCGCCACCGGCATTGAGCCCGGCGATCTTGTCCTCGGTCTCGTCCTTCGCGGTGAGGAAGAGGATCGGCGCGGTGTAGCCCGCTCCGCGCAGCCGCTTGGTGACGCTGAATCCGTTCATGTCGGGCAGCATCACGTCGAGGATGATCAGGTCGGGCTCCTCCTCGAGCACGGCGGAGATCGTCTGAGCGCCGTTGGAGACGGCTCTCACCTGGAACCCCGCGAAGCGCAGGCTCGTGATGAGCAGGTCGCGGATGTTCGGTTCGTCGTCCACGACAAGGATGCGAGGTGCAGTCATAGGCCCATTATGGCGACCGGAGTCCTGCGCTGCCTGGATATCGTCCGGATCGCCGGGGAACGCGCGTGCGCCCCGCTGCTGCGGGTGCCCGCATCGGAGGGGTTCTCAGCGAGCGGTGCGCGTGAACTGACGCAACGTCGTGCCGACGATGCGCGCGATCCGCGACTCGGATTCGCCGCTGACACGTCTGAACTCGATACCCAATACTTCGCGCTGGCGGACGAACTGGACCACGGACAATGCCCCGACGCTGAGGGGCCCGCCGACGGTGAGCAGCAGTGTCGCCCACCAGGGGAACAGCGGATCTGCGTCACCGCTGACATATTGGCCGAGACCGTCCGCGAGGGTCCATCCGCACAGGACGAGGGCCAGTATCGGCATCATCATCGGATGCGCGTCCGGCGCCCGGAAGAAGTCGCTGACCCCGAGCACGAGGTAGGCGGCGATGAAAGTGACCAGGAGAAGGATCACGACGAGTCCGGCCGACAGCCATACGAGGCTGGCGAGCCAATCCCACCAACCCCACGCGGCCATCGTCGGCAGCAGCATGTCCAATGCCTCGTCGACGAAGCCCCCGATCCAGACGATCGCGAGGGTCATCCCGATCGTCCATACGGGGATCGACATGCGCGCGGTCATCGCGATTCTCTGGCCGCGCCGGGCGCAGGCGACGAATAACACGCAGACGGCGGTGATGGCGGTCATGAGCACGACGATCAACCACCCGGAGTCGAGCATCCACCCATTCGCGATCTCGCCGCCGTCGATCCTGCCCCAGCGCCAATTCACGTGGGCGCCGATCACGACGGCCAACCCGAGGTAGTTGCGCACGCGCATCAGCACCGCGAGCGGCGGGTCTTCGGCCAGGACATCGCGCCGGGAGGCGAGGACGAAGCGCCACCACCTCCACGGGACCATCCAGATGGCACGCAGACCGTAGCCGATGAGCACGAAGACACTGACGAGGAATCCCATGACCTGCCCCAGTCGCACGCCGGGCGAGGTCACCCCAGTGGCGATGATCCGGCCTGCTACCTCGCAGGATAGGGGATCGCGGCCGGCCGCGGGGGTTCAGGCCGCGATGGCGTCCGCGTCGAGGATCGTGTAGCTGTAGCCCTGCTCGGCCAGGAACCGCTGACGGTTCTGCGCGAAGTCCTGATCGACCGTGTCACGGGCGATCAGCGTGTAGAAGCTCGCGGTGTGCCCCGATTCCTTCGGCCGCAGCAGGCGACCGAGGCGCTGCGCCTCCTCCTGGCGGGAGCCGAACGACCCCGAGACCTGAATGGCGACGGATGCCTCGGGCAGATCGATCGAGAAGTTCGCAACCTTCGAGACCACGAGGAGCGTGATCTCTCCGACCCGGAAGGCCTGATAGAGCCGCTCGCGCTCGTCGACGGGCGTCGCCCCGGTGATCTGCGGGGCATCGAGTGCCTCGGCGAGCATGTCGATCTGGTCGAGGTACTGGCCGATCACGAGGATTCGCTCGCCCTCGTGCCGTTCGACCAGTTCTTTGACGACTCCGATCTTCGCGTCGGCGGTGGCTGCGAGACGGTACCGCTCGTCATCCGCGGCGGCCGCGTACTCGAGCCGCTCGCTAGCCGGGAGATCGACGCGCACTTCGTAGCAGGCCGCGGGGGAGATGAACCCCTGCGCCTCGATCTCCTTCCAGGGCGCATCGAAGCGCTTGGGTCCGATGAGACTGAAGACATCGCCCTCGCGTCCGTCTTCGCGCACGAGCGTCGCGGTCAGCCCCAGGCGTCGTCGCGCCTGCAGGTCCGCCGTCAGCTTGAAGACGGGAGCGGGAAGAAGGTGCACCTCGTCGTAGACGATGAGGCCCCAGTCCAGAGCGTCCAGCAGGGCGAGGTGCGCGTACTGCCCCCCGCGCTTCGCGGTCAGGATCTGGTACGTCGCGATCGTCACGGGACGCACTTCTTTGACCTGACCGGAGTACTCGCCGATCTCCTCCGCCGTGAGCGACGTGCGCTTGATCAGCTCGTCACGCCACTGCCGGGCGCTGACGGTGTTGGTCACGAGGATCAGTGTCGTCGTCTTCGTGTCGGCCATCGCCGCGGCGCCCACGAGCGTCTTGCCGGCGCCGCACGGCAGCACCACGACGCCTGACCCGCCCTCGGTGAAGATGTCGACGGCTTGGCGCTGATAGGGGCGCAGCGTCCATCCGTCTTCGGCCAGTTCGATCGGATGCGGCGTCCCGGGTGTGTAGCCGGCGCGGTCCTCGGCGGGCCAGCCGATCTTGAGCAGCTCCTGCTTGATCTGACCGCGGGCCCATGCGTCCACCACGTACGTGTCGGGCGCGGGGTGCCCCACGAGCAGCGGCTGGATGCGCTTGTTCCGTGCCATCTCGGTCAGGACCGCGGCATCCGTGGACCGCAGGACGAGCGTCCCCTCCTGGCCGTCCACAGTGTCGCGCTCGATCACGAGGCGGCCGTAGCGTCCGACCGTCTCGCGGATGTCGAGCGAGACCGACGGCGGCACGGGGAAGCGCGTCCACCGGTCGAGCGTGGCCAGCATGTCCTCGGCGTCGTGTCCTGCCGCGCGCGCGTTCCACAGGCCCAGCCGGGTGATCCGGTAGGTGTGGATGTGCTCGGGTGCACGTTCCAGTTCCGCGAAGATCGCCAGTTCGTGGCGCGCGCTCTCCGCATCGGGGTGCGCGACCTCGAGGAGCACCGTGCGGTCGCTCTGGACGATCAGGGGGCCATCAGCCATAACGAGAAAGTCTACGCGGCGTGCTGCGAAGGCGGGCGCTCAGGCCACCGGCTGCACGCTGACGATGCTCGACACCGGAAGCGTGCGCTCGACATCCGCTCCACGGTCCCGCCCGCGCAGCCGTCCGCCGCCGAGACCGGATGCCTCGATCGTGAAGGTGCGCGCCGAGCCGTCCGGCAGCTTCACCGCGACGGCGATGACGGCTCGCGCGCGGACGGCCTGCTCCAGCTCGCGGACGAGCCAGGCCGCATCCGCGTCGTCGTCCTGGCCGGCGCCCGACCGGAGCGTCGCGAGGAGACGGTCGTATGGGTTCGCCGACGCCGACCCGTCGCCTGCCGACGACCGTCGACGACGCAGCGGGAGCGGTGCCCCGTCGTCGTCGACGGCGATGACGGGGTAGCGCGCGTCGACCAGCGCCCAGTAGACGGCATCGCGGTGGGCGCGCGTGGTCAGGCGGTCCTGATCGGGCACGAGACCGAGAGGTCGGAGCGCTTGATCGATCGCCAGCGTGTCGCGCAGCTGTGGGTCGTCGGTGTCGACCCGGGTGCGGCCGGTCGCGGCATCCGTCCCCACCGTCACCCGGCCGTGTCGGTTCGCGGTGCTCTCGATCAGGTAGTCCAGGGGCTGCGGGATGCCGGTCAGCGACAGTTCCGAGAGGAACGAACGGATCGATTCGGCGCTCTCGCCGTCGATGATTCCGGAGCGCAGCGAATCGGCGCTGAAGCGATAGGTCGACGCCTGCGCGCGCGATTCGCGGTGCGCGATGCCCCGGAGCCGCAGATCGAGCGGCGGCGAGAGCGGACCGGGGGCGATCGCGGTCAGGTCCGCCTGGAGGTAGACCCTGTCGATCTCGGCGGGCAGATGAGCGGCGAGGGTCGAGGTGTCGGCTTCGCCCCCTTCTCGGATGCTGCGGGCCCAGGGCGGCTCGGTCCCGTCGGGAAGGACGAGCGTCCACTGCTCCGCGATGCGGTGCGCTTGCGCGGTGCGCGTCGGCCAGTCGGGATCGAGGGGGAACGCGTCTGCCCACGCGGGGAGGGGAACGTACCCGCCGTCCGGAGTGCGCAGATCGGGAGGCAGACCGTCCCGCAGTCCTTCCGCCACCAGTCGCCAGCGCGAGGTGGTGGATTCGCGCAGCCAGGTCTCGGCCTCGGCGTCCGCGACCCACTCCCGTTCTGCGGAATGCGCCAGACCGGCGGCCACCGCGGCGGCGATCAGATCATCGAGGTCGTCGCCGGCGTCCAGCACACCCGCCTCGACGAGGCGGCGGCGGTCGGCCGCGCTGACCGTCCCCGCGCCGGTGCGCCCGAGCGGGGCGTGCAGGCTGGCCAGGAGCAGATCGGCGAGAGTGGCGACGATCGCGAACACATGTTCGGCGGATGCTGCGCACTGCGCCTCATCGGAGGGCTCGGGCGTCGCCGCCGTCGGCGCGGGGATGAACGCCTCGGGGTGTGCGGCAGCGGCCTCTTTCACGCGGGCGGAGACCGCCTGGTAGGGGAGGCCGTCGACATCTGCCAAGAGCAGCCGACTCAGCGTCGCCCCGGGTTCGGCGGGGATCGGCACCCCCGCGTGGAGCGCCGTCAGGACGGAACGCGGAAGCCGGTGCAGGGACCGATCGATGGACGCGGCATCCAGCAGCCCGTCCGCGGCATCGAAGTAGTCGTGCCAGTTGACCGACGGTGCGATGCCCCGGACCGCCAGAGCGTCGGCGAGATCGGCGTCACTCAGCCCGGCGAGTCGAGTGGCGAGCGCACGAGCGTCTGAGGTGTCAGGCACTCACTGACCCCGGTTGGCCCGAGCCCTCCGCACGAAGCTCATGATGAGCACGGCGAGTAGGAGAAGGAACGCGATCGGCAGACCGAGCAACGGCAGGACCGAAACGAGCGGCCACAGCCCGTTCAGGAAATCCGCTTGTGTCATACCGAACGCGGACGCGATCATGATCGTGAAGAAGCACAGGATGGACACTGCGAGCAACCCGAGCGACATGAACGCCAGGATGCGGTCGATCCGACGTACCGGAACGTCCTGACGGGGGCTGGGTGTGCTCATCCGCCTCAGCCTACTCCCGCGCGGCGGTGCCGTAGGCTGGAGGTGAGGGGTCTTCAGATCTCAGTTCCGTCATGCCCGCGCGTCCGCGCGGCCCGTTCCCAGCGAGGTTTTCATGCCCACCGGCAAGGTCAGGTTCTACGACGAGGAGAAGGGCTTCGGCTTCGTCACCACCGATGACGGCCAGGATGTCTTCCTGCACGCCACGTCTCTGCCTGCAGGTACGGCAGCACCCAAGGCCGGCACGCGGCTCGAGTTCGGCGTCGCCGACGGCAAGCGCGGACTGCAGGCACTGTCGGTGCGCGTGCTCGAGGCTCCGGTGAGCCTCGCCAAGCGCGCACGCAAGCCCGCGGACGACATGGCGATCATCATCGAAGACCTTGTGAAGCTTCTCGACGGCATCGGCGGCGACCTGCGTCGCGGCCGCTACCCCAGCGGTGCGCACTCGACGAAGGTCGCAGCGGTGCTGCGCAAGGTCGCCGATGAACTCGACGCCTGAGGCCGGTTCGTCCGACATCGACGCACGACTGCTCGAATCGCACGACCTCGCGCGCGCGGCGCTCGCCGAGATCACACCTGAGGCGACCATCGGGGCTCCCGTCGGCTACACACCGGAAGGCGACGGGGTCGTCTCACTGCGCTTCGAGACCCTCCTCCCCGGGTACCCCGGGTGGTTCTGGACGGTCAGCGTCGCGCGCGTCGAGGACGCCGAGCCGACCGTGCTCGAGGTCGAGCTCCTGCCGGGTGACGCCGCACTTCTCGCTCCGGACTGGGTGCCGTGGGCAGTTCGTCTGGCCGATTATCAAGCCGCCCAGCAGGCGCTCGCCGACGCCGGTGTCGTCCTCGAGGACGACGTCATCATCGTGGACGACGAGGATGCCGAGCTGGACGAAGACCTCGACGACGTCGAGGATCTGGATGCCGCGGACTTCGACAACGACGGATCGCCGATCCTGCACGCAGGTGACCTCGACGGTGTCGACATCGACGAACTCGACCCGGCCGCTCCGCTCGACGAGGAGTCCGACGAAGACGAGTCCGAGGACGACGACGACGACTCGGACGAAGACGACGACGAGTCGGACGAGGACGACGATGAGTCGGACGAAGACGAAGACGACGACGAGTTGGAAGACGACGACCGCCGCTGAGGCCGCCGGGTTCCTCGCCTAGAGGTTCTCGATCACGAAGTCGATCGAGCGGATCAGCTGGCGGACGTCCTCGGGCTCGATCGACACGAACGTCGCGATGCGCAGCTGGTTGCGACCGAGCTTGCGGTACGGCTCGGTGTCGACGACTCCGTTGGCGCGGAGGACCTTGGCGATCTCCGCGGCGTCGACCTCGTCGGCGAAGTCGATCGTGACGACGACGGGCGAGCGGTCCGCCGGGTCGGTGACGAAGGGCGTCGCGACGGCGGATGCCTCGGCCCAGTCGTACAGGGCCGACGACGACTCCGCCGTGCGGCCGCCGGCCCACGCCAGCCCGCCGTTGCCGTTGATCCACGCGATCTGGTCGTCGAGGAGCAGCAGGGTCGTCAGCGCGGGAGTGTTCAGCGTCTGCTGCAGCCGTGAATTGTCGACCGCGTTCTTCAGGCTGAGGAATTCGGGGATGTACCGGTCGGACGCGGCGATGCGCTCGACGCGCTCCAGCGCCGCAGGGGAGAACAGGGCGAACCACAGTCCGCCGTCCGACCCCAGGTTCTTCTGGGGCGCGAAGTAGTAGACGTCGGTCTCGGAGACGTCGACGTCGATGCCGCCCGCGGCGCTGGTCGCGTCGATGACTGTGAGGGCGCCCTCGTCCCCGTGCACACGGGTGATCGCCGTGGACACCCCGGTCGAAGTCTCGTTGTGCGGCCAGGCGTAGAGATCGACGCCCTCGACCGTCTCCGGGCGGATGCTCGTGCCCGGGTCGCTCCTGCGGACGTCGGGCGCCTGCAGCCAGGGCGTCTTCGCCGCCGCGGCGAACTTGCCGCCGAATTCTCCGAAGACGAGGTTCTGGCTGCGGTGCTCGATGAGTCCGAAAGCCGCGGCGTCCCAGAAGGCGGTCGATCCGCCGTTGCCGAGGATGACCTCGTAGCCGTCCGGAATGCGGAAGAGGTCGGCGAGGCCCTCCCGCACCGATTGCACGAGGCCTTTCACAGGTGCCTGGCGGTGAGACGTCCCCAGCACGGATGATCCACTCGCCGCGAGGGCGGCCAGCTGTTCCGGCCGCACCTTCGACGGGCCGCAGCCGAAACGACCGTCGGCGGGGAGGAGATCACGGGGGATGTCGAGGCGGGGCATGCCCTCGATTCTAGAGTCGCGCGCACCGCCGTCCTCATCCTGTGACGTCCCGTGAACCGCCGGCGTCGACGAGCGTCGATGCGGACTCGATTAGGCTGTCCTTACATAGTTTCACCGCGTCTGCGAGGCATGATGACCGACCTGATCGACACCACCGAGATGTACCTGCGCACGATCCTCGAACTCGAGGAGGAGAACATCGTCCCCCTGCGGGCACGGATCTCGGAGCGTCTCGGTCACTCCGGGCCGACCGTCTCCCAGACCGTGGGCCGCATGGAGCGCGACGGCCTCGTCATCGTGTCCGACGACCGCTCGCTCGAGCTCACCGACGCCGGGCGCCAGAAGGCCGTCGACGTGATGCGCAAGCACCGTCTCGCCGAGCGGCTGCTCAGCGACGTCATCGGTTTGGACTGGGCATACGTCCACGAAGAGGCCTGCCGCTGGGAGCACGTCATGAGCGAGCAGGTCGAGCGTCGCCTGGTCGAATTGCTGGGTCACCCGACCGAGTCGCCGTACGGCAACCCCATCCCCGGCCTCGACCAGCTCGGCGATGTGCCGGCGATCACCTTCGACGAGGGCGTCGTCGGTCTCGTCCGTCGCCTCAACGCCGCGAGCGGGCCCGTGACCGGCACGGTCCGTCGTCTCGCGGAGCCCGTGCAGGTCGATCCCGAGCTTCTGCAGCAGCTCAAGTCCGCCGGCGTGATGCCCGGTGCGCACGGCGATTACCGCTTCAGCGAGGGCTATGTGCTGGTGCAGATGGACGGCAACGACGAGGGTCTCGAACTCCCGGTCGAGGTTGCTTCGCACATCTTCCTGGTCGACGACCGCCACTGAGCGACGCGCGGGTCGGACCATCCGTCCGCTCCTCCCCAGATCGGCCTCGAGCGCGGAATCCGCGTGATTCCGCGGGGGTTAGTTGCTCAACGTGACATATTCGTTACCTTCAGGTAGCCTCGGAACGTCCACAGGCAAGATTCCCGCCGTCGGACCCCGAGTGGATTGCCTCACTGGCTCGTCGTCCGCACGGTGACCCGCACAACGTGCCCGAACGCATGGTGCTGACGAGCTGGCGCACCAATCGGCGCTGAGGCGCCGGAGGATAGTTTGGCTGAACAGAACGAGTCGCCCGCGGCTGACGCGGACGCCACGTCGCTGACACCGCGCACCCGAGACCGATCCCGCGTGTCCCAGCGCGCCCGCGAGCGTCGCATCGTCGCGACCACCGCCGCGTCCGTCACGCGCCCGCCGCGTGCCGCACGTCGGGCCCGAGGTCGCGCGAAGCCCGTCCGCAGCCTCGTGATCATCACGATGGTCGCCGGCCTGATCGCCACGGTCGCCCTTCCCGCGTACGGCGCCTGGCGTCCCACCGCCGAGACGCAGACGCTGCAGCAGCTCTCCGCCGGCGATGCGCAGTCGCTCGTCGTCGCCTCCGACGCCACTGCGAGCACCTTCACCCGTGACAGCTACGCGGCGACCACGGCGGAGGAGATCGAGCAGAAGAAGGCCGCCGAGGCCGCCGCCGCCGCCGCCGAGGCCCGTGCCAAGGCCGCCGCCGCCGCGGCATCCTCAGCCGCGTCCTCCTCCTCGTCTTCCTCCTCCGTCGCAGCCAGCTACAGCGTCGACCTGAACATGGTCTCGCCGGGCACCGGCGAGGTGCGCTGGCCGCTTCTCAACTTCACCAAGGGTCGCGGCCTCTGGGATTCCGGCTACCACCAGGGCGTCGACCTCCTCGCCCCGGCGATGACGCCCATCTACGCGGCCGCGGCCGGCGTCGTGAAGGTCTCGCAGGAGAGCTACGGCGGCTACGGTGTCGCGATCTCGATCGACCACGTGCTCGGCGGCCAGCAGGTCAACACCCTGTACGGCCACATGACCTACGGCACCCGTCAGGTGCAGGTCGGCCAGACCGTCGCCGCCGGCCAGCTCATCGGCTTTGTCGGCAGCACGGGAAGCTCGACGGCGAACCACACCCACTTCGAGGTGCACATCAACGGCGGCGTCGTCGACCCCTGGGCGTGGCTCGAAGCCAACGCCGGCTGATCCGCGCGAGGCGGCATCCGCTCGTCCTCGCCGTCGAGGCTGCGTGTTGGCCGACACGCCACCCGTGATTCACCTCCGAACGGCGCAGGGTCCCTTCGGCGTGCATTACCCTGAAATCCGACGCTGAGAAGAAGGCGGAGGGCGCCGATGGACAGCACACCACGCATCCGAACCATGGATGCGCTCGGCCTGCTCGTCCTTCGGCATCGTGTGATCGGGTGCTGCGACGTAGTCGCGGCGTCCAGGCGCTGTCCATGAGACAGCGCCTTTTTTCATACCCCTCCACCGCTTGATCGTCGTCGAATCGAAGATCCGGGAAGCCGTCCCGGCCATTCGAGAGGATGAGGGAATGCGCACACTGGTGCTCAACGCGGGCTACGAGCCGCTCGCCGTGGTGTCTTACAAGCGAGCGCTCGTGCTCGTGATGAACGACAAAGCCACCGTGATCGAACGCATGGAGGGCGAACCTGTCTGGGCCGCCCGTGGTTCCTACGACAGACCGGCGGTGATCCTGCTCTCGCGCTACGTGCGCGTCCCCGGCGCAGGACACGTGCCCGTGACCCGCCGAGGCGTGCTGCGGCGCGACCTGCACCACTGCGCCTACTGCGGCAAGACCGCCTCGACGATCGACCATGTCCTTCCGCGCTCGCGCGGGGGAGCGGACACGTGGGAGAACCTCGTGGCGTGCTGCCTGCGGTGCAACAACGTCAAGGGCGACCGCACGCCGCAGGAGATGAACTGGAACCTGCTCTTCACTCCGCGACCACCTCGTGGCGCGCAGTGGACCGTGCGCGGCACCGAGCGGGCGGACCCCCGTTGGAGCCCGTACCTGGAGCTGGCCGCGTAGACGCCCGCCGCGGTCTTACGCGGTGGGCCGGCGGCCGATGTAGACGGTGTTGGACGACACGCCCCCGGTGAGCGGATTGTCGAAGTCGACGACGTGTGCGGCAGTGTCGACGAAGACCGATTCGAGGTCGGCCTGGAACGCGGCATCCGGTGGGTCATCCGACCACAGCGCGAAGATGCCGCCATCGACGAGGTGCCGAGCCAGCGACCGGAGGCCGGCGGTCGTATAGAGGTCGGCGTGGCTCGGATCGAGCTGGTGGCGCGGCGAGTGGTCGACGTCGAGCAGGATCGCATCGTAACGGGAGCCCTCCGGCGCACGTCGCACGACGGCGAAGAAGTCGTCGAGGGTGAGTGTCGTGCGGCTGTCGCCGACGAGCTCCGCCGACACCGGCAGCAGCGTGCGCTCGTGCCAGCCGATGACGGCGGGCAGTGCGTCGATCACGGTGAGCGAGCCGACCCGAGGATCGCGCAGCGCGGCGACCGCGGTGTAGCCGAGCCCCAGGCCGCCGACCAGGACGGTCAGGCGTTCGCCCGTCGTCGCCGCGAGCCCCAGTGTGGCGAGGGCCTCTTCCGCGACGGTGAACAGGCTCGACATCAGGTATTCGTCTCCGAGCTTGACCTCGTAGACGTCGTGGGCGACCGCCGGTTCGAAGCGCCGTCGCAGCGTGAGATCCCCCATCGGGGTCGGCTGCCAGTCGAGCTCTTCGAACCGGGCGATCACGGGCGCGATCCTAGACCGCGGTGGTGGCGTTGCGGCGGGGGAGCACCCAGCCCGCGCGCGGGAAGTGGCACGTGTACCCGTGGGGGTAGCGGATCAGGTAGTCCTGGTGCTCGGGCTCGGCCTCCCAGAAGGGGCCCGCGGGCTCGATCGTGGTGACGGCCTTGCCCGGCCACAGACCCGAGGCGTCGACGTCGGCGATCGTCTCGCGCGCGATCTGCTCCTGCTCGGGCGAGAGCGGGAAGATCGTCGAACGGTAGCTCGATCCGACGTCGTTGCCCTGACGGTTGAGCGTCGACGGGTCGTGGATCTGGAAGAAGAACGCCAGGATGTCGCGGTACGTCGTCTTCGTCGGGTCGAACACGATCTCGACGGACTCGGCGTGCCCGGAGTGGTTCCGGTAGGTGGCGTGGTCGTTCTTGCCGCCGGTGTAGCCGACGCGGGTGCTGAGCACACCGGGCTGGCGGCGGATCAGGTCTTCCATGCCCCAGAAGCAGCCACCGGCGAGCACTGCGGTCTCGGTGCCGGGGGTGCGGGTGATGGCTCCGGTGTCGGTCTTTCCACTGGTCATGATGCGGTCTCCTCGTTCATACGGTCGCTGGGCTGATCGGAGTGGGCGAACAGGGCGCGGTACTCACCGTAACCCTGCTCCTCGAGCTGTGCGACGGGGACGAAGCGCAGCGCGGCGGAATTCATGCAGTAGCGCAGGCCGCCGGCATCCCGCGGACCGTCGTCGAAGACGTGGCCCAGGTGGCTGTCGGCACCGGCGGAACGCACCTCGGTGCGCTTCATCCAGAGCATGCCGTCGGTCTTCTCGGTGACGGCGTCAGCGGCCAGCGGACGCGTGAAGCTCGGCCATCCGGTGCCGCTGTCGTACTTGTCGATCGATGAGAACAGCGGCTGACCCGAGACGACGTCGACGTAGATGCCGTCTTCGTGGGTGTTCCAGTACTCGTTGCGGAACGGTGGCTCGGTGCCGTCCTGCTGCGTGACGGTGTACTGGCTGGGGGTGAGGCGACTGAGTGCGTCGGCAGTCGCGCGGTAGTCCTGTGACACGGTTTCCTCCTGGGTCGACCTTCGTCGACATCGGTTGTACGCGGCTGGCTGCAGCGTCATAGAGGAGAACGGCGGAGGGCGGCGTTTTGGTCCCGTCAAGCTGAAAGCGGGCCGTGAGTTTGGTGACGGATGCTGCGCCCGGCGATGTCGGAGGTCGGGACTAGTTTCGAATCTCAGGTAGAGGATATAGAACATCTGTTCTAGCCTGAGGGAGTGAGTCCGATCATGCTGCAGAACGCCACCGCCCGTGCGGAGCAGGGTGCAGCGCGCGCGGACGTTCATTCTGAAGCGAGTCGGCTGCGTGCGCAACTGGAGCGGGTGCAGGGCCGTCGGCTCGACGAGCCGGTGCTGCCGACGCATCCCGCGCTCGCCGGCCTGCTCCCCGGTGGGGGGCTGAAGCCCGGTTCGGCGTACTCGCTGCCCTCCTCGGTCTCGCTCCTGCTCGCGCTGCTCGCCCAGCCGTCGCAGCAGGGCTCGTGGTGCGCGGTGATCGGCATGCCCGAACTCGGCGCCGAAGCGGCCGAGAGGCTGGGGGTCGACCTCGACCGGCTCGTCCTCATCCCCGACCCCGGGCCGCGCTGGCTGGCCGTCGCCGCCACCGTCGCCGACGTGCTGCCCATCGTCGCCGTGCGCCCCCAGGGGCGGGCGACCGGGGCAGAAGCGTCACGGCTGGGGGCTCGGCTGCGCGACCGCGGTTCGGTGCTTCTGGTGGAGGGCCCGTGGGCGCAGGCGGAGGCCACGCTGCGCGTCGATCAGCCCGAGTGGACCGGTCTCGGCGACGGGTTCGGCTACCTCGCGGGACGGGCGCTGACGGTCACCGCGTCGAGCAGGAGATGGCCGGTGCCCCGGCGTTCGCGGATGCTGCTGCCCGCCCCCGACGGCACCGTCTCGGTGGTGCCCGACGAGCGGGTGCAGATCTCGGCGGTGCCGAACGCGGTGCCGATCAACGCGATGCCGAAGACGGCGCAGGATCGGTTCGCGGCGGACGATTCCCTCGACATCCGGGCGGTGGGCTGACATGCCGGACATCTCCGAAGACAGGAACGCCCCGGTGCGCAGCATCGTGCTGTGGTTCCCGGACTGGCCGGTCACCGCTCTCGCCCGCGACGGGGAGGCGAGCAGCGAAGGGCGCTCCGTGAGCGATGGTGTGCTCGATCTCCCGGCCGCGGAGCGCCCGATCGCCGTCGTCGAGCACAACGCCGTCGTGGCGTGCTCGGCAGCAGCTCGCGCCGAAGGTGTGCGGCGGGGTCAGCGACGACGTGACGCGCAAGCCCGCTGCCCTCGCCTCGACATCGTCGCGGCCGATCATGCGCGCGACAATCGGGCGTTCGCGCCGGTCGTGTCGCTGCTCGAAGAGCGTGCCCCTGGAGTGCAGATCGTACGCGCGGGTCTGTGCGCGCTGCGGGCGCGAGGACCCGCGCGGTACTACGGCGGCGAGGCCGAGGCCGTGCGCGTGCTGCTGGACGTCCTCGCCGCTCATGGCCTCACCGGCGTGCGTGTCGGTGTCGCCGACGGCCCGTTCACGGCCGAGCAGGCAGCACGCAGCGCCGGCGCGGCGGGCGCCGGACCGCTGCGGATCGTCCCCCCGGGGACGGCCGCCGCGTTCCTTGCCCCGCTGCCCGTCACCGTGCTCGACGACGCTCTGACCGGGCTCGCCACCGGGCTCGACCTTCCCGAGCTGCTCGCCCGACTCGGCGTGCACACGCTGGGGGAGTTCGCGGCGTTGGCCCCGGAACGCGTGCGCGAGCGGTTCGGAGGGCGCGGCATCCGTCTGCACTCCCTGGCCGCCGGTCACGATTCCCGCGCCGTCGAGCCACGGGTGCCGCCCCCGGAACTCCACCGCGAAGTGGCTTTCGAGCCCCCTCTCGAACTGGCCGATCAGGTCGCGTTCGGAATGCGCATCGCCGCCGACGAGTTCCTCACCGGGCTCGCGGCGGAACGGCTCGTCTGCACCGAGCTGCGGGTCGTGCTGGTCGGCGAGCGGGGCGAGCGCAACGAACGGGTGTGGCTGCATCCGGCGTCGTTCGACGCTGCGGCGGTCGTCGACCGTGTGCGCTGGCAGCTGGGCGAGGCGCTGGAGGACGCGCAGAAGAAGGCGCAGCGCGAAGGCTCCCGCGGCGGACGCGAGGGTGACGTGCCGGTGCCCCGCGGACTCGCCAGCGGGGTGGCGCTCGTGCGGATCGAACCGGCGGCGGTGGATGCTGCGTCCCACCACGCTCCGGCCATCTTCGGTTCGGGGCCGGAGGAGCGCGTGCACCACGCCCTCTCGCGCGTGCAGGCGATGCTGGGGCACCGCGGTGTCGTCACCACGGCGATCGGGGGTGGTCGCTGGTTGGCGGAACGGCAGGTGCTCGTGCCGTGGGGCGATCGTGCCGTGGTCGCCAAAGAACGCGCGCGACCGTGGCCGGGGAGCCTGCCCGACCCGCTGCCCACGACGGTCTTCGCCGAGCCGCGCGCGGTCGAAGTGACTGCGGCGGACGGCGCCGCGATCGCGGTCGATGACCGCGGCACCCTCGTGGCCGCACCCGCGATGATGCGCGAAGGGGGTCGTCGGCGCGAGGTGGTGGCGTGGGCGGGCCCGTGGCCCGTGGTCGAGAGGAGCTGGGATGCGGTGCGTCGCCGTCGGGCGCATCGATTCCAGGTCGTCGACGCCGATCAGATCGCCTGGCTGCTGGTGTGCGAAGACGGCGCCTGGCAGGCGGAGGCCCGCTATGACTGAGGGCGGCGTTTCGTCTCGTCGCTGCGCTCCTCGCTCAACGATCGGGGGCGGGGGTCCGGTGGTTGAGCGAGCGCAGCGAGACGGAACGCAGCCGACGGGAGGCACCTGATGGGCTTCCACAACCCCTCGGTGCCGTGGTCGGAGCTCGAGAAGCTGCTCAGCGACACCCGCCGCCCCGGCGACGTGCCGGCGGGGGCCGACGGCGGCGACAGCCCCGCATGGTCCCGCAAACGCGGACCCTACGTCGCGCCCTCGATCGAGCGTCCGGACGATGTCGTGCCGTACGCCGAGCTGCACGCGCATTCGTCGTACTCCTTCCTCGACGGCGCGTCGTCTCCCGAAGACCTCGCCGAAGAGGCGGAGCGGCTCGGGCTGCACGCGCTGGCGGTCACCGACCACGACGGCTTCTACGGCATCGTGCGCTTCGCCGAAGCAGCCGAGACGCTGCAGCTGAAGACCGTGTTCGGCGCCGAGCTCTCGCTCGAACTGCCCGGGCCCCAGAACGGCGAACCCGATCCCGTCGGTGCGCACCTCTTGGTGCTCGCCCGGGGCGAAGAGGGCTATCACCGTCTCGCCGGCGCGATCACGCATGCCCAGCTCGCCGGTGAGGAGAAGGGGCGTCCCCGCTACGACCTCGAACACCTCGCCGCGCAGGCGGGGGGCCCGCACGACCCGCACTGGGCGATCCTCACCGGGTGCCGCAAGGGAGCGGTGCGTCGGGCACTGGCGGGAGGCGCAGCGGGCGCGGCATCCGCTCTCTCCAACTCCGCGATCCGCGAAGCGGGCGCAGAGCTCGACCGACTCGTGACGCTGTTCGGACCCGAGGCGGTGCACGTCGAGTTGATCGACCACGGCGATCCGCTCGACTCGCGCACCAACGACGTGCTCGCCGCTTTCGCCGCCGAACGGGAGCTGCCCGTGATCGCGACGAACAACGTGCACTACGCCGCCCCCGATCGTCAGCTGCTCGCCGCCGCGGTCGCCGCCGTCCGCGCCCAGCGAGGGCTCGACGAGCTCGACGGATGGCTGCCCGCCCACGCCGGAGCACATCTGCGATCGGGGGCGGAGATGCAGGCGCGGTTCGCCCGCTACCCCGGGGCGGTGGCGCGCACGGTGTCGCTCGCCGACGAACTCGCCTTCCCCCTGCGCCGGGCCAAGCCCGCGCTGCCGAAGCAGGATGTGCCGGAGGGCCACACCCCGATGTCATGGCTGCGTCACCTGGTCTGGGAGGCGGTGCCCCGCAGATACCCCGATGCGACCGACGAGGACCGTGCGCGCATCGAGAAAGAGCTCGGGGTCATCGAGATGAAGGACTTCCCCGGCTACTTCCTGATCGTGCACGGCATCGTGCAGGAGGCCCGGCGTCGCGGCATCCTGTGCCAGGGTCGCGGGTCCGCCGCCAACAGCGCCGTCTGCTACCTGCTCGACATCACCGCCGTCGACTCGATCGCCTACAAGCTGCCGTTCGAGCGGTTCCTCTCGAGCCTGCGCGACGAAGAGCCCGACATCGACGTGGACTTCGACTCGGACCGGCGGGAAGAGATCATCCAGTGGGTCTACGAGAAGTACGGGCGTCATCGGGCCGCCCAGGTCGCCAACGTCATCCAGTACCGGCCGAAGAACGCGATCCGCGACATGGCGAAAGCGCTGGGGCATTCTCCCGGACAGCAGGACGCCTGGTCGAAGCAGGTCGAGGGGTGGGGGGCATCGCTCGAGAGCGGTCCGGGCCATGACATCCCCGACCAGGTCATCGAGTTCGCCACCGAGCTGCTCAAAGCGCCCCGGCACCTCGGCATCCACTCCGGCGGAATGGTGCTCACCGACCGGCCGGTGGGCGAAGTCGTGCCGATCGAGCACGCGCGCATGGACAACCGCACGGTGATCCAGTGGGACAAGGACGACGCGGCCTGGATGGGGCTGGTGAAGTTCGATCTGCTGGGGCTCGGGATGCTCGCCGCGCTGCAGTACTGCTTCGATCTGATCCGCGGCGCCACCGGGGAGGAGTGGGAGCTCGCGACGATCCCCAAGGAGGAGAAGGCGGTCTACGACATGCTCTGCCGCGCCGATTCGATCGGGGTGTTCCAGGTCGAGTCCCGCGCCCAGATGGGCTTGCTCCCGCGGCTGCAGCCGCGACGCTACTACGACCTCGTCGTCGAGATCGCCCTGATCCGACCGGGGCCGATCCAGGGCGGGGCGGTGCACCCTTTCGTCCGGCGCAAGCTCGGCCAGGAGGAGGTGACGTACGCGCACCCCAAGCTCAAGCCGGTGCTGGAGCGCACACTGGGCATCCCGATCTTCCAGGAGCAGCTCATGCAGATGGCGGTGGCCGTCGGCGAGTGCACCGGCGAAGACGCCGACCTGCTGCGCAGGGCGATGGGCTCCAAGCGAGGACATGAGCGGATCGACTCGATCCGCGAGAAGCTCTACGCCGGGATGGCGACGAACGGGCTGGTGGGCGCCGAGGCCGACGCGATCTACACGAAGATCCAGGCGTTCGCGAACTTCGGGTTCGCGGAATCGCACTCGCTGTCGTTCGCGCTGCTGGTGTACGCGAGCTCATGGATAAAGCTGCACTACCCGGGAGCATTCCTCGCGGGACTGCTGCGGGCGCAGCCGATGGGGTTCTACTCGCCGGCGACGCTCGTGGCCGATGCGCGCCGGCACGGCGTCCAGATGCTGCGACCCGACCTGCTGCGCTCCGACGTGCAGGCGACGCTCGAGCCGGTGGGCGACGGCCCACGGGAGGAGGGGATGGATGCCTGCACCCACCGCGTGCAGGCGCCGGTGGGCGACTTCGACATCACCGCCCCCGACGAGTCGCTCGCGCACCGCCGGGACAGCGGGTTCGCGGTGCGTCAGGGGCTGGCGGCGGTGAAGGGCATCGGCATCAAGGTCGCCGAGCGGATCGTCGCCGCGCGGCAGAAGAGCGGCCCGTACCGCGACCTGCGCGATCTCGTGCGTCGCACCGGTGTCACCGCGGCGCAGCTGGAGGCCCTCGCGACCGCCGGCGCGTTCGAGTGTCTCGGGCTCAGCCGGCGCGAGGCGATCTGGCTGGCCGGGTCGGCCGCTCAGGACCGTCCCGAGTTCCTCCCCGACTCGATGGTGTCGGTGCAGCCTCCGCTGTTCACCGACCCCACGAGCTACGAGGTGCTCGCCGCCGACCTGTGGGCGACGGGCGTCTCCACCACCGATCATCCGATGACCCACTACCGGTCACGGCTCGATGCCCGCGGGGTGCTCACCTCCACCGAGCTGCGCACCCACGAGACCGGCAGACGCGTCGAGATCGCGGGACTCGTGACCCACCGGCAACGGCCGGCCACCGCATCCGGCATCACGTTCTTGAACCTCGAAGACGAGCACGGACTGGTCAACGTGATCTGCTCGGTGGGCGTCTGGAACCGGCACAGGGCGGTGCTGCGGGATTCTCCCGCGCTGATCGTGCGGGGGATGCTGGAGCGCTCGGTCGAGGGAGTGACGAACCTGGTGGCCGACAACTGCGAAGACCTGCGGGTGGGGGTGGAGCACCAGTCCCGCGACTTCCGCTGACGCTACGGCCGCAGCAGCACCTTTCCGACCCGGCCGGCGGTCTGACTGGCGAGGACGGCGTCGTGGATGTCGTCGAAGCCGTAGATCCCGGCGACGGGGAGGGTGAGCTCGCCCGCGAGCACGTGGCCCATCAACTGCGAGAAGAGGGCGCCGCGGGTCGCGGCATCCAGGTTCTTGCTCACCTTGCTGCCCCAGAAGCCCTTGATGGTGACCTGCTTGAAGATGACGTCACCCGAGCGGATCTCCATGACCGGCGACTGCATCGCGCCGAAGACGACGAGCGTGCCGTCCTCGGCGATGAGCGACAGGACGTCCTGCGATGACGACCCTCCGACGGAGTCGACGCCCGCGATGATCGGCGCGCCGCCCGTGAGCGCGTCCACCTCGTCGCGCCAGTCATCGGCGTCGGTGGCGATGATGTTCCCGATGCCCTGCTCGGCAAGCTCGGTGACACCATCCTCACGGCGGACGAGGCCGATCACGTGGAACCCGCGGGCGGCGGCGATCTGCGCGACCATGCGGCCGACCGCGCCGTTGGCCGCGTTCTGCACCAGCCAGTCACCCTCGTGCAGGTCGAGCGAATGCACCAGACTGACGGCGCTGAACGGCATCGAGACCAGTTGCGCGGCCACTTCGTCCGACAGGCTGTCGGGCACCGGGATCAGGCCCGCGGCCTTCGCCGTGAAGTACTCCGCCCACGCACCGAACGCACCGCCGGCGACCCGCTGGCCGATCTCGAGGCCGGTCACATCGGGTCCGAGCGCGTCGACGACACCGACGGCTTCGGTGCCCGCACGGGCCGGCAGGTCGGGCACGAAGCCGTAAGTGCCGCGGACCGTCCAGAGGTCGTGGTTGTGGATCGTGGCGAGCACGGTGCGGACGCGCACCTCGCCGGGGCCGGGCTGGGGGAGCGGCCGCTCCTCGACGGTCAGGACCTTCTCGGGCGCGGCGAACGTGGAGTGGATGAGACCGCGCATGGCGTCCTTTCGATCGGATCGGTTCGGGGTGCGGATGCCGCGGGTGAACGCGGTCCGGTGCGGTGCAGCGGGTTGCGGTGTGGGCGCTGGCCGGCGGCATGCAGCTGAGGGTCGCGCGGCGGCGTCAGCGGGCCGCGGCGTGTGCCGGCTCGAGCGCCCCGGCCGGTGCGGCGGCGTGCATCGCGGCCGTGAGGTTCTGCAGCGTGGCGATCAAGGCATGCGCGGATGCCTCGTCGGAGATGCCCATGCCCGCGGCGATCCGCGCCGGGATGTGGCGGAGTTCCGCCCGGAGCTCGGCCCCGCGGTCGCTGAGGGCGATGGTCACGATGCGCTCGTCCTGCGAGCGGCGGTCCCGATGCACGAGGCCCGACTGCTCCATTCGCCGCAGGAGCGGCGACAGCGTGCCGGAGTCGAGCTGCAGATGCTCGCCGAGCGACGAGACGGTCTGCTGGCCTTCCATCCACAACGTCACCAGTACGAGGTACTGGGGATATGTGAGGCCCCAGGGCTCGAGCAGCGCACGATAGGTCTGCGTGGTCGCGCGCGTCGCCGCATAAAGCGAGAAGCACACCATGTCGTCGGTCACTGCCATTGCTCCAGCATTCCATGCATCTCGATTGTGTACAACTGGGTTGCCGCGACGGGTGGCCGCCTGCCGGGATCAGGCGACCTCCGGACGGCTCTCGCTGAAACGTGGAGGGATGGCGAAGAATGCCGGGGGTGGCTCGCGCCGAGGCATAGCCTGGACGCATGGCTGAGACCGTCGCAGACTTCTTCGTCCACACTCTCAAGCGCGCGGGGGTTAAGCGCATCTGGGGGCTCCCCGGCGATTCGCTCAACGCCTTCACCGACGCCCTGCGCCGCGACAAGGGCATCGAGTGGCTGCACGTGCGCCACGAGGAGGCCGCCGCTTTCGCGGCGGCGGGCGAGGCCGAGATCACCGGCGAACTCGCCGTCGTCGCCGGCAGCTGCGGCCCCGGCAACCTGCACTTCATCAACGGGCTCTTCGACGCCCAGCGCAGCCGCGTCCCGGTGCTCGCGATCGCCTCGCACATCCCGTCGGAGGAGATCGGCAGCGGCTACTTCCAGGAGACCCACCCGCAGGAGCTCTTCCGCGAGTGCAGCGTCTACACCGAGCTCGTCGGCGATCCCGCCCAGCTGCCGTGGGTGCTCGAGATCGCGATGCGCACCGCGATCGAGAAGCGCGGCGTGGCCGTCGTGGTGGTGCCCGGCGACGTCTTCTTCGCGGATGCTCCGAAGCGACGTGACGCCGCACCGATCCGCGCGACACGGTCGGTCACCGTCCCGGCCGCGCCCGACCTCGATGCCGCCGCCGCGCTGCTGAACGGCGCGGGCAAGGTCACGATCCTCGCCGGTGCCGGCGTGGCCGGAGCGCACGCCGAGGTGCTCGCGCTCGCCGAGCGGCTGCAGGCGCCCATCGTGCACGCGTTCCGTGGCAAGGAGCACATCGAGCACGACAACCCCTTCGACGTCGGGATGACGGGACTTCTGGGTTTCGCGTCGGGCTACCGGGCCATGGAGAAGTGCGACACGCTCCTCATGCTCGGCACCGACTTCCCGTACCGGCAGTTCTACCCCTCCAAGGCGAAGATCATCCAGGTCGACATCCGCGGTGAGCAGCTGGGGCGCCGCACCCCGATCGACCTCGGCCTCGTCGGGGGAGTGAAGGAGACGGCATCCGCTCTCCTGCCCCTGCTGTCGACCGGTCGCAGCAGCGCGCATCTGACCGACAGCGTGGAGCACTACCGCAAGACGCGGAAGGAGCTCGACGCCTTCGCGAACAACGACGGGCGCGCACCGATCCATCCGCAGTACGTGGGGCGCCTGATCGACGAGCTCGCCGCTCCCGACGCCGTTTTCACCGCGGATGTGGGCACCCCCGTCATCTGGTCGGCGAGGTATCTGCACATGACCGAGAAGCGGCGCCTCATCGGCTCGTTCACGCACGGGTCGATGGCCAACGCGATGCCGCAGGCGCTGGGCGCGCAGGCCGTGGACCGTGAGCGGCAGGTCGTCGCGCTCGCGGGCGACGGGGGTCTGGCGATGCTCATGGGCGATCTGCTCTCGATCCGTCAGAACAACCTGCCGATCAAGATCGTGGTGTTCAACAACTCGTCGCTGGGCTTCGTCGAGGTGGAGATGAAGGCCGCCGGCATCGTCGCCTTCGGCACCGACCTGCACAACCCGAATTTCGCGGATGTGGCGGAGTCGGTCGGCGTCACGGGTATCCGCGTCGACGATCCGGGCGAGCTCGAGGGCGCGCTGCGCCGTGCATTCGCCGACCCCGGCCCCGTGCTGGTCGACGTCGTCGTCGCCCGTGAGGAGCTGTCGATCCCGCCATCCATCACGGCCGCGCAGGCGAAGGGCTTCGCCCTGTACGCCATGCGCACCGTGATGTCGGGTCGCGGAGACGAGCTGCTCGACCTCGCCGACACGAACGTGTGGCGGCGGATCTTCCACTGAGACCATGCCGAACATCCTCATCACCCCCGAAGAGCTCGCCGCGCTGATCGCGCATTCTGCGCCCGACGAGAACCCCGTACGCGTCCTCGATGTGCGGTGGCGGCTCGACCGCCCCGACGGGCGGCCCGACCACCGTGCCGGCCACATCCCGGGCGCGGTCTACGTCGACCTCGACCACGAGCTCGCTGAGCACGGCGTTCCCTCGGACGGGCGGCATCCGCTGCCGTCGGCTTCTGCGCTGCAGGAGGCCGCCCGGCGCTGGGGGGTTGGCAACGGCGACACCGTTGTGGTCTACGACGACCTGAAGTCGCTGTCGGCCGCCCGGGCCTGGTGGGTGCTGAAGGATGCCGGCATCGCCGACGTCCGGATCCTCGACGGGTCGCTCCAGGCGTGGACGAGCGCCGGCTTCGCCCTCGAGACCGGTGACGTCACCGCGGTCCCCGGCAACGTGGTCCTGGGCCGCGGGCACCTGGCCGCGCTCTCCATCGACGAAGCGGCCGACCTCGCGAGCGACGGAGTGCTCATCGATGTGCGGGCGGCGGAGCGGTACCGCGGCGACGTCGAGCCGGTCGACCCACGTGCGGGTCACATCCCCGGGACGGTCAACCGTCCGACCTCCGAGAACGTCGACGACGATGGACGGTTCCTCGATCCGGCGGTGCTCCGCGAAGCCTTCGCCGAAGTGGGGGCCCGTACCGGTGCCCCAGTCGGCGTCTACTGCGGCTCGGGCGTCACGGCGTCGCACGCCTACGTCGCGCTCACCCTTGCGGGGTTCTCACCGCAGCTCTACGCCGGCTCGTGGAGTCAATGGTCGAATCACCCCGATCGTCCGGTCGCGACCGGACCGCGTCCTGACGACGGCCGGCACGAGGGTCGCGAGCAGACGCCCGTATGACGCTCTGTGTCCGGCCGCGCCCCCGGCCCCGGCTGCGGAGACGTACGGTCGGTGCATGACAAGGATCGCCTCCGACCACGAGTCCGCGACATCCGCTGCGCCCGGCTCGGGGCGCGGCCCGCTGAAGGTCGTCGGAGTCTCGGGGTCGCTGCACGAGGGCAGCAAGACGAGCGCGCTCGTGGCGGCGATCATCGCTTCGGTCGGTAGTCGCGTGGCGATCGAGTCGCGTCAGATCGAGCTGGCCGAGATCGGGCCCTCGTTCGCCGGCGCGCTCACGCGGGAGGATCTTCCTCCTGAGATCGAAGAGGCCCTGCGCGAGATCGAGGGCGCCGACCTCCTCGTCGTGGGCAGCCCGGTCTACCGCGCATCGTTCACCGGGCTCTTCAAGCACCTGTTCGACTTCGTCGGTCAGTACGCGCTCATCGGCCAGCCCGTCCTCCTCGCGGCAACCGGCGGGGGAGAGCGTCACGCGCTCATCATCGAGCACCAGCTGCGGCCGTTGTTCGGATTCTTCCAGTCGACGACCCTGCCGCTCGGCGTGTACGCCAGCGCCTCCGACTTCGACGGCGCGACCCTGCGCGACGGGTCGGTGCAGCAGCGCATCGATCAGGCCGTCACCCGCGGGCTGCCCATGATCGAGCAGGCGGCACTGCTGCGCGTGTCGGAGTACGTCTCGACCTGGTGACGGGCGCGGCGGCTCAGTTGCCGTCGGAGCGCTTGTCGGGCAGGTAGGGCTCGATCGCACCGGCGAGCTTGGCGGCGGTCATCGACTGCAGCCACACGTGCCCGGGGCCGTGCAGCTCCGCAAGGAACAGCGAGTCGCCGAAGAACTTGTTTCGGATGCCCTTCACCGTGGCGAACTGCAGGTCCATGCCCGCGCGGAACATCGCGAGGTGTCCGGGGTGGATCAGCAGCGACTGACCGGCGGCGAGGTCGTACTCGACGATCTCGCCGGCGAGCTGAACCCAGGCGGTGCCCTGCCCCGCGAGCTTCTGGAAGACGACCCCGGCGCCGCCGAAGATGCCCGCGCCGAGTCGCTTCTGCAGGCCGACCGAGACCTCGACGCCGGTGGTGCTGGCGGTGTACGAGCCGGCCTGGATCATGAATTCGTCGGCGGGGTCGATCGTCATCTCGCGGATCGTGCCGGGCAGCTGGGCGGCGAACGCGATCATCGCGCCGTTCTGCGGAGCGGTGTACTTCGTGAGGAACAGCTGCGCGCCACCGAGCACGCGCTTGAGGCCCCCCATGAAGCCGCCGCTGCCGCCGCCGTGGGCGGTGGAGGTGTCCATGTCGAAGCCCGGCGAGAGCCACGCCACGTCACCGCCCTCGGCGACGATGGCCTCTCCGGCGTCGAGTGTCAGTTCGAGGATGGGCATCGTGGTGCCGGCGATCGTCGTCTTCATGAGGCCAAACCTAGGGGCGCGGCATCCGTCCTGTACAGACCGATGGCCGCCGCACGGGACCGCGGAACGACCTCTGGACAGGAAGCTATTCAGTGTTACTATGTACCGGTAGGTAGCATCACTGAGTAGCAGGGAATCACGGCCATGGGCAAACAGGCGACCGAGATGCTGAAGGGTGTGCTCGAGGGCATCGTGCTCGCGATCCTGTCGGCGCGACCCGCGTACGGCTACGAGATCACGGCGTGGCTGCGCGAGCAGGGATTCACCGACATCGCCGAGGGCACGGTCTACGCGCTGCTCGTGCGCATCGAACAGCGCGGGCTCGTCGACGTGGAGAAGGTGCCGTCCGAAAAGGGGCCGCCCCGCAAGGTCTACTCGCTCAACACACAGGGGCGCGCGGCGCTCACCGAATTCTGGGGGACCTGGAGCTTCCTCACAGAACGACTGAACCAGCTCCGCGAAGGAGGACAGTGATCATGGCTGCAGGATGGATCGAGAAGGTCACCGGATCGCTCGAGCAGAAGAAGCAGTACCGGGCCTACAAGGCGCGCATCGAGCGGCTGCCCGCGAACTACCGGACCGCCGCCGAAGCGCTCGACCGGTACCTGATGTACTACGGCTCGATCGCGGCGGGCGACACGTTGCTGTCGATGCTCGACGATCTCGCCGACCTGTTCGAGCAGTGCGCGGCCGACCGCACACCGATCCGCGAGATTGTGGGCGATGACCCGGTGGAATTCGCCGAGACGTTCCTGCGCAACTATGCGGGTGGGCAGTGGATCAACAAGGAGCGCGAGCGCCTCACGGCGGCCATCGAGCGCGCAGAAGCCGATGAGGCGGGCGCGTCATGAGTGCCGCATCCGCCCCCGCCATCCGCGTGCGCGGACTGCAGAAGTCGTTCGCCGCGCTCGAGGTGCTGCGCGGTGTGGACTTCGACGTCGAGCGCGGCACGATCTTCGCGCTGCTCGGGTCGAACGGCGCCGGCAAGACGACGATCGTCAAGATCCTCTCGACACTGATGAGAGCGGATGCCGGAGCCGCCGTCATCGACGGGTTCGACGTCGCCGACCAGCCGCAGGAGGTGCGCGCGTCGATCAGCCTGACCGGTCAATTCGCGGCCGTGGACGAAGTGCTCACCGGGCGCGAGAACCTCGTGATGGTCGCCCAGCTGCGGCACCTGCGGAACGCCGGGGAGATCGCCGATGACCTGCTGCGGCGATTCGCGCTGTCGGATGCGGGTGGCCGCAAGGTCGCGACGTACTCCGGCGGCATGCGCCGGCGCCTCGACATCGCGATGAGTCTGATCGGGGACCCGCCCGTCATCTTCCTCGACGAGCCCACGACCGGGCTCGATCCGCAGGCGCGGAGCGAGGTGTGGAACACGATCACCGAGCTCGCCGGCCGCGGCACGTCGGTGCTGCTGACGACGCAGTACCTCGACGAGGCCGAGCACCTCGCCGACCGCATCGCGATCCTGCACGAGGGGCGCATCCTCGTGAACGGCACGCTCGCCGAGCTCAAAGAGCTGCTGCCGCCCGCCACGGTGCGGTACGTGCAGGAGCAGCCGACGCTCGAGGACGTCTTCCTATCACTGGTCGGGGGAGCGACCCCCGCCGGGGACTCCGTTCGCCGAGACGACCGGAACGGATCCGAGGAGAAGGCATCATGACCGCACTCACTCTGACCCGGCCCGCCGTGAGCGGGTACTTCTTCGGCGACACCGCCGTGCTGCTCGGGCGGTCGCTGCGCCACATCACGCGCAGCCTCGACACGATCATCACGACCGCCGTCATGCCGGTCGCGATCATGCTGCTCTTCGTCTTCGTGTTCGGCGGCGCCATCGACACGGGGTCATCGTCCTACATCGACTACATGTTGCCCGGCATCCTGCTCATCACGATCGCGTCGGGCGTCGCCTACACGGCGTTCCGGCTCTTCCTCGATCTGCAGAGCGGCATCTTCGAGCGGTTCCAATCGATGCCGATCGCACGCTCCAGCATCCTCTGGGCGCACGTGCTCACCTCGCTGGTCGCGAACCTGATCTCACTGGTGATCGTGGTGGGCGCGGCGTTCGCGATGGGGTTCCGCACCGGCGCGGGGGTGTCCGCGTGGCTCGCCGTCGTCGGCATGCTGGTGGTATTCACGCTCGCGCTCACGTGGATCGCGGTCATCGCCGGGCTCTCCGCCTCGTCGGTGGACGGGGCGAGCGCGTTCTCGTATCCGCTGATCTTCCTGCCGTTCGTCAGCTCGGCCTTCGTGCCGACCGACACGATGCCCGGTCCGGTGCAGTGGTTCGCCGAGAATCAGCCGGTCACCTCGATCGTCGACACGATCCGCACGCTGTTCGCGCAGCAGCCGGTCGGCGCCGATATCTGGATCGCCCTGGCCTGGTGCATCGGCATCCTCGTGCTCGCGTACGTGTTCGCGATGGTCGTGTACCGGCGGCGCATGACGGCGTAGTGCCCTTCGGTCAGCCGGTCGCGTCGTCGCCCGGCCCGGTCGTGAGCCAGGAGCGAGCGACGAGACGAAACGCCGCGTCGCCCCCACTCGCTCACTCACCGCGCGACCGGCGACTCCGCACGCTCATCGGGAACGACCGCCGGCGAGGTGGCCGTGTTCACGATGTGCGCCCGTCCGATGACGATGGCGGCGACGACCATGATGGCCGCCCCGAGCCAGTACGGCGCGGCGTGGCTGACGGTGGCGTAGAGCGCGGCGGCGATGAGCGGGGCGACGGTGGACATCGCCGCGTTGAGCGATTGTGTGGATCCGCCGAGCCAGCCCTGCTCGTCGTCACCGACGGCGTTCGACATGGCGCCGTCCATCGCGGCCTGTGCGGCGCCCTGACCGGCGGCGAGCGTGAGGGCGCCGACGATGAACAGCCACGGCTGGGCGAAGATCGACGCGACGAGGGCGAGCCCGATGAGGCCGACGGTCTGAGCGACGATGCCGCTGATGATGACGCCGCGCTCGCCGATCCGGGGGAGCAGGATGCCGAGCAGCACGCCCTGGATGAGGATGTCGACGATACCGACGGATGCGGTGAGCAGCCCGATCGCGGTCGGGCCCCACTGGATCGAGTCCAGCGCGAGGACGCTGAAGTTGTTGACGAAGAAGCCGAAGGGAAGCGCGATCAGGCCGAACCCGATGAGCAGTCCGCGCAGCTCCCTCCGGCGGAACGCGGTCGTGAAGACGGTGAAGGGCTGCACATCTCGCAGGGAGATGGTGCGGATGCGATTCTCCGGCCTGTGGCTCTCGGGGAGCAGGAAGATGCTCAGGATCGCGACGGTGAGGGCGACCCCGGCGGTGACGAAGACGGGGAGTTGCAGGCTGACCGCAGCGAGCAGGCCGCCGACGGCGGGTCCGATCATCATTCCGATGCCGGAGAGCGCTCCGAGGATGCCGAAGCGCCTGGCCCGCTGCTCGGGAGGAGTGATATCGGCGAGGTAGGCGAAGAGCGCGGGAAGATCGCCGGCGGTCAGCCCCTGGATGGCGCGCGCGAGGACGAGCACCCAGATCGCCCCGCCGATGCCGAACAGGGTCATGGCGAAGGCGGCACCGAAGGCCGCCGCGATGATGACCGGTCGGCGGCCGAAGCGGTCGGAGAGTCGGCCGAGGAAGGGGGCGACGAGGAAGGCGCAGAGCCCGTTGATCGACTCGAGCACCCCCACCCAGAGGGCCAGCTCGTTCTCGTGGGAGACGTACTGGAGCACCACGAAGGGGAGGACGGGAAGGACCACGGTCATGCCGACGACGGTGAGCATGGTCAGGACGACGAGCATGACCCAAGCGCGACGGGCGTTGCGCGGCTGAGCGATCGGATTCAGTGAAGTCACACCATGAGTGTAGTCATACCAACTTAAGAGTCAAACCATGTTCGTACTGAGTGTTCGATAAGCTGTGTACATGTCGACACCAGAGCCGATCGGGCGCCGTGAACGGAAGAAGGCGGCCACACGCAAGTCGATCTCCGACGTCGCCACCCTGATGTTCCTCGAGCGCGGCTTCGACAACGTGAGTATTCGAGAGGTCGCGGAGGCGGCCGATGTGTCGCCCACCACCGTGTTCGCGCACTTCTCGCAGAAGGAGGCGCTCGTCTTCGACGAAGACGACGAGCAACGGGATCGCCTCGTCGCCGCAGTGTCGGAGCGGCCCGCGGGCACCACGATCAATCGCGCGCTGCACGACTTCTATGCGGCCGAGGTCGCCCTGAACGTCGGAGAGCACGGCGATGAGGTCGCCCGCACCTTCATGGCCTTCCTGAACAAGACGCCGGCGCTTCGCGAGTATGCGGCGAAGATGTGGCTGCGGCACGAGGATGCCCTCGCCGACACGATCGCCGACGAGCTCGGACTCGCCGAACCCACCGCCGAGATCCGCGTGTATGCGCGGTTCGTGCTGCAGATGCAGATTCTCGTATCGGAGAGCAGTGATCCGCCGGCGACGCTCGAAGCGGGGTTCGCGATCCTCGACAGCGGCTGGGCGCCGATCGAGCGCCGGCTTGCCGCAGCTGAGAGCTGACATCGTGTCGACCAGAGAAGGTCTGTGGCGTGGGTCGGCCAGCGCGATCCTCCCCGTCGCCGACCTCTCGCGCGCAGCGGATTTCTACCGCGGGCTCGGGTTCGAGGTCGAGATCGCCGACGTCGGGGGCTACGCGTTCGTCGAAGCGGGGGAGATGCGCTTCCACCTGTCCGAGAGCGCTGATCTCGACCCCTTCGTCCACGCCGCGATGGTGTACCTCTACGTCGCCGACGTGGATGCGGTCCACGCGTCCGTCACCCTCGAAGACGCGGATGCGCTCAGCCATGATGAGCTCCTCCGTCGATGGCGCAACGGGGAATCGCTGGCCCGCATCCGTCCGGTGCGCGACGAACCGTGGGGAATGCGGGAGTTCTCGTTCGCCGACCCCGACAACAATCTGGTCAGGGTCGGGACTCCCCTCACGCGCTAGCTGTCGATGTCTCGCTTCCCGCCGTCGCCCGAGGGCGGAAGGGCCGTGATCGCACCCCGACAGACGAGCGTGCTACGTCTGCGGCAGGTCGGCGACGGCGGTGGGTGTCTCAGCGCCGACTTCGCGGATCTCCAGACGCACCGTCTCCGCCCGCAGCACCGCCGCGTTGAGTCGGCAGTGGATGGGCACCGCCGAGCCGAGCATCTCGCCAGCTGAGAACT
Source organism: Microbacterium songi (assembly GCF_042747925.1). Taxonomy (NCBI): domain Bacteria; kingdom Bacillati; phylum Actinomycetota; class Actinomycetes; order Micrococcales; family Microbacteriaceae; genus Microbacterium; species Microbacterium songi. The sequence continues at coordinate 464,633 of NZ_JBHZIE010000001.1, forward strand.
CCGCGCCGTCGCTGCCGATCAAGACGACGGAGTACGTCGCGCCGACGTCGAGACCCGATGCGTCGACAACGGCCTCGGTGCCCCAGGTGTGCGCCACCAGAGCTGCATCGATCTGCGCTCCGGCGGCTTCGGAACGCACGTCGATCTCTTCGATCGCACCGAGGGTGCCCGGTCCACCCGACGGTGGGGCGTCGACCAGGGGAGGGATCGCAAGCCCCACGACGAGGCCGATCGCGAGGCACGCCGCGCTGAGCATCGGGACGAGCCATCGTCGTGATCGACGAGAGTCGGGCGGCGTCGCCGCGACTCGACCTATCGGTACCGGCCCGGGTGACGCGTCCGACGGCACGTTCGTCGACGCGGCGACGCGCTGCCGAAGCGCATCGCTCGGCGCGACATCGGTCCACGCGACTTCGGCGAGGGCGAGGCGGCGTGCGAGGTCGCGCATGTTCGCGATCTCTTCGTCCACCCACGGGTGAGTGCGGCGGAACCCGTCGAGTTCCACCTTCTCCTCGGGTGTCAGCTCCTCCGCGACGGCGGCGGCGATGAGTGCGGCGATCCGATCGTCAGGACTGTTCATCGTGTTCCTCCGGTGCATCGAGGTGGCTGCGCAGGGCTCGCAGGGCGTGGAAGGCTCGAGTGCGCAGTGTCGCCATCGGCACACCCGTGGCGATGCTGAGCTCGTGATACGTCCGACCCTCGAGGTGAACGGCCACGACGACCTCGCGGTGGGCATCGCTGAGCTGTGCGAGACCTTCCACGATCCGCAGCCGATCGAGCGGGTCCGCGTGCGGCGACGGGAGCTGGTCGAGTTGCGCGTCGTCGCCGATCCGGGGCATCCGAGACCGGGCGCGAAGCGCGTCCGCGATCACGTTGCGCGCGATCGAGAACAGCCACGTGCGCTCCGAGGCGACGGCGGGGTCGAAACGCTCGCGTGCCCGCCACGCGCGAAGAAAGGTCTCCTGCACGCAGTCCTCCGCCAGCGGACGGTCGCGCAGTGCGTTGACGGCGAAACCCAGCAGTGCAGACCCGTGCTCGTCGAAGCTGCGACGCGCGTCGAACGCCACGAACTCGCTCGCCCGATGATCCATCACGCTCCCCGAACGCGTCTGCCCCATCGTGCACGCTCACCTTCAGGCTAGGCGATCGAGACCCCTCCGTTTGAGAAGCCGCAGCTCGGAAGCCATCGAGGGATACGCCCACCGAGTGCTCGGCGTTCATCTCGAAGAAAAGATTCGTGGGAGATGAACGCAATCACGACGACGGTCGTAACACCCTGCAACGGAGGCAACCGGCATCCGCATCAAGAATCGAGCATCATGATGAACAGGACTTCCACCCGCGCGCTGATGATCGGTGCGGTCGCAACCGTCGGAGTACTGGCGTTCGCGGCGCCGGCGCACGCAGAGACCGAGGTCGAGGAGCCGGCGTCGTTCACCAGTGCGTTCACGGTGATGGCCACGCCCGATCAGGTCGTCAACACCGACGGAGTGGCGACTGCGGGCGAGGAGGGCGCGACGGGTACGTTCACGTTCCGCATCAATTCCGACCTCGAGATCATCTGCTACGACATCACGCTCGACGGCGTGACGGGCGACTACCAGAGCCCGGCCAAGACCGCGACCCACATCCACCAGGCCGTCGCGGGCAAGCCCGGACCCCCGCGTATCGCCTTCCCAAACCCGTCGCCCGTGGGTGACGGACCGCGGACGAGCTCCGGCTGCCTGCAGGGACCGTTCACCACAGGAGTGCTGGCGAACGGCGTCGACACCGGCGAGGGGTTCAGCCTCGCCCAGATCGAGGCCGACGCGGCGGGATTCGCCGCTGATTCGCACACGGCCAGTTTCAGCGCCGGAGTGGTGCGTGGTCAGTTGACGTCGGTGCCCGTGGGCGGTGTCGACACCGGTGCCGGTGGGGCGGCAGGGCAGTGGGATGCCGCGGGCGTCACGATCGGGGCGCTCGCGCTCGCCGGCGTCGCTGCAGTGGGTGGCGTCGTGCTGCACCGCCGTCGACACGCGGACGCTCGGTGATCACGCGCTCGCGGGCACCGCGGCATTCTGCCAGTGCAGTCAGGATGCCGCGGCCCGCGGGCGTCGTCGTCGTGGGGTTGATGCTGGCCATGGTGGTCGGCGGGTGCGCGGCGTTGCCCGCCGACGTCGGTCCGTCCGTCATCGAGCCCGTGCCCGTTGTCAGTTCGGCCCCCAATGTGCAGCCGCCGGCGGCACCGGAGCCTGCTCCGGTCGCGGCGCTCCCACCCGTATCGGTCGCGATCCCTTCGATCGACCTCGCTGTGCCGCTGATCGATCTGGGCATCACCGCGGAGGGCGGCATGGAGGTGCCGGAGGACTACGCAGAAGTGGGCTGGTTCGCCGGAGGGGGCCGTCCGGGGGGCTTCGGCCCGACGGTCATTGCGGGTCACGTGGATTCGCCGACCGGACCGGCCGTGTTCATCCGGCTCCGCGACGTGCGGGCGGGCGATGCGGTCGAGGTGACTGACGCCGCGGGCACGGTGTTCCACTACGTCGTCACGGCTGTCGAGGACTACCCGAAGTCGTCCTTTCCCACCCAGCTCGTTTTCGGCGCCATCCCGTCCGACGAGCTGCGCCTGATCACGTGCGGGGGAGTGTTCGATCGCGAGGCGGCGTCGTACGTCGACAACCGGGTCGTGTTCGCCAGTCGTGTCGCGCAGCCGGACGACGCGTCGGCCTCGGACGAGCATCGATAGACTGGATGCCGCCAGCCTCTGTAGCTCAATGGAAGAGCAGTTCCGTCCTAAGGAAACGGTTGGGGGTTCGAGTCCCTCCAGGGGTATCTCTCGCCCCTGAGCAACTGCGAGAGCCTTCGGTGACCTGACAGTCGTCCCAACCCGCGGTACCGCTGCCGCGAGATCGGGGCGAATCAGCGCCGTTGTCCCCCTATGCGGGACGCCCCGTTGTCTCGCGAGCACGCTCCGCGTCAAATAGTGAAAACACTTGCACCTGACCGTGCGAGCCGCGCCACGACGCGGAGATCTGCGTCGCGAGACTACATCCATGAATGGCAAAGGAGCTGTTGTGAAGAACTCCCGGAGGTTTGCGGCCATAGCAATGGCTGCCGTCGCAGTCGCGACCATGACGGCGTGCAGTGGGGGCACGGCCGCCCCCGCGTCCCCCGCTGCGGGCGGCGATGAAATGCAGGACCTGGTCGCGGCAGCGCAGGCTGAAGGCGAACTCACCTTCTACGGCGATGCGAACGAGACGTCGCTGCAAAAATGGACGCAGGCCTTTACCGCCGAGTACGACATCTCGGTGAACATCCTGCGCCTTCCGGGAAGCGAACTGAATCAGCGGTTCGCACAGGAGATGTCGGCAGGCCAGTTCCAGGCGGACGTCTTCAGCATCGCTGACCGCGTTTCGATGCAGTCCGCTGTCGACGAGGGGTGGATCGCCGAGTACACGCCGCAGAACGGTGATCTTTTCCCGGCAGAGCAGCTCGTCGAGGGGTTCTTCTACCCGGTGCAGAACGGCTACTTTCAGACGGTCGCTTACAACCCGACACTGCTGAGCGCCGACGAGATCGAGATGATCCGCGAAGACCCGATCAAAGCCGCGGGCGACCCCGTCTTCGAAGGACGCGTCGGAGTGAACATGCCGCAGTCCTCGCAGCAGGCGGCAGCCTTCTACTACCGCTACGCCGAGGGCGATGCGTCCGAGGAGTACGGCTGGGACGCACTGCAGGCCATTGCCGACAACAAGCCGCTGTTCTACAGCTCGGCGACGCTCGTTCAGAACCTCATCGCCGGCGAGTACGCCATCGCCGTTGCGCTGACCGACAGCCTCGCGGCTCCTCAGGCACTGCAGGGTGCTCCGCTCGAATTCGTATACCCCGCCGACACCACCGGCGGATACTTCTCGACCGGCGTCGTCGCCGACGCTCCGCACGCGAATGCCGCGCGACTTTTCATGGAGTGGGCGACCACGCCCGAAGCCAACGCGCTATACACCGAGATCACGCAGACGGTGCCGGCCAACAGCGACGTCACGGATGAGCGCGAACTATTGGCATCTGACTGGTACACCGAGCCCGATGTAGGGAGCGTCTGGTTCAGCTTCATCGACGATGCGGAGTTCCTCGAAGCCTCCTCGGCTGACGGCGACTTCCTCTCGCGGTGGAGCGAGGTATTCGGGTACTCCGGATGACGATTCTCGATCAGACCGAGCTCGCGCTCGGCACGCCCGGCGGCACCGCGAGCTCCGCGGTCGCGGTGCCGCCGGGCGGCCGCCGGGCACTGTGGAAGCGCCCATCAGCGCTCGCGGTCGTGGTCTTCATCCTGCTGCTCGGGCTGGTGGCCGGTCCGGTCGCCATGGTCTTCGTCGGCGCAGTGCAGAGCGACGCGCCAGGGCTCCCGAACAACACGTTCTCGCTAGACGCGGTCTACCGCGTCTATATCAGCGGGGAGTATTACGCCTCGCTGATCGGGACCCTCATCATGGCGATCAGCGTCGCGGCGTTCTCGGTCTTCTTCGGCGGCCTAGCGGCATGGTTCCTGACGCGGGTAAATGTGCCGCTGCGCAAGCTCTGGGAGTTCGGACTAATCCTGCCCCTCTTTCTTTCGCCTTTCGTCGGCGCACTGGCGTGGCTCCTGTTGGCGGCCCCGAACTCCGGGATGATCAACGTGAATCTGCGTTGGATGCTCGGCACCGACGCGACCTTCGTGAATGTCATGACGCTGCCCGGTGTGATCTTCGTCATGCTGCTCTTCTACATCCCCTACGCCTACCTCTTCATCTCGTCGGCGCTGAAGAACATGGACCCCTCTCTCGAAGAGGCGAGCTACATGAACGGGCGGGGCACCTTCGCGACGGCGATGAAGGTGACGCTTCCGATCATGCGGCCCGCGCTCGTCGCGTCGTTCTTCTTCGTCGCAGTGCTTGCGACTGGCGTTTTCGTGATCCCGGCTGTTCTCGGTCTGAACACAAGCTTCTCGCCGCTCGCCGTGGAGGTCTACCGTGCGGTGACGGTGTTCCCCGCACGTCCGCCGGTGGGAGCCGCGCTCGGTACCCTGCTGTTCTGGTTCACGTTGGCTGGGGTGTACCTCTACCGCCGATCAGTGCGCAACGCGAATAGGTTCGTGACGATCAGCGCGCGCGGTACTCGACCGCGGCTGGTCAAGCTTCGTGCAGGACGCTACGTCGCCGCGGCTGTCTTCGCGCTATACGCGTTCCTCGCCGCAGTGCTTCCGTATGCCGTGCTCATCGTGATGTCGCTGTCACCCTTCGCCATCACGGACTTCCGGCGGATGACGTTCTCGTTCGACGGCATCGTCGAGGTGTGGAATGCACCCGACGTACTGACCGCGTTCGGCAACACCCTCTGGCTCGGTATCCTCGTGCCGACGCTCACCGTTCTCGTGGGACTCGCAGTCGCCTACGTGGTGGTCCGCGAACAGGGCAAGCTTGGAGCCATCGTCGACTACCTAGGCACGTTCCCGATCGCGGTTCCGGGCATCGTGTTCGCCACCGGCATCCTGTGGATGTACGTGCGTTCCCCGATTTACGCGACGGTCATCCTCGTGACGATCGCGCTGATCGGTGCCTACATCCCGCAGGCCGCGCGCTTCGCGAGCGCGGGACTCATCCAAGTCGACAAATCTCTCGAGGAGGCGGCGCGAATGAACGGCGCCGGCAAGCTCCGGACGATCTTCACCGTGACGTTGCCGCTGCTGCGGCCGGCGCTCCTCTCGGCCTGGTCTCTGCTGTTCGTTTTCGCGACACGTGAGGTTAACGAAGCGGTGATCCTCTCGGGGCCCAAGTCCCGTCCGCTCGCCGTGCTCGCGTGGAACTACGTCGAACAAGGATCAATTCGCAACGCGGCCATCGTCGGACTCTTCCTGACGGTCGTCATGGCAATCGGCATCCTGTTCGCGAGATTTGTGCTGCGCGCGAAGCTCGACTCGTCCAACCTGTAGCCGCGGGCACCCTCCCGCAGAAACCGAAGGAATCACATGAGCCAGACGACACAGCAGGAGAGGGCCGCGGCGGAGTCCGTGCTCACGACCAGCGGCGCCTCGCTTCAAGTCCGCGACCTGCGCATCAAGTACGGCGACGTCGAGGCCGTGAAGGGAATCTCGTTCTCGATTCGCCCAGGGGAGTTCTTGACGCTGCTCGGGCCGTCCGGGTGCGGCAAGACCACGACGCTGCGCTGCATCGCAGGACTTGAGGCGCCCTCCGGCGGGTCCATCACGCTCGATGACACGGTCATCGCGTCGGAGCAGAAGCAGCTGCCTCCCGAGAAGCGGGGCATCAACATGGTGTTCCAGTCCTATGCGGTGTGGCCTCACATGACCGTCGAGAAGAACGTCGGATACGGCCTGAAAGGCCTCGACCGCAAGGAGGTCGCCGCGCGGGTTGGCGAGGTGCTCAGCCTCGTGGGACTCGACCCTTACGCGAAGCGTTTCGGCACCGAGCTCTCTGGCGGGCAGCAGCAGCGTGTGGCTCTCGCGCGGGCCATCGTGACCCGACCTAAGCTCCTGCTCTTCGACGAGCCGCTCTCGAACCTCGACGCGGGTCTGCGCGAGCAGATGCGCTTCGAGCTGCTCGAGCTCCAGCGCACCGTCGGTATCACCAGCATTTACGTGACGCACGACCAGACCGAGGCGATGTCCATGTCGGACCGCGTCGTCCTGATGCGCGACGGCGAGATCGAGCAGCTCGATGTGCCGCGCGAGATCTACCGCCGACCGGCGACGGAGTTCGCAGCGACGTTCATCGGGCGCGCCAACCTTATCCGGGCCGAGCTCGCCGATGACGCTCACGTCGCCGTCGGCGATAACGTGCGTATCCGATCGGCAGAGGCCTACGGGGGAGCGGGGACGGGTGTCTTCGCGGTCTTCCGCTCCGAGAACGTGGTCCTCGGCGCCCCGGCGCTGGAGTGCGAGAACCAATGGTCTGGGATAGTCGAGCGAGTGTCGTTCCTCGGCCGACACCTGGACGTCGCACTGCGGCTGCCCGGGGGAGTCATCCGAGCGGAGGTGCGCTCGGACGCCGCCGTCGAATCGGGGGACGTCGTCGACATCGGCGTCCGAGCCCACGACGTGCACTTCGTCCCCGTGGCAAAGTGACGACATGAGGATCACGCGATACGAGACCCTCCACTGCGCGGCGGGCAATCGCGTATGGGCGTTCCTCAAGCTTGAGACAGATCACGGTCCCACTGGCTGGGCAGAGTTCACCGATGGCGGGTACTCCTCCCGCGGCACGCACCTCGTCATCGAGCGACTCGCTGCGCTCGTCGTCGGTCAGGACCCGGCGAACACCAACCGCCTCGAGGCAATCCTCCGCTCGGCGACGCATGAAGCCGAAGAGGGCCTCAATCGTCGTGCCGCAGCGGCGATCCTCAACGCGAGCCTCGACATCCGTGCTCAGGATCTCGGCGTTCCCGTCTCCGCACTGCTGGGGGGTGCGTTGCGCGATCGTCTGCCCGTGTACTGGTCGCATTGCGGGCTGGGCAGAATTCGAATGTCGCAGGCCGGCGTCCATACGCCGATCACGTCGCTCGACGACATCTCCGCACTGGGTGCCGAGGTGCGTGATCGCGGCTTCCGAGCCCTCAAGACGAACGTCATCCTCTTCGAGGACGGCGCTGCCCGGCTCTACCTGCCGCTCTGGAGCGGCACCGGCGAGACATCGCTCGAACTGGGCGACACGACCATCGAAGGGGTCGTGGATCTCATCGACGCGTTCTACGAGGGCACGGGTGATGGCGTGCAGATCCTGCTCGACACGGTGTGGTGTGTAAAAGGCGAGGCGATCCCACGCCTGGCGCGCCGCCTCGCCGAGACCCCCCTCACCTGGTTCGAGGCCGACACCCACGATCCCGAGCAACTCCGGGCTGCGCGTGGGAACGGCAAGCTCAAGATCGTCTCGGGTGAGGCGCTCTCAGGGGTTCGCGAGTACCGGCGGTTCTTCGAGCGTCGCGCGATGGACATCGTCAAGGTGGACGTCGCGTGGAATGGCATGCCCGAGTCCAAACGGATCGCCGATCTCGCCGCCGGGTACGACCTCAACGTCTCTCCTCACAACCCAATGAGCCATCTCATGACACACATGAGCGCGCAGTTCGGCGCGTCGCTCACCAACTTCTCCATCCTCGAGATCGACGTCGACGGTGTGCCTTGGCGCGACGAACTCGTGACGCCGCCAGTCATAGAGAACGGTGATCTGCTACTTCCCGACGCGCCCGGGTGGGGTTGCGTGGTAGACGAGGACGCAATCCGCGCCCACCCCGCGACCATCCCCGTGTGACGCATGATGACGGCGTCCGAGATCGTCGCCCTTCGCGCGACCGTGCACACCTGGAGATTCGCGAACCGCCCGCGCAAGATTGGGACGGGGTCCATCCTTCGCCGCGATCTCGTGCTCGTGCGCGTCGAACTCGCAGACGGAACGATCGGCTATGGCGAGGCGTTCCACGGCCACGCCGGCACCGCGGTCGCCGAGATCGTCAACACCACGATGCAGGAGGTCGTGCTCGGCCGGCGCGCGAACGAGATGCTCGCCGTCCGTGAGGAGACGCGGGACCGCTTTCTCATCGCGAGCGGCATGGGTGGGTTTATCTTCGCGCTCAGCGGGATCGACATCGCGATGTGGGATGCCTACGGAAAGTCGTCGTCCCGACCCGCGTGGCAGCTCCTCAACGCAGTGACACCCGATTTCCCCGCGTATGCCGGAGGATTCACGCTCGGCTATTCGACGCCGGAGCTGCTCGTTGCCGACCTGCAAGGACTCCGCGACCGCGGGTACCGCGCGGCGAAGGTGCGCGTCGGCGATGGCTTCGAGGCTGACGTCGCCCGCGTGCTTGCGGCTCGCAGCGCGCTCGGCGAGGACTTTCGCATCATGACGGACGCGAACCTCGGCCAGAACTACGACGTCTCGCGCCTCGCAACGGTGCTCGGCGAGATCGGCGCGGAGTGGCTCGAAGAGCCTTTCGCCCCAGGACGGAGAGGCGACTTCAGGGCGCTCTCATCGCTCCGCCGCGTTCCGCTCGCGGCCGGCGAGAACCTCTTCGGGGCGGATGCATTCGCCGAATGGATCGGGGAGGGTGCGATCCAGGTCGCACAGCCGGACGTCAGTCGAGTCGGCGGGATCACCGAGGCCATCCGCATCGGCCACGTCACGCAGGCCCACGGTGCCCGATTCGTGCCCCACATCTCCCACTCCGCGCTCAACCACGCTGCCACGCTCACCGTGATGTCGGCCGTGGGGTCGACGGACTTCTTCGAGGCCGACCCGACGGCTGAGAATCCGTTTCGTAATGGTGCGATCTCGGGTGGGGCACTCGTCATGGACGGCCGTGCGAGTCTGGGTGAGGAGCCCGGGCTCGGCGTTGAGGTGGACGAGGCCCGACTCCATCGGGACCACCCAGGCGAGAGCGGATCGCCATGGCCGCGCGAGAGGCGTGTCGGCTAGTCGGCGACGAAGATGTCGGTCTGGTGCGCGATGATCCAGTCGCGATCGAGCGGGGTGCCGAGGCCCGGGCCGTCGGGCACACCCACGGTGCCGTCGGAGTCGATCTCATCGAGGCGGTCGGCATAGCTCTCGAAGAACGGGGGCGACACCTCGTTGAGGCTTGGCGCCACCAGGCCCAGCTCGTAGAAGTTGCTGTTACGGATGGATGCCATCAGATGACGGTGCACCGCGCTCGTCGCATGCAACTCGACATCCACCCCCAGCGCCTCAGCCGCGTGCGCCGTCTTCATCACGCCCGTTACCCCGCCATCCAGTCCCGCGTCTGCGCGCATGAAGTCCGTACCACCGGCGAGGATATTGTCCATGCGCAGCTGCAGGCCGCGAATGTGCTCGCCCTGGAGGAAGGGGGTCTTCAGCAGCTCGCGTAGCTTCCGGTAGGCGAAAGCGGAGTTACCTCCCTCAATGCCTGGATCTTCGTACCAGTAGAAGTTCGCCTCATCCAGCGCGCGGCCCACTGTGAGCACGTCACCGAACGTGTTGTAGGCACCCGACGGATCCAGCATCAACGCAATGTCGGGTCCGACCGCTTCGCGGACCGCGAACACGAGCTCGATCTCACGTCGAATGTCGCCGTCATTCCAGCCATGGAGCTTGATGGCCCGATAGCCCAGAGACACGCAGTAGGTCGCGAATTCCGCGTAAGCGGCGGGAGTGCCGAGGGGACCGAGGCCGGCGTCGTCTCCGAAAAGGGTCGAGGCGTAGGCCGGAAGGCGCTTGCGGTAGCCGCCGAGCAATTCCCACAGCGGCACGCCGTATGTCTTGCCTGCCAGATCCCACAGCGCGCAGTCCAGCGGGCCCAGGCCGAGCTGGTCGTACTTGCGCCAGACACGGCGAAGCTCGTTCCAGATCCGCTCACGCTGCATGGCGTCGTGCCCGATCAGCCACGGCGCGATGGAACGGATGTGATCGGCAGCGTGGCCGTTGATCCCTGTGGTCCAGGTGTATTCACCCGTGATCCCGGCATCTGTGCGCACCTCGAGGATGAACCCCGTTTGTGGCGTGACACCCCCGTCGTAGGCGGTCGGGTAGAACCCGCGCTCCTGGCGCCTGCCTTCGGCCTCCCACTCGAGCTTGCGGATGGTCACGGACTCGATCAGCTGAATTGCCACCCTCTCATGCTGGGCGAGAGCGGGCACGAGCGCCACGGTCGTCCCGCTCGCCGGAACGCGGGCGACGCGACACACCGCGCCAGGGCATCCCGGCTGGTCTCACACCGGAGCTGCTGCCGTAGCCGCGGAGGACGCCCCGAGAGCGTGGGACAGCGCATGGGCGGAGGCGAGCACGACACCGGCGAAGCTGCGGGCCTGGCTCTGCGTCGTCGCGCCGGTCACCGAGAGCGCACCCACGACGCGCCCTCCCCGGGCGAAGATGGGCGCGGCGACGCAGAAGAGTCCCGGTCGGGACTCCTCGAGGTCATAGGCGACGCGTGAATGCCGGATGTCGGCGAGTTCGCGACGCAGGACGTCGGGGTCGGTGATCGTGTGGGGCGTCACGGCGGCCAAGGGCGCTTCGAGGATCGCGTCGACGAACGTCGGACTGCTATTTGCGAGGATGGCCTTTCCGAGCCCCGTGCAGTGCATCGGAAGCCTGCCGCCCACGCGCGAATGAGGCACACGCAGGTCGCGACTGGTGATCTTCTCGATGTAGATGATCTCGTTGCCCTCCCTCACCGCGAGGTTCGATGTCAGATGGGTAATCTCGTTCAGGGAGTGGGCGAACGGGATCGCCAGTTCGCGCAGACGATTGTGGTCGGGCACCAGATGTCCGAGTTCGAACAAGCGGACGCCCAGACGAACGCCGCCCTTTCCCCGCTCGAGTGCGCCCCACTTCACGAGGTCGCTGACGAGTCTGTGGGTGGTCGACTTGGGCATCCCCGTACGCCGGGCCATCTCGCTGATGGAGATCTCGCTCTCATCGGGCGAGAAGAGCTCCAGCAGTCGGAGACCGCGTGTCAATGATGAATCGCCTTCGCCGCGCGTCGTTGCGCTCATCTGTCCTGTCTCTCTCTTCGATGAGCCATTATGCGCTCGATTCACAGTGGAGCGGCACGTGAGGCACCGTCCTGCATGCCGGGACTCTCGCCCCCGGCCGTGCCCGGCCCGGGTGACAATGACACCCGATCGGACGTCCGCCCGATCCCAGTGTCGGATGAGCAGAGGATGGTCGATGGGTGCGATTGAGGGACTGCACCGGCTCACGGCCGATGAGGCGATCGCGCTCACCGCCGACGCTCTCATCGGATACGGTTCGCCGCCGTCCGGGGCACGGCTTCAAGCCGCGCACCTCGTCGAGGCGGAACTTCGTGGTCATCCGTCTCACGGGCTGCGCAGGCTCTCGGTCCTCCTCGCGCGCATCCACGCCGGCCTGATCGACACCCAGACCGAGCCCACGTTCGATTGGACAGGCTCCGGTGCTTTGCGGGTGGACGGATGCCGAGGCCTCGGTCCCGTCGTCGCCTACGCGACGATCGACGAGATGCTCAGCAAAATCGCGCCGTCGGGCGTCGTCGTCGGTGCCCTCCGGGGCACGCACCACCTGGGGATGCTGGCACCCTACGTCGAACGCATCGCCCAACGTGGCTACATCGGTATCGTGATCTCGTCGACCGAAGGACTCGTGCATCCTTGGGGTGGTTCGGGAGCGCTGGTGGGCACGAATCCACTCGCCATCGGTGTCCCCGCAGACGGTGACTGCGTCACCTTGGATATGTCCACGGCGTCGGTATCGGCGGGCAAGATCCTCGACCATCTTGAGCGCGGCATGTCCTTGCCCGAAGGATGGGCCGTGGATGCCGCGGGACGACCGACCCAGGATCCGGGGGAGGCGATAGTTGGGGCGATCTCGCCCTTCGGCGGAGCGAAGGGGTATGCATTGGGACTCGCCCTCGGGGCCGTCGTCGGCGTGCTGACGGGAACGGAATTTGGGCCAGGCGTCGTCGGGACTCTCGACAGCCAGCACGAGACGACCAAGGGCGATGTGATCATCGCGGTCGACATCGAGGCGTTCGGGCAAAACGCACGCTCCCGAGCCCTGTCGCTGTATCTGCAGGACGTGCGTGAGAGTGGCATCGATGGCGGCAGCGTCAGCATTCCGGGGGACCGGTCGCGTGCCCATCGCGCGCGCTCTCTCGAAGAGGGCTTCGACGTGACGGACGAGGTGTGGCAGCTGCTCATGGCGATACGCGACACCGCCGACGTGTCGGGGACGCGCCCGTGAGCGCGCCGTTCGGCATTCTGAGGCTGCCGTCTGACGTGCGGTTCGGGGCTGGGACGCGTGCCGACGTGCCGGCCCTCGTGGCGTCGCTCGGCGAGCGTGTGTTCGTGGTCACTGACGCGTTCCTCGCCACGACCCCTCAGTTCGGCGAGCTTCTGACCACCATCACGAGCGGATGCCGCGACATTCAGGTCTATTCGGACATTCCCGCCGAACTCCCTATCGACGCGGTTCATCGCGCAGCCGACGCAGCCGCGAACTTCGACCCGACGGTCGTACTCGGCTACGGCGGGGGGAGTGCGCTCGATGCAGCGAAGCTCGTCGCGCTCCTGTGCGCGAGGGGAGGAGTGCTCCCGGACTATTACGGAGAGAACGCCGTGGCCGGGCCCGTGCTCCCGCTGATCGCCATTCCGACCACGGCGGGCACCGGCAGTGAAGTGACCCCCGTTGCGGTGGTCTCAGATCCGGACCGAGAGCTCAAGGTAGGTATTTCGAGTCCTTACCTGGTTCCTCGGATCGCCGTCGTCGACCCGGAGCTGACGATCGCCGCTCCTCGCGGAGTGACGATCTACGCGGGCATCGACGCCCTCGTCCACGCCATTGAATCGTTGACAGCGCGGCCACTTGAGCGGACGGCCGGTGTGCTTCCCGTCTTCGTCGGCCGGAACGTACTCACGGATCCGTTGGCGCTCGAAGCAGTGACGCTCATACACCGCGCCCTTCCGCGCGTCGTGGATGATCCGAATGACATCGACGGCCGCATCGACATGTCGCGCGGCAGTCTGCTGGCGGGCATGGCATTCGGTGCGGCGGGAACACACCTCAGCCATGCGATCCAGTATCCGATCGGCGCCATCACGCACACGCCGCACGGGATGGGCACCGGAACGCTTCTGCCGTACGTGATGCAAGCGTGCGTGCATGCGGTTCCCGACCGGCTCGCCTCGATCGCCGACGCGATGGGGATCCCGCCCTCCGTCGACATCGCCAGTCATGCCCAGGCCGCGGTCGACGAGATCGCCGCGCTTTGTGCCCGAGTCGGGCTTCCGGTCTCTCTCCGTGAGCTCGGAGTTGTGGAGGCTGATATCGGGCGCATCGTCGACCTCACCCTGCGGGTGACGCGCCTGATAGCGATCGCGCCCATCCCGGCGGACCGCAGCGCGATCGAGCAGATCGTGCGTGCGGCGATCCTCGGCGATCGTGGCATGCTGCGGCATCCGCGTTCCGACAAACAAACTGTGGACGAAGCGACGGTCGCCCTGTGACTCCTATCGCGAAGATCTACATCGACGGCGAATGGCGAGACGCGTCCGATGGCGGAACCTTCGCCGTCATCGATCCCGCGACCGGACACGTGATCGCCGATTTTCCCGGAGCGACGTCAGACGACTGTCGCGATGCCGTCACCGCAGCGGAGGCGGCTTTCCCCGCGTGGGCTCGCACGAGTCCGCGTGAGCGCTCGGAAATCCTTCACCGAGCGTTCGAGATTCTCCGCTTCGAGCGCGACGACTTCGCCGAGATCATGGTGCGCGAAAACGGCAAATCGTGGCCGGATGCGATCGCCGAAGCAGGGTATGCAACGGAGTTCTTCCGCTGGTTCGCCGAGGAGGCGGTGCGCATTCCGGGCGACTTCCGCCTCTCGCCCGCGGGTGACAAGCGGATCGTCGTCGCGCACGAACCCATGGGGGTCGCGCTGTTGATCACGCCTTGGAACTTTCCGGCGGCGATGGCCACGCGAAAGCTCGGGCCCGCGTTGGCGGCAGGATGCACCACCATCCTCAAGCCCGCGCGCGAGACCCCGCTGACCGCGGCGTACATCGTCGACGTGCTGCGTCGCGCCGGCGTGCCCCGCGGCGTCGTCAACCTGGTCACACCGGTGCCGACAGGCCCGCTCGTCGCCGAGATGATCGCACATCCCGCCGTTCGGAAAGTATCGTTCACCGGCTCCACCGAGGTCGGGCGCACACTGCTCCACGAATGCGCCGACACCGTGGTGAGCGCGTCGATGGAGCTCGGTGGTAACGCTCCAGTGATCGTGCTGCCTGGTGCCGACCTCGATCACGCGGTCCCGGCCGCCTTCCTCGCCAAGATGCGCAACGGCGGCTCGGCGTGCACAGCGGCGAACCGCTTCTACGTTCACGAGAGCCTGCGTCACGACTTCGTTGAGCGGATGACGGCTCACCTACGTGCCGTGCGCACGGGATCGGGCCTCGATCGGGAGAACACCCTCGGCGCGCTGGTCTCCGTGGACGAACGCGACAAGGTCGCGGAACTTGTCCGAACCGCCGTGGCCGAAGGTGCGCGGGTGGTCGTCGGCGGCGAGTCGCTGCCGAAAGGTGCCTTCTATGCGCCGACGCTCTTGGACGACGTCTCGCATGGCGACACGATCACGCGTCACGAGATCTTCGGCCCCGTCACCGCTGTCATCGGCTACGCCGACGTGCAGGATGCGCTGCGGATGGCGAACGACACCGAGTTCGGCCTCGTCGGATACGTCTTCGGGCCCGAGGCCGCCGCGCTCCGCATCGCTATGGACATGGAGGTCGGCATGGTCGCTGTCAACCGAGGGGTTCTGAGCGATCCCGCTGCGCCATTCGGCGGGTCGAAGCAGAGCGGCCTCGGTCGTGAAGGCAGCTCCGTCGGCATCCTCGAGTACCTCGAGGAGAAGTACATCGCGCTCGAGGTCTAGCGCAAGTACCGGGTCGTCCGCGGGCGGCCGATCGGTCTCCAGCCAGAGCCCACTGAAGATGCGGTCGAAGTCCTCGAATCCCGTCACTTCCAGGGGGAGTTCGTCTGCCCACGAGACGAGCGCCGCCGAGCGCGGTGACGGCCGTCGCAACGCTTGCGATCGGATGGGCTCCGCCCAGCGCCTCCTCGATGCACACGCCGGAATATGGGGATCGGATGGCATGGCCACCTCCAGGGCGCCACAGCCGTCACTCTGGGCAGGCGACGCCCACCTGTGTGGTGCGACGGCGACGTCGGAAGGCCCGTCCGGTGTCGTCCCTTCCGCGTGGAGTTGTCAAGAGATGCAGGGGCCCGCGAGCCCCGCGGTAGCAATGGATCCGTCGTGGGTCAGCCCGCGCGCTTCCAGCTTGCTCCGTACCGCCGCAGATGCATCCGCGTTCGGTCGCCGCGGAAGTAGTCGTGGGCGAACTCGAGGGGAGTGCCGTCGGCAGTCCTCGCCGTCCGCCACACCTGTAGCAGTGAGGCGCCGACGTCGATCCCGAGCAGTGCGGCAGTGGCTTCGTCGGCGGTGGCGATGTCCACCGTCTCATCTGCTTCGGCGGGCTCAAGACCGTACCTGTCCGCGAGCAGACTGTAGAGCGACCCCGAATGGTCGTAGCTGCCGATCGCGGGCACGAGGCGCGCAGGAAGCACAGAGGTGTCCAGTGACCACGGGGTGCCGTCAGCATCACGGCGTCGCACGATGCGCACCACGTTCTCACCGGGAGCGAGCCGGAGTCCGCGAGACTCGCGGGGGGTAGCGAGCCCGATGTCGACGCGGATGACGACGGTTGTCGAACGCAGACCCTGCTGCCGGAGCATATCGGGCACGCCGGCCGTGGTATTCAACTGTCGCTCGATCTTGCCGTCGGCGGCCAGAATCCCCCCGGTACGGCCCATGGTGCGTCGGACTGCCCCGCGCACCTCCAACTCCGTCAGCGCGAGGCGCAGCGCGGTGCGTGCGACGCCGAGCTGCTCGGCGAGCGCGCGCTCACTCATCAGCCGCTCACCTGGACGCAGGCCTTGATCGGAGATCAGACGTGCGATCTCGTCGACGAGGCGCCTCGTGACCTCATTCATAACGCCACGATACCGGCCGGCTCGTCGCCGAGCGGTGGCTACAGTGCCTGCTGCAGAGCATCCTCGAACGACTCGACGAGCCAGTCGATATCGCCGCTCTGGAACGCCAGAGTGGGGCGCAGCTTGAGGATGTTGCCAGCCGGTCCAGCCACGGACGTGAGTACGCCGCGCTCGCGCATGCCCTCGATCACGTCCAGCGCGAGCGCCGTGGCCGGCTGCTTCGCCCCTCGGGAGGTGACGAGCTCGAGCCCCGTGAACTGCCCTGCCCCCCGCACATCGCCGATCACCTCGTAGCGGTCGGCCAGTGTTGTGAAAGCTGCACGCAGCTCAGCTCCGACGACACGTGCGCGCTCCTGTAGCTTCTCGGCACGAATCGTGTCGAGCACTGCCTGAGCCGCTGCGATCGACACGGGGTTGCCGCCGAACGTATTGAAGTAGGGGATCTTCAGGCTGAACGCCTCGAGGACCTCGCGCTTCGCGGCCATGCCGGAGATCGGCATGCCAGCACCCATCGGCTTGCCCATCGTGACGATGTCGGGGACGACGCCGTGCCGACCAAAACCCCAGAACGCGTCGCCGGTGCGCCCGAATCCGGGCTGCACCTCGTCGGCGATCACCACGCCGCCGTTCTGATGAACGACGTCGACGGCGGCAGCCAGCATCCCCGGATCGCCTGTGAACACCCCATCCGATGAGAAGACCGAATCGATCAACAGCCCGGCGAACACGACCCCGTCCTCCCGCATCGCATCGATCTGCTGCTGCACTCTCGTGGCGAACCAATGTCCCACCGATCCCTCACCGGCCCAGTCGGCACGGTAGGCGTCCGGCGGGGCGACAAGCCGCGCCGCCGGATCGAGCGGCTGACTCGAGCCCAGCGCGGGGGAGTGCGCCGAGGTCAGCTCGGTGTTGCCGTGGTAGGCCTCCGAGGTGAGGATGATGCCCGTACCGCCGGTGAATGCCCGTGCGACGCGGATCGCGAGGTCGTTCGCTTCCGACCCCGTGCACATGAACATGACCTGGTCGAGTTCGGCGGGGAGGGTGGAGAGCAGGTCTTCGGCGTACGCCAGAACGGCTCCGTGCAGATAGCGGGTGTGGGTGTTGAGCGTGGCCACCTGGGCACTCACGGCCGCGACGACCGCCGGATGGGCATGTCCCACGCTGGGGACGTTGTTGTACATGTCGAGGTACTGTCGGCCGTCGGCATCCCAGAGGTATGCACCTTCGCCGCGCACGACGTGCACCGGATTGCGATAGAAGAGGCGATACGAAGCTCCCAGCAGAGCCTCGCGCTTCGCCGTGAGCTCGCGGGTGACCTCGTCGAGGGCATCGGCGTGCTCCGCGCGGAAACTATTGGTGTCCATGATCGTCGAACGAGTGGGCATGGGTCCTCCGAGATGACTGAAGTAGGGCAAGGCCCCGGGCTGTCGAGCGAACTTCGCGTGAGGCGCCAAGCCGGTGAACAGTGAGTCTCTAGTCTCGCGGCCGCCTGGCCGGCCGAGAGCGGCCAATGTCTCGTCGGTGTTACAGATGCGGCCGCGAGCGTGAACGGTTTGTTTCCTTACCCCGGCGCCGGTAAACACTGACGACCGTTACCCCCGACGCCGACGGGCGGCGCTTACGCTCGGACTCTGAGGCGCCGGCCCTGCATCCCGAAGGGTCTTCCATGACCACCGCATCTCCCCCCGTTTCGCACGCTCTCGCCGCTTTCGACAGCCTGGAGCGTGGTGTTGCCGCGCCCAAATGGATCACCGACGGCATCCGCGTCTCGTGGTTCCCCACTGAGCCCCACCTCGCGGTCGAGTTGATCGCTGTTTCCGAGAACGCCACGTTCCGCGTGTCCTGCGCCGGTGTGCCCGCGCTCGTCGTCCGCATCCACCGGCCCGGCTACATCGCCGATCTCGACAACGTGCGTTCTGAACTGATGTGGGTCGAATCTCTCCTGGGCGAGACCGACATCCGGACACCCGCGCCGGTGCGAGGCGCGGACGGTGAACTCGTGCAGGCGTTTCCAGGGGCAGGCGACACTCAGTGGACCGCCGTCGCCTTCCAGTTCGTGTCCGGTCGAATCCTCGAGGACGTAGTGGATGCTTCGCATTTCGCCGAGATCGGTCGCGTGACCGCGACGCTCCACACCCACGCGAAGACCTGGACCGCGCCGACGGGGTTCCGCCGGTTCGAATGGGACCTGCGTGACATGGTCGGATCGGAAGCGCGCTGGGGCGACTGGCGGGGCGCCGTCCTGACCCCGCAGGAGGTGACGACACTCGAGCGTGCCGAAGTGTCGGCACGTGAAGCACTCTCGGGTATGCGCCGCGATCCGGCCCAGTGGGGCCTGATCCACTCCGATCTGCGACCGTCGAACATCATGCTCGACGGTGGTGAGCTGACCGTCATCGACTTCGACGATTGCGGCTATAGCTGGTTCTTGTATGACTTCGCATCGGCGTTGACCTTCTACGAGCACACCACCTATGCTCCCGAGATGGCCGGGAACTGGCTGGACGGCTACCGCGGTGTTGCGTCGCTCACATCACAGGATCTGCAACGCGCAGCGGCGCTCTCGGTGATGAGGAGGCTCACGATGCTGGGATGGGCGACCACCCACCGCGCGGACGCGCTGCCCGCCGACCTCTGGGCGCAGAACATCCCGGGGGCGATCCTCGTGGCCGAACGCTACCTCGCGGACCCATCCTGGTTGGTCGGCGCAGGATGAAAACACCGGTGGGTGCGGAGTTCTGCATCGAAGTCGACACGGCGGGCGTCGTGTCGGTCGAAGCCGGTGAGCTCGCGGATGTCCCCGCCCCACTGCTCGCGATCGCGCGCGGCCTCTTGCTCGACGGGATCTCGCATTGCGCCTTCATGTGGGCGCCTCCGGGCGACTCGATTCCCTGCCGTGTCAACGTCCGTCTATCGACCACTCGCCCGTCGCCGACCGCCACGGTCGCCGGAGAGTGGTGCTACGAGCTGCCCTACGGCCTCACCGTTCGCGAGCTGGACGTGCTCACGCTTCTCGCTATTGGACTGTCCAACACTGAGATCGCGGCGCGCCTGACCCTCAGCCCCCGTACCGTCACCACGCATGTCGACCACGTGATGCGCAAACTGGGAGTCTTCAGCCGCACGTCGGCCGCCGTGATCGCTGTCGACGAGGGCTTCATCCGTGTGCCGTTCCCCGGTGGTGAGGAGGGATTCGACCTCCTGCGCTTGGGTAGGGCGCTCCGCGGGGGCGCATCGTCGGCGCGGGCGACGGGCGGTCCGCGCCTCGTCAAGCGTCCGTTGGTCATCGGTGCTGCTCTGCCCTTGCGGGGATTCGTCGCGGGCGACGGCATGGAGATGGCTCACGCGACGCAGCTCGCCGTCGACGAGCTCAACGATCGCGGCGGGATCGACGGCCGACTGGTGGCGATGGAGATCGTCGACGTCGACATCCTCGACGCAGCCAGCGTCCGGCACGCTCTCACGACGCTCGCCGATAGAGACGTGGACGTCATCACTTCTGGTTATTTCGCTCACCAGGAAATTGCGCACGAGATCGTCGCCGACTCCGGCATCCCGTACCTGCACGCGGCCACCATGGATGCGATGGAGCAGACCGTGCTCGCGGACCCGCATCGATACGGGCGGATCTTTCAGGTGTGTCCGAGCGATTCGCATTACGCGCCGCGGTTCGTCGAGGTCATGACCGAGTTGCGCGATCAGGGCCGATGGAAGCCATCCTCTCCGCGCCTCGTCATCATCCAGTCCGCGTGGGACCTCACGAATCTCGGCATTGCGCGTGCCGCGGAGCTGGCCGACCATGCCGGTTGGCAGCTCGAGGTGATCCGGCTGATCGGCGAGTCGGAGGAGTCCTGGGCGGGAGTCGCCGATCGGATCCGCGTGAGCGAGCCCGGCGCCGTCATGATCGGGCACTACCTGGTTGAGGGCACGATGAGCTTCCTCGAACGTTTCCTCACTGATCCGAGCGACACGCTGATCTATTCGCTCTACGCCCCCAGCGTCCCCGAATTCCGCGACTTGATGGGCGGACGGGCCGACGGGCTGCTGTGGGCCACAGTGACGGGAACATACTCCGACCCGCTCGCCCGGGCGTTCGTGAACAAGTATCGCGACCGCTTCGGTACGAATCCCGGCCGGTCGCATGCAGGGATCGCGTACGACCGCGTCAAGGTGATCAGCCAGGCATGGTCACAGACAGCGAACCCTCGTGACCGGGCGGCCGTCGCGCAGGAACTCCGCGGAGTCATCCATCGGGGGGTGAACGGCGTCTACTACTTCGGGGGGCCGTCGCAGACGGCTCTCACCTATCCGAGCGCGGATGTCGACCCCTCGCTGGCCCAAGCGCACCTTGTGTTCCAGATCCAGAGCGGCGCCCAGCGGATCCTCGGACCAGCCCCCTACGCGGAGTCGACCTTCGTTCCCCAGCCGTGGCTGACGCGCACCCGCATGTCTGCCGGAGTCGCGAGACCTTAATAAGGGATACGTAATTCGGACGATCCGGTGGCCCTGCCCCGATTCGTAGCCTGAACTCACGCTCGACAGCTCGTCGCGCCGGATCAGGGGAAACGATGAACAGGCTGGACGGAAAAGTCGCGATCGTCAGCGGAGCCTCCCGTGGGATCGGCGCTGGTATCGCTGATGCGATGGCCAGGGAAGGCGCCACGGTCATCGGCTGCGACATCCTGCCCTTCGCCTCCGACCGACTCGTGGCTACCCGGGTACTCGATGTGACCGACGAACAGTCTTGGCTCGCGATCGTGGCGGACGTCGAAGCGGAGTGGGGACCCGTCAGCGTCCTCGTCAACAACGCCGGTATCACCTCGCCCGAGGCGATCCACGAGACCAGCCTCGAGGTGTGGGAACGCGTCGTGGGTGTCGACCAGACCGGAGTCTTCCTGGGCATGAAGGCAGCCATCCCGAGCATGCGCCGGGGCGGCGGCGGCGCGATCGTCAATGTGTCGTCCATCTGCGGAGCAGCGGCGGTGCCCGGTATCGCGGCGTATCACGCCGCGAAGGGCGCCGTGCTCACGATGACGAAGAACGCCGCCATCACCTACGCGCCCGACGGTATCCGTGCGAACGCCATCCTGCCCGGCTGGATCGCCACCCCGATGACGGCCGGACAGACCGAAGCCGTCAACGACGTGTTCCTCGAAGCGACACCTCTCGCCCGGCCGGGTACACCCGCCGATGTGGCCGGAGCGGCCGTCTTCCTCGCCTCCGACGAATCCGACTTCATCACCGGCGTCGACCTCCCTGTCGACGGCGGCTACCTCGCCCGCTGAACGGGCTCACGGAGGCGGACACATGCGCAGACTCAACGGAAAAGTAGCCCTCGTCACCGGTGCCGCCATGGGCATCGGGGCCGCGGTGGCGCGCACCTATGCCGACGAAGGCGCGTGGGTGGTCGCTGGCGACGTCGCCCCCTTCGGCAATCCGGGCGACATCCATATCGATCAGTCATATCTCGACGTCGGGAGCGAAGAGTCGTGGGCCACGGTGGTCGAAAAAACCATGGCGACGTACGGCCGGATCGATGTCCTCGTGAACGCAGCCGGTGTCATCGGATACGACGCCATCCACGACCTTTCGCTCACAGAGTGGGAACGCATCATCCGCATCGATCAGACCGGAGTGTTCCTCGGCATGCGCGCGGTCGTTCCGCACATGGTGGATGCCGGAAGCGGGTCGATCATCAACTTCTCGTCGGATTGGGGCGTCGTCGGGGGAGTGGGCGTCGCGGCCTACAACGCCGCCAAGGGTGCCGTCCGGTCGATGTCGCGCAACGCCGCGGTGACGTACGCCACGTCGGGAATCCGGGTGAATGCAATGGTGCCTGGCTGGATCCGCACACCCCTGACCGACCGCCAGCCGACTGATGCGAACGACCGCGTCATCGGGTCCACGCCCGTCGGACACGGCGGGGACCCGGCGGACATCGCTTTCGGCTGCGTCTACCTCGCGTCGGACGAATCTACTTTCGTCACCGGCACGGACTTCGTCGTCGACGGCGGATTCCTCGCCGTTTGAACCCCCACCACCAAGGAGAGAACCGAATGAGCCTGCACCTTCCCGACGGCAAGACCCTCGCCGTCAGCATCGGAGCCGACTTCGATGCGCACAGCGTCTGGATGGGGACATTCGGCCTGTCCAGCCCCAGCTACTTGTCTCGCGGAGAATTCGGAGCCGAGGTGGGCGTCCCGCGTCTGCTGGACCTGTTCGAGCGGTACGGCATCACGACCACCTGGTGCACGCCGGCGCACACGATGATCACGTTCACCGACCGCTTCAACGCGATCCTCGACGGCGGCCACGAGATCGCCGCGCACGGCTGCTGGCATGAGCCCGTTCCCAAGCTCGAAGGAGACCAAGAGCGACGCCTCATGGAGAAGACGCTCGAGCTTCACGAGAAGTACGTCGGAAAGCGTCCGCGGGGCTACCGCTCGCCCGCTTGGGATTTCACCGACGACACCCTGTCGCTGCTTGAGGAATTCGGCTTCGAGTGGGACTCCTCCCTCATGGGCCGCGACTTCGAGCCCTACCATCCGCGACCCGTCAACGTCGGCTGGGAGGACGGAAGCACCTTCGGTGAGCCCAGTCCGATCCTCGAGTTCCCCGTGTCGTGGTTCCTCGACGACTTCCCTGTCGCCGAGTACATCCCTGGCGTCAACCAGGGCCTCGGCTCCAGCGACGTGATGTTCCAGCGTTTCAAAGACCACTTCGACTACGCCTACAAGAACGTGCCGGGCGGGGTCCTGTCGATCACCGTGCATCCGCAGACTATTGGCCGTGCCCACCACATGATCGGGTTCGAGAAGCTCATCGACTACATGGCCTCCTTTCCTGGTACGTGGTTCGCGCCGCTCAGCGACATCTACGACAAGTGGGGCGAGGACTGAGCTCGGTCACTGCCCCTTCGTCCCCGGCAGCCCATCACGCCATCACCACCCGCACGACCCTTTGCACACTCCGCACCACCACCCGCACCCAAGGAGATCTCATGAAGAACCGATTCCTGCTGACGGCGGCCGCCGTCGGTATCGCCGTCTTGCTGGCTGGATGCTCGAGCCCCAGCCAGGATGCCGCGAACACTCCCGCCGCGTCGGAGGGAACAAGCGGTCAGCCCGCGGCATCCGTCGATGCGGTGGAAGACCTCAAGGTCGCCTACTTCTCCGCCGGCAGCAGCAACCAGTATCTGCAGGCTGCGATCGACGAAGCCCAGACGTACGCGGCTGACCAGGGATTCCAACTCGACGTCTTCGACGGAGAGTTCGACGCCCAGACGCAGTTCGACCAGATGCAGACCGCATTGACGAGCGGCAAGTACAACGCGTTCGCTGTCGAGCCCAATGACGGCAATCTGGTGTGCAACCTGCTGACGAAGGATGCCCCCGCAGCCGGCGTCATGGTCGCGGTGTTCAATCTGCCCATCTGCGGTCGCGCGACGAACCTGGGCGACGAGACGTGGGAGCCGGGAACGGTCAACTACGTCGGTGGCCAGACCCTCGACGTGTACGAAGCGTGGGTGGAACAGGTCAAAGAGGCGTACCCGGACGGCGCGAACATCGCCCTCGTGTCGGGACCTGACCTGAACGCCAACTCGATCGCGTTCTTCCAGGCGGCCGAGGCTTTCGCAGACGGGCCGTGGAAGGTCGTGGCGCAGCAGACGACGGACTACACGACGGCTCAGGCGTTCCAGGCCGCGCAGACGATCATGCAGGCCAACCCCGACCTCGACATCATCATGTCGAACTTCTCCGGGATGACCCGCGGAGTCGTACAGGCGACGACCGGTACCGACGTGGACGTCTTCGACTTCGGCGGTGACCAGTGGGCGCTCGACAACGTCGCCGGCGGGGAGCTCAGCTCGACGATCATCATGCTCCCGCGGCAGGAGACCAAGTACGCGCTGCAGGGAATCGTCGACCTCGTCAACGGCGAGGAGACCCCGGTCTTCGTCAACCTCGCCGAACTCGACACGCTCCCCGGGGGCAGCCCGTTCGTCTACCCCGACAACGTGACCGACTACACCGCCGAGTACTGACTCACCGATCGTCGGGTGGCTCAGGATGCGTCCTGAGCCACCCGACACCCCGCTCCGAGGAGGGGCCGTGTCAACGAACGAAGTGCACGCCATCCACTGCGACGGCGTCTCCAAGAAGTACGCAGGCAAGTATGCGGTGCACAAAGCGGACCTCGTCGTCGAACCGGGCACCGTGCACGCGCTCGTCGGTGAAAACGGCGCCGGCAAGTCGACGCTCCTGGGGATGATCTCGGGACGCGTCGCCTCGGACGAGGGCTCGATCTCTATTTTCGGCGATGCGCTCCGCGGCCAGAGCCCTCGCGATGCCCGCCACCATGGGCTGGTCGTCGTGTATCAGGAGCTGACGATGGTGCCCGGGCTCACGGCGGCCCAGAACGTCTTCCTCGGCCAGCTCACGTCCGTCTCGGGAATCACGAAGGATCGTGCGATGCGTGAGCGCTACCTCGAGCTCTGCCGTCAGTTCGATGTGTCGATCGATCCGGACGTCCCGGCGCGGGACCTGTCGATCTCACAACAGCAGATCGTCGAGATCATGCGCGGAGTGCAGGCGAACGGCCGCATTCTCATGCTCGACGAACCGAGCGCCGCCCTCGCCGAGAGCGAACGAGAAGTGCTCTACCGCATCCTCGCGCGACTGCGCGAGGGAGGCACCACCATCGTCTTCGTGAGCCACAATCTCGACGAGGTGCTCGCACTGAGCGACCACATCACGGTGATGCGCGACAGCGAAGTCGTCCACTCCGCGCCGCGCGCCGAATGGGATAAGGCGTCCATCGTGCGCAACATGGTCGGCAAGGACGTGGTCATCGAGCGCCGTGTCGAGCGGCATCCACTGGGGCAGGAATCGATATCTGCTGAAGGGATCACCTACCCCGGCGTGCTCGACGATGTCACCGTACGCGCTCGCGAGGGCGAGATCGTCGGCCTCTGGGGATTGGTCGGATCGGGGCGCACCTCATTCTTCCGATCACTTTTCGGCCTCGAGCCGAGGTCTCGAGGAACACTCACCCTCGCCGGCCGCAGCGTGCCCTGGCCGAAGTCCGCGCGTGCCGCGATCGCCGAGGGGATCGTCATGGTGCCCGAGAGTCGGCGGGCGGCACTCGTCATGGGAATGGACAGCCTCGCCAACTACTGGCTGGGCCGTCGTGGCCCGATCCCCGGCATCGTGTCGTCTCGGCGCGAGAAGCCTGCCGCCGCGGACGACGCTGCATTCTTCGGCTTCAACGCCCGGCGTCTGTTCGACCCGGTGCGCAACTTGTCGGGCGGTAACCAGCAGAAGGTGCTGCTCGCGAAGTGGGCCGGCCACAGGCCCCGCGTGTTCCTTGTCGACGAGCCGACGCGGGGCATCGACGTGGGAGCGAAAGCGGAGGTACTCGCGTCGCTCGTTCGCCTCGCACGCGACGGCGCGACGATCATCGTCACCTCATCAGAACTCGAGGAGGTCCTCGCGGTGTGCGACCGGCTCCTCGTCTTCTCGCATGGGCGGGTGGTGCATGAGTTCGACACGGCCAGCGGCGAGTTCTCGGTCGAGGAGATCGTCAAATTCGGATTCGGAGAGAGTGAGACAGCGGCATGAGCGACACCACAGCACCACCGATCGGGGGCGGCGGAACGCCGACTCCCGTGACACCCAAGGTCTCAGACGGGGTCGGCACCGGGCGCCGCGGGATGGGACACTACGCAGCTCGGTACAGCATGCTCGGCGTGCTCGTCGCGCTGATCGTGGTGGCCACGATCCTGTACCCGGGATTCCTCAACCCCGCCAATATCGGCAACATCCTCACTCAGAATTCCGCCGTGGGTCTCATCGCGATCGGAATGACGTTCGTGATCATCTCGGGTGGGTTCGACCTGTCGGTCGGAGCGACCTACGCGCTCGGCGCCACCCTCTACGCCGGACTGACCCTGCAGACGGGTTCGGTCGTCGTGGCTGGTCTGGGCGCCCTCACGGCCGGCGTGATCGTCGGTGCGCTGAACGGCACGATCATCTCCCGCCTCAGCATCAACCCGTTCGTGGCCACACTGGGCACGGCATCCATCATCAGCGGAATCGCGTACATCTACTCCAACTCCTCCCCGTTCATCGTCAACAACAACCCGGCGTTCCAGGACCTGGCGCTCACTCGGATCGGCGGAGTGCCGCTCCCCATCTGGATCCTGCTCGGCGCCTTCCTCATCGCCGCTTTGCTGCTCGCGAAGACGACCTTCGGCCGCAACATCTATGCCGTGGGCGGAAACTACGAGGCGGCGTGGCTGACGGGTCTGCGAGTGAAGGGGCTCAACAGCAGCGTCTACATCCTCACCGGTCTGCTCGCTGCCCTCGCCGGCATGATGGATGCCTCGCGCCTGGGCGTCGGCCAGGCGGATGTCGGATCCGCCATGGCGCTCGATGCGATTGCGATCGTCGTCGTCGGCGGCACATCTCTCCTCGGCGGGGAGGGAGCCATCTGGCGCAGCGCCGTCGGCCTTCTCATCCTCGCGACCCTCACGAACGTCTTCTACAGCCTGAACGTCTCGCAGAACTGGCAGCTCATCGCCAAGGGTCTGATCGTCGTCGCCGCGGTCGGCGTCGACGCAATGGTCCGGGTGCGAAAGCGCGGATGATGCACGAGAATCATCCGACGCCGCCGACCGAGTACGAGGTCCCCGCGCTCGCGCACGACGTCGAGATCATCGTGGACCGCTGGGGAGTGCCCCACGTGTACGCCCAGTCCAAAGACGACGTCTTCCTCGCTCAAGGATTCAATGCCGCGCGCGATCGCCTCTTCCAGATCGACCTCTGGCGGCGAAGGGGTAATGGGCTACTCGCCGAAGTCTTCGGCCCGAGCTACATCGAGCAGGACCGCGCCAACCGACTCTTCCTCTACCGCGGCGATATGGATGCCGAATGGGGCTCTTACGTCGACGGCACCCGCGAGGCGGTCGAGTCGTTCGCAGCGGGTGTGAACGCATATGTCGGCTGGGTGCGCGACAACCCCGAGCACCTCGCGCCGGAGTTCGCCCTCTACGGCTACGTGCCGTCCTTCTGGAAGCCGCAGGACGCCGTGCGATTTCGCACGCACGGACTCTTCTACAACGCGGAGCAGGAGGTGGCGCGGGCTGTCACTCTGCGAACCGCGGGCCCTGAGGCAGAAGAGCTTCGACAGGCGCGGGAACCTGCCGACCCCCTGGTCATCCCGACCGGACTCGACCTCGAACTCATCTCGGACGACATCCTGCGGGTGTATCGGCTGGCCTTCGCGCCGGTGGACTTCACCGGTGCCGCCGATCCCGTATCGGCGCGCGAGGCGATCAGCGGAAGCAACAACTGGGTCGTCGCCGGGGAGCGGACGACGACGGGACGGCCGATCCTCGCGAACGACCCGCACCGCGCGATCACGCTGCCATCGCTCCGGTACATCGCGCACCTCGACGCGCCCGGCATGAGCGTGATCGGCGCCGGTGAGCCCGGGCTGCCCGGAATATCGATCGGCCACAACGGGCACGTCGCCTTCGGTCTCACGATCTGGCCTGTCGATCACGAGGATCTCTACGTCTACGAGCTGAACCCGGACGACGTGTCATCGTACCGATACGGCGCCGGCTGGGAGCAGATGCGCGTGATCGAGGACACGATTGCCGTCGGCGCCGGCGAGGTACCCGTCACGCTGGAGTACACGAGGCACGGACCGGTCATCTACTCGGACCCCGCCCGCGGGTTCGCCGTGGCTGTTCGAGCGGCATGGCTCGAGCCGGGCATGGCGCCGTACGTCGCGAGTATCGGATACGACGACGCGAAGGATGGCTCCGAGTTCCTGGATGCGCTCGAATCGTGGGGTGCGCCCGGAGTCAATCAGGTCTTCGCCACGCCAGAGGGCGACTGGGGCTGGCAGGCATCCGCCAAGATCCCTCGTCGACCGAATTGGGATGGGAGTCTGCCGGTGACCGGCGACGGCAGGTACGAGTGGGACGGCTTCGTCTCGGCATCCGGCCTGCCCGCGGTACGTCGCCAGGATCGCGGGTGGTTCGCTTCGGCGAACGAGATGAACCTGCCTCCGGACTTCGACAACGCGGAACTCACCACCACCTACGACTGGTACTCGGGCGCGCGGAGCGAACGTCTCAGCGAGTGGCTCGAGAACAACACGGACATCAGCATCGCGCAGAGTCTCGAAATGCAGTCGGACGCGAAGAGTCCCCACGCGCTGAGGCTCATCCGAGCGCTGGCGGATGTTGATGCCGACGCGATGATCAACGGCCACGAGCTGCGTCTGTTGCGCCGCTGGGACGGCGTCGCATCGGCATCATCCCGCGATGCGCTCGTCTTCGAGATTTGGGCGCGCCGACACCTGCGCCCGTGGATGATCGGTCAGGTCATGGCCGCCGACGGACTCTCACCGGAGCAGGTTGCAGAGGCGCGAACTCGTGTGATGAAGGACGAGTCCTTCGGAGGGGACCTGCGCGGTGACCTGCGCATGGTGGAGCGTCTCGCCATCGAACTCGCGGTCACCGAGCTCGTACGCGGCATCGACTCGACGCTCGGCCAGGCTCTTCATGAGGTCACGTCCATGCTCGGCCCGGAAGTCGACGAAACCTGGTCGTGGGGCCGGGTGCACCACTCGTCGATGGCCCATGCCGCCTTCTCCGCGAGCGACGGCGGTAACCCGTCGTGGCGATCGGTCGGACCTCGACCGCGCGGAGGCAGCGGTGACACCGTGGGCATGGCCGGCTACGACGCGCAATTCCGCCAGTCGATCGGCTCGACGTTCCGGATGGTCATCGACGTGGGGGAGTGGGACAGCAGCCGCGCGGTCAATTCGCCCGGTCAATCCGGCGACCCTCGCTCACCGCACTACGCCGACCTGTTCGACACGTGGGTGGATGGTGAAAGCTTTCCCCTGGCGTATTCGAGGAGCGCGGTGGAGGCGGTGGCAGAGTCCCGCATCTGGCTGAGGGCGGGTCCCACCGTGGATTGACGGTGATCCGATGCGGCTGACCGCGGTCTCGGATCTCCGTGGCACGTCGGAGCGCGAAGAGCCCGACCCGCCGTCCCGCGCCTGCCAGACTGATCAACCATGAGCACGACCGACGCTGCCGCTCCCGCACCGGCCAAGCGGCAGCATCCGTGGCGTCGCACCAAGATCACGCTGGGAATCCTGCTCGCCGTGATCCTGGTGGTCGTCGGCGCGACGACGCTCACCCCGTGGCCGTCCGCCATGCTCATCCGAGGCGTGTTCGAACAGGGGGGCGCCGCGACGGTGGCCGAGATGACCCCGTACGTGCCCGACGTCGACCTGCACGTCGAGCAGGCGATCCCGTACACCGACGACGGGGACCCCGCGACCACGATGGATGTGTTCAGCATCGCCGACGCCGGGGAGAAGCTGCCCGCGGTCGTCTGGATTCACGGGGGAGCGTGGATCTCGGGCTCCAGCACAAACGTCGACCCCTACCTCCGCATCCTCGCCGCCCAGGGCTACACGACGATCGGCGTCAACTACGGCATCGGCCCTGAGCAGACGTATCCGACCGCCGTCACCCAGCTGAACGAGGCGCTCGCCTACATCTCGGCTCACGCCGACGAATTGAGGGTGGATGCCTCGCGCATCGTGCTCGCCGGAGACTCGGCCGGTGCCCAGCTCGCCAGTCAGGTCGCGACCATGACCACCAGCCCCGACTACGCCGACCTGCTCGGCATCGCTCCGGCGCTCGCCCCCGATCAGCTCGACGGCGTCATCCTGAACTGCGGCGTCTACGACCTGGCGAATATGGCCGAGCTGCAGGGCCTGCCGGCCTGGGGGTTCAAGGTCGCACTGTGGGCCTACACGGGGAGCAAGGACTGGTCCGAGAAGGCCGCCGGCACGACGATGTCGACCATCGAGTTCGTCACCGAGGACTTTCCGCCGACCTACATCAGCGGCGGCAACGGCGACGGACTCACCTGGCTGCAGTCGATCCCGATGTCGCAGCGGCTCGAAGAGCTCGACGTGCCCGTCACCACCCTGTTCTGGCCCGCCTCGCACGAGCCGCAACTGCCGCACGAGTACCAGTTCCACCTCGACCTCGCCGACGCGCAGGACGCCCTCGCGCAGACGATCGACTGGCTCGACGCGACCACGGCGCCGTAACGGCGCCCCCGCTCAGTCGCCGTCGATCAGCTCCAGCAGAGCCCGCAACTGGTCACGGATCTCGTCGTGGTCGTACTGCCCGGCGCGGCTCTCGCCGGAGATGACACCCGAACGGTGCACCTTGCGGAAGTCGCCGTACGGGAACGTGTAGGCGCCCTTCGTCTCGCGATTGGCGCTCTTGTCGATTCCGAGATGCCAGTGCGAGTACTCGGTCCAGCCGTTCTTGTCGATGAAGGCGTTCTCGTCGGCGGTCGAGGGCGCCGCTTCCGACCAGTCATCGCGCTCATCGCGCACGACATCGCCATCGCGGATGAGGGCGCGCGCATACGCGAGTGCGGGCTTGTTCAATTCGAGGGCCATGATCAGGATGCTAGATCCTGGGCCGCGGCGTCACCCAGGGTCTTGACACGACTGCCCGATGACAATTACCAGGCTGGTGGCCTCCGCGCTCGGACCCGACTAATATCCATTCCTGTGTCATTACCGGGCGATGATCGCGAACATTTCACCGCCGCGCTCACGCGGCTGAGTGTCGCTCGGCGCCACGACTCGCTCTGCAGCCCCTTCGTATCGGCAGTCGGCGTGTCGGGCGCGGTCATCTCCACCCTGGGTGAACCCCTCGGCAGTCAGACCGTGTGCGCCAGCAGCCTCACCGCCGCACGCATCGACGAGATCCAGATCGACCTGGGCGAGGGCCCGTGCTGGGACGCCGCGCGCACCCGCCGTCCGGTGCTCGAACCCGATCTGCAGCGCGGCGGCAAGGAGTGGCCGGGCGCGCGTGAGGCCTTCCGCTCGCTCGAGATCGGGTCGCTGTACGCCTTCCCGCTGTACGTCGGCCACCTCAGCGTCGGCGCAGTCGACCTCTACTCCGACGAGCCCCGCCGGCTGCGCGACAGCGATGTCGACGACATCAGGGTGCTGGCTGCCATCGCGGCCCGCCACCTCCTCAAGCGGGCGCTGGAAGACATCGACACCGCCGAACAGGGGATGGACGACGGACCTCATTCCCGCCGCGAGATGCACCAGGCCTCGGGCATGGTCGCCGCGCAACTGCGCGTCGGCGTGAACGAGGCGCTGCTGGTCATCCGAGCGCGGGCGTTCTCCTCCGGCCGGTCCGTCAGCGAGGTCGCGGCCGACGTGATCGCACGACGACTCACCTTCGAACCGTGACCGGTCAGTCCTACACTCAACTATGAGCACTCGCGAAGATCAGCTGCTCCAGACAGTCGGCAAGCTCGCCGACTCGCTCGTCGATGACTTCGATGTCGTCGAACTCCTGCAGGTGCTCGTCGATGAATGCGCACTGATCTTCGACGCGACCGCTGCCGGCATCCTGCTCGCGGATCCCTCCGGAGTGCTCGAAGTCATCGTCTCCACGAGCGAGCGCAGCGAGTTCGTCGGGCTCATGCAGCTGCGTGCCGGCGAAGGTCCCTGCGTCGAAGCGGTTGCGACCGGACGAGTCGTCTCGGTCGAAGACCTCAGTCACGTGACGGACCGGTGGCCGAAGTTCGCCGCAGACGCGAGCCGCTCGGGGTTCTCGTCGGTGCACGCCATCCCGATGCGCATCCGCGACACCATCATCGGGTCCTTGAACCTCTTCAGCGACCACACGGGCAAACTCAACGATGACGACGCGACGGCCGCGAGGACCCTCGCCGACATCGCCACGATCAGCATCCTCCAGCAGCGCCTCGTCGAAGAGACCCACGTCGCTCAGGGTCAACTGCAGCGCGCGCTCAACAGCCGGGTGCTCATCGAGCAGGCGAAGGGGTACGTCGCGCAGAGTCGCGGCATCGATACGGACGCGGCCTTCCAGCTGGTGCGCGACCATGCCCGGGCGACGCAGACCCGGCTCGGACTCGTCGCCACCGAGATCGTCGCCGGACGTCTGACGCTGTAGCCGCCGCCGGCGCAGAGCGACTCGACCGGACAGGTCGTGACGGATGCTGCGCCCCCGTCGTCCGCAGCCAGCCGGCCCCTCGCGCATACGCGCAACGACCGCGCAGGTCAAGGGTGCTGTTTCCGGAGTGCTCTCCGCGCGAAGGTGACCCGCAACGTTCGCGAACCGGGAGCTGCGATGACCCTTCGAGTGGTGATGCGCCGAGAGGTGCCGCGCAAGACGGCGCGTCGGACGATGTGGCGCATGTGGAGTGTGCGCGGCTACTCCAGTCGCCCGTGCCCGCACGAGCCCGCGCAGGTGGGGTGGGTGGCGCTCGAGTTCTGGATCGAGGCGCCCATCGCGTCTCGCGAGATCCTCGCGTCGTACGAATGGGAGCTGGACGACGCGCTGCTCAGCCGAGAAGTGCGAGCGGAGTTCGTCGGCAGCGGGTCTCGGCTCGAAGCCTGACGGTCGAAACCCGGCGCGATGTGTTGCGCGCAGGCGTTGTGATGGGGGCGACCGGGGCGTATGGTCGAAGGACGTTGCCCCAGACCCTGGTCGACTCCGCCGCACGCCGCGTGAATCAACAGACCGGGAGAAGATCATGGGCACTCTGGAATACGTTACCTCTCAGCACATTGCCGAGATCGACGATCGCACCCTCGCACACCTGCAGCTCGTCATCTGCAACAAACTGCGCCGAGACGAGCGCTTCACGCTCAGGCTCTCGCCGGAAGACGGGATCAGTGGTCCGGTGCGGGTGCTGTGGATGACCTCCGCACTTCCGATCGTGTTCACCTACAGCGTCCCCGCGCGCCACGTCTACAACACGGCCTGGCTGCACCTGCTCGCGGACGCCGCCTCCAGCAGCGGCGGCCTGTGGGTGGTGCCCGAGCCGGTCATGCCCGGAGCGCCCGCCCCCGCACCCGCGCGGCGGGAACCGGTCATGGCCTGATCACGGAAGGATGCTGTCGAGCGACAGCCCGGCTAGGCGCGACCCGCCTCCTCGATGACCTCGCGGGCGACATCGGAGAGTTTGCGGCGGGACGTGCGGGCGATGCGTCGGAGGATCTCGAAGGCCTGCTCCGGGGTGATGCGCTCTGTCTGCGCGAGCACCCCCTTCGCCTGTTCGATGATGACTCTGCTGTCGAGCGCGAACTGCAGTTGCTCTCTCGCACTGTTGGACTCGCGCAGCGCGCGCTCGTGCAGGATGCCGATGGTCGCGATGTCGGCGAGACCCTGTGCCACGAGGGCGTCCTCGGCCGAAAGCGGGCCCGAGGTGTCACCGAACAGGTTGAGGGAACCGATGGTCTGCTCGCGGAGTCGGAGAGGGATCGCGTGCATCGTCTGGTATCCCTGGGCGCCCGCGGCCTCGACGAACGCGGGCCACCGGCTGCGCATGTCGGCGATGTTGTCGACCGTGACGATGTGCCCGGTGCGGTAGGCCCCGACGCACGGACCTTGGCTCTCGTCCAGCTGCAGCAGACCGATCAGCATGCTGCGCTCACTCGTCGATGCGACGACCTCGAGTGTGCCGTCGGCACGCGCGAGGAGGATGCCCGCGTCTGCGGCGTTGAGGGTGCGCGCGCACCGCGTCACCAGTCGGTAGAGCAGATCGACGATGTCGTACCCGGCCACGAGAGTGTCCGCCAGTTCGACGAACGTGCGGACCAGCTCCCTCTCGCGCGTCATGAGAGACGTTCCCTGCGGGAGTTCGGCGAACGGGAGGCCATGGGCTCGTACCTGATGTGCGGCATCCCGACCTCTCTGGCTCGCTGAACGGAGTCAGCGCTCGAGGTCTGGGAACGCTTGCCTCACCCTAACAGGGCGAACCCTCAGCTCGCGGGGCTATCCGTGCCCCTCGAGCCCGGCGTCCCGCGCCACCGCAACCGCTTCTGCACGACTCGAGACCGCGAGCTTTGAGAAGATGCTCGAGACGACGTTGCGCACCGTCTTCACCGACAGCGAAAGAACGTCAGCGATGTGCTCGTTCGTACGCCCGCGGCTCATCAGGCCGAGCACATCGCGCTCGCGCGGCGTCAGCTGCGGAAACGGATGCGGACTGCGCAGTCCTGCGCGCAGGCCCGCGGTGACCTCCGCGGAAACCGTCACCCCACCGAGTTGCACGGCAGCGAGAGCCGTGCGGATCTCGGCGTGGCCGGCGCCCTTGAGAAGATACCCGCTCGCCCCCGCGCGAAGCGCTGCGAGCACCGTCGCGTGGTCGTCGATCATCGTCAGCGCCAGGACTCTCATGGACGGATGCTCTGCCAGAATGCGTCTCGTCGCCTCGACTCCTCCGATCCCGGGCATCGAGAGGTCCATCACCACGATGTCAGGCTCGAACGCGGATGCCAGGGCAACCGCATCCTCGCCGTTCCCCGCCTCCGCCACCACGTCGACGCCGAGTTCGTCGAATAGCGTCCTCAATCCGTCTCGGTAGATCGGGTGGTCATCACAGAGAAGCACCCTCACGGCGTCGACCGCTTCACACCGACACCGGGATCCGGGCGCTCACCGTCGTGCCTGTCGCGCCGGTGCTGATGATGAGTTCGCCATCGAGCTCAGCGGCCCGATTCTGCATCGAGGCGAGTCCGACACCCGCATCGACGACACTCCGATCGAAGCCTCTCCCGTCGTCTGCCACCGTCAAGAGCACGCCGCCGTCGGCCGCGCACAGCCGGATACCGACGACGGACGGCGACGCGTGGCGGAGCGCATTGGTCGCGGCTTCGGCGGCGATGCGGTACAGCGCGATCTCGACCGCGGCGGGCATCGCCGGCACCGCCGCTGCCGTCGCGGAGACCGCGGTGGATCCGCCGGACAGGTGGAAGGCGAGCTCCTCCAGCGCACCCCGCAGCCCCAGGTCGTCTACCGCGGCCGGTCCGAGATCACGGACCACCCGGCGCAGGGCGACGACGGCGTCGACTCCGGCGGCCCGCGCTTTGGTCAGCGAGTCTCGGGTGCGTTCCGGAGAGCGATCCAGGGCCAGCTCCGCGACATCCGCGTGGGTGAGAACCGCGGCCAGGAGCGGTCCGACCTCATCGTGCAGATCGCGTCGCAGTTTGCGGCGCTCCTCCGCGCGCGCCACGGTCAGCTCGGCTCGTGAACGACGCACTTCTTCCACGAGCCGAGCAGAACAGAGCACGGCCGCGATCGATGCGGTCACCGAACTGACCTCAATCAGTTCGTCGTCGGCCAGGCGTGGCGTTCGCAGGTGACCCTCGAGCCGGCCCATGTGCATGAGCAGAAGTTTCTCGGGGCCGACGGGCCCCACCGAGGCCACGACGACATCGTCCACCTCGATCGCGAGACCGGCCAGACCGACGTCTCGGCTGATCTGCGTCAGCGTCGCAGCCAGTGCGCTCAGGGGATCGGCGGCGCCATCGAGCTGCGCCGACACGGCCCGCAGGGCTCGCGGGATCAGCGGGGAGGAGCTCACGGCGATGGCGACCGGAAGAAGGGGAACCGTGAGCACCTGGACGAGCGGCGCCCATTCGTTCGCCAGGCCACCCACCCCGAGACCGACCATCCCGGTGATGGCCGCTGCCACCACCGGGATCAGTCGTCGACGCCGCGAGGGACTCGTCGCCTGCATCGCGAGAACCGCTCCTGCGGCGAATGCCGTGACCACTGTGGCCAGAACGCCGCCGGCGGCCAGGATGTCGGAGAACGGGAGTGCCAGCGGGTTGGGGAACGCGACGCCGTCTTCGATCGTGACGGCGGGCAGCGTGGCGAATCCGCTCGTCATCAGCGCGACACTGAACACCGCGGCGCCTCGGAACGCTCGTGGAGAACGCCGAGGCAGCACGTGAAGCACGCCCACCGTGTAGGAGAGGCCCACCGCGATCGCCCACGCACACGTACTGACCCAGGCGGAGGCGACGCTCGACGGCACGCCCAGCAGCGCCCAGCCGTTCGTCGCCGCCGAGACGCCCCATGCGACCGCGATCGTGAGGACCACAGCGGCGGGCCGGCCACGAACGGCGCAGAGGGTGGCGAGCGCCGCCCACGCCAGCGCGACGACGGTGTCTTCGATGAGGTGCGAGGCCAGCGCACGGTCCGGCCCCGCCGCCACGATCGCGCACATCCCTGCGGCCGCCAGCAGTCCGCAGGCGACAGCACAGATCAAGGCGCGAGAGCGCCGGATGCGGGCCACGTTCATCACACCTCAGCGTGGACGGTCACCGGCTGCGAGGCAAGGGCGGAACCACTGCGCAGGGTCAGCGCGATGAGTGCGATGGCGAGAGGGGCTTGGGTGAGAGCGACGACCGGCCCCAGCCCGGCGGTGAGGAATGCGGCAACCACTCCGACGAGCAAGAGCACCGGCATCCACACGGGTGTCGTCCTGGCGACGAGGAGCCCGATACTGAGAACGACGAGCCCGATTCCGAAGAAGGGGATCGACCAGTACGACACGAAGATGCCCGCCAGCCCGTCTTCGAGATGGAGAAGCGTCAACATCGACTGCTCGTGCGGAAGCCCCGGCGCGGTCGCCCCCCAGGCGGCGTAGCCCTGCACCCCTTGGCTGAACGCATTGAAGTAGGTGCCGACCGCGGCGATGACCGCCCCCACGCGCGTTACCTTGCCCCCCAGCCGGGCGACGAGCCAGAGCGTCGCGAGCAGAAGGTAGGCCCCAGCGGTCGTGAGCAGGCGGGACACGATGAGCTGATCCCGGTACTCCAGCATCATCGCGAAGGCGGGGCCGACCTCCCTACCGAGGTTGGGGAGGAGCGCCTGACCGGCGACGAAGAGGACGGGAGCGGCGAGGCCGGCGGCGAGAACGAGGATTCGAGAGCTTGTCATGCCGTGATGTTCGCGCGCATCGTTCCCGGGTCGACAGGGGCACCGGTCCCGATCAGGGCGCGCCCGCGACACCGTCGACGACGAGTGGCGCTGCGCGCGAGCGCAGCAGCCGGCCTCCGGCCGCCCGGTACCACTGCGCGCACAGGATCGTCATGATGACGGCGTCGACGATGTCGCCGCCGTAGTACATCAGCAGGGCGCCCGACTGCCCGTCGGCGCTCGTCATGCCCGCGGGGGGAGAGGCGTAGATCACCTTGGCGAGGATGTCGTGCGCCGCCAGGGCGACCACCAGCACGACCATCCGCATCGGGTACGGCGCGCGGTGCGGCGACGGGTCGCACGGGATAACGGCCGCCGTGAACAGCACGCCTGCGACGAGGAAGTGCGTCATCACCGCCAGGTGCACGAGCAGGCTCTGCAGCATCATGCCGTACAGATCCGTCGCGTAGAGCAGCCACATGCCGCCCACGCTGAGGATCGCCGCGGTGATCGGATGCGCGATCACCCGCGCCGGCCCGCTGTTCAGCACGCGCGAGATCTGGCGGGCACGGCGGACGTGCAGAGACCGCAGCGCCAGAGTGACGGGGCACGCGACGACCAGAAGCACCGGGGCGACCATGCCGACCAGCAGGTGCGTCCACATGTGCGCGACGAAGCCCGGATCGACCGGCACGATGAGCGGGCCCGCGGTGGCGATGCCCGCCATCGCCACACCCGCAAGCCAGGCCAGCGTACGCGGCCACGGCCAGGGACGTCCGCGTCGCGCTTCGACGACCACCCCGCCGCCGTACAGCAGCGCTGCGAGCACGAAGGGCGCCGCGAAGAGCAGGGTGATGCCCCACGATCCGGTCGTGCCGTGATCGTGCACGTCGTCAGGCGGTGACGCTCGGGCGTGTGCGCACGGCGAGGATGACGCCGACGACGAGGAAGACGATGGCGGTGACGTTCCACAGCACGTCGTACATGAGGAGGTCGGGCACGTACCGGATCTGATGGATGCCGAACAGCTTGTGCTGCACCAGGCCGTCGTACAGCTGGAAGGCGCCGGCCCCGATCAGGACGCCTCCCCACCACCGGGTCTGCCGGAACGCGTTCCTCCGGCGCAGATCGGCCAGCAGGAAGAGGCCGCCGACGGTCGCCGCCCAGCTCAGCGCGTGGAAGAAGCCGTCCGAGACGAGGCCGATGTCGGGGGTCGCCAGATCGTAGAAGTGGTGCCAGTGCAGGAGCTGATGGAACACGGTCTCGTCGATGAAGGCGATGAGACCGATGCCGAACAGGATGCCCGACCACAGGTTTCGCGCAGAGAATCGCGCTCGCGCACCGGGGTCGATGCCTGATGGTGCGCTCGTCTCGGCGGTCATGTGTTCCCCGTTCCGTGCGTGCAGTGGCACACACCGTGGCACGGGGACGGCGTTCCGCGGGCGCCCCTTGACAGGTCTGCATCAGGCGGGGGTGCGGTGCGGCGCCATCGGGGTGCGCCCATGCACGGACGGCGT
This sequence comes from Microbacterium songi, assembly GCF_042747925.1. Taxonomy (NCBI): domain Bacteria; kingdom Bacillati; phylum Actinomycetota; class Actinomycetes; order Micrococcales; family Microbacteriaceae; genus Microbacterium; species Microbacterium songi. The sequence goes on from NZ_JBHZIE010000001.1 coordinate 503,488, forward strand.
GCGGGCGCAAGATGCTGGGACAGATCCGGTCGCGCGTCTAGCGTCGGGCGTTCCGGAAAGGGCGCCATGTTCGATTCCATCTCACCTCCGACCGTGATCCGCGACGACTCGGCGCGGGCACGACCGGCGTTGTTGCGTCCTGCTCGGCGCGCACGACGGACACTTCGCGACTTCGAGCGCACGTTCGGGGCGGAACGGATCCATCACGACGCGATGGTCCGTGATCGGGAGGTGGTGCTCAACGGCCTGGCGTGCGCGTCGCTCGACGTCGCGCGCGGCGACCTCTTCGTCGCGCTGCCGGGCGCCCACGTACATGGCGCGCGCTACGCGGCGGCCGCGGCGGCGGCGGGCGCATCCGCGATCGTCACCGACCTGGCCGGAGCAGATCTCGCATGCGAGACGGGATTGCCGACGCTCGTCGTGGACGACCCGCGAGGCATGCTCGCCATGTTCTCGGCGTGGCTGTACGGCTCCGATGCCGACGCGCCGACGCTGCTCGGCGTCACCGGCACGAACGGAAAGACGTCGACGGTGCACATGCTGCACGGCATCCTGAGCCAGATGGGCGTGCACGCCGGGCTCAGCACGACCGTGGAACGGCGCATCGGCGGTCGCGCGGTGGCGAGCAGACTGACGACGCCGGAGGCGCCCGAGCTGCACGCGCTGCTGGAGAGCATGCGCGAGGCGGGCGCTTCGGCGGTGGCGCTCGAGGTGAGCGCGCACGGAGTGAGCCGGGGCCGGGTCGACGGGCTGATGTTCGACGTCGTCGGGTTCACCAATCTCACGCACGATCATCTCGACGAGTACGGCGGCATGGAGGACTACTTCGACGCGAAGGTGGCGCTGTTCCGGCCCGAGCACGCCCGGCGCGCGGTCGTCTCGGTCGACACGGAGTACGGCGAACGTCTCCGTCGGCTGTCGGGCATCCCCGTGACGACCATCACGACGCAGCCCGACATCCCTGCCGACTGGCGTGTCAGAGTGACCCGCGAGACACCCGAATCGACGTGGTTCACGCTCTCGTCGACGGACGGACGGATGCTGCAGATCCGCGTCAGCCTGATGGGTGTGCACATGGCGGCCGACGCGGGCTTGGCCATCGTCATGCTTCTCGAGGCCGGCTTCAGCCTGCAATCGGTATCCACGGCGCTCGAATCGACGGGACTGCGCGTGCATGTGCCCGGACGGGGTGAAAGGGTGTCGGGCGACCGAGGTCCGCTCGTCCTCCTCGACTTCTCGCACAATGGGGATGCCTTCGAGAAGACGCTGCTCGCAATGCGGCGCGTCACGAGCGGCTCGGTCGTCATGGTGGTCGGCGCGGACGGCGACAAGGACCCGACCAAACGCGCGCACATGGGGCGAGTCAGCGCCGCGTGCGCCGACATCCTGATCATCACCGACCACCATCCGCGCCATGAGGATCCGACGGCGATCCGAGCGGCGCTACGCGACGGGGCCGCGTCGGTCCCAGGCGCCGACTCTGCCGACGTCTACGAGATCGCGAACCCCCGCGACGCCATTCGAGCGGCGATCGCGCTCGCCGGACCGGGCGACTCGATCCTCTGGGCGGGACCGGGGCTGACCGACTATCGCATCGTCGGCGCCGACCGGGTGCCGTACTCGCCCCATCGCGACACCCGCGTGGCCCTGCGCGAAGCGGGGTGGCTGTAACCCACCCCAAGGGGTGAACTGGTTCATCCGCTGCAGGTGTTCGGCGTCGATGACCGTATTGTGGTCGGTGGCTCGCAGGTGCGGGTGTCCTAGGAAGGATCGATCATGGGTCTTGGCAGTGGCATTGCACTCTTCGTCATCGGAGCGATCCTGGCGTTCGCCGTCAACTTCGACACGGGCGGGGTCGTCGACCTGCACCTGATCGGGTACATCCTGATGGGCGCGGGTGCGATCGTGTTCCTCATCAGCCTCATCCTCATGCTGCGCCGACGTCAGACGGAGTCGACCACCCGTCAGTCGGTCGATCCGGCCACCGGCGAGCGTGTGACGCGAAGAAGCGTCCGCGACAATGACCCGCTCGCCTGAGCCCGACACCTCACCGCCCGCCGAGCCGAGCGCCCGGCGGACGAAAGATCTGCTCGGCGGTCGGTACGCCCTGGGTCCGAAGCTCGGCGAGGGCGGGATGGGCGTCGTCTACCGGGCTCGCGACACCGTGCTCGGCCGGCCCGTGGCCGTCAAAGTCTTCCGCGACGGGATGCCGGAGTCCGAAAGGACCGTCACAGAAACGCACATCCTCGCGGGTTTGAACCATCCGGCGCTCGTGACCGTCTTCGACGCCCACGTCGGCGAGGAGCCACCTCGCTACCTCGTGATGGAGTACGTGCCCGGCGCCACACTCCGTGAGCGCATCGTCGGCGGACCCATCGCCGGGCACCTCGTCGCCGCCATGGCTCGAGATCTGGCCAGTGCGCTCCACGTCGTGCACGACGCCGGTATCGTGCACCGCGACATCAAGCCGTCCAACGTCCTGGTGCAGCCCTCGACGGTGCCGCGCGAGGAGTTCCGCGCGAAGCTCGCCGACTTCGGTATCGCTCATCTCATCGATTCCACACGGCTGACCACCCCCGGCCTGGTCGTCGGCTCGGCTGCGTATCTCAGCCCTGAGCAGCTCCAGGGGGCCAGCCCGGCGACGTCTTCCGACATCTACGCGCTCGGGCTCGTGCTGCTGGAGTCGCTCACAGGCAAACGCGCATTCCCGGGGACGGCCCCCACGGAATCCGTCATCGTCCGTCTGACGCAGGATCCGGTCGTCCCCGCCTCGCTGGGGAGCGGGTGGTCGCACCTGCTCACGGCGATGACGGCGCGCGACCCGCTCGATCGGCCGACGGCGCTCGCCATCGTCGACGCGATCGACCGATTCGGGACCGGCGAGGAATCGACCGCCCCGGTCGTGACGGCCTATCTGGACGCGGAAAGCCAGGGCGACGAGATGACCTCGCCGACGCTCGTTGCCCCGGGCGAAGCACGCCCGTTCGCATCCGCGAGCGACCAGACGACACGGCTGATCCCGCGTGAGCCGCAGGGCCTCCCGCGGTCAGGTCCCGAAGGACGCCGTCCGCGCCGGAGAAAAGGGTGGGTGGGTGTCCTCACGGTGCTCGCCGTTCTCCTCGTCGGGGGAGCGACAGTGGCCGGCTTCCTCAGCGCCAACCGCCTGACGGGCCCGGCACCCGCAGTCTCGACGGCGCCCAGCGGAACGACAGTACCTGCAGAGTCGACCGCACCGTCGGAGTCGCCCGCAGCTCCCGAGTCGACGCCGCTCCCGGCGGACGACACCGTCGTGGAGCCCGACCCCGCGCCGGTCGTCGACACCCCGGCTCCCGCGCCCGTCCCGGCGGCGACCCCGGGCAACGGCAACGGGAACGGCACCGGCGGGGGGAACGGCGGCGGCAACGGCGGGAACGGTGGGAACGGCAACGGCAACGGCGGCAATGGCAATGGCAACGGCAATGGCAACGGCAACGGGAACGGCTGAGAGCGGCCGTCGCGAGACCCTCATGCCTGCCGGATCGCACGCGCACCCTGTGCCAGCATGGGACGCATGGCCGCCCGATATGTGAGCGACGTCGCCCGCGCGAACTGGAGCGTGCTGGTGGCGGGGGCTGCCGGGTTCGGCGCGGCGACCCTGTTCGCGTTCACGCGCACCGACGGGTCCGCACGTGATCTCTCCGGCATCCTGATCCTGTTCTACCTCGTCACGTGGCCGACGTTCGTGTTCATGTACCTGCTGTGGACGCACCTCGTCTACGCGCGGCAGGGGCCGCGCAGACTCGAAGCGGCGGCGCGGCGGGAGACGCTCAACCTGCGCCGCTGGTGGATGAAGGTCTTCGGGTACGGGGGCGCCTCCACCTGGACGCTGACGGGCGCGCTCGCGGCGGTGCTGCTCACGATCGTCGTCGCGCAGAACCAGACATTCCGTGAAGACGCGCTGTTCGTCGTGTTCGGGCTGCTGACGGTGGCCGGCTCCTGGGCGCTCATGGTGTATTCGTTCGCCCTCGAATACCTGCGTCTGGTCCTGACCGACGACGACAAGAGCGCGCACATCGAGCTCAGCGTGCCGGGCGACCCCCACTTCGCGGACTACCTCACGCTGTCGATCCTGCTGTCGACGATGGCCGCGACGGTCTCGGCAACCATCCGCTCACGCGAGGCCTGGTCGCTGGTGCGCGTGAATGTCCTCTTCGCCTTCGCGTTCAACTCGGTCATCGTCGCGATGATGGTGTCGCTGCTGTTCGGTGGACTCGTGGCATGACGGGAGCCGCCGAAGTGGCTCTGCCGCGGGAGCGCGTGAGGTAGTGTTGTCAGCGATAGGCGGATTTCTCATCCGTCTCGCCCCGGCCGCGTGGTAACGGTCGGGGCTTTTTCATGCCCGCGGGCAGGTGTTCGCCCCTGTCAGCGGTAGGGATTCGGTGTCGCGTCGCCGGATGCGTCGGCTCTCCCCGCCGCATGACCCTGGTCCCACGCATCTCCCAGCGCCTCGAGATCTCGCGCAAGCGCCGCCGCGCGCGAAGGCGGGTCGACGAGACCGAGCACCACCGGAAGCTCGGCATCGTCGTCCTCGTGCGCGATCCACACCTGTGTGCCCACCGCCACATGGTGTGCCGTGAAGGCGGCGATCGGGATCAGGCGGGTCGCCCAGGCCGACCCGCCCGAGGCGACCGAGACCTGCAACCGGCCCTCGCCGAGGGGGTCTTGGTCACCGACGACGGTTGCGCGCTGAATTCCCACGCGCTCACCGTACAGCGCGGCGTCGCGCTCGGCCATGGTCCGTCCCGGCGGGCCGGAGCGCGACAGGAGATGTCGTGTGTCAGGCAGGCCCTGGAGAGCCGGCGTGCGGGGGAGAGGTGAGCGGGTACCGGCGTCTGAGGAGGAGCCGCTGGCCGAGCGTCCAGGAGACGGTCGTCAGCAGGTAGAGCCCGGCGGCCAGCGGAATGAAGACGGCCGACACCGCCGAGGCGAACTGCAGAGCGCCGAGGAGTCGTGCCGAGCCTGCCCCTCCGAGGGGAGAATCCTCCGTGGCCGGCTGGGGCCGGAAGCACCTGCGCGTGACCTCGGCGACGACCGCGATCGCGGCGATCAGACCGGCGAACACCGCGCCGGATGCGAGGGTCATGCCTCCGCTCCCGACCAGCCCGGTGACACTCGCCCCGAGCGGAACACCCAGCAGGTGTTCGGTGAGGAGAGCGTTCGGATGCCCCGAGATCGACCCGTGCAGGAACAGGGCATAGACGAGTCCGACGATGGGCGCCTGGATGAGGACGGGAGCACAGCCGGTGAGAGGAGAGGCCTTCTCGTCGGCGTAGAGCTGCATGGTCTCGCGCTGCAGACGTTCGCGGTCACCCCGGTACTTCTTCTGCAGGGCGCGGAGCTTGGGGGCGAGCCGCGCGCGGGTCTGGTCGGCTTTGGCCTGCGCCACACCGGTGGGGAGGAGAAGGGTGCGAACCAGCAGGGTGAGGAGGATGACGGCGACGGCAGCCGACGCGGGCCCGACCACAGGGTGCACGAAGGTTGTGATGCTCATCAGGAATGCGTAGACGCCGTCGAGGGTGGCGGCGATCGGGGGGAAGGAGAAGAGATCCATGAATGGTCCGTTCATCGATGAGGGAAGTGGGTCGCTGAGCGGCCACGACGACATCGACGGACACCGCCATCACCCCACGGTGCGGGGCGGATTCGGGCGTCGAGGGTTACGCGGCCAGGGCGACGTCACCGGGCGCCCGCGAGCGGGGGTGGCCCGCGGCATCCGGATCACTCTGCGACAAGGGCGCGGAGACATCGATCTGCCGGGCGGGACGCGCCTGAACGGCGCTCCCGAACCACGATGTGGAGGCCGCCAGCAGCAGAACGAGGAGCACGGCCGTCGCGACGGCTGCGGCGAACAGTGCCACCGACCCGGCATCGACGCCCGCGACCATCCCCAGCGAGGTGAGCAGGAGTCGCGCGAAGGACGCGATCGCATCGATCATCGTTCGGCTCCCCTCATCGGTCGTCGGCACCACGCTAACATCCGCGTCGTGGTGCCGCAGGGGTCAGAGCTGGGCGACCCAGTCGCGGACGAGGGTTTCGAAAGCGGGCAGCGCGGCCGCGGCATCCGTCGCCGACGTGAAGGTGACGACAGCCCTGTTGCGGTCCGCCCAGCGGAGCCGCCCACCGAGATCGTCGACGCTGATCTGGGGCGACCCGGGCTTCGGCTTCGCGCCGGTGTGCAGGATGACCTGCACCTGGCCGGGTCGGCGCAGGCTGAACGTGGCGAAGTCGTCGGCGAGGGCGTAGTTGGGGGCCTTCCACTTGATGCTCTCGGTCGCCTCGGGCGCAGCCCGCAGGATTGCTTCGCGCAACGAGCGTGCCGTCTCGACCAGATCATGCGTCTGGTCGTCGAACCACCGGTCGACGTCGTCTTCACCTGCTGTCATCCGTCAATGATGGCGAAGATGCCGCCGTCAGCAAACGGATTCGTCGGCTGCGCCTAATCTGACATCGTGAAGCGCGTCGATCCCACGCCCCGGCCGGCACCCGCTCTTCCCCCGTCGGTGGTGGTGTTGATGGGGCTCGCGGCGGGGGTGATCGCGCTTGCCGGCCTGTACTTCGCGCGGGAACTCGTCGGTCCGCTGGTGCTGGCGGCGGTCATCGTCATCATCTGCCATCCGCTGCGACACCCGTTCGAGCGGCGGGGTTGGCCGTCCTGGACGGCCACGACGGCGGTCATCGTGCTCGGCTACCTCATCCTCGCGGTGATGGTCGCGCTGCTGTGGTTCGCGGGCACGCAGTTCGTGCGGCTGGTGGCGGACTACTCCGACGAGCTCCAGGCGACGGCGCAGAACGTCGCCGCCTGGCTGCAGTCGACCGGACTCGACGGTGACGCGGCCGACGCGGCCGGCGCCCTGCTCAAGCCCGCGACGATCGCGTCGTTCGCGGCATCCCTCGGCGGCACGGTCCTCAACGTCCTGACCGCATTCTTCTTCGTCCTCGCGTACGTCATCTTCATGGCGGCGGACGGCTCGCGGTACTCACGCGCGGAGGCGGCCTTCGGCGCGAGCATCCGGCCGACCGTCCGCCGGTTCCAGGCTTTCAACACCGGTGTACGCCGCTACTACGTCGTGAATGCGGCGTTCGGGGCGGTGGTCGCCGTCATCGACGGTCTTGCGCTGTGGGCGCTGGGAGTGCCCGTTCCCGTCGTCTGGGCGATCCTGGCGTTCGTGACGAACTTCGTGCCCAACATCGGATTCGTGCTGGGGGTGATCCCGCCGGCGCTGCTCGCGCTCGTGGTCGGGGGCTGGCCGATGATGCTCACCGTCATCGCGATCTACTGCGTCGTCAACGTGACGCTCCAGGTGCTGATCCAGCCGAAGTTCGTCAGCGACGCGGTGGATCTGAGTCTCACGCTGAGCTTCTTCTCCGTCATCTTCTGGACGTTCATCATCGGGCCCCTCGGCGCGATCCTCTCGATCCCGCTGACGCTGCTGGTACGCGCGCTGGTGTTCGGGGGAGACGACGGCGCCCGCTGGATCCGCTGGCTGTCGGGGGAGTCGGCGGCCGCGCGCGCGTCGCGACCTTGAGCTCCCGGCGCCGACCGCCCATCATGGGGGGAAGGCGACGGAGGAGCGACCGTGAAGTATCAGATCTTGATCTACAACAACCCGTCGGTCATCGAGATGTTCGCGCGCATGACGGACGCCGAGCGGACGGCCGCGTTCCAGCTGTACTGGGATGTGGAAAGCGATCTCGAGGCATCCGGCGAACTCGTCGACAGCAAGGCGGTCGACGATCGGACGCAGCGCGCCGTGCGACGGGGTCCCGATGGCCCGATGGTGACCGATGCCCCGACCCCCGACACGGGGGACGTGGTGAGCGGCTACTACCTCGTGGACGTGCCCGATGCGGCGCGCGCGTACGAGATCGCGGCGCGGTTTCCCGAGGCTGCGGTGGACGGCGGTATCCGCGTCGCTCGCGCTCTGACCCAGGAGGACTTCGACGCGATGACGTCGTAGGGACACCGGCCCCGACGCGCTACTCGTGACCGACGAGCTTGAGCCCGACCACGCATCCCACGAGGCCGAGGATGAGGAGGAGGCGCACGATGGAGAACGGCTCGGCACCGGTGACCATCGCGTACCCGACGGTGAGTGCGGCGCCGATTCCCACCCACACCGCGTAGGCGGTGCCGGTGGAGATGTCGCGCATGGCCCACGCCAACCCGCCCATGCTCGCGATGAGCGCCACACCGAACACGACGGTCGGCCATAGTTTGGTGAACCCCTCGGACTTGCCGAGGGCGGTCGCCCAGACCGCCTCGAGCACACCGGAAACAACAAGGATGACCCACGACATGGCACTGCCTCCATGGCCAGTCTTGTCGCTCACCGGGTACTGATCCGTCGTCCGGGGTCCTGTTCAGGATCCGCCATCAGGATATCGACCTGTCCTGTGCACGCCCTGGGCAGAGCACGAGGGAATGCGCGCGCTTCCTTCCGGTCTGCGCATCACACGCCGACACCGCAGCCCCCGGATGGATACGGGGGCTGCGGGGGTGATGACGTGATCAGCCGCCGATCGGCGTGGGGTTGGTCGGGTCGGGCGGGACGGGCAGGGAGCCGTTGATGCGGTTCTGCGCTTGGCACTGACTCGTGCAGTTCGTCGCCCCCGCCGAGAGTTCGATCGCGTCCTCGCCGAGCACACCGCCGAGCCGGCCGTCGGGCTGGACGATCCATTTCGTGACCGTGCCGCTCTGGAACGTCTTGGTGGCGACCTGGGGGCTGTCCTTGCCGAGCAGCATCTGGTGTGCGTTCGGGCCTGAAGTGACAGCATTCGTGCCGTTCCCGAAGTTGATCTTGCCGGTGTACTGGTTCACGAAGTAGAAGAGGCCGGCGCCGAGCGTGTGGGTCAGCTCGACGGGTGCGGCGAACTCGGGCTCCATCTGGAAGATCCCGCCCTGCGCGCCGTCCTTGGCCTGGATCTTCAGCTTGCCGCCACCGGTCGTGAAGATCGCCACGAGCGAGTCGTCCTTCACCTCGAGCTTCGACAGCCGGATCCCCGAACGCTGTGCTGCCGTCAGCGTCGGAACCTTCGACGCGAACACGACGGTCGGCGCGGTGACCATGCGCTGCGTGTCCGCGGCGCCGGTGAGTGTGTAGTTGTACACCCCGAGCGTGCTCGGGTCGATCGTGAAGCCGTTGTTGCGGCCGGTGACCGTGATTTTGCCCGTGACCGCGAGGTTCTCGAGCTTGAGGTCCTTGCCGGACGCCGGGTTGTAGGTGGTGCCGTTCACGGTGATCGCGTAATCACCTCCCGCGGAGGTGGTCTTCGCCTCGGCGGCGCCGGCACCGGCCAACACGACGGCGGTGGCGGCGATGACGGTGGCCGCGGCGAGTGCGCCGCGACGAACCAGGGAGATGCTGCTCATGGGTTCCTCTTTCTCGGAAATGGTCTGGGGAGCAGCACTCACTGTGGTTCGCCGGGCCGAGACCCGGCAATCAGACCTTGGTACTAGTACCGACGGGTTCGCGGCCTTCGGGCGGGGGTACTAAGACCAATGTGCAATGGCGGATGCTGCGCCCTGCGCCGAGGCTGAGAACAACGGATCAGCGACCTCGGTGCGGCGAAGCCCGCCGGCAGGCCACAATTGCGGAAGGTGAGACACATGAAGAATCGACTGTTGATCGGCGGAGCAGCGCTGGTGCTGGTCGCCGCGCCCGCCGTCATCGGACTGTGGGGCAACGCGTCCTTCGCACAGTCGGTGCCGGTGCGCGTGCCGGTCTCGGGTCAGGTGCAGACGGCGACCCCGTCACCCAGCGTCTCGCCATCGGCTTCCCCTTCGCCGTCCGCGACGGTGGACGACCACGGCGGTGACGTCCCGCGCGACCAGCGCGTCGAGCCCGGCGACGACCGCGATGCGGGTTCGGGAACGGATGACTCGGGTTCGGGGTCGGATTCCTCCGGCTCGGGCTCTTCGGGTTCGTCTGATTCCGATTCGTCCGGTTCGTCCGGGTCGGACGACCACGGCGGTTCGGGTTCTTCGGGTTCGGACGACCGTGGCGGTTCGGGTTCGTCGGGTTCGTCGGGTTCCGACGATCACGGCGGCGACGACCACGGTGGATCCGGGGGCGACGACTGAGCGTCGATTCCGGTGTCCCCGGCGCAGCCCCGATCGACGTCTCGACGATCGGGGATGCTGGCGCGCCGGCATCCGTCCCGTCTACGCCCGTGCCGTGGGTCCGGATCGTCGCGGGACGCGAGCAGGTTGTGCGCGCCCGCCGGTCTCCCCGCGCGCGATCCGTCATGGTGCGCCTGGCGGTGGGTCTGGCCGCCGTGCTCGTCGTCGTCGGTGTGCTCGGTGCGTTCGCCGCGCAATGGCTCGCCGAACGCGAAGCGGTCAATGACGCGGCCACCGTCGCGGACGTGCTCGCCGAAGCGGTCGTGCAGCCGGCGATCACCGACGCGCTCGCCGACGGGGAGGCGACGGCGGTGGAGGAGTTCGACGCCATCATGCGTGAACGGGTGCTCAGCGAGGAGATCGTCCGCGTGAAGATCTGGAGCCCCGACGGCGTCGTGCTCTACGCCGACGAGCCACAGCTGATCGGCCGCACCTTCGCCCTGGACGATGCGCAGCGGGAGGCGCTGTCGAACCCGCAGACGCGCGCCGATATCAGCGACCTGTCGGAGGCCGAGAACGAGTTCGAGAGCGGCACCCGGCTTCTCGAGGTGTACCGGCCGGTGTGGGCGCCCGACGGCCGTGAGCTGCTGTTCGAGATCTACTTCCCGTACGAACCCGTCGCCGCGCGATCGGCCGACCTGTGGCGCGGCTTCGCCGGCGTCACGACGAGCAGCCTGCTGCTGCTCGTCGTGCTGACCGCCCCCATCGTCTGGCGGCTGCTCGCCGGTCTGCGCACCGAGGAACGCCGACGCACCGCGCTGCTCGAGCACGCGGTGGACGCCTCCGACGCGGAGCGCCGGCGGATCGCCGGGTCGCTGCACGACGGTCCGGTGCAGGAGCTGATCGCCACGACCTTCGCCGCGGAGGGCGCGGCGGAAGCGGCCGCGCGTCGGGGCGACGAGCACACAGCCAGTCAGCTGCGTGAGGTCGCGGCATCCGTCCGAGGGAACATCCGCGTGCTGCGATCGCTGCTCGTGGACATCTACCCGCCCGGCCTCGCGGCGGCCGGCCTCGGCCACGCGCTGGACGATCTCGCGGCCACGACCCGGTCGCGCGGGGTCACCGTCGACGTCGACGTCGACCCCGACGTCACGCACCTGGATGAGGCCGACGAGCGCCTCATCCACCGTGTCGCGCAGGAGGTCCTGCGCAATACCGCCACTCATGCCGCGCCCTGCTCGGCATGGGTCGCGCTGCGGCGCGATGCCGTTGCGGGGGATCTGGTGCTCGACGTGAGCGACGACGGCCCCGGATTCGACGCCAACGGACTGCGCACGCGCGAGACTCCGGGACACCTCGGCACGCAGGTTCTGGTCGATCTGGCGGAAGAGTCCGGCGCCGAACTGTCGCTGGCCACCGCTCCGGGCCGTGGGGTCGCGTGGCGGTTGCGAGTTCCGGCCGCCCGGCGGGCGTCGGCGCCTGAGGCCGGGTCATGATCCGGGTGCTGGTGGTCGATGACCACGCCATGGTGCGGGAGGGGCTGTCGGCCGTGCTCGCCGGGGACGGCGACATCGAGGTGATCGCGTCCGCGGCCAATGGCGCAGAGGCGATCACGGCGGCAAAGACCCACGCACCGGATGTGGTCGTCATGGACCTGTCGATGCCTGTGATGGACGGCATCGAGGCGACGCGTGCACTCCGCCTTCAGGCGCCCCCTGTCCGTGTGCTCGTGCTCACGTCGTTCTCGGATCGCGTGCGCGTGCGACAGGCCATCGACGCGGGCGCCACCGGGTATCAGTTGAAGGACGCCGAGCCGTCCGACCTCCGGGCCGCCGTTCGCGCCGTCGCAGCCGGTCACGCGCCGCTCGACCCGCGCATCGCCGGCATCCTGCTGCCGACAGCCATCCCCGAAGACGGCCTGAGCCCGCGTGAGCGTGAAGTCTTGCGCCTGGTGGCCCGAGGTCTCGCGAACAAGCAGATCGCCGCTCACCTCGGAATCGCGGAGCGCACGGTGAAGGCCCATCTCGGTCGCGTCTTCCGCCAGATCGGCGTGGGCGACCGTACGAGCGCGGCCATCTGGGCGCGGGACCACCTGGAGTCTCTCGGCGACGAGTGACGGCCGGCCGAAGCCCGTAGGCGACGGGCCCTGCGAGGCTCGAGTCAGTGGGCGGCTTCGTACGCCTCGATGATGGTCGCCGGAACGCGACCGCGCTCCGATACCGTGTAGCCGTTCTCGGCGGCCCACGAGCGGATGGCCGAGTAGTCCTGCTGGCCGGTGCGCCGCCGGGGACGGGATCCGGATGCTGCAGCCCCACGCGCCCCGGAGATCGAGCGCCCCGCCGCGAGGAACGGCTCGAACGCGTCTCGCAGCCGGGCCGCGTTCTCGTCGGTCAGGTCGATCTCGTACGCGACGCCGTCGAGCGAGAACAACACGGTCTCGCCGGTGCCGACTTCCATCTCGGTGCCATCGAGGTCGTCGACGAGTTGATGCACAATTCTGCGAGCCATGAATTCAGACTATTCGCCCTTTCGGGCGAATAGTCGTTTTCGCCTCGAATTCGGGTCACCATTCCCGTGCGGTGGAGAAGTGAGCCACCGCGACCACCATTCCGCAAATGGTCAGGGAAGAATGCCGACGCGGCGCGCTTTGGTGACGGCGGAATGGCGCGTCGAGGCATCCAATTTCGACATGGCAGAAGAGAGATAGGACTTGACGGTGCCCTCTTTCAAGGAAAGCGAAGCCGCGATCTCGCTGTTCGTCGATCCGAGCGCCGCGCACGCGAGCACGTCCACTTCACGCGGAGAGAGGTGGACGTCGTCGAGCGGAAGAATCGGCGCCCGGCCGTCGGCGCTGAGTGCCGCGAGGCGGTCCTCGACGGTGGCGAGACGGGCTCGCAGACCGGCGTCGCTGACGGTGGCGGCGATGCGACGCAATTCCACATAGCTTTCTCGCAATTCCTCCTGTGCGAAGGGCGCGAGAGCGGGCGGATCCGACACCGCGGGTGAGATCTCTTCGAGCCGACGCTCCACTTCGTCGCGGATGCGCAATTCGGTCGCGAACTCTTCAGCGACCCGGAATGCCGGACCGAGGACGGCGTCACCGACACCGCCGACGGTTCGCGAACCCGCGTAGAGGACCGCGCGGCATTCCCCGCCGACCATGACGGGGACGGCGAGGAGCGTGCCGATGCCTTCGCCCAGGACCGCCAGGTCGTAATCATGCGTGATGCTCTGCGCAGCACCGTAATCGCCGGTCAGCCGCGGCCGCTTCTCGACCAGCGCTTTGCCGCCGAGTCCTCGCATCGAGCGCACGACCAGGCCGTCGAGGCTGCGGGTGCGGGCGCCGGCGATCGACAGCACATCGACGGTGCCGTTGCGGTGCATTCCCGCGAACGACACCGGGAAACTGGTCCGACGGGTGATGTCGCCGACGGCGCGACTCAGCAGTTGCGCGTCGCTCTGCGTCCGGGTGAGTGCCACCATGCACTACCTACTTCCGGGGGTGACGGCCCCCTTGCCGCGTTTGTAGCGTCGACGTTACCACCGGGCTCGGGCGTGACGACCGACGCAGCCCGGTGCGGCGCCCTCGCGGAAGAGGGCGGCCAAAACCGGCGAAATCGACTCTGACGCAGCCGCGTCAGCTGTTTCCACACGAGGCAAGGAGGCCCCATGTCAGACTCCCGCACCGATCGAGCGCCCACCGACGGGATCGACTACGTCGCCGTCGAGCGCTCGCCCGAGTTCGTCGAACTCAAACGCACGCAGCGCAGCTTCGTCTTCCCGCTCGCGATCGCATTCCTGCTCTGGTACTTCGTCTACGTCCTGCTGTCGTCGTTCGCGGTCGAATTCATGTCGCAGCGCGTCTGGGGAGACATCACCGTCGGCCTGCTGTTCGGGCTCGGACAGTTCGTGACGACTTTCGCGATCACGATGGCCTACGTGTCCTTCGCCAACCGCAAGCTCGATCCGAAAGCCGAAGCCCTGCGCGCCCGGCTGGAGCAGGAGGCGTCGTCATGAACGAGGTCTTCGGTGCGGTCAAGACGGCCGTGGACGAGGTGGAGAACAACCCCGTCCTCAACATCTCCATCTTCGCGGCCTTCGTCGCGGTGACGCTCTTCATCGTCATCCGCGCGAGCCGCAACAACAAGACCGCGGCCGACTACTACGCCGCCGGTCGCTCGTTCACCGGCCCGCAGAACGGGTTCGCCATCTCCGGGGACTACCTGTCCGCCGCGTCGTTCCTCGGCATCACCGGGGCCATCGCGATCAACGGCTACGACGGGTTCCTCTACTCGATCGGCTTCCTCGTCGCCTGGCTCGTGGCGCTGCTGCTGGTGGCCGAGCTCATGCGCAACACCGGCAAGTTCACCATGGCCGACGTCCTGTCGTTCCGCCTGAAGGAGCGACCCGTGCGGATGGCGGCGGCCATCACCACTCTGGCGGTCTGCTTCTTCTACCTGCTCGCCCAGATGGCGGGCGCCGGTGGGCTGGTCTCGCTTCTCCTCGGCATCAACGACAGGATCGGCCAGTCGCTCATCGTCGCGGTGGTCGGGCTGCTGATGATCGTCTATGTGCTGATCGGGGGCATGAAGGGCACCACGTGGGTGCAGATCGTCAAGGCCTTCCTGCTGATCGGCGGGGCGCTCGTCATGACGATCTGGGTGCTCGCGATCAACGGGTTCAACCTGAACACGCTGCTGGAGAGTGCTGTGGCGGCGTCGACGACCGACCCGAAGGACGCGATCCTCGGCCCGGGCCTGCAGTACGGCAAGAACCCGTGGGACTTCATCTCGCTGGCGATCGCCCTGGTGCTCGGTACCGCCGGTCTGCCGCACGTGCTGATGCGCTTCTACACCGTTCCCACGGCCAAAGAGGCGCGTCGCTCGGTGGTGTGGGCGATCTGGCTGATCGGCCTGTTCTACCTGCTCACGCTCGTCCTGGGCTACGGCGCGGGAGCCCTCGTCGGCCCCGACGCGATCAAGGCCGCACCGGGTGGCGTCAATTCGGCGGCCCCGCTGCTCGCCCTCGAGCTCGGCGGCCCGCTGCTCCTCGGATTCATCTCGGCGGTGGCCTTCGCGACGATCCTCGCGGTGGTCGCGGGTCTCACCATCACGGCTGCCGCATCGTTCGCGCACGACATCTACGCGAGCGTGCTGCGCAAGGGCAACGTCCCCGCGGACGGTGAGGTCAAGGTCGCCCGTCGCACGGTGATCGTCATCGGCATCCTCGCGATCATCGGCGGAATCGGCGTGCAGGGACAGAACATCGCGTTCCTCGTGGCGCTGGCCTTCGCGGTGGCCGCGTCGGCGAACCTGCCGACGATCCTCTACTCGCTGTTCTGGCGTCGCTTCTCCACCCGCGGCGCGGTGTGGAGCATGTACGGCGGGCTCGCGTCGGCGATCATCCTCATCCTCCTGTCCCCGGTCTTCTGGGGCACCGAGACGAGCGTGTTCAAGAACGTCGGCGTCGCGATCTGGCCCCTCAACAATCCGGGTATCGTCTCGATCCCGCTCGGCTTCTTCCTCGGATGGCTGGGGTCGATGTTCCCGGGCAAGGCGGAGGACCCGAAGAAGGCGGCCGAGATGGACGTGCGTTCGCTCACCGGCTTCGGGGCCGAGAAGGCGACGGAGCACTGATCGCCACGCGATGATCGACTGCCGGTGGCCCGCACGTGCGCCGGCAGGCGGTGATCGGATGCCCCGGGACGCTCGGTCGTCCCGGGGCATCCGCGTGCGTCGCAGACGGCCTACACGTCTGCGACCTCGTCGGCGTCCTGCTTCTCGAGGTCGAGCAGGAACCGCTTCACCTCCGGGTGGCCGCCGTATTCGCCGATCGAGCCGTCGGAGCGGATGACGCGGTGCACCGGCACGACGATGGAAAATGGCGTGACCGAGCACGCCGTGCCCACCGCGCGAGCCGCACGCGGGGTGCCGGCCATGACGGCCACCTCGCCGTAGGACGCCGTCTCTCCGTAGGGGATCTCGCAGACCGCCTCCAGGGCGGCCCGGGTGAACCCGCGCACCCCGCGCCAGTCGAGGGCGAGGTCGAACGTGTCGCGTCGCCCCGCGAAGTACTCCTCGAGCTGTTCCGCCGCGTGCGACGCGATGGACTCGTCGGGTTCGATCGGCCCCGCCAGCACCCGCGCGGCGCGTTCGACCGCGTACGCGGCCGGACCGTCGAACGGGTGCAGCAGCGCGATGGTGTCGCGGCTCTGTCGCGGCTTTCCGGCGGCGTGGAGATCATCCTCGAGCCCCGCCGCGACGACGAGGATCGGACCGATGGGCGAGGGGAGGATGCGGTAGCGGAGGTCGCTCATGGGTCCATCCTCGCGCGCCGCGGCAGGCCGCCCCCGACCGTCGCCGGGGTCGGTGAAGAACGCCTCCGATCCACCGCTGAGGCGCGGTGGGGGAGGAACGGCTGATCACCCGGCGTGTCGGTCAATCTGCCGAAAACCCGGCTCGGATGCGGGGCAAGGACGGACCGCGCGCTTATGGTGGCACGTGTGTGGCGAGCAGAAGGCAACGCCGTGGTCGGCGAGCAGGACTCCGCGATCGCGGACTCCATAGACCCCAGTCACCTGGGCGTTTCAGAGCCGGGGGTGACGGTCGTGCATGTCGCTGAACCTGAGAGGGAGCGGTTGCGCGTCCAGGGCGCGGACCTGGGCGGCCGTTCCACCCTGATGCACTACACCGATGCGGGCGACGCCGGCATCGAGATCACCGGCGCGCATCCCGGCAGTCTTCCCCAGTTCATCACCGGCCGCTCGACCCTGCTGTCGGGTCTGTTCCGTGACGAGGTCGCGTTGCGCAACGCCCGGCTCGCGGCCGAGCGCATCACGGCGAAGAACGTCGAGCTGCGCACCGCGCGCGGCATCGAGACCGTCCACCTCGCGGTCGGTCTGGCCTCATGGACGCTCGGGGGCACCTCGTTCACCGCGCCGGTGCTGCTGCGACCGCTGGCGATCCGCCGGCACCACGCCGACTTCGAGCTCAAGCTGCACGGCGCGTTCTCGGTCAACCCCGAACTCGTTCGCGCCCTGCGCACGCACTTCGGCATCGCCCTGGACGGGGCGGCCATGGTCGCCCTCGCCTCCGACGGCGGGGTGTTCAAGCCCCAGCCCGTCATCGACCACGTGCGCGCGCTCACCTCCCAGATCGAGACGTTCACCGTCCACCCCCGCCTGGTCGTGTCGACGTTCGCCGACGTCGGATCATTGATGGAACGGGATGCCTCGAACCTGGATCACCCGATCCTCAATGCCCTCGCGGGCCATGTCGACGATCGCGCGACGCTCATGCAGCGCCCGACGGTGCACCCTCTCGCGAACCCCGACGAGCGCCCTCCCGGTGCCGACAATCTCCTGCTCGACGCCGACGCCGAGCAGGAGGCCGTGCTCGCGCGCATCATCGCCGGCCACTCGCTCGCCGTGCACACGCTCCCCGGCACCGGCGGCACGCAGACCGTGATCAACGCGGTCGGGGCACTCGTCCGCGACGGCAAGCGGGTGCTCGTGGTCAGCGCGCGGCGCTCGACCCTCGAGGGCGTGCGCCACCGTCTCTCGGGCATCGGCCTCAACGGCCTCGCCGTGTCGCCACGTCACCTGCAACGCGACCTGATCAGGGCGATCGGCCGCAACGAGAAAGCCGAGCAGCCCCGCGTCTCCGACGTCGACGACGCGCTCGTGCGTCTTCGCGGCGTGCTGCGCGACTATCGCGCCGCCGTCACCGACGTGCACCCCAGCCTCGGAGTGTCTGCGCTCGAGATCCTCGGCACGCTGACGCAGCTCGCCGGGCGCACCCCCGCCCCCTCGACGGCCGCCCGCCTCGACCTGCAGACGCTCGCTCGCCTCGCGGCCGACCGCTCCTCCGCCGCCGCGAAGCTCGCGGCGGCCGCCCGCCTCGGCGAGTTCCGCTTCGGCCCCGACGATTCGCCCTGGTACGGCGTCTCGTTCGCCACGACCGAGTCCGCCCGCGCCGCGCATGCGCTCGCCGGGCGCCTGCACCGCCAGGACGTGCCGTCGCTGCTGTCCCGCGGCTACGAGCTCATCGCCCAGACGCACATGCGTCCGTTCCGCACGATCGCGGAGCTCGGCGAGTACCTGCAGCTTCTGCGCGGCATCCGCGACTCCCTCGATCGATTCAGCCCCACCGTCTTCGAGCGGCCCCTGGCCGAGCTGATCCAGGCGCACGGTCCGCGCCGGGATGCACCCGAGATGAACGGGGCGAACCGCCGCCGGCTGAAGCGACTCTCGCGCGAATACGTGCGGCCCGGCGTGCACATCGCCGACATGTACGAGGGTCTCGTCCGGGTGCAGCAGCAGCGCACGCAGTGGCAGCGCTACGTCGACGCGGGCGCCACCCCCGATGTGCCCGTCGGTCTCGCGGACGTGCACGTGGCATGGCAGCGCGTCGACGCGGAGCTGCGTGAGCTCACCCAGATCCTCGGGCGTCCCGACTCGGCGCAGCTGTCGACCCTGGCGGTCAAACCGCTCGTCCGCACGTTGGCCGGACTCGCCGCCGACTCCGACGTGTTCGACAACCTCGTGGAGCGCGCCACCCTGCGTACCCAGCTCGCCGAACTGGGACTCGAACCACTGCTGGCCGAGCTCTCGGTGCGCCACGTCCCCGAAGACCGCGTCGGCGCCGAGCTCGAATTCGCATGGTGGCAGTCGGCGCTCGAGCATCTGCTGCGCACCGACCGTGCACTCCTCGGCGCGAACACGACGGTCGTCGACCGGCTGGAGCGTGACTTCCGGCTCGTCGACGAAGCCCATGCCGCGGCATCCGGTCCCCTTCTCGCGGCCCAGCTCGCCACCCAGTGGCGCATCGGCATCGTCGATCGACAGAGCGAGGCGACTGCCCTCAAGGCCGCGCTGAAGCGGGGTGTGTCGAGTCCGGCCGAGGCCCTCGAGGCCGCCCCGTCGCTGTTGCGCACCCTCGCCCCGGTGTGGCTGGCGTCGCCCTACGACGTGCCGCTGATCCCCGACACCTACGGGTTCGACGTCGTCGTGATCGCGGATGCCGCGGCCCTGTGTCTCGCGGAGGCCGCGCCGGCTCTGCGACGGGCTCAGCAGGTCGTCGCGTTCGGCGACCCGGTGACCCAGAAGCCGACACCGTTCCATCTCAGCGCGGGCACGCCGGCAGATCCCGACGACTTCGACGAGCCCTTCGACCCGACGTCGGTGTTCGAGCGCCTCGCCGAGCTGCTGCCGGTCGAGACGCTCACCCGCAGCTACCGCGCCGGTGGAGAGGATCTCGCGGAGCTCGTCAACGACGCCTTCTACGGCGGCGAGATCGTGTCGCTGCCGTGGGCGGGGTCCTACCTCGGTCGCGGAAGCCTCGGCGTGGACTATGTCGAGGGCGGCATGGGAGTGCCCGACCCGATCACCGGCGCCGTCGAGAGCCCGGAAGCCGAAGTGAAGCGCGTCGTGACCCTCGTGGTCGAGCACGCCGTCAACCGCGGGAGCGAGTCGCTCATGGTGGTCACGGCGAGCACCAAGCACGCCGAGCGGGTGCGGGCGGCCGTCGAGGCCGCCTTCCAGGGACGAGCGGATGTCGCGGACTTCGTCTCGCGCGACACGGCAGAGCCGTTCGCCGTCCTCAGCCTCGAGGACGCCGTGGCGGAGAGCCGCGACCGCGTGATCTTCTCCCTCGGTTTCGGACTCACCAAGCACGGTCGGGTGCTCAGCGACTTCGGCGACCTGTCGACGCCCGACGGCGAACGCCTGCTCACCGTCGGCATGACCCGTGCCCGCCGTTCGATGGTGATCGTGTCGTCGATCCGGCCTTCGGCCTTCGACGACGGCCGGCTCGAATACGGTGCGGCGACGCTCATGTCGATCCTCGGCGGCATCGCGGCGCGTGCCCGCGAGTCGCGGCTGGAAGACCTCGCCGACCCGCTCACCCTCGCCCTGGCGCGCGAACTGCGGCGACTCGGGGTCGCCGTCGACGTGCAGTACCGCGGGCTGCTGCCGCTCGTCGCTCAGCACGGCGGCAAGGCCGTCGTCGCGGAGAGCGATCCCGAGACGGTGGGGGAGTCGCTGCGCGAGTCGCTCAGACTGCGTCCGCAGATCCTGCGACGACTCGGCTGGCACTACGTGCGTGTGCACGCCTTCGATCTGTACAGCGACCCGGCGGCGGTGGCGACGCGTATCGCGGCGATGCTCGGCATCCAGCCCGAGACCCCGCGTGCGAACGCGGAGACGCAGCCGATCGATGTCGCCGAGTGAGCGTCAGCGCGTAGAGAAGGTGCCCGGCGCCCGGCGGGCGAAGCTCACGCCGGCGCCCGACACGACGGATGCGCCGCTGCCCGCGGACGAGGAAAGACCGGACGCCCCGCCCACGACGGGCGAGGCATCCGGTCCGAATGATGACCGCATGCGGCGGGAGAAGCCGCCGCACTACTGAGTCCTAGGGCGCGGGTGGCGTCGAGCTGACCGACGAGCCGGTCTGCTTCTCGAGCAGATCGCGGATCTGCATCAGCAGCTCGGACTCGGTGGGGAGCTTCGACTCGGGGTTCTCCACGACGCCGGCCTTCTCGGCCGCGCGCTCCTTGAAGTGGTTCATCGGCACGACGAAGACGAAGTAGACCACGACGGCCACAGCGAAGAAGCTGATGATCGCGCTCACCAGATCGCCGATCGGGAACGTCACGGTGCCGCCATAGAGGTCGGGCACGGGGATGCCGGCGACGCCGTTGGCATCCTTCTTCCAGAAGATCTCGATGAGCGGTGTGATGATGGTCGCCACGATCGCGTTGACGACGGCGGTGAACGCGGCGCCGATGACGACGGCGACGGCGAGGTCGATGACGTTGCCCCGCATGATGAAGTCTTTGAAGCCTTTAATCATGGGATGTTCCTCACTGTCTGCGGCGTCCGGTCACGAACCCGTTGCGGCGGGAGAAGACTTCGCTCCCGGTTTCGATGATGCCGAAGATGACCCGGAGCCGCCACCCGACGACCCGCTCGACGAGTCCTTCGAACCCCCCGACGACTCCTTCGACCCCCCGGAGACCGTGGAGCCTGCGGACTCCTTCGAGCTGCCGGACTCCTTCGCACCGGACGACTCCTTCGCACCGGACGCGCCGCCCTGGGACTCGCCGGCGCGGGAGTCGGTGCGGTAGAAGCCGGAGCCGTTGAAGGTGACGCCGATGGAGCCGTACTCCTTGCGGAGCGGTCCGCCGCATTCGGGGCATTCGGTGAGCGTCGGGTCGGCGAAGGACTGGACGGCGTCGAAACGGTGGCCGCAGGACTTGCAGGCATAGGCGTAGGTGGGCATGTGCTCTTTCGGTGCGAGGTCAGCGCCGGGTGGGCGCCAGGGTGATCGTCTGCGTGGGCGTGACGACGCCGGTGACGGGTTGGTCGTGGATCTCGCGCGGCACGCTCTCGAGGATCTCGGTGTCGTAGATGACCGCGTACACGGGCGGACAGCGCTCCATCGAGCCGATGGTCTTGTCGAAATAGCCGCGGCCCCATCCGAGCCGCATGCCGCCACGATCCACGGCTGCGGCCGGGATGATCAGCAGATCGACGTCGTTCACCGCGATGGGTCCGAGCAGCTCGCCCACCGGTTCGGGGAGGCCGAAGAGGCCCTCGGCGATGTCGCCGTCCGCCGTGGCGACCGCCCAGTCGAGCAGTCCGTCGTTGCGCGTGATCGGAAGGAGGACGCGGATGCCTCTGGCCACGGCATCCGCAATGAATCGGCGTGTGTCGGGCTCGGTCTGCGTCGAGAGGAAGCAGGAGAGGGAACGCGCCCCCACGGATCGCACGAGCTCGTCGAGCTGGGCGTGCACGCCCGAGGCCGCGGCATCCCGAGCCGATTCGGACAGCATGCTGCGACGCTCGCGGAGTTCGGCGCGGAGGGCGCGCTTCTCGTGGCCGACGTCATCAGACATACCCACGATTCTAGGCGTGGCGTGCTTGCGGGTCGCTCGCCCGCGGTCGGTAGAGTGGCGGAATGCCCCATAAGCCCTTCAAAGCCGTCATTCCTGCGGCCGGACTCGGTACGCGCTTCCTCCCCGCCACCAAGGCGATGCCGAAGGAGATGCTGCCGGTCGTCGACAAGCCCGCGATCCAGTACGTGGTCGAAGAGGCGGTCGCGGCGGGCATCGAAGATGTGCTCATCATCATCGGGCGCAACAAGAACAACCTGTCGAACCACTTCGACTCGGTGCCGGAGCTCGAAGAGAAGCTCAAGGCGAAGGGCGACGAGGACAAGCTGCGACGCGTGCAGAAGTCCAGCGACCTGGCCGACATCCACTTCGTGCGCCAGGGCGAGCCGAAGGGCCTCGGGCACGCCGTGCTGCGCGCCAAGGCGCACGTCGGCGACTCCCCGTTCGCCGTGATGCTGGGTGATGACCTGATCGATGAGCGCGATCCTCTTCTGCCGACGATGATCGATGAGTACGAGCGCCGCGGAGCCACGATCGTGGCCCTCATGGAGGTCGAACCCGACGCCATCCACCTGTACGGCGCAGCCGCGGTCGAGGCGACGGACAATCCCGACGTCGTCAAGGTGACCGGACTGGTCGAGAAGCCGAAGAAGGAGGAGGCGCCGTCGAACCTGGCCATCATCGGTCGGTATGTGCTGAGCCCCGGAATCTTCGAGATCCTCGAGCACACCGAGCCCGGCAAGGGCGGCGAGATCCAGTTGACGGATGCCCTCGAGGTGCTGGCCGCCGACCCCGACGGCCCCGGCGTCTACGGCGTCGTCTTCCGGGGTCGTCGCTACGACACCGGCGATAGAGTGGACTACATCAAGGCGATCGTGCAGCTCGCCGCCGACCGCGACGATCTGGGCCCCGAACTGCGTCCCTGGTTCAAGGAATTCGCCGCGACGCTGTGAGGGCTCGTCGTCCTCGTTCGATGACATTCCTGCAGTGAAGCGGCCCGTTCGAAGGGGGATCCCGTGGAGGTGACAGCCCCTCGCCAGCACGGCGCGATCGGTCTGCGCCTCGTCAAACCCCGCGATGCCCGAGCGCTGCAGAACGAGTTGCTCTCCAACCGCGGCTGGTTGCGACCGTGGGAGGCCACGAGCCCCGACGGGCCGGTCTCGTTCGACATGCGTCTGGGCGTGCGACGACTGCTGCAGCAGTACCGCGACGGCGCCGGAGTGCCGTTCGTCATGGAGTACAACGGCGAGGTCGCCGGGCAGCTGAACGTCTGGGGCATCTCACGCGGGTCGCTGGCCTCGGCCACGATCGGCTACTGGGTGGGCGAGCGGTTCGCCGGTCGCGGGATCACCCCCACCTCCGTCGCCATGGCCACTGACATCGCGTTCGAGGATCTGCGCCTGCACCGAATGGAGATCTGCATCCGCCCCGAGAACGTCGCGAGCCTGCGCGTGGTCGAGAAGCTCGGGTTCCGGTACGAGGGACTGCGGCGTCGGTTCATCCACATCAACGGGGACTGGCGCGACCACTACGCGTTCGCTCTCGTGCGCGAGGACGTGCCGGAAGGTGTCCTGGCGCGGTGGGTGGCGGGCAAGGCTCCGCAGGACGCGGCCGCGATTCCCCCGGCCGACCGCCTGACCGAGTGACGCCTCCGGCGCCGCGCGGGTTTCGACACGGGTGCGGGCTGACCTTGAAGTTCATGTTGAAGTTGCTCGTCCGACACGCGGTCGGCTGAGGGTGACCGGAGACATCGTCCCTTACCGTGGGACCCATGGGCGGACAGGTATTGGGTGGGGGCGTGATCGTCCTCGTCGCGGCGTTGCTGTGGCTCGTCTATCTCTTGCCGTCCTGGCATAGCCGCCACCAGTACAACGCGGCTGAGCGCAACGCGGTGCGCCTCAATCAGGCCCTCCGTGTTCTCGCCGAGACGAGCGAGACGCCTGCCGAAGTGCGGCTCGAGCTGTCTGCGCGCACGGTCATGGCTCAGCAGAAGCTGGCCCGCCGCGCGCAGGCCGAGCGCGAGCACGCCGACCTCGAGCAGGCCCGCCGAGATCTGGTCGAAGCACGGTCCCAGCCCGCCGCCCGCCGCGCCCGCGCCCGCCGGCGCGCCCGCATCGTGACGACGACGGTGGGGGTCCTCGCCGTGGCTCTCGCCGTCTGGGGCGGTCTTCAGGTCGTGCAGACGGGGTCGCAGATCATGCTGTGGTCGGCTGTCGCCCTCGCCGCGGTGTGCGGCGGACTTCTGCGTCGGATGTCGCGGGTCGGTGCACGCATTCCCGTCGCGGTGGTGTCCCACGAAGCTGCACCGCGCGCCGAGGCGTCCATGCAGGATCTCGTCCTCAGCAGCGATCGGCAGGCGTGGACTCCGCGGGAGCTGCCCAAGCCGCTCGCATCATCGGCGGGGTCGCGCGCCGCCGCCGAGCTCGATGCGCTGGCCGCTCGCGAAGCGCTCCGGCAGGCTGCGCAGGAGGAGACGCTGCGTGCCCGCGAGGAGGCCCTGCGTCCGGCATCCATCGATCGTGCCCGTCGCGCACGAGACGAGCAGGAGGCCGCTCGGTTCGCGTCACGCGGTCCGGTCGACGACGCCGAGATCGAGGCTCACGTGCGGCAGTTGCTGTCGCGCCGCGCCTCCGGCGAATGAGCGTTCCCCCGCCGTGCGTCGGTTTCAAGACGCATGATCGCTCGTGATAACCTGACGGAGGTTCACGGGCCTATGGCGCAGTTGGTAGCGCGCCTCGTTCGCATCGAGGAGGTCAGGGGTTCAAATCCCCTTAGGTCCACCATCCCGCAAGAAGCCCCGTTGATCGGGGCTTCTCGCGTTTCCACGGCGGTTGCGCCGACGGACCACGGCTCGCCTCGACCCCGATTCGCTAGCGTGTGCACATGAGTGCTTCCCCGACGT
This sequence comes from Microbacterium songi, assembly GCF_042747925.1. NCBI lineage: Bacteria > Bacillati > Actinomycetota > Actinomycetes > Micrococcales > Microbacteriaceae > Microbacterium > Microbacterium songi. Next base: position 528,381 of record NZ_JBHZIE010000001.1, read on the forward strand.
CGGCGCCGTGGCAGCGCGCCGATGTCGCCCTCGTGACGGCCGCCGTCGTCGACGTGCTGTTCCAGATCGCCCTGATCGCCGTCGGGCTCTGGCTGCTGATCTACGACGGAAGCCACGAGGGCACGGTCTCTCTGCTCGTGCTCTGGTGCGTCATCGCGTCGCTCTACTGGGCGCTGGCGGCCACGGCCATCGCCGTCGCCGTCCGGCGTCCCGCCCCGCCCTCGAGGGTATTCGGGTGGTTCGAGCGCATGCCGGCCGTCCGCGGCACCATCACGGCTGCGACGTTCCTGTCGAGCATCGTCGGTCTGGTTGCGGCGGTGGAGCTGCTCGTCCTCCGCCACGACGCGGACTGGAGCGGTCTCATCGAAGGCGTCGCCGTGTGGGCCATGCTGCTGTCGTGGGCGCTGTTCCACTGGGGGTTCGCGCGCATCTACGACCGCCGGTGTCGCAGCGCGGTCGAGAAGCAGCTGGGCTTCCCCGGCACCGACGAGCCGCGGCTGGCCGACTTCGTCTACTTCTCGTTCACCAACGCGACCGCGTTCTCCGTCTCGGACGTCACTGTGCTGACGACCCGTATGCGCTTCACGGTGGTGTGGCACACGACCCTGTCGTTCTTCTTCAACGCGCTCATCATCGTGCTGGCGGTCAACACGATCATCAGCTGAGGCCGCGCGTCAGACGGCGGCGGTCTCCCGGGCGCGGAGGTCCTTGCGCAGGATCTTGCCGGCGGTCGACTTCGGGATCGCGTCGATGAACTCCACGCGACGCACCTTCTTGTGCGGGGCGACGTTCTCGGCGACGAAGGTCATGACCTCGTCCTCGGTCAGTCCGGAGTCGGGGGCGGCGACGATGAAGGCCTTCGGGATCTCCTGCTTGTCCTCGTCGTTCACGCCGATGACCGCGGCATCCATGATCTTCGGATGCGACAGCAGCAGAGCCTCGAGCTCGGCGGGAGCGATCTGGTAGCCCTTGTACTTGATGAGCTCCTTCACCCGGTCGACGATCGAGAAGTAGCCGCCCTCGTGGTAGACCCCGACATCGCCGGTGTGCAGGAACCCGTCGGCGTCGAGCGTCTCGGCCGTGGCGTCCGGACGATTCAGGTAGCCGAGCATGACGTTCGGACCTTTGACCCAGATCTCGCCGGGCGCCGTCCTGCCGTCCTCCCCGATCTCGGTGATCTCGGCGCCGGTCTCGGTGTCGACGAGTTTGCACTCGCTGTTCGGCAGCAGCGTCCCTACGGAGCTGACCGGGATGTCGTCGCGCGTGTACGGCATCGCGTGCGAGACCGGGCTGAGCTCGCTCATGCCGTAGCCCTGCAGCATGCGGGCGTTGATGCGCCGACCCGCGATCTCGGCGGTCTCGCCGTCGAGCGGGGCGGCGCCGGAGAACACCGAGTGCACGCTGGTGATGTCGAACTGGTCGACGATCGGATGCTTCGCCAGAGCGACGGCGATCGGCGGCGCGATGTAGAGGTAGGTGCAGTGGTGGTTCTGGATGATCGTGAGGAACTCGACCAGGTCGAACTTGGGCATGGTCACGAGGCTCGCGCGCTGACGCAGGGCGAGGTTGAGCAGGACGGTCATGCCGTAGATGTGGAAGAACGGCAGCACCGCCAGAACGCGGTCGGTGTCGCGCAGATCGATGTTCGACCGGCACTGCTGCACGTTGGCGACGAGGTTGCGGTGCGAGAGCATCACGCCCTTGGGGTTGCCGGTCGTACCGCTGGAGTAGGGGAGCACAGCGACGTGGGTCGCGGGGTCGAAGCTCACGTCGGGGGCGGGGCTCTGCTCGGTCAGCAGTTCCCGCAGGTTCAGGTGGCCCTCCGCGCCGTCGAGCACGATCAGATGGTCATCGGGGATACCCGACGCCGACGCCGCGGCCTCCGCCTGGGGGAGCAGCGGTGTGACGGTGATGAGCCACGTGGCCGCGGCATCCTTCAGCTGCTTCTCGATCTCGCCCGGTGTGTAGAGCGAATTGATCGTCGTCACGGTCGCGCCCGCGCGCAGGATGCCGTGGAACACCGTCGCGAACGCCGGCACGTTCGGGCACAACAGGGCGACCACGGTATCGGTGCCGACGCCGCGGGCGGCCAGCGCCCCCGCGAACGCCAGCACCTGCGCCCGCAGCGCTCCGTAGGTGGTCTCCGCACCGGACGCGGGATCGATCAGCGCGACACGCTGCGCGTCGTCGTCGGTGAGGGACGCGAAGAGGAAGTCGTAGATGCTGATCTCGGGGATCTCGACATCGGGCATGGGACTGGTGAACATGCTGTCTCCTTTGACTTCTCCATCCTGTCACGCGGGGGTCGCCGGTGGTGCGACCTGGTCTCACCGGATGTGGAACCCGGTCTCGTGGCGGGGACCGGGCGGTCCCGTGCGCGGGCTCGTCGCAGGCGAAAGGACCGGACGCCGCGGGTCGCGGCATCCGGTCATTTCATCTCGGTGTCTCAGACCAGGGCGGGTCGGCGACCGCGGGTGAGACGCTCCTCGGCCAGCGCCTCGGCGGCGGCGAGCGGGGTGACCCCGCGCTCCTCGGCATCGTCGAAGAGGCGGCGGACGGTGTCGCCGATGGCGCCGACGCGCTCCATGATCTCGGCCCGTGAACCGATCTGCTTCGCCACGAGGTCGAGGTAGATCACGCCACCCGCGTTCACCACGAAGTCGGGGGCGTAGAGGATGCCGCGCGCGGCCAATCGGTCGGCGCCGCCGTGCGCGGCCAAGGGGTTGTTCGCCGGGCCGCAGACGGCTCGGGCGTCGAGCGCGTCGATGACCGCGTCGGTGAGGAGACCCCCGATGCCCGCGGGCACGAAGACATCGGCGGCGACGAGGTGCTCTTCGCCCGGGGTGACCCACGCCGCCTGGAGGTCGAGGGCCAGTTCCCGCTTGGCGGGATTGACGTCGGTCACGGTGAGGAGCGCGCCTTCGGCAGACAGACGCACCGCGAGGCGGCTGCCCACCTGTCCGAGTCCCGAGATCGTGAGGCGTCGCCCGGCGACATCGGCGGTGCCGGTGAGGCGCTCCAGCGTGGCACGGATCGACTCGTATACGCCGAGGCTCGTGGGGCCGGCCGGCTCGCCCGAGCCGCCGACGGCGTCGGGCAGCCCGACCACGTGGGCGGTGCGCTCACTGACGGTGAGCATGTCCTCGGTGGTCGAGCCGACGTCCTCGGCCGTCCGGTACAGGCCGCCCAGGCTCTCCACCGCGTCTCCGAGGTCGAGGAAGGCGGCCCTGCGTCGCTCGGCGTCGAGCATCGTGCCGGGCGGGAGCGCGATGACGGCCTTGCCGCCGCCCGCGTCGAGCCCGGCGGCCGCGTTCTTCAGCGTCATCGCCGCCGAGAGGCGCAGGGCGTCGCCGAGGGCGTCGCTCCAGTGCGGGTAGGACCACAGGCGGGCGCCACCGAGGGCGGAGCCGAGGACGGAGGAGTGGAGGGCGACGGCGATGAACAGTCCGCTTTGCCGTCCCGTGACCACCTCCACTCGTTCGTGGTGGATATCGGGCAGGGGCAGGGCGTGGGTCATCGCATCCTCTTTCGGCCGGCCTTGTGGGCTGGGCTCTCCCGGACCCGCGGCGTTGCGGGTCCTGCCTCCCATTCTGCCGCGCCGCTGCCGATCCGGCCACGGGGACCGCGCGCGTCGCCGGCCCGGCGCGTCGGTGCCGGGGCCGAGCGCAACGGCGTCGCCACCGGCGCTGCGGCGACGCCCCCGCCCCTGCTGCGGCGTCGCCGCCCCGGCCTGCGCGTCCCGGGCTTCTGCGGGGTGGTGTGAGTGTCGCGCCCTGGGGTGGGATCCCGACCGTGCGCCGCCGGTCCGCAGAAGTTGAGGACGGGCGCTGCGGGCTGCGGCCGGCCCGGCGCCGATCCGGCGGCGCCGATCCGGCCGCCGGCGCTGCGGCGACGCCCCCGCCCCTGCTGCGGCGTCGCCGCCCCGGCCTGCGCGTCCCGGGGCTTCTGCGGGGTGGTGTGAGTGTCGCGCCCTGGGGTGGGATCCCGACCGTGCGCCGCCGATTCGCAGAAGCTGAGGACGGGCGCTGCGGGCTGCGGCCGGCGACGGGGGCTGCACGCTTCCTCCCCAGCACTGACTGACCGTGCGCACTCGGGTGCCATCCACGGTTTCGACCATGTTCGCGCACACGCGCCGCCCCCGCGAGCACGGTGTGACCATGACCATCGCTCCGCACGTATCGCTCGATCTCGATCCCGCTCAGGTCACGCACCGCCTGTACACGACTCTCGATCTGCACCGGATGGGCATGACGAAACGGCAGATCCGCGACGCGGTCATCGGCGGCACACTTCTGCGGGCCCGCCGTGGCGCCTACCTCGTTACCGGCGTGCCCCTCGCCGTGGCCGAGGCCGCATCCGACGGAGGTCGACTCGCGTGCATCTCGGCCCTCGCCGAATGGGGTGTGTTCGTGCTGGCAGCCACGCGACTGCACGTGCACCTCGACCACGCCGCACACAAGGAGAGTGCGGGCCGCCGCAACACCTGGCACTGGGGAACCCTGATCCGCACGCCGCACCCGCGAGCGACCACGGTGCACCCCATCGATGCGGTCGCCCAGGCCGTTGCCTGCCAGAGCGCGCGAGCCGCCATCGCCACCCTGGATTCCGCGCTTCACCTCGGTCTCATCGACGAGGGCGATCTCGACGCGATCTTCGCCCGGCTGCCGGCCCGACGGCGGGTCCTTCGTGGGTTCATCGACGGCCGTAGCGAGGCGGGGTCCGAGACACTGGTGCGGCTCATGGCACTCAGCCTCGGATTCCGTGTCGACGTCCAGGTCGTGGTGCCAGGAGTGGGAAGGGTCGATCTCGTTCTTGACGGATGGCTCGTCGTCGAGTGCGACAGCGAGCAGTTCCACTCGGGGTGGGCGTCCCAGAAGCGCGACCGACGCCGGGACCTCGCGCTGGCGGCCCTGGGGATGACATCCATCAGGCCGATCGCGGAAGACGTGTTCCACCACCCCGAGGTGATCATCGCCGCGCTCATCGGCCTGCGCGAAGCCCGCCGTGCCGCGCAGCGTGCGTCCCGCCGTTCTGCAGCGAGGTGACGATGGTGGCCTGTGAGGGGCGCCGCCAGGCGTCTCCCGTCAGTGCGCAGAGGAGGGGGACGCTGGAGCGACGAAGCACCGCCCGGCGGCCTACCAGGTCTGGACGCGCGCCGGCGTGAAGACGATCAACGACGAGAACACGCCCGGGAGCTGGTCGGCCGGGGTGCCGTAGTCCTCGATCGCCGCCGCGTACTTCTGCCCGTAGGTGTCGCCGTGCGTGGCGAACCATTCCGCGGTCGGCTGCGGTGAGATCTCCGCCGAGCCGTGCAGGATGACGACGTCATCGCCGAACTCGCCGCCGGCCTGCAGGTGCACCAGCACCGGAGACCCCCGGCGGATGTGCGCGACCTTGCCGGCAGTGGGCTCGCTCATGATGAACACCCGGCCGTCCTGCCAGAGGAACCACACCGGGACGGCACGCGGGGTCCCGTCCTTGCCGATCGTCGTGATCCAGGCGATGAGGTCGTGCTCCAGCATCCTCAGCGCCTTCTCGTGCTCGGGGTTCGCAGGATCGAGGGCTGTCGTCGTCGCCATGCGCCGAGGCTACGTCAGATCGCGCGCGCTGGGCACCCCTAGGCTGACGGGATGACCGAGCACCCGGCTTCCTCCGACCTTGCCGCCCTGCCCGCCCGCAGCCGTCTCGTGCACGATGCGCTGCGCGCGGCGGGGATCCCCGGCGAGATCGTCGTCCTGCCGGATGCCGCGGCCACCGCCGCCGCGGCGGCTGCGGCCCTGGGGGTCGAGGTGGGCGCCATCGCGAACAGTCTCGTCTTCTGGTCGGGCGGCGAGCCGCTGCTGGTCATGACGAGCGGCGCGCACCGCGTCGACACGACGGCCCTCGCCGAGCGATGGGGACGGGGCGGGATCGCCCGCGCGAGCGCGGATCAGGTGCGGGAGGCCACCGGCCAGGTCATCGGCGGGGTGGCCCCCACGGGACACCCGACCCGACTGCAGACGGTCGTCGACGAGGCGCTCGCCGCCTTCCCGCAGATCTGGGCGGCCGGCGGCACCCCGCACACCGTGTTCCCGCTGACCTTCGACGAACTGGTCGACCTCACGGGGGGAACGGTGCTGCCCGTCGTCCTGACCGTCAGCTCCGCGCGATCTCCAGGCAGGTGATGGCGGCGGCGGCCGACCAGGCCTGGGGACGACACGCGGCAGGGTACGGCGCGGGCGCCGCCCGCTCGGAGCGGTCGTCTCCGGCGTACAGCTCGGGCATGCGGTACGCGAAGGTCTCCGCGGCGTCGATCAGTTCGGCGACCACCGTCGCCGCCTCGTCGCGAAGGCCGGCGCGCGCCATACCGTGCGCCGCGATCGCGGTGTCGTGGGCCCACACCGCGCCGCGGTGGTATCCGAGCGGCCAATAGCCCGCGGCATCCGTCGACATCGTCCGGATGCCGAAGCCCGAGCTCATCGTGGGTCCGAGCAGCAAGGCGGCCACCGCGACCTCGTCGTCGTGGTCGAGAAGTCCCGTGCCGATCAGGTGGCCGATATTGGAGGTGAGGGTGTCGACGGGTGCGCCGTCGCGATCGAGCGCGATCGCCGGGTAGCGGCCTTCCGGCGTCCGCACCCAGAAGCGGTCGGCGAATCGCCGCCGCAGGTCCGAGGCCCAGGTGCGGAGGTCCTCAGCGCCCGGTTCACCGAGCCGGTCGAGCAGGTCGGCCGCTCCGACGCACGCCTCGTAGGCGTAGCCCTGCACTTCGCAGAGTGCGATGGGCCCTTCGGCGAGGCGTCCGTCGCGCCATTGGACGGAGTCTCCGGAGTCCTTCCACCCCTGGTTGGCGAGGCCGTGTCCGGTGCGATCGATGTACGAGAGAAAGCCGTCGGCGGGAGTGCTGCGGTCGATCCAGGCCAGCGCCGCGCGCAGTGCGGGCAGGAGCGCGCGGACATCGGATTCCGCCATCCCGGCGCGGTGCGCATCGACGAGGACGCACACCCACAGCGCCGTCGCGTCGACCGTGCCGTAGTACAGCGGAGGCAGCACGATGCCCTCGCCCGGCATCCGCAGCTCGCCCGCGCGCAGTTCGTGCGGGATCTTGCCCGGCTCCTCCTCGGTCGCGGGGTCGTCGACCGAGCCCTGCAGTCTCGCCAGCACCCGGAGAGTGGATGCCGCGAGCCCGGTGTCGACCGGAAGCATCATGCGTGCGGCCCACAGCGAGTCGCGACCGAAGAGCGTGAAGAACCAGGGTGCCCCCGCGGCGAGGAACGTGTCTTCGGGGTGCTCGGGCAGCGCCAGCCGCAGCGCCGCGAGGTCGTCGAGGGCGACATCGGCCCATCGCGCCAGCCGTCGATCGACGCCCCCGGTGGGGGTCGTCCAGTCGGAGGGACCCGTCGGGCCGGTCACGACGAGACCGGGGTCGGCGAGGTCGGCGATCCAGGTGACGGATGCCTCGGTCCCGGGCTCTGCGCGGACGTCCCATGTGAGGGTCACGGCGTCGTGGTCGATGCGCCAGCGCGCATCCGCGGCGGTGAGGGCGATCGACGGACCACCGCTCACCCCGACGCCGTCGATGCGGACGCCGTCCGCGCGGTGCGCGGCGTACCACGCCTCGGCGTGGCCCGTCCCGGATTTGACATCGCTGAGCTGCCGGAAGTCCGGCACCAGCCGGACCTCCACCGTGGTGTGCAGGGCGGACGGCAGCACGGAGCGGATGCGCAGGGTCTCTGTCATGCGACCGGCCACGACCTCGCGGTCCCGCGTCACGCGCACGTGGGGATCGGGTGTGGGGTCGTCCGAGCTGCGCAGGAGGCTGTCGAAGCCCGTGCGACCCGCGTGGGACGGGGCCGCGCCGATCGGCTCGGCCCGGCCCGAGGCCCAGGTCACGGCGACGTCGCTCAGCATCCGCCGATCGCCGTGGTAGACCCCGTCGATGGCGGCGCTCATGTCGCCGGAGGCGCGCGACCACACCTGGGTGGGAGCGCAGAGGGTGATGGTGGCATCGTGCAGGAACGGCTGGAGTCCGGTCGTCATCCCTTGACGGCCCCTTCCGTGGTGTTCATGATGCGCTTCTGGAAGATGAAGAACAGTACGGCGACGGGAATCGTCATCAGCGCCGCCGCGGCGAGCTTGAGCGGGTACTGCGTCCCCTGACTAAGCTGTCCCGACGCCAGCGACGCCACGCCCTTCGTCAGAGTCGTGAGCTCGGGCGACTGCGTCGAGACGATGAAGTGGCTCAGCTCGTTCCACGATCCCTGGAACGACAGGATGATGATCGTGATCAGCGCGGGTCGGGCCATCGGGAGCACGACCGACCAGAACACGCGGAACGAGCCCGCTCCGTCGATGCGTGCCTGCTCCTCGACCGAGACGGGGATCGACTCGAAGAAGTTCTTCATGATGAAGACGCCGGCGGCGTCCACGAGCAGCGGGATGATCATGCCGGCATAGGAGTTGTAGAGCCCGAGCTGATTGAGCACGAGGAACTTCGGGATCAGCAGCACGACGCCCGGAACGGCCATGACCGCGACGACCAGCGCGAAGATCACTCCGCGCCCGCGGAAGTTGAGGCGGGCGAGCGCGTAGCCGGCGAGCGACACGAAGAACACCCTGCCCAGCGTCACCACGATCGTGACGATGGCGGAGTTCGCGAACCAGAGCGGGAAGTCGCTGTTCGCGAACAGCCGCTCGTACGCGGCGAACGTGAGGGTCTGCGGAAACAGCGAGATCGGATCGGCTGCCGCCTCGGCGTCGCTCTTGAACGACGTCGCGACCTGCACCAGGAACGGATAGATGTAGATGAGCGCCAGCAGGGCGAGCGTTCCGTAGAGCAGCACCTGGCCGCCCACGCTCTTCGCCGTCAGCCTTCGCCGCCGGTGCGGGGGAGTGCGGACGGAGTTGTCGGATCGAAGGGTCTCGACGCGACCGATCGCGGTTCCGGTCATGACCGTGCCCCCTTCGGCTGATACGCGCGGATGCGTCGACGGGAAACGGCCCGTTCGCGCAGCACCCATCGCTGGAAGATCGTGAAGACGATGATGATGAGGAAGAGGATGAACGCGATCGCCGCGCCGTTGCCCCACTTCTGCTCCTGGAATGCCGTCTGGTACGACAGGAACGCGGGTGTCAGCGTGGTCTTGCCGGGCGCGCCCTGCGTGCCGGTGTAGATCTGGTCGAAGACCTGCCAGCACCCGATCAGCCCGAGCGTCAGCACGGTGAACAGAGTCGGACGCAGCTGGGGGAGGGTGATCCGCCAGAAGCGCTGCCACGCGTTGGCACCGTCCATCACCGCGGCCTCGCCGAGCTCGCCGCCGATGTTCTGCAGCGCGGCGACGAAGAGCAGCATGAATGTGCCGCTGGTGGTGAAGACCGCCATCAGAATGAATGCGCTCATGGCGACGGACGGGCCTGCCAGCCACTCCCACCACGAGATGCCCATGAAGCCGGCGCCGGTGAGCGACTCGGGTCCGTCGGTGATGCCGACCGCCCCCAGGGCGATGTGCACGATGCCGCGCGGGTCGTTGAACCAGTTGGGTCCGGTACCGCCGAGGGCGCCGAGCACCTGGTTCACGACGCCGGTCGTGGAGAACAGGAAGAGCCACAGCACCGTGATGGCGACGGAGCTCGTCACGGAGGGGAAGTAGAACGCCGTGCGGAAGAATCCGCGCCCACGGAGGATCGCCCGACTGACCAGGACCGCGAGGAAGAGCGACAGCGCGGTCTGCACCGGGACGACCAGCACGACGTACCACGCGTTGTTGCGCAAGGAGATGCCGAAGTTGCGCTCCGCGAGTCCGCCACCGCTCGTCACGTCGGCGTAGTTCTGTCCGCCGATGAAGCTGACGTCCGAGGAGAGCGGTGAGCCGCGTCCCGACCAGTCGGAGAAGCTCACCCACAGCGCCATGAGAACGGGGACGAGCAGGAAGACACCCAGGATGACGATGACGGGAAGCGTGAAGAGCCACCCCGCCACCCCCTCCCCGCCGCGGATGCCGCCGGAGCGGGCCCGCTTGCGGGGAGAGGCGGGGGCCGACGAGGGCGTCGGCGTGGCGGTGGTGGTCATGTCAGCCGACGACGCTCTCGAGGTTGGCCTGCACCGACTCGAGAATGGTGTTCGGATCCGCCGTCTTCAGCGTCTCGAGCTGGGAGTTGAAGTCGCCGATGACGTCGGTGACACCCGCATTGGTCGGCACGCCCTGCGCATAGTCGGCACCCGTGAGGAACGGGACCAGATTCGGGTTGGCGGATGACCAGTCGTCGGCCGCGGACTGCACCGACGGCATCGGTCCGAAGGCCTTCGAGAACGCGAGCTGCTGCTCGGACGAGGTCATGTACTCGGCCAGGTCGAGCGCCGCCTCCTGGTTGGGGCTGTCCGCTGCCATGCCCCAGCAGTTGGTGAACTGCAGCGTGCCCTTGCCGGCGGGGCCGGCGGGGAGCTCTGCGATCGTGTAGTTGACGTCGGGGTAGTCGGCCGAAAGAGCGCCGGTGATCCAGTTGCCCTCGATCGTCATCGCACCGAGCTGCTTACCGAAGGCCTCGCCGCCCCACCCCGCGCCGACATCCTTCGCGTAGGCGAACGAACCGTCGTTGAGGTGCTCCTGCACATAGGTCAGCGCTTCGACGTTCGCGTCGCTGGTGGCTTCCGCCGTCGTCCCGTCCTCCGAGACGAGGCGTCCCCCGGCCTGCGCCATGAAGGCTCCGAGCCGGGCGTACTCGCCGCTGATGACGAGACCCTTCGTGGTGCCGTTCGTCAGCTTCTGCGCGTCGGCTGCCAGCTGATCCCACGACGTCGGGATGTCGGCATCCGTCAACCCTGCCTGGGTCCACAGGTCGGTGTTGATCACGAGCTGGAGCGTCGAGAAGTCCTTCGGCGCGCAGTAGAACGTGTCGTCGACGGTGAAGTTCTGCACGAGGGAGGGGTAGAAGTCGTCCTTGTTGGCGAGCATGTCGCCGTACGCCTTCAGCGAGCCGTTGCCCGCGTACGACGCGATCGAGTCCGCGGCCAGGTAGAACAGGTCGGGCGGGGAGCCCGCAGCGAAGCCCTGGGACAGCTGCTGCGAGAGATTGGTGGCGACGGTGACCGAGGCCTCCACTCCCGAGTCCGCCGACCACGCCGCGACGGCGTCTTCGACGGCCTTGGTCTCGGCGTCGCCGCTCGAGCCGATCATCACCGTGAGCGCCGAGTCCGAGGAGGTGAGCTCGCCGGACGCCGTGTCGCTGCTGCTCCCGCCTCCGCTGAATCCCTGGCCGCACCCGCTGAGGGTGAGTGCGGCGACCGCCGCGATCCCACCGATTCCGAGGGCCGCGCGTGCTGTGTATCGCGTCATGACATCTCCTTCGATTCCATCAGACTAGAAATTTGATCGTTCAAATTGCCGTGTAGTGCCAAGCTTGAGTGTCGATGACGGTGATGTCAAGGGGTGGCGAGGAGCGAAATGACCATGCAGAGGGCCGCCACGATCGAGGACGTGGCACGACAGGCGGGGGTCTCGCGACAGACGGTCAGCAACGTGCTGAATTCGCCCGAGGTCGTGCGCGACGGCACCCGCGAACGTGTGCGCGCGGCGATCTCCGCGCTCGGGTACGCGCCGCACGCGTCGGCACGTCGCCTCCGCACGCAGCGCAGCTCCACCATCGGCGTGCACCTCGATCCGTACGCGGGCGGCATCTCGGGCGTCGTGCTCGACCGGTTCGTGCACGCTCTTGCCGAGCACGCCAGCGATCGCGGGATGCGGGTGCTGCTCTACGCCGCGCGGAGCCCCGAGGAGGAGATCGCGCGCATGGGAGAGCTCGTGGACGGCGGAGACGTCGACGCGGTGCTCATCACGGGAACGTTCCACGGCGACCCGCGCACGGGATGGCTGACGCAGCGCGGGCTGCCCTTCGTGTCGTTCGGCCGCCCCTGGGGTCTCGACGACATCGACGACCCGCAGCACCTCTGGGTCGACGTCGACGGGGCGGCCGGCACACGCGCCGCCACCGATCACCTGCGTGCCGCCTCCGGGGAACGTGTCGCGTTCCTGGGCTGGCCCGCGGGGTCCGGCACGGGCGACGACCGCGAACGCGGGTGGCGTGAGGCGATGGGCGAGGCGGCGGGCACGGATGCTGCGCCACGCCTGGTCGCGGTGGAGAACGTCGCCGCGGCTCGGCAGGTGGTCGAGCGCGTCCTCGTCGACAGGGCCATCGACGCGATCGTGTGCGCGAGCGACTCGCTCGCCATCGGGGCGCACCTCGCCGCGGTGGCCGGTGGTCGTGCGGACCTGCCCATCATCGGATTCGACAACACCCCTGCGGCGGAGGCCCTGGGCCTGTCGAGCGTCGAGCAGCTGCCCGAACGCGTCGCCGCCGGGGCCATGGACCTCCTGATGGGGGAGGGGCTTTCGATCGCTCCGCGCTCGACAACGCCCGGCCACGCCCATGTCCTGGTCGAGCCGCTGCTCGTGGTGCGCTGAGGACGCCGCCGGATCGACGACTCAGGCGAGGCCGGGGGCGTCGAACGTCCAGTCATCCGGGGCCAGGGCGTCCACGGTGTCCCACTGAGCATCTGTCCAGGTGAAGGTGGCGACCGCGCACGTCGGCATCCGGCTCACCCCGTCGCCGGACAGATCGCCCGCGAGGGTCGACATGCCGGGGTCGTGCGCGACGAGCACGACCGACCGCGCCCTGGTGGCGGCCGCGACCGCGAGCAGCGTCCGGGGCGGGGCGCCGTAGAGGCTCGGCTCGAGGTCGACCGCGGTGCCGAGTTCCGCCCCGAATGCTTCGGCGGTCGTGCGTGCCCGTACGGCCGTGCTCGACACGATCACGTCGGGCAGGAATCCGGTGTCGGCGAGCCTGCGGGCCATCACCGGGGCATCCCTCAGCCCGCGCGCGTTCAGGGGTCGATCGTGATCGTCGAGATCGGGGTCGCCCCAATCCGACTTCGCGTGGCGGACGAGCACAAGCCGGATCATGTCCGCACCATCTTTCCTCGAAGCAGCCGTCCCACGTTCACTCATCGCACGCTCACGTAGACCCAGGCGGTGCGCCCGCTGCTCAGCACGGCCGCGGTGCGCACGTAGAGCGCGACCTCGTACTCGTCGGCCGCTTCCAGCTCATCGTCGCTGATCAGCAGCACGGAGCCCGTCACCTTGTCGCGCGGGTCGCCGGTCGCCGTGACGATCGGGTGCACCGCGAGTCCCGACACCTCGACCACCCGAGGGTCGTCGATCTCGGCGTAGGACACGCGGTAGCCGGGCAGCGCATCGGCCTCGGCGAGGGGCAGGCGACCGAAAGTGTCGAGCTGCACCTCGGACTGCTGCAGCGTCCCGTACGTGAAGAGGAGCTGATCGGCGGCCACGCGTTCAGGCTAGCCGCTGCGGGCGCTCCGGTCAGCCGAGAAACGCATGTGCGATCGTGAAGATCGCCAGCCCGGCCAGCGCGCCCACGATGGTGCCGTTCAGGCGGATGTACTGCAGGTCTCGACCAACCATGAGCTCGATCTTCTCCGTCGTCTCGGCCGGATCCCAGCGTTCGACGGTGTCGGTGATGATCGAGGCGATGTCGTGGCGGTAGCGACTCACGAGGAACACCGCTCCCTGGCCGACCCAGTCGTCCACGCGACGTTGGAGCGCAGCATCCGTCCGCAATCTCCCGCCCACGTCGACGAGTGCCGCTGTGGCGCGCGTGCGCAAGCCGCTGTCGGGGTCGGCGAGGGCGGTCAGCAGTCCGGTCTTGGCCGTGTTCCAGGCGGCGGCGGCGAGCTCGCGCACGCGCGGACTGTCGAACACGGCGATCTTGCTGTCCTCGAGTCGGCCGATCGTGGCGGGGTCGTGCTGCAGACCGTCGGCCAGTCGTTCGAGGTAGGCGTCGATCGCGTGGCGGGCCGGGTGATCAGGATCGGCCCGCACCGCGGCGACGAACCTCACGGCCTCGTTGTAGATCGTGTCGTCGACGAGGCGGTGCGCCAGCGAGGGCACCCACGTCGGCAGTCGTCGAGACACCAGCCCGTCGAAGGCCGCGTGGTTGCCCTCGAGCCACGCCGCGACGTTCTCGGCGGCCATGTCGACGGCGCCGTGATGCGCTCCGGATGCCACGATCCGCTCGAGCCATCCCCCGAGCGGCGGGCCCCACTCGGGCATGATCAGATGCGTGCGTGCGAGGTCCTCGATGATGCCGTTCACGTCGTCGTCGCTGAGGGCGTTCAGCACCCCCGTCGCCATGGTGGCGCCTTCGGAGATGACGCGCTGGGCGTGGGTCTGCCCCTGCGCAGAAGGCTCCGGGTCGGTGAGCCATCTGCCGACACTCGTGGCGATCGACAGGGAATCGAGCTTGGTGCGCACGACCTCCTCGGAGAGGAAGTTCGTCTCGACGAACTCTCCGAGTGTGCGGCCGATCTCGTCCTTGCGATTCGGGATGATCGCGGTGTGCGGAATCGGGATGCCGAGCGGATGCCGGAAGAGCGCGGTGACCGCGAACCAGTCCGCAAGCGCGCCCACCATGCCGCCCTCCGCGGCGGCACGGACGTAGTCCAGCCACGGGTAGCGTTCCTGCAGCGTGAACGCGACGACGAAGAGCACGGCCATGAACACGAGCGCGCCGAGCGCGACGGTCTTCATCAGACTCAGGGCTCGACGCCGCTCCTGGTCCGCGGGACTGAGCAGAGCAGGGGGAGTGCGGGCCATGCGGCCCATCCTCGCACGAGGGCGGCATGCGGGCCGCGGCGAGGAGAGCCTCGGCGGTAGCCTTGCGGCGTGATCGACGACATCAAGAAGCGCGCCCTGCACCGCACCAGCATCCTGGAGGGGCAGCTCCGGGGCCTCGCCAAGATGATCGAGGGCGAGGACTACTGCATGGACATCATCGCCCAGTCCCGAGCCATCGAGCGGGCCCTGGAGTCGCTGAACCGGCTGCTGCTCGAGAACCACCTGCGCACCCACGTGACCGAGATGTTCGACGCGGGCGGCGAGCAGCGCGACCAGGCCGTCGCCGAACTGCTGAAGGCGTTCGACTTCGACCGGCGCTAGGTCGGACTTCTACGGCTGAAGCGGACCGAGCCATGCGCCGGCCACGGTGGAGTGGACCGACTCGGGGTCGGACGGATGGAACATCCCGGCCAGGACGTCTCGGTAGAGCCGGCTCAACTCGGAGCGCGAGAAGTAGGAAGACCCGCCGCTGACGAGGATCGCTTCGTCGACGACCTGCTTGGCCGTGACGACCGCGCGGTGCTTCAGGCCCGACAGCTGTGCGAACCACTGCGATCCGCGGTCCGCGCCCTGATCGATATCGCGGGCGAGCGAAGCGATCTGCGGGGGAAGGGCGTCGTAGGCGAGCGCCATGTCGGCGATGCGCCAGCGGATGTCGGGATCCTGGCTGTACGCCTTGCCGGTCTTCTTCGATCGCCGTGCGCCGGCCGTCTCGACGGCGACCTCGAGCGCTCGCCGGGCGATGCCCGTGTACACCGATGCGATCAGCACCTCGAAGACGCTGAAGATCCCGAACACGATCGGGTCGGGGTTCGGACCCGGAGCCACCCGGCGCACGACGCGATCGGCGGGGGCGACGGCGCCGTGCAGCTCGGTGGTGCGACTCTGCGTCGCGCGCATGCCCAGGGTGTCCCAGTCATCGCGCGTCACGACCGCGTCGCTGCGTGGGACGAAGGCGTAGATCATCTGAGGCGCATCCGGCGACGTGGTGTCCAGGCCGTGCATCCCCAGCTGCGTCCAGACCGGCGACAGGGTCGTGAAGATCTTGGTCCCGGTGAACGTATACGCCCCATCGGCCCGGGGCGCGGCATCCGTCTCGCTCCCGAACAGCACGAGGTCGTTGCCGGCCTCGCTGATCCCGAACGCGAAGATCTCGCCGGCGGCGGCGCCCGTCTGCACGAATGCGAGGTCGTCGATACCGCGGTCCTGCATCACTTTGGCGACCCCGGTCCACACGAGGTGCATGTTGATCGCCAGGGCGGTCGCCGGTGCCGCCGTCGCGAGGCGCTGCTGCAGGACGGATGCCTCGACCAGGCTCAGCCCGGATCCGCCGCGATCGACCGGCACGAGGATCGCGAGGTATCCGGCGGCCTGAAGCTCGGCGAGGTCGTTGTGTGGAAAGGTGTTCTCGCGGTCATGGACGACCGCGCGCTCACGGAAGCGGGCGAGCAGGTCGTCGGGCAGGAGCGCCGCGGGATCGAAGGAGGTCACCGCACCATTCTCGTCCGCTCGGCCGCCGTCGGCGTCAGCTCGCGGCATCCGGAGAACCTCGAGGGCGCGCGGACGGGACGACGGGGACGGGCGAGTGCTCGCTCGAGGAGCGGCCCGCGGTCGCCGCATCCCGGGCCATGATTGTCTCCATGATCTCTACGGAATCCGCTGCGGCTCTGCGCCAAGCCGGACTCGTCTGGCGCCCGGCATCGGGTGATCGGTTCCAGTTGAACGAGCCGGAGTTCGACGCGGACGTTTTCACCGTGAGCGACATGACGATCGAGCCACGGTCGTATTCCACGGGAAGCATTTTGGCGTTCAACGGAACCACCGAATGGGCCCTGGATTCGGTCGCCCTCGAGGACGCCCTGTGGCTGCCCCATGAAAGCCAGCTGCGGGAGATGCTGCGCACCGCGTTCCGCGCCCTACGGCGTCTCCCCGACACGTACGAGGTCGAGATCGCGGTGCGTCGGCCCGAGGGCACGGGGGAAGACGTGTTCGCCTTCCAGCATCCGGAGCCCGCGGATGCGTACGCGCTCGCCGTGCTCGAGCTGCTGCGCCGCATCGCCTGATGCGAGCGGGGAGGGGGGCGGTCCTCAGACACCCACCGTCAACGTCGCGGAGTAGCCCGTGGACACCGAACCCGACATCGTGGCCATCTGGTGGATCCCGCCGTCATCGCCGAACACCATGTCGGACTGCAGTGAGGTCTGCGCGAGGTTGCGGACACTCTGTTCATACCCCGCGGTCGCGTAGACGGCCGAGTCGATCTCCTCCGGGAGCGCCATCTGTGAGGTCTTCACGATCGGACCGGACGTGACGGCGCTGTCGACATCGTCGTAGACCTCGAAGTGGATGTGCGGCCACCGGCCGGAGTAGCACGCGGGATAGATGCTGGTGAAGGTCACCAGCCCGTTGGCGTCGGTCTGCTGCACCCCTCTCAGATAGTTCTCGTTCTCGACGCCCGAGCTGTACAGCGAGTAGTTGCCGTCGCGATCGCAATGCCACACGTAGACGCCTTTGCCGGCGAGCGCGGCACCGGTCGCGGCGTCGCGGACCGTCAGCGCGATGACGAGGGGAATGCCCGGCGCGACGGTCGTGGAAGAGCCGAAGCTCGCGCGGATGTCGCTGCGGACGATTCCCGAGTCGTCGAGCACGTTCACCCCGTTCGAGCCGTCACCCGGGTACGGACCGGCTGTCTCATCGGGGACCTCATCGAGCGGGACGGATGCGTCGGCCGTCGCGGTGGCCGACGCGGTCGGCGTCGACGATGCGCGCGTGGCGCTCGCGGTCGCCGTGGCGGAGGCGTCCGCCTCTGCGGTGACACCGCACGCGGTGAGCAGGGAGGTCAGCGTGAGTCCCCCGAAGATCCCGAGCGCGCGGCGGCGGTTGACGAGCGTCTGCACGTCGTACACCAGACCACGGTGGTCTTCATCGATGGGGACGCCGTTCTCGTCCTCCCACACGCGGGTGCCGTGGGCGTCGGGGGCGTCGTCGGACGGGCGGTCGTGGAAGCGCGATGTCATGTCTCCACGCAACCGCACGGCGATATGAGCGTCCTATGCGCTCCCTACGTCACCCGCATGACAACGCACGCCGGGTCACGTGATCGTGGGAACCGGCTCGGTGTCGGGAATCGGACTGGCATCACGGCCGCGCAGGTCGGGGAAGCCGCGCACGAACGCCGCCGAGACGAGTACGCCGACCAGTGCGAACGCCGTCGCCGCCGTGTATGCACCCCACGGGCCCACCCCGTCGATGAGGAAGCCGGCGACCGCAGAACCGGCGGCCGCACCGATGAGCTGTCCGGTGCCGACCCAGCCGAAAGCCTCGGCGGTGTCGCTGAATTTCACGCTCGCGGAGGTGATCGCGAAGATGAGCGCCAGTGCCGGTGCGATGCCGACTCCGGCGAGGACGAGGGTGATGCCCAGCCACCACACGTTCGGCTGCGCCGCGGCGAACATCACCGGAAGGGTGAGGGCGAGGCCGATCGTGACGATGGTCAGTCGTCGCGCCATCGACCAGGAGCTCATCGGGATGCGTCCCGACAGGAGTCCGCCGGCGAGGCTGCCCACCGAGAAGACGGCGAGGACGAGCCCGGCCTCGAGGCCGCCGTGTCCGAAGGTGGCGACCACGCCCGCCTCGACGGCGCTGCACGCGCCGATCAGCAGGAAGCCGACGACCGTGGCCAGCAGCACGGGTGCTTTCGTGAGGACGACGCCCAGCTTCCGCCGGCTGCGGGGGATGCGCACGCGCCCGAGCTCGGGGGAGAGGATGAACCACGCCCCGCCGCCGATGAGGATGACGACGATGAGAAGGATGGCGGGCACGGTGCCGGCCTGAGTGGCGACGAGCGTGATGACGACGGGCGCGAGGATCCAGATGATCTCCTGCAGCGAGGCGTCGAGGGAGAACAGTGCGGTCAGCTGTCGGGAGTTCACCATCTTCGGATAGATGGTGCGGACCGCCGACTGCACGGGCGGGGTGGAGAGCCCGGCGAGCAGCCCCAAGGCCATGTAGGCCGGCAAGGGCATCTCGACCAGCCCGATGGTGGTCAGCGAGATGGCGCAGATCACGAGGGTGATGCTGAGCACCTTGCGCATGCCCCAGATGCCCATCCATCGACTGGTGACGGGGCCGGCGAGCGCCTGGCCGATCGACGTCGCCGCCAGGACGAGGCCGGCGGCGCCGTACGAGCCCGTCACGTGCTCGATGTGCAGAAGGATGGCCAGGCTGGTCATGCCGTTCGGGAAGCGAGCCGTGAGTTGCGCGGCGATGATGCGCCCCACTCCGCGCGTGCGCAGCAGCTCTCGATACCCGGCCATGGTCACCCACGCTACCGATCCGCGCCGCGGCCCGCGACACGCCGGAACCGCCCGACGGCATCGAATCCGCTGCGTCTAGCGGCCGACGCAGGAGCACCTGTGGATGGATAGCCGGGCGGGCAGCGAGATCGGCGGGATTCGGGGCTTTCCGAGCTTCGAAACCCGACCCGCGCCTGTGGATGAATCGGTGGACAACGTGTGTTGTACCTGGGGAGAGGTGTGGATAATCACACCGATGTAACTACTAGCCCTTGTGGTGCTTTCCAATGTCGGTACCCATATGTAGTATTGGTCATCCCGGTGGGGTCTACCGGGAGAAGCAGACGAACTGAGGGGAGAAACGGGTCAACATGGCAATCACGGTCTACACCAAGCCCTCGTGCGTTCAGTGCACGGCGACCTATCGCGCGCTGGATTCGAAGGGGATCGAATACGAGGTCCTCGATCTCTCCCAGGACGCCGGTGCGCTCGAGCAGGTCAAGGCGCTCGGCTACCTCCAGGCGCCGGTCGTCATCACCGATGAAGACCACTGGTCGGGATTCCGTCCCGACAAGATCGACGAACTCGCCAGCCGCCTGGCCTGACACCCCGGCGGCGCTCATGCAGACAGCGACAGAAGCGCCGCTGCTGGTCTACTTCTCCAGCGTGTCCGGCAACACGGCGCGATTCATCGAGAAGTTGGGCATGCCGGCGATGCGGATTCCGCTCACCGGCGGCGAGCCCCTGCTCCACGTCGACGAACCTTTCGTCCTGGTCACGCCCACGTACGGCGGGGGACAGGGTAGAGGAGAGGAACGCGGGGCCGTACCCAAACAGGTCATCCGGTTCCTCAACGACGAGGGCAATCGGAGCCTGATCCGCGGGGTCATCTCCGCGGGCAACACGAACTTCGGCGACGCGTTCTGCGCCGCCGGTGACATCATCAGCCGCAAGTGCCGAGTACCGCACTTGTATCGGCTGGAAGTCTTCGGCACGCCCGAAGACGTGGATCGCGTGAGCGACGGATTGGAACGATGGTGGAAACTGCGCTGACTGAGGCCGAATTCAAGGTGAACGCGCGCTTCGAGGGGCTCGATTATCACGCCCTGAACGCGATGCTCAACCTCTACGACGAGGACGGGAAGATCCAGTTCGACGCTGACAAGCGGGCGGCGCGCGAGTACTTCCTGCAGCACGTCAACCAGAACACGGTGTTCTTCCACTCCCTGCAGGAGCGCTTGGACTACCTGGTCGAGAAGGAGTACTACGAGCCGGCCGTGCTGGCGAAGTACACCCCCGAGTTCATCCAGGAGCTCAACGACCTGGCGTACGCGAAGAAGTTCCGTTTCGACACGTTCCTCGGAGCCTTCAAGTACTACACGAGCTACACGCTCAAGACGTTCGACGGCAAGCGGTACCTCGAGCGGTTCGAGGATCGCGTCGTGATGACGGCCCTCGGCCTCGCCGACGGCGATCAGAAGCTCGCCACCGATCTGGTCGAAGAGATCATCGCCGGTCGCTTCCAGCCCGCGACACCGACGTTCCTGAACACCGGCAAGGCGCAGCGCGGTGAACTGGTCTCGTGCTTCCTGCTTCGCATCGAAGACAACATGGAGTCGATCTCGCGGGGCATCAACTCCTCGCTGCAGTTGAGCAAGCGCGGTGGTGGTGTCGCCCTCCTGCTGTCCAACATCCGCGAGTCGGGCGCACCGATCAAGCAGATCGAGAACCAGTCCAGCGGCATCATCCCCGTGATGAAGCTGCTCGAAGACAGCTTCAGCTACGCGAACCAGCTCGGTGCGCGTCAGGGAGCCGGTGCGGTGTACCTCTCGGCCCACCACCCCGACATCCTGCGCTTCCTCGACACGAAGCGTGAGAACGCCGACGAGAAGATCCGCATCAAGACGCTCTCGCTCGGTGTCGTCATCCCCGACATCACGTTCGAGCTCGCCAAGAACGACGAAGACATGTACCTCTTCTCTCCGTACGACGTCGAGCGCGTCTACGGTGTGCCGTTCGGCGACATCTCCGTCACCGACAAGTACCGCGAGATGGTCGACGACGCGCGCATCAAGAAGACGAAGATCAACGCGCGCGAGTTCTTCCAGACCCTCGCCGAGATCCAGTTCGAGTCGGGCTATCCGTACATCATGTTCGAGGACACGGTGAACAAGGCCAACCCGATCAAGGGTCGGATCAACATGTCCAACCTGTGCTCGGAGATCCTCCAGGTCAACACGCCCACGACGTACAACGAAGACCTCTCCTACGCCGAGATCGGCAAGGACATCTCGTGCAACCTCGGGTCGATGAACATCGCCCTGGCGATGGACGGCGGAAACCTCGGTGCCACGGTTGAAACCGCCATCCGCGCGCTCTCCGCGGTCAGCGAGCAGTCGCACATCTCGTCTGTGCGCTCCATCGAGGACGGCAACGACCGCTCCCACGCGATCGGCCTGGGGCAGATGAACCTGCACGGCTACCTCGCCCGTGAGCACGTGCACTACGGGTCGGAGGAGGGGCTGGACTTCACCAACATCTACTTCTACACGGTGCTGTTCCACGCCCTGCGCGCCTCGAACAACCTCGCGATCGAGCGTGGTGTCGCCTTCGACGGCTTCGCCGACTCCACCTACGCCTCGGGAGAGTTCTTCGACAAGTACACGGATGCCGCATGGCAGCCCGAGACCGAGAAGGTCAAAGAGCTCTTCGCCGGCATCCCGATCCCGACGCAGGAGGACTGGGCGGCTCTGAAGGCCAGCATCCAGCAGCACGGCATCTACAACCAGAACCTGCAGGCGGTGCCGCCGACCGGCTCGATCTCGTACATCAACAACTCGACGAGCTCGATCCACCCGATCGCGTCGAAGATCGAGATCCGCAAGGAGGGCAAGCTCGGCCGCGTCTACTACCCGGCGCCGTTCATGACGAACGAGAACCTGGAGTACTACCAGGACGCCTACGAGATCGGCTACGAGAAGGTCATCGACACGTACGCGGTGGCCACGCAGCACGTCGACCAGGGGCTGTCGCTGACGCTGTTCTTCAAAGACACCGCGTCGACGCGCGACATCAACAAGGCGCAGATCTACGCATGGCGCAAGGGCATCAAGACGATCTACTACATCCGCCTCCGGCAGATGGCGCTCGAAGGCACCGACATGACCGAGTGCGTTTCGTGCATGCTGTGACGCTCAATTCATTCGATCACCGAGGACGTTCATGACCCCCGAAAAGCTCAAGCTGCTCACGCAGGTGCAGGCCATCAACTGGAACCGCATCCAGGACGATAAAGACGTCGAGGTGTGGAACCGTCTGGTCAACAACTTCTGGTTGCCGGAGAAGATCCCGCTGTCCAACGACATCCAGTCATGGAACACGCTGACGCCCGACGAGCAGCTGCTCACGATGCGCGTCTTCACCGGGCTCACGCTGCTCGACACCGTGCAGGCGACGGTCGGCGCGGTCTCGCTCATCCCCGACGCGATCACTCCGCACGAAGAGGCGGTGTACACGAACATCGCCTTCATGGAGTCGGTACACGCGAAGAGCTATTCGTCGATCTTCTCGACGCTGTGCTCGACGAAGGAGATCGACGAGGCGTTCCGGTGGTCGGTCGAGAACCCGAACCTCCAGAAGAAGGCTCAGATCGTCATGGAGTACTACCAGGGTGACAGCCCGCTCAAGCGCAAGGTCGCGTCGACCCTGCTCGAGAGCTTCCTGTTCTACTCGGGCTTCTACCTGCCGATGCACTGGTCGTCGCGTGCGAAGCTCACCAACACGGCCGACCTCATCCGGCTGATCATCCGAGACGAAGCCGTGCACGGCTACTACATCGGCTACAAGTTCCAGAAGGGTCTCGAGAAGGTCACGCAGGCCGAACGCGACGATCTGAAGGATTACACGTTCTCTTTGCTGTAC
Source organism: Microbacterium songi (assembly GCF_042747925.1). NCBI lineage: Bacteria > Bacillati > Actinomycetota > Actinomycetes > Micrococcales > Microbacteriaceae > Microbacterium > Microbacterium songi. Next base: position 551,260 of record NZ_JBHZIE010000001.1, read on the forward strand.
GAGCTCTACGACAACGAGATCCAGTACACGCAGGACCTCTACGACGGCGTCGGCCTGACGGAGGACGTCAAGAAGTTCTTGCACTACAACGCCAACAAGGCGCTGATGAACCTCGGGTACGAGGCGATGTTCCCGTCGTCGGTCACGAATGTGAACCCGGCGATCCTCTCCGCTCTGTCGCCGAACGCCGACGAGAACCACGACTTCTTCAGCGGGTCGGGCTCGTCGTATGTGATCGGCAAGGCCGAGGCCACCGAGGACGCGGACTGGGACTTCTGACACCCTGAGCCGCCGCGGCGTGCTCACGACGAGAAGAACGGCCGGCGCCGGTCACCGAACGGTGATCAGCGGCGGCCGTTCTTCTCGGAAGTGATCGGCCGGGCGCGGCGTTTGTCAACCACCCCCACGGATGTGGTCGCTAACGCGCAGATTACGTAGCCTTGAAACAAGCAAGTACGCCTGGGGCTGCGCTTGCGTGGTTGATGCACTCGCCTGGGGCGATGTGCACGCGTGCCCCCTCGGATGCCGGTCGCTCGATCGTGTGTCCGAGGGGGCAGCGCTCTTCCTCCGCCGCGGCGCCTCGGGTGCCGCCGTCGTCGAGGTTCGGCTGCCGACGTCGTCAAGAAGAGACGGCCGCCGAGTTCGCCGCGTCGCGCATCAGACCGCAACGACGAACGACGCCTCCGGAGCAGAAATGCTCGGAAGACGCCGTTCGTGCTGTGCACTGTGAAGACCGACCCGACTCAGATGTCGGGACGACGACTTTTGCTGTGTCTGTGCCGCAGACGCGCGCGTCGGTTGGACAACGCGCATCGCCCAACTTAAGATCAAGGTGGGTGCTCTGCTTCTCGATCTGATCGATCGGTCTCCCCCAGTGACCGAGCCAATCGACCCATCCCCAGTGGGTCTCGGTGTTGCAGTGTTCCTCGGTCCCCTTCACGCCTGGCCCGCACGGCATTGTGGCGTGGAGGGGATCGCTTCACGCAAGTCTCTCAATTTCCCCAGAAATCGGATGCCCCGTGATGCGCCCACTCGGAGAGCTCCCCAGCTTTTCCCCAGTTCCCCAGTACCCCGGGTGGACTGAGAAAACGATAACACCCTGTCGGCCGTTTGGGGGACAAGAAAGGGTGATTTCGGGTGTACTGAGCCAATCCTGAGGATAAGGTTTTTACCCCCCACAGACGCCGGGAATCGGTAACTTTCTTACCCGCGCCGGCCTCCGCTGCCGATGACGACGGTCGCCCTCTCCGTTGCCTGTCAGGTGCGCGGCGGAAGCTGCTGCAGGGTCCAGGTGTTTCCGTCGGGATCGTCGAAGGTCACGAACCGGCCCCATCCTTGATCGTCGACACCACTCGCCACCACGCCCGCCGCCCGCAGCTGCGCGAGGGCTCCGTCGGCATCGGGCACGACCACCTGGATCGTGTTCTGGCGACCGGGTTCGAGGTCTATCCCCAAGCCGACGCCGAAGGCGATCGAGCACGCCGAACCCGGGGGAGTCAGCTGCACGAACCGCAGGTCGTCGCCGACGGTCTGGTCGTGGTCGACGTGGAAGCCGATCTTCACGTAGAAGTCCTTCGCCCGGTCGACGTCCGTCACCGGCACGAATATCAACTCGATCTTCCAGTCCATGGCGTGCTGCTCCTCTGCGGATCGTCCAATGGTTCCTGCCTGCACTCTACGAGGCGCCTCCGACGTAGCATGGGGGATCGGATCGCGGGTACGCAGGGAGTAATCGATGGCGACGGCACGACCTCCTTTCAGTCCCGTGATCGCGCTCCTGACGGTGTCGGCCGTGTGGGACGCGCAGCTCAACGCCCACCTCCGCGAGGTCGGACTCACCACCCGCAAATACGGCCTGCTCGCCCACATCGAGGCGACGCCGGGGATCTCGTTCAGCGAGCTCGCTCGCCGCTCTCAGATCACGGTCCAGACCGCGCACACGGCGGTGAAGTCGCTCGCCGAGAACGAATTCGTGACGGATGCCACGGCCCATGCGGGCGCGGCATCCGATCTTCGTGTCACGGCACTCGGCGAACGCGCCCTGCGGAGCGCCGACCGCCTGCTGGCAGACCTGGACGGGGCCTTCGCCACCGGTGCGCCGACGCTGACGAGCGCGCTCGAAGGCCTGCACGAAGAACCTCCGCAGCCGACATCGATCTAACCTTCAGATATACTGAAGGCATGTTCCGGACGCCCCTCGCCCTCTTCCGCACCGCCGCCGTCGCCGAGGCGGTCTCGTGGACCCTCCTCATCACGGGGTTGATCCTGCGCGCCACGATCGACCTGCCCATCGCCGTCACGATCGGCGGCGGCATCCACGGGTTCGTGTTCCTCGCGTACGGAGCGACGGCCGTGCTCGTGGCGAAGAACCAGCGTTGGGGCGCGTGGCCGACGATCGTCGCGATCGCGAGCGCGGTGATCCCGTACGCCACCATTCCGACCGAATTATGGCTGCACCGCACCCGGCGGCTGAGCGGCGCCTGGCGTCGGGAGCAGACCGCGGATCCACGGGATGCCGCATGGCACGATCGCGCGATGCGCGCTCTTCTGCGCAGGCCCTGGTCGCTGGCCGTCATCCTGGTCGTCGCGATCATCGCCATCTTCGTCATCCTTCTTGTGGCGGGCCCGCCGGGCGGTCGCGACTGACCGTCGTGCCGGGCGGGCATGATGGGGGCGTGGCCACATCTTCCACCGCGACGCAGCGGACCTATCGCTACCTGCGCCTGTCGATCGTCGGAGCCGTGCTCGCGCTCTTCGTCTCCCTCATCGTCGTGGCCTCGCAGGTCGGGGCCTTGCCGCCGTCGATCAGCGCGATGCTCTACACGCCCGGGAGAACGGTCTTCGTCGGGGTTCTCTTCGCGGTCGCCGTCGCGTTCCTCGCGCTGTCCGGACACAGCGTCGCGCAGGCGCTGATCGACATCGCCGCCGTCTTCGCCGTGCTCATCGTCATCATCCCGACACCGGTCGCCTCGGGTGAGGTCCCGGACGTCGAGGTCGTCTGCCCGGAAGGGGCGATCCGGTGCGTCCCCGAGAGCGAGTGGGCGAACATCGCCAACGGCATGCTGACCTTCGCCGTCTTCGGGCTGATCGCGGTCGCCGGCGTGCTCGCCCTGGCGGCTCTCCAGCAGACCCTCAGCGCAGGGGTGTGGGTCACCGCCGCCGCCGCATCCCTCGTGATCCTCGGTGCGACAGGATGGTGGGCGCTCGCGCGGACGTCGTTCCTCGACGTCGGCCACTTCGTCGTCACGACGTGCTTCTTCGCTCTGATCGCCGTCGTCTCCGGGCTGGCCGCACGAGGCGCCGGCCGCGGCTACCGGTTCGGTTATGCAGCGATCGCGATCGGCATCGCGATCGACCTGACGGTGCTGCTGATCGCCGCCGTGACCCGCGCACCGGTCGTCCTCGCGGGGGAAGTCACCGGTCTGCTGCTCTTCGCCGCGTTCTGGATCCTGCAGACCGCGGAGAACTGGACGGACAGCGATCCCGCGATCACTCGGTGAGCGAGGCCGCCGTCGAGCCGACATCGCCTGCGACCAGCTCGCGTGCCAACAGGGTCGATCCGGCGACCGCCGCAGGCATGGTCACCACGGCTCCGAGTGGCACCAGGAAACAGAGCTGGGTGGCCACGCCGAAGCCGAGCGTCGCGCCCCGGTGACGGCGCAGGAGGCGCTTGCGGGCGGCGGGGGAGAGGCCGCGGGCCATCAGCGCGCGCGAAGCGAGCTCGTCGGCGAGCAGCCATCCTGTCAGGCTGACACCCAGCACCGCGCCGATCACGGACCCCACGATCGGTACGAGACCCGCGAGGCCGGCGACGATCGCGACGCCGAGGCCGCGCACGAAGAAGGCGAGGGCATCCACGGTCGATCGGAGGAACCCGTAATCGGCTTCGGGAACCTCGCCACCCTCTCGGCGTTCCACGGCGCGCCAGATGCGGTCGTAGAAGGGCTCCCCGACGATGAGCGTGAGCGTCGTGAATGTGACCGCCGCGAGCACGAGGGCCGATCCGAGAACAGCGGTACCCACCGCCGCGCGGATGAGGGTCGCCCAGATGCCCGGCCAGCCGTCGGCGAACGGCGTCAGCGCGTCCGCCAGGTCGGGGAGCACGAGGGCGAGGCCGACGAGCGCAGCGCTCAGTACCAGACCGACGATCGCGGCGGGGACGAGACCGAGTGCCATCACACCGGGGCGCTTGCGCCACCATCCGAAGCCCGCGATGAGCAACCGCACACCGTGGAAGAACGACCCGAAGAACCCCTGCACCTCACCAGCGTACGAGCACGACCTCGCCGAGCACGACCTCGCTCAGTGCGACGCCGGAATCTCGACGGCGGCGACACCCGGCATCCCGAACCATCGCCGTCCATCCTGCGATTCGACGACCGTCACCAGCACGGCATCGCACGTCGCGCACCGAGCCACGACGCCCATCGGCGAGACGTAGACAAGACATGTTGCGACCACGGCTGTGGTGCCGCAGTGGGCGCACCGCGCGGAGCGGTCGGTGAGGTCGGCTCCGAGCGCGTCGACGAGGGTCCCGGCGAGGGCATTGCCGTCGAGGTGGGTCATCACGTTCCTCCGAACCGCTCTGTGCGTACCCGACCCGGGTGGTGCCCCGCCGCGACGAGCCACTCGGCCACCGTCTCGACGAACGACGTGGGACCGCAGACGTAGACGAGCGGGTCGGATGCCGCGTCCCACGTGAGAGCCGTGAGCTGCTCACGGGTGACGCGGCCGGGGGCGGAGTGATACTCCTGCGGTGCGCGCCGGGTGTAGATGAAGTCGAGCTCGAGCGGATGCGCGGTGGTCGTGAACGACTGCAGTTCGCTCCGGAAGAAGACGTCTGCCGGCGTGCGGACCGAGTACAGCATTCGCAGGCGCGTCTGATCGCCTGAGGCAGCGTGAGCGGAGGCGATCGCGTACAGCGGGACGACCCCCGATCCTCCGGCGATGAGCTGCACGGGCGGCGCCGCCGGGGCGGCGGGGGGCGTCCAGATGAAAAAGGCGCCGAGCGGGCCGTGCACCTCGACGGGGTCGCCGACCTGCAGGTCGTGCACGAGGAAGGGCGACACCTCGCCGGTCGGCACTTCGTCGACGGCCAGGGTGATCCGCGTCCCCTCACCGGACGACGCCAGCGAGTACGAGCGCGTCGCCTGGTAGCCGTCCGGGGCGGTCAGGCGGACGTCGACGTGAGCGCCCGCGTCGTTCCCCGGCCACGTGGGGACGTCGAAGACGAGCCGTCGTGCGTGCGAGGTCTCCGCGGATGCCGCGACCAGCGTCGCGACGTGCCACGCGGCAGGGCGGCGGATCACCAATAGCGCTCCTCGCGCCAGGGGTCGCCGTGCAGGTGGTAGCCGTTCTGCTCCCAGAAGCCGGGATCGTCGGTCGGCATCGTGACGAGCCCCTTGACCCACTTCGCGCTCTTCCAGAAGTACAGATGCGGCACGAGCAGGCGCGCGGGGCCGCCGTGCTCGGGGTCGAGCGGTTCGCCGTCCGCCTCGAACGCGATCCACGACTTCCCGTCCAGGAGGTCTTCGAGGGGCACGTTCGTCGTGTAGCCGCCGTAGGAGTGCGCCATGACGAACTCGTGGGCGGTCTCGACCTCCGAGAAGACGGCGTCCAGGGGCACTCCGCGCCACGGCATCTGCAGCTTCGTCCAGTGCGTCACGCAGTGGATGTCGGTGGTGATGTCCTCCAGCCCGAGAGCGCGCAGCTCGTCCCACGACCACGTCTTCGTGCCGTTCTCGGTCTGGACGGAGAAGGACCAGTCGGCGGGGGTGACGCGCGGCGTGGGCCCCGCGGAGAGCACCGGCCAGTCCTCGGTCAGCGTTTGTCCGGGAGGAAGGCGGGGGTCGCGATCGCGTGAGCGGCCGGAGAAGCCTCGGGTGATGAACGACATGGTGTCTCCTCGCGTGCGATGGTCACTCGTGTGGTTTCAGAGTAGCCACATCCGTCGTCTGCGAAGAGGGGGTTTCCGGGTCTTCTCGACGCATGTCGTGCCCTCCGGGAATACCGCAGACCGCATTCCGTTGAACTTGATACGTCTTAGCTCAAGTTCCGATTTTCGGCGGTGCTTGATTCATATCCACAGGAGAAAACATGCCTGACGACTTCACTTCCTCCGGCGCCGACGGTGACGCGACGCCCTTCGACGATTTCCTCGCCCGCTACCTCGACGGCGAGCGCGCCCGTGCCGCACGTTCCATCGACCTCAGCCGCTTCCTGAGTGCCCGCACGCAGGGCATCCTCCAGACCGCCGGGCAGTTCGCCCTGGAGCGCGGTCAACACGAGCTCGACGCCTTGCACGTCCTGCGCGTGATCGTGAACGAGGACCCGGCCAATCTGGCGGTGCGACGCCTCGGCGTCGATCCCCAGGCGATCGCCCGTGCCGCCGAGCAGCGGCTTCCGGCCGCCTCGGGCGCGGCATCCGTCGACGGCGCCGTCATCGCGCCGTCCGTGCAGCGTGCGCTGTTCCACGCGTACCAGGTGGCCCGCGCCTCGGGCTCGACGTATGTCGACCCGGAGCACCTCTTCTTCGCGCTGGTCATCGGCCAGGATGCTCCCGCCGGCCAGGTGCTCGCGCAGGCCGGTGTGACCGCCGAAGCCCTCACGCAGGGAATGCGTGAGACCGTCTCGCCCGAGGGCATGCCCTCGGCGCCCCCGTCGAACGACACCGAGCCCTCGGAGACGCCGATGCTCGACACATACGGCACCGACCTCACCGCCCAGGCGCGCGAAGGCGCTCTCGATCCGGTGATCGGTCGGAGCGATGAGATCGAGCAGACCATCGAGATCCTGAGTCGGCGTACGAAGAACAACCCTGTTCTCATCGGCGAGGCCGGCGTCGGCAAGACCGCCATCGTGGAGGGACTCGCCCGCGCGATCGTGGCAGGAGCCGTGCCGGAGCAGCTGCGCGACAAACGGGTCATCAGCCTGGACCTTCCGGCCATGCTCGCCGGAACGCGCTACCGCGGCGATTTCGAGGAGCGTCTCACGCAGACGATGGATGAGATCGCAGCCCGCAAGGGCGAGGTGATCGTGTTCCTCGACGAGGTGCACACCGTCGTGGGTGCCGGCGGGGCCGGCGACGGCGGCATGGACGCCGGCAACATCCTCAAGCCTCGCCTGGCGCGCGGTGACCTCCACCTCGTCGGCGCCACGACACTCGCCGAGTACCGCCGCATCGAGAAGGACCCCGCGCTGGAGCGCCGGTTCCAGCCGGTGCGCGTCGGAGAGCCTTCGGTGAGCGATGCGGTGCTGATCCTTCAGGGTCTGCGCGGCGCGTACGAGGAGCACCACCGCGTGACGTACACGGATGACGCTCTGCGCGCCGCCGTCGAGCTGTCCGACCGCTACGTGAGCGACCGCGTGCTGCCCGACAAGGCGATCGACCTGATCGACCAGGCCGGCGCGCGGCTGCGGCTGCGGTTGGGCGTGCCCGTGGACATCTCGGGAATGATCGAGAAGCTCGCGGTGCTCGAGGCCGACAAGAACGCCGCGGTCTCGGCGGAGCACTACGAGGAGGCTTCGCGCATCCGCGACGACATCACGCAGCTGCAGGCTTCGATCGAGTCTGCGACGGCCAACGGCGCAGGTCATGACGGAGCGACCGTGGTCGACGAGACGCAAATCGCCGCCGTCATCAGCCGAGCCACCGGCATTCCGGTCTCGCGTCTGACCGAGACCGAGCGCGAGCGGCTCGCCCTCCTCGAGGAGGAGCTGCACGGACGGGTGATCGGGCAGGATGCCGCGGTCACCGCGGTCGCGAAGGCCGTGCGTCGCAACCGCACGGGCATGGGCGACGCGCGTCGACCGGTCGGGTCGTTCCTGTTCCTGGGTCCCACGGGCGTGGGCAAGACCGAGCTGGCCAAGTCGCTTTCGCACGCTCTGTTCGACAGCGCGGACGCCGTGATCCGGTTCGACATGAGCGAGTTCGGCGAGCGGCACACGGTCGCGCGCCTCGTCGGTGCCCCTCCGGGATACGTCGGCTACGACGAGGCGGGGCAGCTCACCGAGAAGGTGCGCCGGAACCCGTACGCCGTGATCCTGTTCGACGAGATCGAGAAGGCTCACCCCGACGTGTTCAACCTTCTGCTGCAGGTGCTCGACGACGGCCGTCTCACCGACGGTCAAGGACGTACGGTCGACTTCCGGAACACCGTCATCGTCATGACCTCGAACATCGGCAGCGAGTTCCTGGCGTCGCGTTCCGGAGCGATCGGCTTCATCGCCGATGGTGGCGGCGAGTCCGGATTCGGGTCGGACAAGGACCTGCGCGATCGGGTCATGGGCAAGCTGCGCGAGGCGATGCGACCGGAGTTCCTCAACCGCATCGACGAGATCGTGCTCTTCCGCAAGCTGGATCGCGCGCAGCTCGGCGAGATCGTCCGTCTCATGCTCGCCACCACTGCCGAGCGGCTGGCCGGCCGTGACGTCACGCTCGACGTGACGGACGACGCCGTCGCCTGGCTCGCCGAGCACGGGTACGAGCCCGAGTACGGCGCCCGTCCGCTCCGCCGGCTGATCCAGCGCGAGGTCGACGACCGCGTGGCCGACCTGTTCGTGACGGGCTCGCTCGTCGACGGGGGAGCGGTGACGGTGGATGCCGCGGCCGGCGCCCTCGTCGTCGACGCAGCTCGGATCGCCCTGGCCGCCTGACCGGACCGCTCCGCGGTCGACCGCACCTGATCGGCGAGACGCCCCGCATCGCGGGGTGTCTCGCCGATCGTCGTATCAGCGCCCTGCAGGTCGGACGAATGGGGCATGCTCGGGATATGACACGCGCACACCTCTCACTGGGAGTGGCCGGGTCGCTCGGCCCGGAGACGATCGCAGCGATCGCGGCGAAGGCCGAGGCATCCGGCTACCACGCCCTGTGGGTCAACGACACGCCGACCGGGGATTCGCTGGCCGCGCTCGGTGCAGCCGCGCAGGTGACCGACACGCTCGTCCTCGCGACGGGGGTGCTCCCGGTCGACCGGCGGTCCGCCGGGGAGATCATCCGCGCCGTCCGAGCGCACGCACTTCCGCAGGAGAGGCTCGTACTCGGCATCGGTGCCGGGCAGCGCAGAGCCGGGGGCCTGGCGCTCGTCGGCGACGCCGTGCGCATGATCCATGGCGAGACCTCCGCGCGGGTTCTCGTGGGGGCGCTGGGACCCAGGATGCGGCTGCTCGCCGCGGAACAGGCGGATGGCGCTCTGCTCAGCTGGCTCAGTCCGGACGAAGCTGCGGCGCAGGCCGCGACCCTGCGCGATGACGCGGGGGTGGCGGGACGAGTCGACGGCGGGTACGCCGCGCTCTACGTGCGGACCGCCGTCGACGAGGCGGCCATGCGGCGTCGCGACGAGGAGGGCGCGCAGTACGCCGGCTATCCCGCCTACGCGGCCAACTTCGCCCGCCTGGGCCTGACACCCGCGGACACGATGCTTCCGCTTCCGGGCGGCGCGGGGATCGGCTCCGGTCTGGCCGCATTCGCGACGGCCGTCGACGAAGTCGTGTTGCGCGCGATCACCGCGGGAGACGACGTGGAGCACTACCTGTCGTTCGTCGACCGTGCGCGGGGCGCGCTGACGATCAGCGACGCCCGGGTGACAGACTGACACGGTGAACCGCCGACGTCGACGACCCTCTTCCGCCTCCGGCATCGCCCGGCTCGCCACGAGACTCGCGCTCGGTGCTCTGCTCATGATCGCGGGCGTCTCCCACCTGACCTGGGGCAGACGCGGGTACCGCATGGTCGTCCCCGACTGGGCGGTGACGCTTCTGCGACTCGACAAGGACGCGATCGTCGTCGGCTCGGGCGTGGTGGAGGTCATGCTCGGCGGTGCGCTGGTCGCCCTGCCGAGGGAGCGGCGCACGATCGGGGCGCTGGTGGCGGCATTCTTCGTCGCCGTGCTTCCGGGCAACGTCCACCAGTGGCGTACCGGGCGGGACGCCCCGATGCTCGACACGGACCGCAAGAGGTTCGCGCGTCTTTTTCTGCAGATCCCCCTGGTGGCCGGAGCGATATGGAGTACCTCTCGATGAGCGTGACCGTAGGAGCCATCTTCATCCCGGACTTCCCGCCCGAAGACCTGCGGGGCGCGGCGCTCGCGGCGGAGGAGGCGGGCGTCGCAGAGTTGTGGCTGTGGGAGGACTGCTTCCGCGAGTCGGCGTTCGCCGCGGCATCCGCCGTCCTGGCGTGGACGAGCACCCTGCGCGTCGGGATCGGCGTGGCGCCGATGCCGCTGCGCAACGTCGCGCTGACGGCGATGGAGATCGCGACGCTCGAGCGCATGTTCCCCGGACGATTGATTCCCGGTGTCGGACACGGTGTGCTCCCGTGGATGGCGCAGGTCGGCGCGCGTGTCGCGTCTCCGCTGACGCTCATGCGCGAATACGTGCCGGTGCTCCGGGAGCTCCTGGCCGGCGCCGCCGTCAGCACGACCGGCCGATACGTCACGCTCGACGAGGTGACGCTGGACTGGCCGCCCGCCTCGCCCCCCGTCGTGCTCGCCGCCGGGGAGGGTCCGAAGACCGTGCGCCTCACCGGCGAGGTCGCCGACGGCACCATCCTTCCGGCGGGCAGCACCCCCGAGCGCGTCGCCCGTACTCTCGCGCTCGCTCGTGAGGGGCGGGCGGCGGCGGACCGCGACGGCGATCACGAACTCGTGGTGTTCGTGATCGCCGCGTTCGGCCAGGACGACGCGCGGGCGCGGGTGCGCACGGACCTGCAGCGGTGGGAGACCGAGCCGGATCCGTCGCTCGACGTCGCCGGTTCACCCGCACGGGTCGCGGACGCGGTGCTGCGCTTCGCCCGCGCGGGCGCGACGTCGGTGATCCTGCAGCCGACCGGTGACGAGTCCGATCTCGGCGCCTTCTACAGCGGTGTCGGCGAGGTCAGCCGGCTCGTGGCGGCTGGCGAGGAGGCGTGACGGATCCTGCGGGAGTCGGCACGGTCTCGGCGCCGACCGTCGCGATCGCGGGAGCGAGCGGATTCGTCGGGCACGCGCTCGTTCGAGCCTTCCGCGAGGACGGCTACCGGGTGCGGATCATCGGTCGTCGCGGCCCCGACGCACGGTGGGACGATTCCGGCTCGGTGCACCGTGCCGTCGACGGCGCGCAGGTCGTCGTGAACCTCGCCGGCACGTCTGTCAACCGCCGGTACACCGACGACAACCGCGACGAGATCCTCCGTTCGCGGATCGAGACGACCCGGATGCTGCGCCAGGCGATCACCGACGCCGAGGCGCCTCCTGCGCTCTGGATGAACGCCAGTACGGCGACGATCTACCGCCATGCGATGGACCGTCCGCAGATCGAGAGTACGGGAGCGCTGGGCACCGGGTTCTCGGTCGATGTGACGCGCAACTGGGAGGACGAGCTGTTCCGCGGCGAGCTGCCCGAGACGCGTCGCGTGGCGCTGCGGATGGCGATCGTGCTCGGACGTGGGCCGGCCACCGACATCCTGTTCCGGCTGGCCAGGTTCGGGATCGGCGGCACCCAGCACGACGGGTGGTGGCCGCACCACCGCCGGTACCGCGGCATCGGCGCACACCCGACGGACTCCGAGCGTCTCTGGCACCGCTCGCGAGGCCGGCAGCGCTTCAGCTGGATCCACATCGACGATGCCGTCGGAGCCGTGCGCTTCATCCGCGATCATTCGCGGATCGAGGGGCCCGTCAACCTGTCCTCGCCCGCGCCCAGCGACAACCGCGAGCTGATGAAGACGCTCCGCACTGTGGTGCGGATGCCGTTCGGCGTCCCGTCGTGGCGGTTCATGCTGGAACCCGCGATGTGGGTGCTGCGGACCGAGCCGGAGCTCGTCCTGAAGAGCCGTTGGGTGCTTCCCGACGTCCTGGTCGGTGCGGGCTACGAGTTCTCGTACCCCTCGCTCGAGCCCGCGCTGCGCGCGATCTGGGCGGAGCGCGGGGCTCGCTGAGGAAGGGGATGTGCGCGATGCGCACGCACACGCCCCTGCGGCCGGGCCGTCAGGAGCGACTCCGCGAGGAGCGCATGGCTCGCACGTGCGCGATCTGACCGTCGGCCGCGAGACGCGCGTAGCCGTCGGATTCTCGCGCGTACAGGGCGATCCGCCCCTGCGCGTCGTGATGCACGCCCCACCCGTAGCGCTTGCCCAGGGGTGAAGACCGCAGGCAGGGCTGACCCTTGGCGAAGAATGCCTCGCGGGCGGCAGGCCGGTCGGACTCGGGCACCCCCGCGCGGCGCGCGTATGTCTCGAAGACGACGTCGTCGGAGGTGAGCGCGTAGGGCGCGGCGCTGACGAGCGCGTAGTGCAGCTCGGCGATCGTGGGATCCGCCCTGGCCGGTGGCTCGACTGCGTTGTCGACCGGGCAGTCGTCGGCGACCTCGATGAACGTGTCGACGTAATTCGTCGTGTGCATGGCGCCACGCTAGCGGCTGCGTACGACATCTCGTGCCCGTGTCGGTGGTCGATGGAAGACTTCGACCATGCTGTTGGCAGAGTTGGTCTCCACCGCCCGCACGGTCGCCGCGACCCCCTCGCGTACCGCGAAGATCGCCGCGCTCGCCGATCTGCTCGGCCGACTCGACGAGCACGAGGTCGCGCCTGCCGTCGGACTGCTCATCGCGCGTCCGCGGCAGGGGCGTGTGGGGGTCGGTTGGCGGGGCATGGGGGGCCTCGACGTCGGCCACGCCACCGAACCGGTCCTGACCGTCGATGACGTCGACCTCTTCCTCGACGAACTCCTCGCCACCTCGGGCGCGGGCTCCGCCGCCGTCCGCTCCGGGACCCTCCGCGCATTCGCCGATCGCGCCACCGCTGAGGAGTGGGAGTTCACGACCAGGGTGATCCTCGGGGAGCTGCGCACGGGTGCGCTGGAGGGCGTTCTGCTCGACGCCATCGCTGCGGCGGCCGATCGCCCCTCCGCCGATGTGCGGCGGGCCGCGATGCTGTCGGGCGATCTCGGCGAGACCGCGCGGCTCGCGCTCGCCGGCACGGCGGCAGACCTCGACGCGGTGGGTCTCGTCGTCGGCCGACCCGTCATGCCCATGCTCGCCTCGACGGCCGCGACGCCGGCGGACGCGCTCGCCGTCACGGGCGCGGCATCCGTCGAGTACAAGCTCGACGGCGCACGCATCCAGGTGCACCGCGACGGGGCAGACGTGCGCGTCTTCACGCGCACCCTTGCCGAGATCACATCCCGCGTGCCCGAGATCGTCGAGGCCGTGCGGCAGCTGCCGGTGAAACGCGTCATCCTCGACGGCGAGACGCTGTCGCTCGACGAGGACGGCGGCCCCCGACCGTTCCAGGACACGATGGCCCGCTTCGGCTCGGAGGCGTCGTCGTCGGTGGTCCTCCGTCCGTGGTTCTTCGACATCCTGCACGTGGACGGCCGCGACCTCCTCGACGAGCCGCTGTCTGCGCGCCTCGTCGAACTCGAGCGGGTGGTCGGCCCGCTGCGCATGCCGGGAGTCGTCACCGACGACCCGGAGACGGCGGAGCAGCTCTCGCATGAGGCGCTGTCGGCGCGTCACGAGGGAGTGATGGTGAAGGCGCTCGACTCGACATATGCTGCAGGGCGTCGGGGAAAGAGCTGGGTCAAGGTCAAGCCCGTGCACACGTTCGACCTCGTCGTGCTCGCGGTGGAGTGGGGCTCGGGTCGTCGCACCGGATTGCTGTCGAACCTGCACCTCGGGGCATTCGATCCGACGGGGGAGTTCGGCGAGCCGGGCGGGCTCGTCATGGTCGGCAAGACCTTCAAGGGACTCACCGACCAGCTGCTGCAGTGGCAGACCGCGCACTTCGAGGCGCAGGCGATACGGCGGACCGCCTCGACCGTCTTCGTGGAACCGTCGACAGTCGTCGAGATCGCCATCGACGGCGTACAGCGTTCGACCCGCTATCCCGGGGGAGTGGCGCTGCGATTCGCCCGGGTCAAGCGGTATCGCGACGACAAGTCCGCGGCCGAGGCCGACACGATCGGAACGCTTCGACGGATGCTCGCTCCCTGATGCGAGCACGGGAATCCCCGCACGGGTGAGGCGTCAAGCCGCCGGGGCGACGGACGCCGTGTCAGGGCGCTCACGCCTGGTCGAGACTGTCACGGTGAACTTGGGGGTGCGGGCCACCTGACGCGTCGGACCGACCAGGCGCTCGAGGGTGGGACGGTGGTTGAGCGCCGAATTCCACACGGTCCACAGCTCGCCTCGGGGCGCCAGCACCCGCGCAGCATCGGCGAACAGTCGCAGGGCGACCCCATCGTGCACGACGGCGCCGATGTGGAACGGTGGGTTCAAGGCGATGAAGTGCGAACTCGCGTCGGGCAGCAGAGCGAGACCGTCGTCCTGCACGACGGTGATGCGATCGGCGACCCCGTTCACCTCCGCGGTCGCCGCGGCGGAGGACACCGCCACGGCCGACTGGTCGCACGCGTACACCCGATGGAAGGGATGATGCAGCGCGAGCCAGGTCGCGACCACTCCCGTTCCGCACGCGAGGTCGACCAGCGAGTGCGGCGCGTCCGGATCCGCGCGGGAGGGAAGCGTTTCGGGAAGGTGCTCCAGGAGCAGCCGCGTCCCGATGTCGATCGACGTGCCGGCGAATGCGCCCCCGAACGCACACACGGTCGGCAAGCCGGGGTGGCGCTCCACGCGCGGCGCCGGGTCCGTGCCGTCGTGCGGGCCGCGTGCGATCAGCACCCGCGACTTCTGTCGAGCGTGCGTCACGTCGACCGTCGTGAAGAACTCCCGCAGCACATCATTCATCGCGACCGTCATGTGCTTGATGCGGCCACCGGCGAACACGATGACATCCGGATCGGCGTGCGCGGCGATCATCCCGGCGACATCGCGGAGCGCGTCGAGCGATCGGGGGAGTCGCAGAAGGACGAGCTTCGCTCCGGTCACGGCCGCGGGGACGTCGGCCTCCGAGGTGAACGAGTTCTCGAGACCCCGCTCGCGTGCGTTCGCCGCCAGAGCGCGCTCACCCGTCAGCGCGTCCTGGTGCACGCGGATGCCGCGCCGTCCGTCGAACGCCGACGCGAGGGTGAGCGCGCCGTAGGCGTCGCCGATCACGCTCACCTCGCCGTCGCCCGCCGATTCACGCGCGGCGGCCGACTCATCGAGCACCAGGCGGTCCGCAGCATCCGACGCCTCCAGCCCGGGCGCTTCGAAGTCGGGACGGCGGCGCAGAGCGGGGAACGGAAAGGACACCCGTCGACGTTACCCGTTCCTTCGCCGGCGATCTCCGTCGGTCGTGTCGACGGTTCGCCGGATCGGTCGACACGCGGTTGACTGGGTACATGAGAGATATCGCTCGCTGGCTGCTGGCAGCCGCACTCGTCTTCGCCGGTGTCAGCCACCTGTTCTGGGCACGCAGAGAGTTCCAGGCACAGGTGCCCGACTGGACGACGGAAGTCTTCCCGATCGACAAGGACGGCGTGGTGGTGGCCTCGGGGGCTGTCGAGATCATGCTCGGCGCGGGCCTCGCGTTGCTGCCGAAGGAGAAGCGACGGATCGGAGCGATCCTCGCCGGATTCTTCGTCGCGGTGTTCCCCGGCAATGTCGAGCAGTACACCAAGAAGCGGGACGGCTTCGGCCTGGACACCGACGCGAAGCGTCTTGCTCGGCTGCCGTTCCAGGCGGTGCTGATCGCCGTGTCGCTGTGGTCGACCCGCGGGGGCGTGCGACGCTGACCCGCAGGAAATGCACGAAGCGCCGGGGACCGAACGGTCCCCGGCGCTTCGTCGGTGCAGGCGGCTAGGTTCGAGAGCCCCCACCCGACCGCAGCCGGGAGAGTGCGTCGACGGTCGCCGCGAGGATCAGAACGCCACCGGTGACCAAGAGGTTGATGCCGGCCGGAAGCCCGAGCAGGCCGAGGCCGTTCGAGATCACCGAGATGACCAGGGCGCCGATGGCCGCGTGGACGAGACGTCCGCGACCGCCGAAGAGGCTGACACCGCCGACGACCGCGGCGGCGACACCGCTCAGGACGATCTCACGTCCGACCGTCGCATCCACCGATCCGACGCGAGCCACGCTGAACAGCGCCGAGACGACGGCCAGTCCGGAGCAGATCACGAAGGCCGACCACTTCACGAGCCGCACCTTGACGCCCGAGCGACGGGCCGCCTCGGCGTTGCCGCCGATCGCATAGATGTAGCGCCCGAACTTCGTGCGGTCCAGCACGAAGGTGCCGATCCACAGGATCGTCAGCACGATCGGGACGATGATCGGCACGCCCTGAACAGCGTTCACGCCCTGCCCGCGGTCGGAGTTCAGTACGAACACCACCACACCGCCGATCACGAGGATTACGGCGAGCTTGATCCAGAGAAGCGAGATCGCACGGTTTGCGACGCCGGCACGAGCGCGGCGTGCGCGGTCCCAGAACGACGTGCCGCCCGAGATCACCAGCATCACCGCGAGCATGACCCATCCACCCCAGACCGGCATGTTGCCGTTTTGGATCGCGAGCAGCTCGGGAACCTCGATGCGGTACAGGCCGCCGGCTCCGATGATGAGCAGCGCCAGACCCTGATAGCCGAGGAACAGGCCCAGGGTCACGACGAACGAGGGGATGCCCACCCTGGCCACGAAGAATCCGATCAGCGCCCCGGTGGCGATGCCGACGAGGAAGCCGATGATCAGCGCGAGAGGCCACGGAAGCCCGAACTGCGAATTGAGGACCACGAACAGCGCCATCGCGACACCGCCGGTGACACCGGCCGAGAGGTCGATCTCACCGAGGAGGAGGACGAACACGAGCGCGATCCCCAGCATCACCAGTGTCGCGGCCTGGTTCAGGAGGTTGGCGAAGTTGCGCTCCGTGAGGAAGAACGGGCTCAGAGCGGAGAACAGCAGGGTGAGCACGACGAGGCCGCCGATGGCGGGGAGGGCGCCCATGTCGCCGCCGCGCACGCGCTGCCACCATGCCTTCATCTGGTCGACGAGTCCGCCTTCCATGCCGCTGCCGATGAGGTCGCTCGACACGGGATCGGGGCCCGCGTTGGTCGTGGTGGTGCTCATGCGGCGCCTCCGGTCGTGATCGTGGTGGTGCCGATGTGCTGGATGCCGCCCATGGTCTTCGTGCCCGTGATGTACCCGACGACGTCGTCGCGCGTGGTGTCCTTCACCTGGATCTGAGCGACCATCTGACCGAGGTAGAGCACGGCGATGTCGTCCGCGACGGCGAAGACGTCCGCGAGGTTGTGGCTGATCAGGACGACGGCGACGCCCTGCGAGGCGAGACGCTCGACCAGGTTCAGCACCTGTTCGGTCTGCGCGACGCCGAGTGCGGCCGTGGGTTCGTCCAGGATCACGACACGCGCCTTCTTGAGCACCGCACGGGCGATCGCGACGGTCTGGCGCTGCCCGCCGGACAGCGACGACACCTTCTGGCGAACGGATTTCACCGTGCGGACGGAGAGCGACCGCAGCGTGTCGGAGGCGTCCTTCTCCATGCGGCCCTCATCGAACGTGCCGGCGGACAGTTCCTCGCGGCCGAGGAACATGTTCTGCACGATGTCGAGGTTGTCGCACAGGGCGAGGTCCTGATAGACGACCTCGATGCCGAAGGCGGCGGCATCGCGGGGGGCGTTCAGGTCGCGGTGCGCGCCGTCGATGAGGACTTCACCCTCGTCGTAGGGCTGCACGCCCGCCAGACCTTTGATGAGGGTTGATTTTCCGGCGCCGTTGTCGCCCACCAGGGCGGTCACCTTGCCGGGGTAGACGTTGAGGTTGACGCCCTTGAGGACGTTCACCGGGCCGAAGGACTTCTTGACGCCGATCAACTGGATGATCGGCTCGAGGGCAGTTGCAGTTTCTGACATGCTCGCTTCCTTGCGTGGAGTCGCACTGGGCACAAAGCGAGGGACGCCGCGCCTGAGTGGCGCGGCGCCCCCCGCTGTTGCGGTGGTTACTTTACGCCGTACTCCGTGCACTTGGCGGCGACGTCGCCCGTGCAGATCTCCGCGGCTGACGCGTCGCCGTTGGCGACGACCGTCTTGACGTCATCGGGTCCGACCAGGACGGGCTCGACCGAGATGTAGGGCGTGCCGTCGTCCAGCTTCTGCGAGGCCGTCGGGGTCTCGCCGGCGAGGAGCTTGGTCGCTACGTCGACAGCGGCATCCGCCTCGAGCGAGACCTGCTTGTACACCGTGGCCGTCTGCCATCCGAGGAGGATGTTCTGCAGACCCGCGACGTTCGCGTCCTGACCCGACACGGCGACGCCGGTCAGGTTGTTGTCCTGCAGCACCTTGATGACGCCGGCGGCGTTGGTGTCGTTGGCCACCCACACGCCGTCGACCTTGCCGCCGAGCGAGGTCAGCGCCTGCTCGAAGTTGGTCTGCGACTTGCCCTGGTCCCACACACCGGCGGGCTCGGCCGCCGGCTTGATGCCGGCCTTCTCCATGACGTCGACAGCGCCGTCGTGGAACATCTTCGCGTTGCCGTCGGTCGGGTCGCCGCCCATGTAGACGACGGTCGCCGTCGCCGGGTCCTTGCCCGCCGTGGCGAGCCCGTCGAGCACGGTCTGGCCCTCGAGCTGGCCGACCTTGAAGTTGTCGAACGAGACGTAGTAGTCCGCGCCGGTGAAGGGGCGGTCGTACGCGACGACCGGGATGCCTTCGCCCTTGGCCTTGGTCGCGACGGCCTCGGCCGCACCCTGGTAGTCCACGAGGAGCATGACGCCGCAGCCTTTGGTGAGCTGCTGGTCGGCGATCGTTGAGTACTTCTGCACGTCGCCCTGTGCGTTCTGGATGTCGACTTCGTAGCCGGCAGCCTCGAGCGCCTTCTGCAGGTACGGACGGTCGAAGCCCTCCCAGCGGGGCGAGGAGGCCGCGTCGGGCAGGATCACGCAGGCACGGCCGCCGGTTGCTTCCGCACCGCCGGATGCGTCACCGCTGGCGGTACCGCCGCTCGAACCCGCACAGCCGGCGAGCAGCATGACAGCCGAGCCGGCGAGGGCAGCGGCTGCGAGGAGTGAAGACTTCTTCATCATTCACCTTTCATCGTTGAAGTGAGGCGACGCCCCAGGTCGTCCTGGCACATTTCGCGCTGTGGTCGATCATCATCCGATCTGCCCTTGGCGTCAAGTCTTGAACGTAACGCTTTGGCAACAGGCGATCGAGAAGCGCGATGCTGCACAATCTGCGCAACGCAGATAGCCTCAGCCGTGCAACATGTCTTCCGTTCCTGAACACAACGCGGGCGGGGTCACCGTCGACTTCTCAGCGTGAACTCAGGAACGCGTCATCCACGACCTGAGGCCGTCCGTGACCTCCGCGACACGGAGTCCACGATGACGGCGAGCACGAGGACGACTCCGGTGATCATGAAGCGCACGGACGAGTCGAGGCTGAGCAGGGTCAGACCAGACGATATCGACTGGATCACCACCACGCCGAGCAGTGCGGCGAACGCCGTTCCGCGCCCCCCGAAAAGACTCGCGCCGCCGATCACCGCAGCGGCGATCGCGTTCAGATTGGTGTCTCCCGCTCCTGAGCTCTGGTTCGCGGCGGCGAGACGGGCGGCCGCCAGAATTCCGCCGACGGCGGCGAGCGTCGTGCACATCGCGAACGCCGAGTAGTAGATCCGGTCCACGCGGATGCCGGCGCGTCGCGCGGCCTCGGCGGATCCGCCGACGGCGTAGACCGCGCGTCCCCACCGGGTGCGCGTGAGCGCGTGGTTGACCGCGACGACCAGCACGAGGAAGAACAGGAACATCACGCCCACACCGCGAGAGAGGTTGAGGTACCAGACGGCCAGGCCGAGAACGGTCAGCAACAGCGCGCTGCGGAGCAGGATCGCGCCCGTGCTCTGGCTCTCGAGATCCGCGGCTGCCCGCCGCCTGGCCCGCGTCGTGAGCGACCAGGCGTATCCGGCGACGCCCAGCACCACCACGGCGTACGACGCCCAGCCCGGCAGGTAGAGCTGCTGCGCGAAGAACACGAGCCACGAGTCGTACGGGAGGTTGATCGACCCCGTGTCGCCGAGCACCCAGAGCTGCAGGCCCTGGAACCCGAGCAGCCCTGCGAGGGTGATCACGAAGCTCGGAACCCCGAATCGCGTGAACAGATACCCGTACAGCAGACCGGCCAGGCATCCGACCGCGACGGCGGCCAGGATCGCGGCGACCGGATTCCACTGCCACTGCACGAAGGTCACCGCCAGCACCGCCGCGGCCAGACCTGAGATCGAGCCGACGGACAGGTCGATCTGCCCGACCAGCAGGACGATCACCACCCCGAGCGTGATGGTGCCGATCGCGGCGCACTGCATCGTCAGATCGACGAGGTTCCTGCTCGAGAGGAACGCCGGATTGAGGGTCTGGAACGCGACCCAGATGACGACGAGACCGGCGATGACGGGCAGTGAGCCGAGGTCGCCTCCCCGGATGCGCGTGAGGAACAGATCGAGAGAGCCCCGGATGCCGGTGGCGGGCGTCGTCGCCACGCTGTCGGTGAATCCGGTCACGGGATTGCCGCGGGAGTCGAAGCCGGTGCTCATCGGGTATCACCACCGGGGGTGTCGCGTCGACGGCGGGAGCGATGGGAGGGGAGCGAGATGATCGGCGCATCGCCGCCGCCGGCGACGTCTGCGGGCTCAGCGGAGGATGATCCCGCCGCGTCATCCGTTCGCGGGACGCGGTCGGTGCCGCGCGCCTCCTGCGCGGCACGTCGGGTCACCGCGTTCTCGCTCGCTCCCGTGATGGCGGAGATCAAGATCTCACTCGTGACGTCCGCGACGTTGTAGACACCGTTGTTGCGTCCGAGGCGCAGCACGACGACGCGGTCGGCGACGGCCATGACATCCGCCATGTTGTGGCTGATCAGGACGACGCCGTGTCCGCGTTCACGCAGCCGTTCGATGAGGTTGAGCACTTCGGCGGTCTGCGCGACCCCGAGCGCGGCGGTGGGCTCGTCGAGGATCACGACGCGGGGTTCGCCGATGAGGGATCGCGCGATCGCGACGGTCTGCCGCTGCCCGCCGGAGAGGGCGGCGACGGGGATGCGCACGGAGGGGATCTTGGCGGAGAGTTCGCGCATGAGGGTCCACGTGCGCTGTTCCATGTCGACCTCGTCGAGTGTCGTCCCGGCGCGGAGCTCGCGGCCCAGCCACAGGTTGGCGACGACGTCGAGGTTGTCGCAGAGCGCCAGATCCTGGAAGACCGTCGCGATCCCGAGCTCCTTGGCATCCACGGGTCCGTTGATCTCGACGAACTCGCCGTCGTACTCGATCGTTCCGCTGTCGGGAGAGTGCACGCCGGACAGCACTTTGACCAGCGTCGATTTGCCGGCGCCGTTGTCGCCGACGAGCGCGACGACCTCGCCCTCGTTCACCCAGAAATCCACGTCGGTGAGAGCGCGCACAGCGCCGAACCGTTTGCCGATGCCGGTCATCGTCAGAACACGCGCGCGCGCACGCCCGGTCTTGGGGTGGGTCATCGACATCTCCGTCGCCTACTCGATGCCGGCAGCCGTGCACGCGGCTGCATAATCCGGGGTGCAGATGTCGTCCGCGGTCCAGAAGCCGTCGGCAATGACTGTATCCGAGATGTTGTCGATGGTGACCGCGACCGGCTCGAGGAGAGTGGCGGGGATGCCGTCGACCTGCGTGGCCGCATCGATCTCGCCTCCGCCGAGCAGGGTGACCGCGGCTTCCGCGGCATTCTCGGCCTGCTGCCGGATCGCCTTGTAGACCGTCATGAACTGATCTCCGGTCAGAATGCGCTGGATCGCCGACAGCTCGGCGTCCTGGCCCGTCACGAGCGGCAGCGGGTCGACGTTCGCGGCCTTCAGTGCGGCGATCGCGCCGCCCGCCGTGCCGTCGTTGGCCGCGTAGACCGCGGAGATGCGGTCGCGGTACTGGGCGATCTGACCGGCCACCCATTCCTGCGCCTTGTCGGGACTCCAGTCGGGGGTGCTGAACTCTCCGAGCACCGTGAGTTCCGTGCCGTCGAGCACGGCGCGGGCACCCTCGCTGAAGAGCGCGGCGTTCGCATCGGTGGGCGAGCCGTTCACCATGAGGATCTCGCCGCGCTCCTCGCCGCGCGCCGCGAGGGCCGCGGAGAGCTCTTCCGCCTGCAGCATCCCCACCTTCTCGTTGTCGAACGAGATGTAGTAGGCGATGTCACCCCCGGCGACCAGCCGGTCATACGAGATCACCGGCACTCCGCGCGAGTTCGCCTCGGTCACGATGCTGACGGCGGCCTTGGCGTCGACGGGGTCGAGGACGATCACGCCGGCCCCGTTGGCGAGCGCCGACTCCGCCTGCTGCTGCTGCTTCGCGGCGTCCTGGTCGGCGTTGGAGTACAGGACGTCGTAGTCTCCGAGCTGCTCGACCTTCGCGGTGAAGATCGGCCGATCGAACGTCTCGTAGCGCGCCGTCTTGACGTCGGGCAGCAGCAGGGCGATCTTGCCGTCGGTCGTGCCGGCAGGACTGCACGCGAGGAGACCGGTGGTGAGCGCGCCGGCCATCACGGCGACGGCGACGGTGCGCCGGAGGAAGGAACGCGATCCCGTTCGCTGCGGGATCGTGGTGCGCGGCGTGATCACGCTGAGAACGGGAGCGCCTCGGCGTCCACCGTGACGTGGTCGAGGGCGATGGCGATCGCTCCGCGGGCCTCCGCCCACTCGCCGAACGAAGCGCCGACGATCTCGGGCCGACCGCTTTCGGACGCCAGCGCGCTGCGATCGAGCGAGTGCCGCATCGGAGCCATGAGTATCTCGCCCGCCTGGGCGAGCTCGCCCCCGACGATGATCAACTCGGGGTCGAAGAGGTTGCACAGGCTCGCGGCGGCGATGCCGATGTGCCGACCGGCGTCGGCGATCACGCGGCGTGAGCTGCCGTCACCCTCGTCGGACGCCTGCAGCAGATCCTTCAGGCGATGCATCCCCTCGGAAGGCGGGAAGAGCGAGAGCAGCGCCGGGCCGGCGGCGAACGTCTCGAGGCAGCCGCGATTGCTGCACCGGCAGATCGGACCGTTCTCGTCGATCGTGACGTGGCCGATCTGACCGGCTTTGCCGTTGACTCCGCGGAACAGGTCTCCGCCGACGATCAGCCCGGCGCTGATGGTGTGGCCCACGCGGATGAAGACCGAGGACGAGACGTCCCGACTGCTGCCCTCGCGTGCTTCGGCGAGACCGCCCAGGTTGGCCTCGCTGTCGACGAACACCGGGCGCTCGATCCGCGCCATCAGGCGTTCCGCGATGTCGACACCTTCCCAGCCTCGGAGCAGGCCGGGGGTGGACACGGCACCCGTGCGGGGGTCGATCGAGGCGGGGATCGCGAGTCCCACCGCCAGCAGATCGGCGAGAGAGCCGCCGAGGGATTCCATCATGTCGCTGAGAAGGATGCTGAGACGGTCGAGCTCCGCATCGTGCCGGTGATCCAGCGGCAGGGGGAGGGAGGTCTGACTGATGATCGTCCGCGTGACGTCCGCGATCGCGATGTGCAGCTGCCTCGAGCTGAAGTGCACACCTGCGACGAGGCCGAGCTGACGCGCGAGTGAGACGAGCGTCGCACGTCGACCGCTCCGCAGGGTGAACGAGGTGTGCAGAAGCCCCGACGCGGTGAGCTCCTTGACGATGTTCGAGACGGTGGCCGGCGAAAGCCCGGTCGTTCCGGCCAGTTCCACCTGCGTCAAACGCCCATGCCTCTTGAGCGACTCCACGAGACGTGCTCGGTTCGCTTCGCGCAGTGAGGACTGCGATCCGGGTGGGGCGTTGAGGCGGGCCACGAGGGTCACTTTACCCTCCGGCCTCACTCGCGGTCGGAATCGCGCAATCTGACGAGGCGTTCGTGACCGGTCTCCTCGAGCTCGGCCACCGACTCGCGCGCCTTCACGAAGTCGGAGAACGTGCGGTATCCGAGGGCCTTCTCGCTGAAGGAGGGGTCCATCCGGCGCATGTGCGTCTTGACCGCCGAGCTGTGCAGCCACTCGGTGTCGTCCTTGTCGTGTCCGAGTCGCAGAGCCCGCACGAGCAGGGCGGTCGCCGTCTCGTGCCGGTCCTCGACGGGCTCGTCGCCCTGATCGTCCTGCTGCTCCGCGGGATCCTCCGCGGGAGCAGCCGTGGTCGCCGCGGCGACCGACGTCGAGGTCGCCCGGCGATTGGCGCGCTTGCGCGGCGGTGCGGCCTCGGCGCCCTCGGGAGCGTCGTCCGCGGCGATCACCGTGCCCGTCGGGCCGCCGGCCGAGGAGAACGCCGGCAGGTCCACGACAGGGGTCGCACTCGGCTCCTCCGTCGTGGCGGCACCGTCGCTGACGGGCGCGGGGGGGTTCTTCGCGCCCCGGCCCTGCTTCCGAGCGGGACCGGTCTTCGCCTCGGCGGTGTCGGTCGCCTCGGCGTGCACCACATCTGCGGTCGAGGAATCGGAGGGCGCGGCATCCGGAGCCACCGCTTTGGCAGTGGACTTGCCGCGGCGACTGCCCGAGGTGCGGGTCTTGGGAGCGGCCGACGGCTCGGCTTCGGCTGCCGACGCGGCGGGCGCTGTCATCGCCGGACCGCGCACGATGGCGGGGACTCCGGGCAGCGAGTCGTAGGCTTCGAACTCGTCGCAGGCGGCGGCGAGCGACTTCGCGGTCGAGCCCGCGACGCCGACACCGATCACGTAGCGGCCCAGGCGCTTGCAGCGCTGTGCGAGCGGAACATAGTCCGAGTCGCCGGCCACGATCACCACGTGGGTAAGGTCGGGGAGGCGGAACATGTCCTCCACCGTGTCGACCGCGAGGCGGATGTCGGCGCCGTTCTTCGCATAGGCGGCCGCCGGGAACAGCTGCACCAGGTCGACCGCCCGGGCGACGAGCTGCGAGCGGTAGATCGCGTTCACGGGCGAGGACCAGTCGGCGTAGGCCCGCGTCAGCACGAGGGTGCCGAACGAGGCGGCGTAGTCGATGATCGCGCCGACGTCGATCGTGGCGGCCGCCAGGCGCGCCGCGATCTCGGGGTCGTTCGAGTTCTCGATGATGCGCGACCGGTCGCGCGAATACGAGTTGCGTCCGTGCACGCGGTCGTACCAGGACATCACGATGTTGTCGAAGTCGAGATAGACGGCGACGCGGCCGCCGTTGAGATCAGCCATGGGTGTTCTCCCCGGGATAGGTGACGCCGATCGCGGCGCGGATGTCGTCGAGGGTGCCCATGATCTGCACGCTCTGTGCCAGGGGGAGGATGTCGCTGTCGCGACGGCCCTCGGAGATGATGCGTTCGGCCTCCAGCGCCTGGTACTGCATGCCCCGGCCGTCGACGTGCGACGCGAATTCCTCGAGGACCTCGCCGTCGGGTGTCGTGACGCGGAAGGAGGTGGCGGAGTACCAGACCCGGTCGATGTCGATGCGGGCTTCGGTGCCGACGATGTGTGCGGTGTTGGGTCCGGCGCCGCGCGAGGAGGAGATCGTGGTCGAGACCGCGCCCGAGGCGTGCGAGAAGATCGTCGCCACCTCGGTGTCGGCCCCGGTCTCGGCGAGCCGCGCGGTCGCGCCGACCGTCGTCGGAGCGCCGAGGATGTCCCACATGAACGAGACGGGGTAGATGCCGAGGTCGAGCAGGGCGCCCCCGCCCAGCTCGAGGGCGTTCAAGCGGTGCGTGGGATCGGAGGAGATCTTCTGCGTGTGATCGGCGAACACCGTGCGGATCTCACCCAGCGTGCCTGCGGCGATGATCTCCCGGATGCGGCGCATGTGCGGAAGGTAGCGGGTCCACATCGCCTCCATGACGAGCAGTCCCCGCTCCTCGGCCGCGGCCCGGATCGACTCCGCCTCGGCGCGGTTGAGCGTGAAGGGCTTCTCGACGAGGACGTGCTTCCCGTGTTCGAGCAGCAGCAGGGCGTTCTCCGCGTGCGAGGGGTGCGGAGTGGCGACGTAGACGATGTCCACGTCGGGGTCGGCGGCGAGCTCCTCGTAGGAGCCGTGCGCGCGAGGGATGCCGAACTCGGCCGCGAAGCCCTCCGCGGCCTCCGCTCGACGCGAGCCCACGGCCACGACGTCGAGTCCCGCGGTCTTCAGGTCGCGTGTGAAGGCGTGGGCGATGCCGCCCGTGGCGAGGATTCCCCAGCGCAGTCCAGTCATCATTCCAGCGTACAGATGACGGGCGGCGGTGGTGGCGGCATCCGACCATCGGTATCCTGCAGATGTGACCGGTGACATTCCAGGCATCGACGCCGCGCGCGAGAACGTCGCCGCTTTGCACGCCGAACTCGTCCGATACGGGCTGATCGTCTGGACGGGGGGAAACGTCTCGGGCCGTGTGCCCGGGGAAGACCTCTTCGTGATCAAACCCTCGGGCGTGTCGTACGACGACCTCACGCCGGAGAACATGATCCTCTGCGACCTCGACGGCAACGTCGTTCCGGGGTCTTCCGGCAGCGAGCGGGCACCGTCGAGCGACACCGCCGCCCACGCGTACGTCTACCGGCACATGCCGGACGTCGGGGGGGTCGTGCACACGCACTCCACCTACGCCGTCGCCTGGGCCGCTCGCGGGGAGGAGATCCCGTGCGTCATCACGGCGATGGCCGATGAGTTCGGCGGACCGATTCCCGTGGGACCGTTCGCGATCATCGGTGACGACTCCATCGGCAAGGGCATCGTCGACACCCTCACCGGACATCGCTCCCGCGGCGTGTTGATGCAGAATCACGGACCGTTCACGATCGGCGCGACCGCGAAGGACGCGGTGAAGGCCGCCGTCATGCTCGAAGACGTTGCCCGCACCGTGCACATCGCCGCGCAGGCGGGCCCGTTGCTGCCCATCCCGCAGTCCGCGATCGACAGCCTCTACCACCGGTACCAGAACGTCTACGGACAGGCATCCGACGAGCGACGCTGACGCTCACGTGGCATCGGGCCGCCATGCGGCGCACCCGATGCGTCAGGTGCCGGTCTTCTCGGCGCGGGCGGCCGCCTTTCGCCGCTGTCGCTCCGCCTCCGCGGCCGCCGCGGCGGCGGGAGTGGGGGCGGCGCCGCCCAGATGCGCGGGTTGCCACCACTTCCCCGTGCCCGACGTCGGATACGCCGCCTGTGCGTCGTCGAGCAGCGCCTGCAGATGAGAGCGCAGTTCTGCCGTCTTCTCGGCGGGGTCATCGGACGAGTCCGCCGGGAGCGGGGCGCCCACAGAGACGTGGATCGGGGCGCGGAAGGCCTCAGCGAACGACGATTTGTGGTTCTTGGTCTTC
The DNA here is from genome assembly GCF_042747925.1 of Microbacterium songi. Classification (NCBI taxonomy): domain Bacteria; kingdom Bacillati; phylum Actinomycetota; class Actinomycetes; order Micrococcales; family Microbacteriaceae; genus Microbacterium; species Microbacterium songi. The sequence continues at coordinate 578,392 of NZ_JBHZIE010000001.1, forward strand.
AGGAGCTGTCCACCCCAGACCACGATCGGGATGACGGGTACGCCGGCGTCGGCGGCCATGCGCACCGCCCCGGTCTTGAGCTCGCGCACGACGAACGAGGCGCTGACACCTGCTTCCGGGAAGACCCCGACAAGCTCTCCCTCCTTCAGCGCCCGCACGGCATCGGCGTACGCGTCCCGCCCTGCCCCGATCTCCACCGGGATGTGCCGCATCTGCTTCAGGAGCCAGCCCACGACCGGTTTGTCGGCAGCCCGCCGGGTCACCATGAACCGGGTCCGGCGCCGGGTACGGAGCCACGTGATCCACTCGACCAGTGCGAAGTCCATGTAGCCGAAATGGGTGATCGCCAGAACCGCGGCGCCCGTGGCGGGAAGCGATTCCGCCCCGGAGACCGTCGGTCGTAACCGGAGGACGCCGCCGAAGAAGACGCGCCCCACACCGACGGCGAGCGAGTAGACCGGTTCGCGGTCGCGTTTCGGCCTGCCGGTGCGGTCCCTGTCCATGGTTCCTTTGTACCCCGAGAGAGAAAGGGCTTCGCGACCCTTCCCGTCCTCGTCGTCATCGGGTATGGGTCCGTGGCGCGCGGGTCGACGGCGGTGAGGGCGGTTGAGCTCCGGCTCCCACGGAGACGGGGACACGGTGGCTGCGGCTCAGCGCAGTTCGCTGTGACGAGGCGCGGCCGAAGCGCCGGGGTGCTCCGCGTAGGCGGCGTCGAGTGACTGCGTGAGGTCGGCGATCACGTCGGCGACATCTTCGAGGCCGATCGACAGACGAATGGTCGTCGGGCTGATGCCCGCTTCGCGCAACTGATCCGCGTCGAGGTGACTGTGGGTCATCGAGGCAGGGTGCGAGACCAGGCTGCGGGCATCGCCGATGTTGGCGACCAGCCGGATGACGCGAAGCCCATCGATCACGTGCTCGACGCGCGACTCGTCGAGCAGGGCGTCACCCGAGGGCGCGAGGTCGAAGGCGAACACCGAGGACGCCCCGCGGGGGAGCACGCGCGCGGCCGTGGCGTGCCAGGGACTCGACTCGAGTCCGGGGTGGTGCACGACAGAGACCGCCGGATGGTCGGCGAGAAAGCGGGCCACCGCGAGCGCGGAGTCGCTGTGGCGTCGCATCCTGAGATCGAGCGTCTCGAGACCCTGAAGGAACTGGAAGGAGTTGAAGGCGGAGAGCGTCGGGCCGAAGTCGTGGACGTACTTCGTCTTCAGCCAGACCGCGAGCGCCTGCCCCTCCGCGCCGAACCGCTTCCAGAGCGATGAGCCCCCGATGCGGGCGAACGGCGCGGTGAATTGCGGCCACCGTTCCGGGTCGGCGCCGAAGTCGAAGGAACCGAGGTCGACCACGACCCCTCCCAGCGACGACCCGTGACCGCCGATGTACTTCGTTGCCGAGTGCACGACGATGTCGGCGCCGAACTCGCCGGGGCGGACCAGGTAGGGGGTGGCGACCGTGTTGTCGACGACGAGCGGCACGCCCGCGGCGTGCGCGATGTCGGCGACCGCCCGGATGTCGAGGACCGCGGCGAGCGGGTTGGTGATCGACTCGGCGAAGAAGAGCCTGGTCTCGGGTCGCACGGCCGCCGCCCACGCCGAGAAGTCGTCCTGATCGACGAAGGTGGTGGAGATGCCGAGGTCGGCGAGGGACTCTTGCAGCAGATCGATCGTGCCGCCGTACAGCTGCCGCGCCGCGACGACATGATCGCCTGCCCGGGCGAGCGCGAGGACCGCGCCCGCGGTCGCCGCCTGCCCCGAGGCCACCGCCACGGCGGACGTGCCGCCCTCGAGCTGCGCGATGCGTGCTTCGAAGACGAGCTGCGTCGGATTCGCGTTGCGGCTGTACACGTTGCCCACCGTGCGCACCGCGAAGAGGTCGCGTGCTTCGGCCAGCGACCCGAACTCGTAGGCGTTGGACTGGTAGATCGGAGTGATCGCCGGGTTCTGGGCGACGCCCGCGGAATACCCGGCCTGCACCTGCGTGGTCGCGAACGACGGCGAGGGCGGGCGCGGGTCGGTCGGATCGGTCATCTCAGCATGGTGGCACGGGCCGTTCCGGGCGGGAAATGCTGTGACACTCTGTGTCGGTCGGTGTGGCGATGCACCCGCGCCGAGGCGTCCCGCGATGGGAGCTGCGGACGCTACGGAACGAGGGTGATCTTGCCGTCCACGCCGTCATGCAGCGCCGTGTGGGCGGCGGATGCCTCGGCCAGAGGGAACGACGGTCCGACCTCGACCGAGAACGCATCGGCGGCCATGAGTGCGAGTGTCGCGGGGATCGCCTCGGCGCGCCAGACGGCCTGCTGCGGGGTCAGCGGCGTGGGCGCCCCACCGGCGAACGCGCGGATGCCGAAGGATGCGGCATCCGCCCCCCGCACGATCGTGGCGATGCGCGTCTTGTCGGCGAGGAGATCGACGGACGATTGCAAGGCCTCGTCGGTGCCGGCGGCGTCGATCACGACGGTCACCCCCTGCGGTGCCGCCGACCGTACGCGGTCGGCGAGACCTTCGCCGTAGGCGACGGGAACGGCGCCGAGCGCACGGATACGGTCGAAGCGGCGCTCGGACGACGTCGCGAGGACCGTCGCTCCCCAGAGGACGGCGTACTGGATGAGCGCCTGGCCGACGGCGCCCGAGCCGCCGTGCACGAGGAGGGTGTCTCCCGCGCGCACATCGAGGGATCGGGCGGCCTGGTAGGCGGTGCCGACCGGGATGCCGATCGCGGCACCCTCCGCTGCCGACACCTGCGGCGGGCGGGGCCATGCCCGGGAGGCGGAAAGCGCGATGTCCGTCGCGTAGGTGCCCTGGACGCCCGTGAACACGACCGCATCACCGACACGGAACCCGTCGACGCCCGAGCCGACGGCCGTGACGACGCCCGAGCCGTCGCTGCCGACGCGCCGCGGCGTCGTGATCGGGTCGGAGGCCCGCAGGCCACTGCGCAGCTTCGCGTCTATCGGGTTGGCGCCGGCCGCCTCGACGCGGACGGCGATCTCACCGTCGCCGGGCCGGGGGTCGGCGACCTCCTGCAGCGTGAGGACCTCGGGTCCGCCGAACTCGGTGTGGACGATCGCGTGTGCCATGCCGTTCGAAACCGCGTCCCGTCGGGCGGTATTCCCGCGCCCGGGTCGGGTCAGCGATCGGCCAGGGCCTTGGATATGCGCTGCAGCGACACCGGCTCGGCCGTTCCCAGACGCTGGGCGAAGAGGCTGACGCGGTACTCCTCGAGCAGCCACCGGGCGTGCGCGAGCGACGCGGGCGCATCCGAGGGGAGGGGGATCGTGCCGCCGGCCTCGGCGTACAGCGCGCCCGCGCGTTCGAACTCGGTCATCCGCTGGCGGTCGCGCCCGGCGTTGTCGGACAGCGATGCGACGCGATCCAGCACACCCTGCAGATAGCGCGGCAGGTGGCCCAGGCGCTCCAGCCCGGTGCGCGCCACGAAACCCGGGAAGATCAACCCGCCGAGCTGCGCGCGGATGTCGCCCAGCGCGCCCAGGAGGATGAGCGAGTTCTGCGCACGGACGGCGCGATCGGCGTCGCGCGCGAGTGTGAGGATGCGGGCGCTCAGCGACACCGCGCCGAACAGATCGTCGACCATCGCCGCGGACAGCTCGGCGCGCACGTCCTCGAACTCCGCCTTCGTCCGCAGCACTCCGTCGCCGTGGCGCGACAGGACGGCGTCGGCGACCGCCGTGCGGGCATCTTCGATGAGCGCCTTCGCCGACGCATACGGGGAGGTCGCCAGAGCGAGCTTCTCGCTCGAGGTCAAGTGCTCCTGCACGTAGGAGGTGGGGGAGGGTACGGCCAGGAGGAGGAGACGGCGAACCCCCGCACGTGTCTGCCGCGCGGCATCCTGCGCCGTCGTCTCGATGCGGATGGCGACGCTCTGACCCTCGTCGGCGAGCGCGGGGTAGCCGCGGACGATGCCTCCCGCCACACGCGTGTCGACGACCTCCGGGAGGTCGTCGAACGACCATTGCACCAGTCCGGAGCGCTCGCGCAGCGAAGTGGACGGGACGGATGCTGCGGCCGCGGGCGACGAACCGGGAGCGGGGCGACCAGAGTCGGCGCGCTGCAGCGAGCGCGCCACCGTGGTGCGGGCCCTGCCCGCGAGCTGCTCCTGGAGTGCCCGCAGGTCGCGATCGGAGCCGACGGGGCGCCCACGATCGTCGACCGCGCGGAACGAGACCTGCAGGTGGCCGGGGACGCGTTCGCCGTCGAAATCGGCGGCGGTCACCGGCTGGCCGGCGGCTCGCCGGACAAGAAGGGCCAGGGCGTCGCGCAGCGCCGTTTCGGGTATGCCGTCGTGCGCCTCGGGCCCGAGTCCCGCGAGCTCCTCCGAGAACCGCGTCGCCCAGTCCGCCGCCGGTACGACGTGCCTCCGGATCGCCTTCGGCAGCGCGCGCAGCAGCGCTGTCACCAGCTCGTCGCGCATGCCCGGCACCTGCCAGTCGAAGCCGTCGGGACGCAGCTGAGCGAGAAGGGCCAGCGGCACGATGACGGTGACGCCGTCGTCGGGAGCGCCGGGTTCGAAGCGGTAGCTCAGGGTGAGCACCTGGTCGCCCTGACGCCAGCGTGCGGGGAAATCCCGTTCGTCGGTGCGGGCCGCTTCGTCGCGCAGATCGGCCTCGGTGAGGTCGAGGAGACGCGGTGTCCGCGACGACGCGTCGGTCCACCAGGCCTCGAACGACCGCGCGTCGAAGATGTCGCGCGGGAGGCGGGCGTCGTAGAACGCGAAGACGGCTTCGTCGCCGACGAGGATGTCGCGACGGCGCTCGCGCTCCTCGATCTTCTCCAGACGCCGGCGCTGCTCCAGGTTGCGGCGCAGGAAGGCGGTCAGGCGCTTATCGAGGTGCGACGGGTCCCAGTCCTCTTCGACGAGGGCGTTGCGGATGAACAGTTCGCGCGCGAGGGGCTGATCGAAGCGCGCCAACTGGACGCGGCGGCGCGGAATGATCTCGACTCCGAACAGCGTGACCTTCTCGGCGGCGACCGCAGCCCCGGCATCTTTCGACCAGTGCGGATCGCCGAGCTGCCGCTTGACGAGGTCGCCCGCGAGGGGCTCGGCCCACTCGGGGTCGATGGCGGCGACCGAGCGTCCGAAGAGCCGAGACGTCTCGACGAGCTCCGCCGCCATCACGGCGGCGGGGCGCTTCTTCTTGAGCCCCGAGCCGGGGAAGATCGCGAAGCGTGCGCCACGGGCCCCCAGGTATTCGCCGGGTGCCGTCCGTCCGCGGTTCTCCCCGCGTGCGGTCGTCGTGCGCGCCGCAGGCGCCGAGCGCTCGTCGAGGATTCCGATGTGCGACAGCAGGCCGGAGAGTATCGCCTTGTGGATCGCGTCGGCATCCGCGCCGCCGTCGGCCGCGCCGATCGACGCGCGCTCCCCTCCGCCGTGGACGAGCGAGCGCAGCTGCCTGTGCACGTCGACCCATTCCCGGACGCGCACGTAATTGAGGTGCTCCGCGCGGCACAGACGTCGGAAAGCGCTGGAGCCGAGACTCGACTGCTGCTCCTGGAGGTGGTTCCAGAGATTGAGGAGGCTGAGGAAGTCGCTCGTCGGGTCGGTGAACCGCGCGTGCAGCCGGTCGGCCTCCTCCCGCCGATCCTCCGGACGCTCACGGACGTCCTGGATCGACATGCCCGCAACGATCGCCATCACGTCCGACAGGACGCCGGTGCGCCGGGCCTCCAGCAGCATGCGGGCGAACCGGGGGTCGATGGGCAGTCGGGCGATCTCCCGGCCGAGGGCCGTGAGCGTGGGCGTGCGCCCGTCGGCGCGACCCGCCGGCAGCGAGACCGCACCCAGCTCGACGAGCAGGTCGAACGCCGCCTTCACCCCTCGGGAGTCGGGCGGAGTGAGGAACGGGAACGCGGCGATGTCACCGAAGCCGAGCGACAGCATCTGCAGAATGACCGACGCCAGGCTGGTGCGCAGGATCTCGGGCTCGGTGAACTCGGGGCGCTTGTCGAAGTCGTCCTCCCCGTACAGCCGGATCGCGATGCCCGGTGCGGTTCGACCTGCGCGGCCCGCACGCTGCTGCGCCGAGGCCTGCGAGATCGCCTCGATGGGCAGCTGCTGGATCTTCGTGCGGTTGCTGTACCGCGAGATGCGCGCCGTGCCGGTGTCGATCACGTAGCGGATGCCCGGCACCGTGAGGCTCGTTTCGGCCACGTTGGTGGCGAGGATCACGCGGCGCCGCACGCCGGGGAGGGTGGAACGCTCGAAGACGCGGTGCTGCTCCGCCGCGCTCAGGCGCCCGTACAGCGGCAGCACCTCGGTGGGCGCGGCATCCTTCGCGTACGCGCCCCGCACCGCCTCGGCGGCGTCGCGGATCTCCGCCTCGCCGGGGAGGAAGACCAGCACGTCGCCCGCGGCCTCGCGGTCGAGCTCGCGCAGCGCCTCGACGATCGCGTCGACGTCATCGGGGGGATCCTCGCGCAGCGGCCGCCTCGTGGCCTTCGCCACCGGACGATCGGTGCGGGGAGCCCGCGCGGGAGCGGGCGCGTCATCCGAGTCGTCGTCGTCCGAGTCGTCGTCACCGCCGTCGGTACCGCGGTAGCGGACCTCGACCGGATAGGTCCGGCCCGACACCTCGATGATCGGCGCCGGAACACCGGCCCTGTCTGCGAAGTGGGCGGCGAAGCTCTCCGGGTCGATCGTGGCGGAGGTGATGATGACCCGCAGGTCGGGGCGGCGGGGGAGGATGCGGCGCAGGTAGCCGATCAGGAAGTCGACGTTGAGCGACCGCTCGTGAGCCTCGTCCACGATGATCGTGTCGTAGCGCCGGAGCAGCCGGTCGCGGTGGATCTCGTTGAGGAGGATGCCGTCGGTGAGCAGGGCGATCCGGGTGTTTTCCGAGACCTTGTCGGTGAACCGCACCTTGTAGCCGACGGTCGTCCCGAGAGGCACCTCCAGCTCCTCGGCGATGCGCTCGGCGATCGTGCGCGCGGCGATCCGCCGCGGCTGAGTGTGCGCGATGCGGGTGCGTCCGAGCTCGAGGCAGATCTTCGGCAGCTGCGTCGTCTTGCCCGAACCGGTCGCGCCGGCCACGATCACGACCTGGTTGTCGCGGATGGCGCGCGCGATCTCCTCGCGGGCCGCGCTGACGGGCAGCTCCGGCGGGTACGAGATCACAGGTTCCAGCGCAGACATAGCCTTCCATCTTACGTCGCCGGCGCGCCCGAACACGTGACGCCGACGTCGTGATCGGTGGAGAACCGGCAGGAGTGCGGATCGCGGATCTCGCTTTGCTATTTAGCTAGTTTGATTAGATACTTATCGAACTAGCCAAATCGAAAGGCACTCACGATGGGCACACTGCTGTATGGGAACGGTTCTGCGATCCCCGTGGATGACCGCACGCTGGAACACCTCCGCCTGGCGATGGCCGTGCGTCTGCGCCGCGGGGAGTCGTTCATGGTGAGCTTGCCGATCGACGACATCGGCATCGGATCGCGGAGGAACCTCTGGATCTCTCCCGCGGTCCCGCTGCAGTTCATCTCGGTCGGCAGCCGCGTCCCGGCGATGAACAGGCTCTGGGTGCAGGCCATGGGTGAGAGCGAGGACTCGACGGGGACGCTGACCGTCATGCCCGAGAACGACGCCGCCGCCTACCTCGAGCGCAAGCACATGCGGGTGATGAACCAGCTCGCGGGGTCGGAGATGCCGCGCGAAGAGGTCCGCGCCGCGAGCTGAACGTGACCGCCCCGAAGGAAAGCGGCTGATGCCGTACGACCCGGATTTCCACGGCGGGTACTGGTTCGACGACACCGAGGACGCTCAGCACCGACGGGCGGTCGACGTCCTGGAGGCGTTCCGCCGGTATCGGTCGGCCGACACGGAGATGCGCCGACGTACCCGCGAAGAGATGTCGATGGGTGAGAACGATCTTCTCGTCGTGCGCTACCTGATGAGGTCGCAGCGTGAGGGCCGTCAAGTGCGGCCGAGCGAACTGTCAAAGTACCTCCGGGTGTCGACCGCGTCGACGACCGCGATCGTCGACCGGCTGGAGAAGCTCGGTCATGTCCAGCGGGTGCAGCACGAGACCGACCGACGCAGCATCTACGTCGAGCCGACCGTGAACGCCGATTCCGCGGTCCGTCAGACCCTGGGCGCCATGCATGAGCGGATGATGGCGGCCGTCCTCGACCTCAGCCCGCAGGAGGCCGACACCGTGATCCAGACGCTCACGCGTCTGCGCGAGGCCGTCGACCTCGTCGCATCGGATCAGAACGCGGACGGTGAGGGCGACGATGAGCCCGTCGCTACACCCACGTCTGCATCCAGTTATGCAGACGCCAGAAGTCGTACGGCACCGGCGACGCCGTGAGGATCGGATACCAGAACGCCGAGATCAGCAGGACGAAGCCCAGGAACACCACGACCACCCGCTGACCGGACCGGCGCCGGTGCGCGTCCTCTTCGCGGCTCTCCCTCCGCCGTCGGGGGCTGGCGATGTCGCGTAGCGCGAACGTGAGTGCGATCACCATGAAGGGCAGCATGGCGATCGTGTAGAACTGGAAGATCGTGCGCTCGGGGTAGAGCAGCCACGGAACGTAGGTCGCCGCGAAGCCGGTCAGCACCAGCGCGTAGCGCCAGTCCCTCGTCCTCACGAAGCGGTAGAGAAGGTAGACGATCGCGGCCGACGCCGCCCACCAGATGAGCGGGTTGGGCATGCTGTACACGTTCTGCACGCAGCCGTTCACCACTCCGCAGCCCGCCTCGCCGTTCGCGTCCTGGTGGTAGTACATCGAGGTGGGGCGCACCAGCAGCAGCCACTGCCAGGCCGGACTGGCATAGCTGTGCGGCGAGGTCAACCCGACGTGGAAGGCGTACATGTCTCGGTGATAAACCCACAGATTCTGAAGGGCAAGCGGCACCCACGACCAGAACCCGGTGGCGGGGGTCGCGTCGATGGCGTGGCGATCCCACCCCCCTGAAGTGACGAGCCAGCCGGTCCAAGACGAGAGGTAGACGACGCACGCGACCGGGACGAAGAGCAGGAACGAGACGGGACCCTGCCGGAACGCGGCATCGGTCGGCCAATACCCGACCCCGGCCGTCCGCCGGGCGAGCGCGTCGCTGACGACCACGTAGATGCCGACGGCGGCCATGACGTACAGCCCCGACCACTTCACCGCGGTCGCGGCGCCCACGGCCAGCCCCGCTGCGATCAGCCACGGCCGGTTCCAGAGGACCGGACCCCACGCCGGCGGTTCGCCCTCGACCGTGCGTGACGCGACGGCCGCTTCCAGGCGTCGTCGGTGCCGTCGATGATCGAGGATCACGAACCAGAAGGTGAGCAGGGTGAAGAAGGCGAGGAAGACATCCAGCAGGGCGACCCGACTCATGACGATGGCCAGGCCGTCGACGGCCATCAGCACGCCCGCGACCGACGCGAAGACGACCGACCGCGTCAGCGATCGCGCGACCAGGTAGACGAGCAGCACCAGTGCCGTGCCGAAGACGGCGGTCGCGAAGCGCCAGCCGAAGGAGGACTCGGCGCCGAACAGCGCCATGCCCGCCCCGATCAGGAGCTTGCCCAGTGGCGGATGCACCACGAAGCTGCCCTCGTCGGTGAAGATGCCGGTCTCGCCGGCCACGAACCGTTCGTTGGCGCCCTCGGTCGGCCATGTCGCCGGATACCCGAGGACCCATTGGCTCCAGGCGTCCTTGACGTAGTAGGTCTCGTCGAAGACCAGTGCGTCGGGGTGCCCGAGGTTCCAGAAGCGCAGGATGCCGGCGACCAGGGTGATCACGAGGGGCGCCAGCCAGGCGATCCGCCGCTGCCGCTGCGGATCCGCGGCGAGTCGTGTCGACCAGCGGTCGTAGAAGGACGCGCGCACCTGCTCCGACGGCGCGGACGGCAGCAGAGGCTCGTCGGTCGTCGTCACAGCGAACAGCCTACGGCGGCAGGGCGGTACGGACTGTCAGACTGGGCGCATGCTGATCCTCGCCGCCACCCCGATCGGCAACCTCAAGGACGCGTCGCCGCGGCTGGTCGAGGCCCTCGAGACCGTTCAGGTCGTGGCATCCGAAGACACCCGCACGACGCACCGTCTGCTGCTCGCCCTGGGAATCGCCAACCGGCCCCGGTTGATCGCGCTGCACGATCACAACGAGAAGGAGAAAGCGGGCGAACTCGCCGCGCTCGCCGCCGCACAGGATCTGCTGGTGGTGAGCGACGCCGGCATGCCCACGGTGAGCGATCCCGGTTACGGACTCGTGGCTGCAGCCGCGGCAGCGGGGGTGACCGTCACGGCGATCCCCGGTCCCAGCGCCGTCGTGACCGCGCTGGCGGTCTCGGGCCTGCCGACCGACCGCTTCACCTTCGAGGGGTTCCTGCCGCGGAAGGCGGGGGAGCGGGCATCCACGCTGCGGGCGCTCGCCGCCGAGCAGCGCACGATGGTGTTCTTCGACTCACCGGCCCGCGTCGCCGCGACCCTGACGGCCATGGCGACGGCCTTCGGGGCGGATCGCCGCGCGGCCGTGTGCCGCGAGCTCACGAAGATGTACGAGGAAGTGGCTCGGGGCACCGTCACCGAGCTCGCGGAGTGGGCGGCAGCGGGGGTGCGCGGCGAACTCGTCATCGTCGTCGAGGGGGCCGCGGCCCGCAGCGTCGAATTCCCCGACGCGGTCACCCAGGTACTCGAGCTCGTGCGGTCGGGCATCCGATTGAAGGATGCCTCGTCCGAGGTGTCGGCGCAGACCGGGCACTCGTCCCGAGAGCTGTATCAGGCCGCCCTCGCCGTCCGGAACTGACGGGGCGGCCCGACCGGCCTCAGCCCTTGACCGAACCGGCGGTCAGTCCGCCCACGATGTAGCGCTGCAGCGCGAAGAACAGCACCAGCACGGGAATCGACGCGATCACGGCACCGGCGGCGAACAGCCCCCAGTTCGAGGAGAGCTGGTTCGACACCCACTGGAACATGCCCACCGCAAGCGTCCAGTTGTCTTCGCTGACCAGGACGATCTTCGCGATGATGTAGTCGCCGAACGCCGCGATGAAGGCCAGGAGCGCGACGACCGCGAGGATCGGCGTCACCAGCGGCATGATGAGCCGCCAGAAGATCTGCGCGTGGGTGGCACCGTCGATCTTTGCCGACTCGTCGATCTCGATCGGGATCGTGTTGAAGAACCCGTACATGAGGAACGTGTTCACGCCCAGCGCGCCACCGAGATAGACGCAGATCAGGGCGATCTTCGAATTGAGGCCGAGAGCCGGCACCACTTCGCCGAGGCTCAGCAGCATGAGGAAGATCGCGACGAAGGCGAGCGCCTGCGGGAACATCTGGATGATGAGCAGGCCCGTGAGGCTGGCTCGGCGGCCCGAGAAGCGGAAACGTGAGAACGCGTAGGCCGCGCACGCGCCCATCAGGACGGCGCCGATCGACGAGGCCGCGCCGACGATCAGCGTGTTGCCCGCCCAGGTCCAGAAGCTCGTGCCGCTGAGCGCGGCGAAGTTCGAGAAGTCGATCGACGAGAACAGGGCGTTGCTGGCCGCGAGGGTGCCGCGGGGATTGAGGGCCGCGGACACGACGTACACGAGCGGGAACACGGCGTAGAAGATGATGATGAGCGCGAGGACGTACTTCCAGCCCACGTCCCGCAGCCAGCGGCTGCGGCGAGCGCGGGTGCGGTCGGGTGCCGCCGTGTCGGTGTCCGGGCGGCGGGTGCGGGTGGCGGGGGTCGTGGACATCACTGGTACTCCTCGAGCTTGCGGGTCTGTCGGAACGCCAGCGCGGCGATGACGCCGATGACGACGAACACGAGAATCGAGAGGGCGCTCGCCAGCCCGTAGTCCGCGGCGCCCCCGGAGACGCCGGAGATGTCGTAGATCGCCGAGATCAGGATGTCGGTGGCACCGAGGGCGAACGGTGCACCGGGTATCGCGGGGCCGCCGTTGTTGAACATGTAGATGATCGTGAAGTTGTTGAAGCTGAACGCGAAGGAGGAGATCAGCAGCGGGGCCGTGGAGACCAGCACGAGCGGCAGGATGATCGAGCGGAGCTTGCGCCAGGCGCCGGCACCATCGATGGATGCTGCTTCCAGCGCATCGGCGGGGAGTGCCTGGATGGCGCCGGTGCACACGAGGAAGTAGTACGGGTAGGAGAGCCAGACGTTGACCCAGAGCACCGCCATCCTGGCCAGCCACGGGTCACCGAGCCAGTCGATCTGCGCCCCGAAGAAGAACAGGTCGTTGATCACGCCGAACTCGGAGTTGAACATGCCGCGGAACAGCAGAGCCGACATGAAGGCCGGGAAGGCATAGGGGAGGATGAACAGCGTCCGGATGATCTTGCGCCCGCGCAGACGAGGGTCGTTGAAGATCAGGGCGAACAGCAGGCCCAGCGCGAAGGGGAGGACCACCGAGAGGATCGCGAACGCGAACGTCCAGGCCGTCACGAGGAACAGCGGCTGTCCGAGTGAAGGATCGGTGAAGAGCTTGATGAAGTTGTCGAAACCGACGTTCACGACCCAGCCGGTGGGCAGCCTCGTGCCGTCCTCCGCGACGAAGTTGCCGCCTGCGGTGGCGGTGTAGACGGTGCCGGTGCTCGTATCGGTGATGGTCTGCGCCGCGGCATCCCACGTCAGCGTCGACAGATACACCGACCCGGTGCTGCCGTCGCGCGTCCGGATGGAGCCGTCGTTGGGGTCGTCCGAGACGGGTACGCGCAGTTCCGTGATCTGCTGCTGGAGTTCGGGATCGCTCAGAAGCTGGGCGCGCGGCACGACATCCCAGCCGGGAACCGCCGAGGGGGCGCCGGTCGAGCCGATGTCGGCGCCGCTGATGTCGCTCAGCGGCTCGTCTTCCGAGCCCGCCCGCACGTCGTCGCCGTCGACGATGGCGAATCCGAGCGCGCCGCCGCGCTGCACCACGGTCAGCGGATAGCTGTCGGATCCTTCGATCCGGCGCTCGCCCTGGCTGAGCGCGGCGTTCACGGCCTGCTCCTGGGTGCCGACGTGCCCCGTGCCGTAGTTGGTGAAGGCGATGTAGGCGGTGTAGCCGAAGATGAAGATCTGGAACACGAACAGGAAGACGAGTCCCGGATACAGGTACTTCAGAGCGATGGCCCGTTTGCTGAAGTACACGACGTCGGCGATGACGACGAGCACGACGGAAGCGCCGACGATGAGCCACGCCTGCTCGTTCCACGCGGCGAGGATCGTCATGACGCCGAGGGCGTTGATGCCGGCCATCAGCACGAGTTTGACGAGGAACCCCCACCCCAGGCCGTGCCAGCGGCGCGCGTGCGACTCGCTCCGGGGCGCGAGCGGTGGGTCGTCCGCGGACGGGGGGACCGGCTGACCGGTCGCGATCTGTGGTGCCGACATTCTGTTCTCCTCGTGCCGCGGGCGTCGGGGCGGTGGTGTCCGGGGGCGGGCGGCGGGCCCGCCCCCGGGACGGGGATGCTGCTAGGAGGTCGCGTCCGTGACCTGCTGGACCATCGTGTTCCAGGTGCTGACCGGGTCGGCGCCGCCGATGATCTGCACCTGCGCGGCGTTCCAGAGGTCCCAGACCGAGCCCATCTCGGGGATGCTCGGCATGGGCACGCCGTTCTTGGACGATGCGACGAATCCGCCGATGATCGGGTCGGAGGAGACCTCGGTGGCCAGGTCGGTCCACGCCGGGATGCGGGGGTCGGCGTCGTACAGGGCGCGCTGGGCGTCTTCCGTCGCCATGTAGTTCACGAGGAACTCCTGCGCGAGAAGGGCGTTCTTGCTCTCCGAGCTGAGGTAGAAGCCCTGCACGCCGACGAACGGCGCGGCGGTCTGGCCGCCCGCGGACGGGATCGGGTTGACCTTGACATTGACGTCGGCGAACGAGGCGATCGCCCACGGTCCCTGGATCGTGTACGCCGCCTTGCCGGTGTTGAACAGCTCGTTGTTGGTGTCGTAGTCCACGGTCGTGGAGATGATCCCGGTCCCGGCTGCACCCTGCGAGCCGAGCCACGCCGCGAAGCCGTCTCCGGGCGCACCGCCCATGCCGACGTCGGTGGTGTACGAGCCGGTGTCGTCCTGGACGAAGACGGGAGCGCCGAACGACGTCTGCAGGCCGTACATCGTGTAGGCGTCGCCGGTCTGGCCGGCCGTGTTGATGACGAACGGGCGCTCGGCGCCCGAGGCGGTGCCCTTCGCGATCATGTCGTCCCAGCTGGTGGGCGCATCCTCGCCGACGAGGTCGGTGTTCTGCACCAGGGCGACGGTCTCGAGCGAGTACGGCAGCGCATAGAGCTGGCCGTCGTAGGTCATCGCCTGAAGCGCGACGGGCTCGATCGAGTCGGCCTTGTCGCCGAGGTCGATCGTCGAGACGACACCGGCGGCCACCAGGGCCCCGAGCCAGTCGTGGGCGCCGATCGTCAGGTCGGGGCCTTCGCCGGTCGGAACCTGGTTGATGAAGTCGGTGCGGATGTCGTCGAAGTTCTTCTGGACGATGGTGACGGTCGCGCCGGTCTCCTCCTCGAAGGACTTCGCCGCGGCCTCGATCGCGGGCTTGCGGTTCTCATCGGCCCAGATGGTCAGTTCGGTGCCGCTGGCGTCCCCGCCACCGCCGCCCGAGCTGTCGGGGGCCGAGCTTCCGCTGCAGCCCGCCAGGAGAATGGCAGACGCGATCGTGATCGCGCCGATGGCCAGATGCTTGCGCATGAGTGTTCCTTCCAGGGTGTGGCCGCACCGCGGACTCAGGAGAGTCGCGCCGTTACGACCGGTTTGGTGTGTGGGCCGTCAGGCCCGTTCAGGGATGGTGCAGAGCACGTGATGGTGCGGGGTGTGCGATGCCGGTGCGGGCCTCACACGCGGACGAGTGGATGGGTGGCCGCCTCCTTCCGCGCGCGAGCGGTGCGGATGATCACGACATCGCCGGCCGGCACCGTGATCTCGCCGTCGACCTCGGTGTCGGTGAGGAGCTCGGTTCCCGACGCGTGCAGGCGCTGCTCCCGCTCGCCGTGGTTGATCGCCACGATGTAGTCGGATTCCTCGCCATGGCGCGTCACGATCTCGAGGCCCGCCGGAGCAGCGAACGGCTCCACACCGGCATCGAGGTAGACGGCGCGCATCACGGTGCGCAGGCTCGCAGCATCCAGACGGGTGCTGATGTACCAGCCGATGCCCTCGCCGCTCTCGTTGCGGGTGATGGCCGGTCGACCGGCCGCAGGCCCGTCGACATACGTCGCGAGTACGGCAGCCTCGTGGACCCTGAGGTCTTCCTGCCACGTGTCGGCGGTGAGCGTACCCGAGCCGTCACCGCGGTCTCCGTGCCAGGCCACCGACGCGGTTGCGCTCTCGCGGAGGGGGAGGAACTCCTCCGCGACCACACCGAGCGCAGGCCGGAGCGGCGCGCCGAACCCGCCGGCATGCACGGCGTCGTTCTCGTCGACCACGGCCGAGAAGAACGACACCAGCAGTGTGCCGCCCCGCTCGACATAACGGTTCAGGTTCTCGGCGTCCTCGACGCGGAGGAGGTATTGGGCGGGGGCGATCACCAGGCGGTAGGCGGAGAGATCCTGACCCGGCAGGGCGAAGTCGACGGTGATGTTGTCGCGCCACAGCTGCTCGTAGAACGCGCGGACGCGCTCCTGGTGCGTCAGATCGATGGACGGACGCCACTCGAGGTCCTGCGCCCAGAACGACTCGAAGTCCCACAGGATCGCGACATCCGCCACGACGCGCGAACCCCGCACTTCGCCCAGTCGTCGCAGGTGCGATCCGAGCTCCACGACCTCGCGCCACACGCGGGAGTCCGTCCCCGCGTGCGGGATCATCGCGGAGTGGAACTTCTCGGCGCCCGAGCGGGAGGCGCGCCACTGGAAGAACAGCACCGCGTCTGCGCCGCGGGCGACGTGGCTGAGGGAGTTGCGCGACATCTCGCCGGGACGCTTGGCGATATTGCGGGGCTGCCAGTTCACTGCGGAGGTCGAGTGCTCCATCAGCATCCACGGCCTGCCGCCCCCTACGGAGCGCGACAGATCGGCGGCGATGGCCAGTCCGATCTCGCCCTCTTCGTCGGCGGCCCAGAGGTAGTGGTCGTCCGAGACCACGTCGACCTCGCGGCCCCAGGCCCAGAGGTCGGTCGTCCAGCTCTGGTTCGCCATGAAGTTCGTGGTGATCGGCTGCGTCGCACGGGCGCGGATCGCATCGCGCTCGGCGATGAAGCACGCGCGCAGCTGGTGATCGGTGAAGCGGGCGAAGTCGAGGCGCTGCGCGGGGTTGACGACCGACGGCGCGGTGCGCGGGGCGTCGACGTGCTCCCATGCGGTGTAGCTCTGGCCCCAGAACGCGCTGCCCCAGGCGGCATTGAGTGCATCGAGCGTCTCGTACTTCTCGATCAGCCAGTCGCGGAACGCGAGGACGGATGCCGGGGAGTAGTCCTCGCCGACGGGCACGCCGTACTCGTTGTGGACGTGCCAGAGGACGATGGCCGGATGCTGGGCGTAGCGTTCGGCGAGGGCGGAGGAGATGCGCACGATCGCATCGCGATAGGCGGGTGAGGACGGGGATCCGCTGCCGCGGGAGCCGCCGCCCATGACGACGCCGTCGCGCGACACCGGACGCGCGTCGGGGTGATCGGCGAAGAACCACGCCGGCGGAGCCGCCGTGGGGGTGCCCAGGTCGACGCTGATGCCGTTCGCGTGCAGGAGGTCGAGGAGCTCGTCGAGCCAGCCGAAGTCGAAGACGCCCTCGCTGGTCTCCAGGAGCGCCCACGAGAAGATGCCGACGCTGACGAGGTTGACACCCGCCTCCCGCATCAGCACGACGTCCTCGTCCCAGACCTCACGCGGCCACTGCTCCGGCGTGTAGTCACCGCCGTAGGCGAGTCCGCTGAGTGCGGGCCAAGGGGTGCTCTGATTCATGACGCTCCGTCGGGTCTCATCGATCTGTGCTGCGGCGGTGCAGTGTCGCGCCGAGATCGAGGTCGAGGTCGACGTCGACGGCACTGGGACCGGTCACAGTATGACCCGCACGGGCGGGTCGGCGCACGCAGCCCGCGGCATCCGTTATCGAACCGTGACCGGTCACACCGGCCTGTCCGACCGAGCGTTCGCGTGTCGGTCGGGCAGGTAGAGTCACTCTCCGTGGAAGAGTCCAGTTCGGCGCGTCGTCGCCCGACGATCCGCGATGTCGCCGCCGAGGCGGGGGTGTCGCGCGGCACCGTGTCGCGCGTCATCAACGGGGGCCACTGGGTCTCACCCGATGCGCGCGTGGCGGTCGAGGAGGCCATCCATCGCACGGGATACACCGCAAACCATCACGCCCGGAGCCTCGCCACGGGTCGCGCCGGATCTCTTGCGTTCCTCCTCACCGAGCCGCAGCACCTGCTCTTCAACGACCCCACCTTCGCCCTCCTCCTGCGCGGAGCGAGCGAGGCCCTGGCGCAGCGCTCGATGACGCTCGTGCTCCTGGTGGCCGACACCGCGGCCGAGCGGGCGAACATCGAGCACTACGTGCGCGCCGGCCACGTCGACGGGGTCCTCCTGATCTCGTCGCACGAGTCCAACCCCCTGCTGGACTCGCTCATCGACGCGCACATCCCGACCGTCTGCACGGGCAAGCCGCTGGGCCATCGGGCCGACGTCCCCACCGTCTCGGTCGATGAGGAGGGATCGGCACGCGTCATGACCCGATACCTGCGCGACCGCGGCCACCGGCGCATCGCCGTCATCACCGGCCCCAACGACACCCCGGGCGGACGCTTCCGTCTCGTCGGATTCCGCGAGGAGATGGGCGAGGACTTCGATCCCGAGCTCGTGGAGCAGGGGAGCTACGAGCGGGCGACGGGCTACGACGCCATGACCCGGCTGCTCGACCGCGCCCCCGAGATCGACGCCGTGTTCGCGGCATCCGACGTCCTGGCCGTCGGGGCCGCCGCCGCCATCCGCGCATCGGGCCGGCGCGTCCCCGAGGACGTCGCGGTGGCCGGCTTCGACGACTCGGGGCTCGCGGCCACGCACGAGCCGCCGCTGACCACGATGCGGCAGCCGTGGGCGGAGATCAGCGCGTCGATGGTCGAGATGCTGCTGGACATCATCAACGGCAGGGTGCGCGAGTCCGTCGTGCTCCCGACGACGCTCGTCGTCCGCGACAGCGCCTGAGCGGAGCCACGGATG
The DNA here is from genome assembly GCF_042747925.1 of Microbacterium songi. Classification (NCBI taxonomy): domain Bacteria; kingdom Bacillati; phylum Actinomycetota; class Actinomycetes; order Micrococcales; family Microbacteriaceae; genus Microbacterium; species Microbacterium songi. Next base: position 596,496 of record NZ_JBHZIE010000001.1, read on the forward strand.
CCGGGAGCCGACGTCACACGGCGGGCCGCGGCATCCGGCCAAACTAGAATCGTGGCGTGAGCACCGGCAGTTCTTCCTCGTTCTACATCACGACGCCGATCTATTACCCGAGCGACGTGCCCCACATCGGACACGGCTACACGACCGTGGCCGTGGACGCGCTCGCGCGCTGGCATCGTCAGGCGGGGGATGACACCTGGATGCTGACCGGCACCGACGAGCACGGGCAGAAGATGCTGCGCGCGGCCGCCGCGAACGGCGCGACCCCGCAGCAGTGGGTCGACCGTCTCGTGTCGGAGGCCTGGTATCCGCTTCTGGAGACGCTGGATGTCGCGAACGACGACTTCATCCGCACGACTCAGCCTCGTCACGAGGAGCGTGTGAAGAAGTTCGTGCAGGCGATCTACGATCGCGGCTACATCTACGCCGGCGAGTTCGAGGCGCTGTACTGCGTGGGCTGCGAGGAGTTCAAGACCGACTCCGAGATCGTCGACGGCACGGGCCCGTTCGAGGGTCTGAAGGTGTGCGCGATCCACTCGAAGCCCCTGGAGCTGCTGCAGGAGAAGAACTACTTCTTCAAGCTCAGCGAGTTCCAGGACAAGCTGCTCGAGCTCTACAAGGGCGACTTCGTCCGGCCGGAGTCGGCCCGCAACGAGGTGGTGTCCTTCGTCCGCAACGGTCTGAAGGACCTGTCGATCTCGCGGTCGACGTTCGACTGGGGCATCCAGGTTCCCTGGGACGAATCCCACGTCATCTACGTGTGGGTCGACGCTCTGCTGAACTACGCCACCGCGGTCGGCTACAGCGCAGACCCCGAGGAGTTCGCCCGCCGGTGGCCGGCCTACCACGTCGTCGGCAAGGACATCCTCCGGTTCCATGCGGTCATCTGGCCGGCGATGCTGATGGCCGCTGGCCTGGAGGTGCCGCGGGGGGTCTTCGCGCACGGGTGGCTCCTGGTGGGCGGTGAGAAGATGTCGAAGTCGAAGTTGACGGGTATCGCACCGACGGAGATCACCGACGTGTTCGGCTCCGACGCGTACCGCTTCTACTTCCTCTCGGCGATCGCCTTCGGTCAGGACGGTTCGTTCTCGTGGGAAGACCTGTCGGCGCGCTACCAAGCGGAACTCGCCAACGGCTTCGGCAACCTGGCTTCGCGCACGATCGCGATGATCGAGCGCTACTACGAGGGGACCGTGCCTCCGCCCGGAGAATATGCCGAGGGCGACATGTACATCCAGCGCGTGGTGGCTGATGCGGTGACGACCGCGGATGCCGCGATCGAACGCTTCCGCATCGATGAAGCGATCGCCGCCACCTGGACCATCGTCGACGCGCTGAACCTGTACATCACCGAGAACGAGCCGTGGGCGCTGTCGAAGGACGAGGCCCAGCGCGAACGTCTCGGAACCGTCCTGTACACCGCGGCCGAAGGGCTCCGCGCTCTCGCGGTGCTGCTGTCGCCCGTGATGCCCGTCGCGACCGAGAAGCTCTGGATCGCCCTGGGCGCGGCCGAGACCGTCGGGCGCCTGCACGATCAGCCCATCCGCGAGGCGGGTGGCTGGGGCGTGCTGAAGCCGGGGTCGAGCGTGAACGGCCTCGCGCCGCTGTTCCCCCGCGTCGAGCAGTCGCCGTGAGTGCCCTCCCCATCGCGAACGGTCACGACGCGCCGTGGGCTGCGTGGCGATCACGGCGTGTCGAGGCCGATCGTGAGGGCCGCGGCGTGGTCTCGGCCGCAGGGAACGGCAGCGAGGAGCACGCGTGACCGACCCGAGTGCGTATGTGCGGGAGCGTCACAAGGAAGGCCGTGACGTGCGGTGGCCCGTGGCTCCCGAACCCCTCGCCGTCGCCGTGTACGACAACCACTGCCATCTCGAGATCGCTGACGGCGAGCAGTCGCGCTCCCTGGTCGAGCAGCTCGATCTCGCCGCCGAGGTCGGGGTGGTCGGTGTCGTGCAGGCGGGGGGCGACATCGAGTCGAGCCGATGGTCGGCGGATGCCGCGGCATCCGATCCTCGTGTTCTGGCCGCCGTCGCGATCCACCCGAACGAAGCTCCCGCCTATGCGGAGGCGGGCAGGCTCGACGAGGCGATCGCCGTCATCGACGAGCTCGCCGTGCAGCCGCGGGTACGCGCGATCGGCGAGACGGGCCTGGACTTCTTCCGCACCGACGAAGCGGGCCTCCCCGCCCAGTTCACGAGCTTCGAGGCGCACATCGCGCTGGCGAAGAAGCACGGAATCGCCATGCAGATCCACGACCGGGACGCGCACGACGCCGTGCTCGAGACGCTCGCACGCGTGGGGGCGCCCGAGCGCACGGTGTTCCACTGCTTCTCGGGCGACGCCGCCATGGCCCGCATCGCCGCCGATCGCGGATACCACCTCAGCTTCGCCGGCAATGTGACCTTCAAGAACGCGCAGAACCTGCGCGATGCGCTGGCCGTGACGCCACTCGACCGCATCCTGGTCGAAACGGATGCCCCATTCCTCACACCCTCGCCGCATCGCGGTCGACCGAATGCGCCGTACCTGATCCCGGTCACCGTGCGCTTCATGGCCGCCGAGCTCGCGCTCGACCTCGACGAGCTGTGCGCGCAGCTCGCCGCGAACACCCTGGCCGTCTACGGCTCGTTCGTGGACTGATCCTCGGATCCGTCCACGTCGGACGACGACGACGGGGTGGCGGCGGTGATCAGAGAGATCCACCGCCAGAAGACGGCGAGGGTGAGAGCAGACCCGCCGAACGCGAACCACCACGGTGCGGTGAGACCCCAGGCCTGCGCGATCAGCCCGCCCAGCAGCTGACCGATCACGAGCCCCGCGAAGATGCCGACCATGTTCACGGAGGCGATGCGGCCCTGCAGCTGCATCGGCACGAGCTGCTGTCGAACGGTCGTGGAGATCGTGCCCCAGACGAACGCGTACGCGCCGAACCCGAACATGATCGCGAAGGCGACCGCCGGCATCGTGGTGAGAGCGAACGCGAGATGCATCAGCACCTCGAGCGACAGGCACACCCGCATCAGGGTGGCGAACGAGACGTGGCGCTCCAGCCAGCCGAACGACGCGGTTCCCGCCAGGCCGCCGAGAGCTGACGCCGTCGTGAGGATTCCGAACCCGACGGCGCCCATCTGCAGGTGCTCGGTCGCGTAGAGCACGAGGATGCTCCAGGGCGCCGCCCACGTCACGTTGAAGACGAGGATGATCAGCACGAGCGTGCGCACCGGCGCGTTGCCGCGCAGCCACTGGAGTCCCTCGCGGATCGGGTGCGGTGTGCCGCCGTCACGAGCGGGCGTCGCGCCGTCGGTGCCCTCGGCTGCCGCTAGTTTCGGGGGAACAGCGGTAGACGCGATTCGCGAGATCAGGACGACCGCGAGGCTCACGCAGAGGATCTGCACGAGGAACGGCCAGAAGGACCCGATCGCGAAGAGGAAGGCTCCGAGCGGCGGTCCGGCGAGCTGGTTTCCTACCAGGTAACCGGCCTGCAGACGCGCGTTGCCGATGCCGAGGTCGCCTGGTCGCACGAGCATCGGCAGCAGCGTGCTGCCCGCGGTGTCGGCGAAGACCTCCGCGGTGCCGTACAGGAACGCCGTGACGAGGACGACCCCCACGGTGACGTGCCCCGTGGCCAGGAAGAGGACCAGAGCGAGTACGACCACCGCGCGCGACCCGTTGGCGATCATCACGAGGCGTCGTCGATCGCGGTGGTCGGCGACGGATCCCGCGAAGAGGCCGAACAGCAGCCACGGAAGGAACTGCATCATCGCCCCTGCGGCGACGAGGAGGGGCGACGATGTCAGCGACGCGATCAGCAGCGGAGCCGCCGAGAGCGCGATGCCGTCGCCGATATTGCTCGTCCACGACGAGGCGAGGAGCCAGCGGAACGATTCGCCCAGGCGCCGCGGAGCGATCAGATCCCCGAGCGACGGCATCCCGCCATCCTAGGAGTCCTCGCGAGCAGACGGTGCCCCCGGGGGGACTCCGGAGGCGCTACTCGGGGCTGTCCTGGTCGTCGAGGCGCTTCTCCTCGGCAGCCTCCAGCCGCTCCTTGTCCTTCTCGGCGTTCTCGCGCTCTTCGCGGATCTTCTCGTGAGCCTTGGAGTTGTTCGTCATGACTCGACGATAAACCCCCACTGCCTACTTCGCTGCGGTCTTCTTCGGCGGCCGGATGAACAGCGTCTCGGTCTTCTCGAGCTCCATGCCCTTCGTCTCGGGGATGCGGAGCCAGACGTAGAAGAACGACAGCGCCGCGAAGGCGGCGTACATCCCGTAGGTCAACGGCAGCGACAGCGCCGACATCGCGGGGAAGCTCACCGTGATGAGGAAGTTGGCGATCCACTGCGCCGCTGCAGCCACCCCCAGTGCCTTGCCGCGGATGCGGCTGGGGAAGATCTCACCGAGAAGCACCCAGACCAGCGGTCCCCACGAGGCTCCGAACCCGATCACGAACACGTTGGCCGCGACGAGGGCGATGGGTCCCCACGGAGCGGGCAGTGAGACGTCGTCGCCGCTGCCGGTCGAGAACAGGAAGCAGACGGCCATGGTCGCGAGCGAGACCGCCATCATGACCGAACCCGTCAGCAGGATGGGCTTACGACCGACCCGGTCGACCAGGAAGATCGCGATCAGAGTCACCAGCACGTTCGTGATCGAGGTCACGACGCTGATCGCGAGGGATGAGTCTTCCGAGAACCCGACCGACTTCCAGAGGGAGGTCGAGTAGTAGAAGATCACGTTGATGCCGACGAACTGCTGGAAGACCGACAGGATGATGCCGGTCCAGACGATTCCCTGCATACCGAGGACGGGGCCGCGCAAGGAGACCCCCTTGTTCTTCCGGTCGTCCTCGATGCCCTTCTCGAGCTCGCGCACGGTCTGGTCGAGGTCGGCGGCGGGAACGAGCCGTGCGAAGATCTCCTTCGCCTCGGCGCTGCGGCCCTTGGCGATCAGGTAGCGCGGCGACTCCGGCATCGTGAACGACAGGATGCCGTACACGGCGGCCGGCACCACGCCGATGAGGAACATCCAGCGCCACGCGGCCAGACCCCACCAGAACGGTTCGGCAGCCCCACCGGCGCCCCACGCGAACACCGCGTCGCTCAGCAGGGCGGCGAAGATGCCGAGGGTGATCGCGAGCTGCTGCAGGGATGCGAGCCCGCCGCGGATCTGCCGAGGCGCGATCTCGGCGATGTAGGCCGGAGCGACCACCGAGGCGATGCCGATGCCGATGCCGCCGATCACCCGCCACAGGATCAGGTCGGGCACGCTGAAGGTGAGCGCCGATCCGACGGAGCTGACGAGGAACATCACCGCGCCGAGGCGCATCACCGCCAGGCGTCCCCACCGGTCGGAGAGATTGCCGGCGATGATCGCGCCCACCGCGCAGCCGAGGAGCGCGACGGCCACGACGAATCCCGTGAGGACGGCGTTGATCTCGAAGGTGCCCTGCACCGCGTCGACCGCGCCGTTGATCACCGAGGAATCGAAACCGAAGAGGAAACCGCCGACCGCGGCGGCGACCGACAGGCCGATCGCTCGGCGTCCGAACGGACTCCGGACGGAGAACGCGTTGGTGGGGATGGAACCGGAATCGCTCATGCGAGCACCCTACTCGCGTGTCGGTGGAGAGTGGCGGACGCGCTCGCGAGTGGTACGAGACGCCCCGGATAGGGTGATCGCATGCCCGTGACCCTCCTCGGCGCGACGGAGATCCGCGCGCTGGCCACCGAACTCGATGTCACCCCGACGAAGAAGCTGGGGCAGAATTTCGTCGTCGACGCCAACACGGTGCGCAAGATCGTGCACGTCGCCCGGGTGACGGCGGGGGAGCGCGTGGTCGAGGTCGGGCCCGGGCTGGGGTCGCTGACGCTCGCGATCCTCGAGGCCGGGGCATCCGTCACCGCTGTCGAGATCGACCATCGCCTGGCACGGCGTCTGCCGCAGACCGCGCAGGCGCACGGAGTCTTGGAAGACCGACTCACCGTCGTCGATGCCGACGCCCTGCAGATCGCCGAGCTGCCGGGCGACCCGACGATCCTGGTGGCCAATCTTCCCTACAACGTGTCGGTGCCGGTACTGCTGCACTTTCTCGAGACCTTCCCGAACCTGCAGCGCGGCGTCGTGATGGTGCAGGCCGAAGTGGGCGAGCGGATGGCGGCGCCCCCCGGGTCGAAGGTGTACGGCGCGCCGAGCGTGAAGGCCGCGTGGTACGGCGCGTGGCGACTGGCCGGAACCGTGTCGCGGCACGTGTTCTGGCCGGTCCCCAACGTCGACAGCGTTCTCGTGGCTTTCGAGCGGGACGCCGTGTCGCGCGGCTCCGAGCAACTGAGACGTCGCACGTTCCGGATCGTGGACGCCGCCTTCCAGCAGCGTCGCAAGATGCTGCGCCAGGCGCTGTCGGCCGTGCTGGGCGGAACGTCGGCCGAAGCATCCGCCATCCTCGAATCGGCCGGCGTGGCGCCGACCGCGCGGGGTGAAGAGCTCTCGGTGGAGGACTTCGTCCGGATCGCCGAGATGACACCCGTTGCCGGGAGCGACACGGGTGACTCCGAGACCCGCCCCGACGCGCCCGATGACGTTCAATGACCGTTCATCCCCAGTTCCCGGAAACACGCCTGTAACATAGGGGACCGTCCTGTGAGAGTGGCAGGGGAGCGCCGCACCCGTGGCGCACAGGGAGAGCGATCGTCATGCGCACAGCAGAATACGCCGCACCGGATCGCGTCCTGCTGCACATCAGCGACACGCACCTGCGCGACCACGGATCCAAGCTCTTCGACGTCATCGACTCGACTGACCGCCTGGACCGCGCGCTCGCGGCGATCGAAGCGTCCGCCGTCCGCCCGCACGCCGTGGTCTTCACCGGCGACCTGACCGACTTCGGCGAGCTCGGCGCCTACACGGCGCTGCGCGAGCTCGTCGAACCGTTCGCGCATCGGCTCGGCGCGCGCCTCTTCTGGGTCATGGGAAACCACGACGATCGCGGCGCGTTCCGTGAGGCCCTCCTCGACGGCGATGCGAGCGACATCACGCCGATCGACCGCGTGGACGAACTCGACGGACTGCGGCTGATCACGCTCGACACGAGCGTTCCGGGGGCCCATCACGGGGAGCTGCGCGAAGAGCAGCTGCGCTGGCTCGCCGACGTGCTGGCCACGCCCGCTCCGCTCGGCACGATCCTGGCGATGCATCATCCGCCGGTCCCGAGCGTGCTCGCGCTCGCGGCGAGCGTCGAGCTGCACGACCAGCGCCGGCTCGCCGACGTGCTGCGCGGTTCCGACGTCCGGTCCATCATCGCCGGGCACCTGCACTACTCGACCTTCGCGACGTTCGCGGGCATCCCCGTCTCGGTGGCCTCCGCCACCTGCTACACGCAGGATCTGACGGTCCCCGTGGGCGGCACCCGCCCACAGGACGGTGCGCAGTCGTTCAACCTGGTGCACGTCTACGACGAGACGGTCGTGCACTCGATCGTGCCGGTCGACGTCCCCGCGGCGCTGGAGTACATCGACCCCGACGAAGCGCAGCGCCGACTCTCCCGCGCGGGGGTGGCTCCGCGTCAGGTCAGCGTGCCCTCCCGGAACGCTCCGCCGACGGCGCCGCTGACCGTGCTGACGTGACGTCGACGACTTCCCAGGGTGCGGCGATCGGATAGAGCCGTCCGAGCAGCGACTGCACGGCGCGCACCCGGACCGGCTCGGGCACTTCCGACCATCCGCCGTCGTTGAGGCAGAACATGTCGATGTCGCTGCGCTCGGCCAGCCGCTCCATGCGGGTCAGCCCGCTGGACATCGTCGTCTGCAGGTAGCGCGTGCGCGGCCGCGTGGTGGCCACCGCGCGGCCTGTGAACTGCGCGTAGTAGTGGTAGAGGCAGTTCGTGATCGACACGTCGGTGGCCGACCGGAACCTCGACGCCGCCGTGCGCGCGAAGTCCTCGGGGAAGACCTCCTCCATCTCGGCGACGACGCTGCGTCGGAGCGGTGTGGCACAGTGCTCGAGGTCGTGCGTGATGACGCGCCCGAAGCGCTCCTTCAGAAGTGCGCGGTTCACGCGGAGCGCGTTGTCGTGGCCGCTGCGCTCGGTGTCGGGCGCACCGATGCCGATGCGCAGATCGCACTCGACGAACTGCGACACGCCTCCCGCGGAGAAGAAGAGCTCCGGCTGGACCGGACGCCCGAAGAACATGTCGTCGTTCGAGTACAGGAAGTGCTCCGACAGGCCGTCGATGCGATGCAGCTGCGACTCGACAGCGTGCGAGTTGTGCGTCGGGAGGACCGACGGGTCGGCGAAGAACTCCTCGCTGCGCACCACGGTGACCTTGGGATGCTCGGCCAACCACGCCGGACGCGGCGAGTCGGTCGCGACATAGATGTGCCGCACCCACGGCGCGTACATGTGGACGCTGCGCAGGGCATAGCGGAGCTCGTCGACGTGACGGTAGCGCGCCGGCCCGTCATCGCCGTCGCCGACGACGTATTCCTCCAGCTGCGCCGCCCGCTGACGCTGGAAGTCGCTCGACGAACCGTCGACCCACGAGAAGACCATGTCGATCTCGCCGGTGAACTCGCCCGGGTGCGGGTCGAACATGCCGTCGATCGTCGACCACGTGCGGCCGAACGCCTCGACGGTGGCCAGCTGCAGGTCCGATGCCGGGAACACGCGCCTCGTCAGCGCGTTCTCGCGGGGCGCCTCGATGATGTCCTCGCCGAACCGCCAGAACTCCAGGTGGACTGCCGTGGCGACGCCGTAGCGGAGCCCCGACGCGGTGACGCGCGGACGGAAGACGCGCAGCGCGCTCGGCCCCCGGGGCGGCACGGGGAGGTCGGGAAGAGGCAGCACGGAGGATCCGCGGAACTTGCCGTACAGCGGCTCGCGGTCGCAGACCGCCGCGATCGCGTCGAGAGCTCGGTCGCGCTCGGAGACGTCCATGACGAGTGCATAGCCGTGCAGTTCCCGGCGGATGAGCATCGGCGCGAGGTCGGCAGCTGCCAGCAGGTCGGCGATCAGTGTCAGATCGGCGTCGTGAGCTTCGAGGGGTGTCGTGTCATCGTGAACCAGATGGAGCATCCCGTGGTCCAGAACCACGTCGTCGCGATCGGCGAGTGCGGCCCAGGGACGTCGTTCGCGGGGCAGGGGTGTCAGGGTCGTCATCAGCTCACCTTCTCTGGCAGGGCGACCGTGTCGGCGGACGCAGGGTAAGGCGTAAGCGTAGATGGCGTTCGTTTCCGGCACGTTGCGCGGGTGGGGGATTGCGCTGGAGGCGCAATCGTGCCGCCCGCGCGGCGACGCGGCAGGATCACCCGTGCCGGACGTGCGCGGGGGCCGGAAACGCGCCGCCACGTGGGGCGCGCTAGGTTCGAAGGGTGACTGACGAGCCCCGCTTCCGCACCGGTATCCCCGAGATCCACCGTCCCTATGTCGCCGCCGACGATCGGTACGACCTCACGCAGTATCGGCAGGTCGGCACGTCCGGTCTGTACCTGCCCCCGATCTCCCTCGGTCTGTGGTGGAACTTCGGCGACAACGTCGCTTTCGACCAGCAGCGCAGCGTGCTGCGTCACGCGTTCGACTCGGGCATCAGCCACTTCGACCTGGCGAACAACTACGGGCCGCCGTACGGCTCTGCCGAGACCAACTTCGGCCGCATGATGCGGGAGGACTTCGCGCCGTACCGCGACGAGCTCCTGATCTCGTCCAAGGCCGGTTACGACTTCTGGCCCGGTCCCTACGGCAACTGGGGCTCGCGCAAGTACCTCATCGCCAGCGCAGAGTCGTCGCTGAAGCGCATGAGCCTGGACTACGTCGACATCTTCTACTCCCACCGCGTCGACCCCGTGACACCGATCGAGGAGACCATCGGCGCCCTCGACACGCTCGTCCGCCAGGGGAAGGCGCTCTACGTCGGCATCTCGTCCTACAGTGCGGAGCGCACGGCCGAGGCATCCGCCGTCGCCCGCTCACTCGGCACCCCGCTCGTCATCCACCAGCCGGCGTACTCCATCCTCAACCGCTGGGTCGAGGACGGCCTGACCGGCGTGCTCGCGCAGGAGGGGATGGGCGCCATCGCCTTCACGCCGCTCGCGCAGGGCCTGCTCACGGACAAGTACCTGGACGGAGGACGCGGAGACCGCTCGCAGCAGCGCGCGTCACTGCCGTCGTCGACGCTCTCGGAGAAGGGGCTGGCGACGATCCGCGGTCTGAACGACATCGCGAAGGAACGCGGCCAGTCCCTGGCCCAGATGGCGATCCAGTGGATCCTCCGCGACCCGGTGGTCACGTCGGCCCTGATCGGCGCTTCGCGCACCTCGCAGCTCGACGAGAACATCGCCGCGCTGAACGGTCCCGCCTTCGACACCGAAGAGCTCGAGGAGATCGACGCGCTCGCCGGCACGATCGACGTCGACCTGTGGGCCGAGTCGGCCGGACGGTGAGACACCGTCCCGTGAACGGCGCACGATGAGCGGACCGGCGTCGATCGAACCCGGTCGGGTGCACGTCCGCGCGCCGGGAAAGCTCAACGTCTTCTTCGAGGTGGGGGAGGTGCAGCCCGACGGCTATCACGATGTCGCGTCCGCCTACCAGGCGGTCTCGCTGTACGAGGACCTCTGGGCCGAGGACTCCGACGACTTCACGATCGCGGTGACCGGCACCGTCGACGTGTCCGGCGTGCCGCAGGACGACCGCAACCTGGCGCTTCGCGCCGCGCGGCTGATCGCGAAAGAGATCGGACACGTCGGCGGCGTGCATCTCGAGATCGCGAAGCACGTGCCGGTGGCGGGCGGCATGGGCGGAGGATCGGCGGATGCTGCGGCGGCGCTGATCGCGTGCGATGCGCTGTGGGGGGCCGACCTCGGGACCGCGCAGCTGCACCGACTGGCCTCGCGCCTGGGCGCGGACGTGCCCTTCGCGCTGATGGGCGGCACGGCCATCGGGACGGGGCGCGGCGATCAGCTGAGTCCTGCCCTCGCGAAGGGCCGCATCGACTGGGTCGTCTTGACGGCCGACGGCGGCCTGTCGACACCCGAGGTGTACGGGCGGCTGGACGACCTGCGGCGCGATCGCGGACTCGACATCGCCCCGGCGCCGCGGGCTCCGCGGGTGTCGCCGATCGTGCTCCAGGCGCTGCGGGCCGGCGACGCCACGGCGTTGGCCGAAGAAGTGCGCAACGATCTGCAGATCGCCGCCCTGTCGTTGCGTCCCGATCTGCGCGACGTCCTCGAACTCGGTGAGAGCGCGGGCGCGCTGGCCGGAATGGTCTCGGGGTCAGGTCCGACCCTGGCCTTCCTCACTGCGGGACCCGAGGCCGCGCTCGACCTGCAAGTGACCCTGACCGCGGCCGGGCGGGTCGCGATCCACGTGCACGGGCCGGTACCCGGCGCCCGCGTGCGCTGACTCCTACACCAGGGCGACATCCAAGGCAATCATCCCCACGCTGTCGGTGGGCGACGGTAGCGTGGGAACGGTTCGTAGAGAATCAGCTCTTTCCGGCTGATCACGACCCCTTGGGGAGGACCCGATGCAGGCACTACTCGAAGGCAAAGTCGTAGCCGAGGCTGACGCCGCAGATCTCGTGAAGATCGAGGGCAACTGGTACTTCCCGCCGGCGAGCGTCACGCCGGGCGTGCTCACAGACAGCCCCACGCCGTACACCTGCCCGTGGAAGGGCGAGTGCCAGTACTACTCGCTGACCGCGGCCGACGGCACGGTGCTGACCGATCGGGCCTGGTCGTACCCGACCCCCTACCCCACCGCCATCGAGCGTGTCGGCACGGATTTCTCGGGCTACGTCGCGTTCTGGAAAGAGGTCCAGGTCGTCGATTGACGACTGGACCGTCCCGAGATGAATATCCCGAGATGAACAGGATGCCGGTGTGATCGAGTTCACTCGTGTGACCAAAGAATTCGCTGACGGTACGCGGGCGGTCGACGATTTCAGCCTCGTGCTGCCGTCGCGCAAGACCACCGTGTTCGTGGGATCGTCCGGCTGCGGCAAGACGACGCTGCTGCGGATGATCAACAGGATGGTCGAGCCGAGCGGCGGCGTGATCGCCATCGACGGCGAGGACATCGCGGGGCGTGAGCCGGTGCAGCTGCGTCGGAGCATCGGCTACGTCATGCAGAACTCTGGTCTGATGCCTCACTTCACCGTGATCGACAACGTCGCCACGGTGCCGGTCCTGCGCGGCGTGCCGAAGAAGAAGGCGCGCGAGGACGCCCTCGAGCTGCTCGACACCGTGGGCTTGGACCGATCGCTCGCGAAACGCTACCCGAGCCAGCTGTCGGGCGGTCAGCAGCAGCGCGTCGGCGTGGCTCGCGGCCTCGCGGCCGACCCCAACATCCTCCTCATGGACGAGCCGTTCGGGGCCGTGGACCCCATCGTGCGCGCCGACCTCCAGCAGGAGCTCATCCGGCTGCAGCGCGAGCTCGACAAGACCGTCGTGTTCGTCACCCACGACATCGACGAGGCATTCCTCCTGGGGGACCAGGTCGTGATCCTGGAGAAGGGCGCGCAGATCGCGCAGCAGGGCACGCCGAACGAGATCATCGAGAACCCCGCGTCGGAGTTCGTGGCCAGTTTCATCGGGTCCGATCGGGGCCGTCGCGCACTGCGCCTGAAGAAGACGGACCGCGGCACGGTCGTGGTGGATGCCTCCGGTCGCACCCAGGGCGAGCTCCTCGACGAGGACACTCCCGCGTGAACTGGCTGATCGCGAACTTCGATCTCGTGGTGTCGCTCAGCATCAACCACATCCGGCTGAGCATCATCCCGATCGTGCTCGGATTCATCATCGCGATTCCGCTGGGTCAGCTGACCCTCGCGGGCCGCGTGACGCGGGGCACCATCATCACGGTGACGAGCCTCCTGTACACGATCCCCTCGCTGCCCCTGTTCGTGATCCTGCCGGCGATCCTCGGCACGAAGGTGCTGAGCGACGTCAACCTCATCGTCGCGCTGACCATCTACGCGGTCGCGATCATGGTGCGGGCGTCGAGCGACGCCTTCGGCTCGGTGTCGGCCGACACGAAGCAGGCCGCCACCGCGATGGGCTTCTCCCGCTGGAGTCGGTTCTGCCGCATCGAATTCCCGCTCGCCGGGCCCGTGCTGCTCGCAGGGCTGCGCGTCGTCTCGGTGTCGACGATCGCGCTCGTGTCGGTCGGCGTGCTGATCGGCTCCGAGAACCTGGGCTATCTGTTCACCAACGGAAAAGCGCGCAACAACCTCGAGGAGGTGGCGATCGGCATCATCGCGAGCCTGCTGATCGCACTCGTGTTCGACGTCATCCTCGTTCTCATCGGTCGGGCGCTGCTGCCGTGGAGCAGGACGGACCGCGCATCCCGTCGGCGTCGCCAGATCACGACGATGAGCGCTCCGATCACGCCGGGGAGCCCGACGTGAACCTCTTCGTCGATGCCATCCTGTGGATCTTCAGCCCGGCCAACTGGCAGCCGGGCGCACAGTCGCCTCTGCCTCTTCAGGACCGGATCACCGAGCACCTCTTCTTCACGGTCATCGCGGTGCTCATCGCCGCCGCCATCGCTCTGCCCGCCGGCTTCTACATCGGACACACGGGTCGCGGCCGCCAGTTCGTGATCGGCTTCACCGGTGCCATGCGGGCGCTGCCCACGCTCGGCGTGCTCTTCTTCCTCACGATGCTGATCGGCTCGGCCGTGCGCGGCAACAGCGGGGTCTTCTGGGGGGCGATGATCGCTCTGACGATCCTTGCGATCCCGTCCATCCTCGCCGGAGCGTACGCCGGTCTCGAGTCCGTGTCGCGCCAGACCATCGACGCCGCGCGTGCCAACGGGATGACCGAGATGCAGATCCTGCTGCGGGTCGAGATCCCGCTCGCGCTCCCGCTCATCATCGGCGGCATCCGCGCGGGGGTGCTGCAGGTCATCGCCACCGCCGTGATCGCCTCGTACGCCGGCCTCGGCGGTCTGGGCCGGGTGATCTCGAGCGGCATCGGCCTGAACGACTACGACCGCATCCTCGGCGGCGCCATCCTCGTGACCGTACTCGCTCTGGTCGTCGACGGGATCTTCGCACTCGTTCAGCGGCTCACCCGCGTCCCCGGCGACGACGCCGGACGGGCCGGGAACCCACAGCTCCGCCGACGGGCGTCCCGCCCGGCGGCGGTGGTGGAAACACCAAACCAAGAGAGGAATGTCACAGCATGACCATTTCACAGAAAGGCCGGGTCGCCGCAGGCGTCATCGCGGTCGGAGCCGTTCTGGCTCTGGCAGGGTGCGCACAAGGAGATCCCACCGCACCGGAGACCAACGATGCGGGCGCCGCCGCAGGCTCCGACACGATCATCGTCGGCTCATTCGCGTTCCCCGAGAGCGAGATCCTTGGTGAGATCTACGCGCAGGCACTCGAGGCGAACGGTTTCGACGTCCAGACGAAGTTCAACATCGGGCCCCGTCAGCAGACGATCCCCGCCCTCCAGGACGGCTCGATCAACCTGATCCCCGAGTACAACGGCAACCTGCTGGCCTTCTACGACACGGAGTTCACGCAGCGCACGACCGAGGACGTGGACGCGGCGCTCGTCGACGCGGTCGCGGCCGACGATCTCGTGGTCTACGACTCCGCCGAGGCGGAGGACAAGGACGCCTACGTCGTCACGAGCGAGTTCGCGACCGCGAACAACCTCACCTCGATCGGCGACCTGAAGAACGTCCAGCCGTTCGCCCTCGGCGCCAACCCGCAGTTCGCCGAACTGGGATACGGCATCCCGGGTCTCGCGTCGGTCTACGGCGTGAGCGACGTCACGTTCCAGCCCTACGAGGACTTCGGAGGACCCGACACGGTCAAGGCGCTCGTGGATGACACCGTGCAGGTCGCGGACATCTACACCACCTCGCCCGCGCTCGTCGCCGAGAACCTGGTGGTGCTCGAGGACCCCGAGAACCTCATCGCGGCGCAGAACGTCATCCCGCTCGTCAGTTCCACCGTCGCGTCGGACGAGCTGGAAGAAGCGCTCAACGCGGTGTCTGCCAAGCTCACCACGGACGACCTGATCGCTCTCCGCGATCGAGTCGAGGGTGACGAGCAGGCGTCGGCGGCCACCGCCGCGAAAGACTGGCTGACCGAAGCCGGGCTCCTGTAGTCCGACCGGCGACCACGACCGACGAAGGCCGTCCCACCCCTCGGTGGGGCGGCCTTCGTCGCGTGCACGGGCGAGTGCTCGGCGCGGGCGTCACCGCACGACCGCGTAGCGGGCGACGAGGAAGTCCCGGTTCCGCCCCGCCTCCTCGAGGCGCAGATCGGTGCGGCGGGGAAGCAGTGGTGCCCCCGCGCCGAGCATCACCGGGGCGTACTGCACCCAGATCTCGTCGAGCAGTCCCTCGTCGAGGAACTGCCCGGCCAGGTCGCCGCCACCGATGACCCACACGTCGCGGCCGGCCGCGGCATCCGTCATCTCGGCGTGGACGGCGCGGACGGCGTCCGACGTGAGGGTGACGCCCAGCGCGGGGATCAGCGCGCGGTGCGTGAACACCCAGGACGGGAGCGTCGCGTCCCACCCGTCGGGGTCGTTCGACTGCACCCACAGGTACGTCGTCGCGCCCATCGCCGCCGCGCCGATCGTCGCGCGGAATCCGGCGAAGTTCATCAGCCCGTCCTCGTCGATATCGCGGCTCAGCAGCCATGCCAGTGAGTCGTCGGGATCGGCGATGAACCCGTCGAGCGAGGAGGCGGTGTAGTAGATCGTCTTCGGCATGCCGCCAGTGTCGCGCCCCCCGCCGACATCCGACCGGTGCAGCGCCCCACCCGTCGTCGCCTAGCCTGGAAGGGACATGGCACATCTTCTCGGGGCCGAAACCCTGCACCTCGAATTCCCCACCCGCATCATCTTCGACTCGATCTCGCTCGGCGTCGACGAGGGCGACCGCATCGGAGTCGTCGGCCGCAACGGTGACGGCAAGTCCAGCCTGCTCGCAATGCTCGCCGGACGGCTCGAGCCGGACTCCGGCCGCGTGACGGTGCGCCGTGGCGTGGACATCGGCGTGCTCGATCAGGGCGACACGCTCGACGAGAGCGCCACCGTCGCCACGGCCGTCATCGGCGACATCCCCGAGCACGTGTGGGCGGGCGACCCGCGGATACGCGACGTGATGGCGGGTCTCCTCGCCGAAATCGACCGCGACACCCCGATCGCCGACCTCTCGGGCGGCCAGCGACGGCGCGTGTCGCTGGCGCGGCTGCTGGTGGGAGATCACGACGTGCTGATGCTGGACGAGCCCACCAACCACCTCGACGTCGAGGCGATCGCCTGGCTGGCCGAGCATCTCAAGCGCCGGTGGGCGCCGGGATCCGGGGCGCTGCTGGTCGTGACCCACGATCGCTGGTTCCTCGATGAGGTCTCGACGCGCACGTGGGAGGTGCACGACCAGGTGGTCGACCCGTTCGACGGCGGGTACGCGGCCTACATCCTGCAGCGCGTCGAGCGCGACCGTCAGGCGGCTTCCTCGGAGGCCCGCCGCCAGAACCTGGCGCGCAAGGAGCTCGCGTGGCTGCGCCGTGGAGCACCGGCACGCACGTCGAAGCCGCAGTTCCGCATCGATGCCGCCAACGAGCTGATCGCCGACGTCCCCGAGATCCGCGACCCCGTCGCGCTGCGCTCGCTCGCCGTCTCGCGCCTCGGCAAGGACGTGGTGGATCTGCTGGACGCCTCGGTCGCGTACGGCGACCGTCCGGTGCTGACCGACGTCGAGTGGCGCATCGCCCCCGGCGAGCGCACCGGCATCCTCGGGGTGAACGGCGCGGGCAAGTCGACACTGCTCGGGCTGGTCTCGGGTGCCGTCGAGCCGACCGGGGGACGCGTCAAGCGCGGCAAGACGGTGAAGGTCGCGACCTTGACCCAGCGCCTGGACGAACTCGAGGCCCATCTGCAGGATCCGGTCCGCGTCGTCCTCGAGCGTCTGCGCACCACCTACTCCTTCGGCAGCGGATCGAAGACCCAGGAACTGACACCCGGCCAGCTGCTGGAGCGGATGGGCTTCACGAGCGCGCAGCTCTCCACGCCGGTCAAAGACCTCTCCGGCGGGCAGAAGAGACGACTGCAGCTGCTGCTCGTGCTGCTGGACCAGCCGAATGTGCTCATCCTCGACGAGCCCACGAACGACCTCGACACCGACATGCTCGCCGCGATCGAGGACCTTCTGGATTCCTGGCCGGGCACGCTCCTGGTCGTCTCCCACGATCGCTACTTCATCGAGCGGGTGACCGACCAGCAGTTCGCGATCCTCGGCGGGCGCCTGCGTCACCTCCCCGGCGGCGTGGAGGAGTACCTGCGACTGCGACAGCGTCAGCAGCGCGACCAGACGGACGCCGCGTCCTCCGCCTCCGTGGCGTCCGGGACACCCGCTCGGGGTACCCTGCAGGCCGGACTCGCGGGCGCGGAGCTGCGCGTTGCCGAGAAGGAGATCGCGGCGATCGAGCGCCGCATCCGCAAGCTCACCGCCCAGGTCGATGCCGCCCGGACGGCGCTCGCCGAGCACGACCAGTCCGACTTCCAGGGCCTCGCCGCCGAGATGGCGCGGGTCGGCGCGCTTCAGGCCGAGACGGAGGAGCTCGAGAACCGCTGGTTCGAACTCACGGAAGCCGTCACCCCGGAGTAGGTCGCGGCCGCACCGTCCCCTCCTTCTGCACGAGCGCGGGACGCGCCGCGCTCGGCGGCCGGATGGCGGCGTGTCGCACCACCGTGCAGTCGGGCGGGACGCTCGAGTGCTCGCTCTGCCCCTCCGCCGGCCCCTGCGACTGCCCCTGCGCCGGCCCCTGCGCCGGCGCGGTCGAGCTACGCGTCGAAGGCGATGCTGAGCTTGCGCAGCAGGGCGGCCAGCCGGTCGCGGTCGCCTTTGGAGAGCTCGCTCAGCAGGACAGCCTCGGCGTCGACAAGCCTCGTGATCGCGGCATCAACACGGGTGCGCCCGTCGATCGTCAGAGTGACCAGGATGCTGCGCCCGTCGTCAGGGTCCGCTTCGCGCCGTACGAGCCGGCGTCCGACGAGCCGGTCGATGCGGTTGGTCATGGTGCCGCTGGAGACCAGCGTCTGAAGCAGGAGCTGCTTGGGGCTGAGCTGGAACGGGTCGCCGGCCCGGCGGAGCGCAGAGAGCACGTCCCATTCCCACGGCTCGAGCTCGCTGCGGCGGAAGGCGTCCTTGCGGGCGCGATCGAGGTGCCGTGACAGGCGGTCGACGCGCGAGAGCACTTCGAGGGGGGAGAAGTCCAGATCGGGACGCTGGGCGCCCCACGCCTCGACGATGCGGTCGACTTCGTCGCTCTCGTGTCCCATCCATCCATTATCGACTGGCAGACTTGTCGAGCGATCCTGCCCACGGCGGTCTCGCGGTCCGCCGTGGTGTAACGGCAGCACGACAGCCTTTGGAGCTGTTAAGTCCAGGTTCGAATCCTGGCGGCGGAGCATGACGGAGCACAACGAAGGTCCCCTGGTCGACACCGGTCTCGCGGTCATCATCCTCGCCGCAGGGCAGGGGACGCGGATGAAATCCAAGACGCCGAAAGTGCTGCACCGCATCGGCGGGCGGACTCTCGTCGGGCACGTGCTCGATTCGGCGCATGCTCTCGCCCCGGAGCGCGTGATCGTCGTCGTGCGGCACGAGCGCGACCTCGTCGCCGACGCCGTCACCGACTCCTCCGCCGAGGTCGAGGTCGTCGACCAGGACGAGATCCCGGGCACGGGCCGCGCCGTCGAGGTCGCCCTCGAGCGCCTGACGGCGTTCCAGGGAGACGTGCTCGTGCTCAGCGGCGACGTGCCGCTTCTCGATGCCGAGACCCTGGCAGCGCTCGTGCGATCCCATCGGGAGAGCAACGCCGCCGTGACCCTCCTCAGCGCTCGACTGCCCGACGCGACGGGCTACGGCCGCATCATCCGCGACGGCAGCGGGGCGGTCCGACGCATCGTCGAACAGAAGGACGCCACGGAGGACGAGGCATCCGTCCAGGAGATCAACGCGGGCGTCTACGTCTTCCAGGCGGAACCGCTGAGGTCGCATCTGGCGCTCGTCGGCACCGGCAACGCGCAGGGGGAAAAGTACCTCACCGACGTGATCGCGCTGCTGCGCGATTCGCGTCTGGGCGTGGCCGCGGCGACCGCCCCGGATGCCACGGCGGCGCTGGGTGTGAACGACCGTGTGCAGCTGGCCGAAGCGGGCCGCCTCTTAAACGCGCGCACCGTGCGCCGGTGGCAGCTCGACGGCGTGACCGTGGTCGACCCCGCCACGACGTGGATCGACGTGCGGGCGACGCTCGCACCGGACGTGACCGTGCTGCCCGGCAGTCGCATCCTGGGGGCGACGACGATCGCGGCGGGCGCCACGATCGGTCCCGACACATCACTGATGGACTGCGAGGTCGCCGAGGATGCCGTCATCACCCGTGCGGACGCCACGCTGGCCGTGATCGGCGAGGGCGCGACGGTCGGACCGTTCGCGTACCTGCGCCCGGGCACGTACCTCGGCCGGGACGGCAAGATCGGCACGTTCGTCGAGACGAAGAACTCCACGATCGGCGAGGGCAGCAAGGTCCCCCACCTGTCCTACGTCGGCGACACGACGATCGGCGTGGGCGTCAACCTCGGGGCGGGTGCCATCACGGCGAATTACGACGACATCGCCAAGCACCGCACCGAGATCGGCGACCACGTGCATTCGGGCTCGCATAACGTCTTCGTCGCTCCCGTTAGGATCGGAGCAGGCGCGAAGACCGGTGCCGGGGCTGTGATCCGAAAAGACGTCCCGCCGGGAGCGCTGGCCCTTTCGGTGGCGCCGCAGCGCAACATCGAGGGCTGGGTGCAGAAGAACCGAGAAGGCACCTCGGCCGCGGAAGCGGCCCGGGCTGAGACAGACGAAGAGGCAGCCCATGGCGCGTAAGAAGAAGATCGAGGCCGATCTCGATCGTGACATCGCCCCCGGGCTCGTCGCGAAGACGAAGAAGCGTCTCGTCGTGGTGGCCGGCAGCTCGCACCCGGAACTCGCCATGGAGGTCGCACGCAACCTCGGCAGCGAATTGGCACCCACCGAGCACCGGACGTTCGCGTCCGGCGAGCTGTACACGCGCTTCGAAGTGAGCGTCCGCGGGTGCGACGTCTTCGTCGTGCAGTCCTTCGGACGCGCGCTGAATGAATCGCTCATGGAGCTGCTGATCATGCTGGACGCGCTCAAGCGCGCCTCCGCCAAGCGGGTGACGGTCGTCGCGCCGTACTACCCGTATTCACGCCAGGACAAGAAGGGCCGTGGCCGCGAGCCCATCAGCGCCCGTCTCGTCAGCGACCTGATGATGACGGCCGGGGCCGACCGCATCATGAGCGTCGACCTGCACGCCGCGCAGATCCAGGGATTCTTCGACGGTCCCGTCGATCACCTCTTCGCGCAGCCGGTGCTGCTGGAATACTTCCGCGACTCCCTCAGCGTCGATGACCGCGAGAAGCTCACCGTCGTCTCACCCGACATGGGACGCGTGCGCGTCGCCGACAACTGGTCGGACAAGCTCGGCGCTCCGCTGGCCATCATCCACAAGCGCCGCGACCCGAAGGTGGCGAACAAGGTCACCGTGCACGAGATCGTCGGCGAGGTGAACGGTCGTGTCTGCCTCCTCGTCGACGACATGATCGACACCGGCGGCACCATCGTCAAGGCCGCTCAGGCACTGAAGGCGAGCGGCGCCGAACGCGTCATCGTCGCAGCCACGCACGCGATCTTCAGCGATCCTGCGCCGACGGTGCTGCAGGATGCCGCGATCGATGAGGTCGTCGTGACCGACACGGTGCCGCTGCCCGCGGACCGCCGGTTCCCGGGGCTCACCGTCCTCCCGATCGCGCCGCTGCTGGCTCGGGCGATCCACGAGGTGTTCGAGGACGGATCCGTCACGAGCATGTTCGACGGCGCCGCGTAAAACGGCGCCGCGCGTCCGGCACCTCATAGGGTGCTCACAGCCAGGGCACCGACTTTTGGGACGAGCATTCCATACGCTCGAATGAAACGTCGGTCACCCGAATCGACGGTGGCAACCCAGAAAGAGGACCTCATGATCCGATTCCAGGAAGTACCCCGCCCGGCCCGTGTCGGCGCCGCCCTCGTCGGAGTGGCGGGAATGCTCGCCCTTGCCGGCTGCAGCACGACCCCGGCCGCCGAGGCCGAGTCCACCACCGACACGTCCGCGAGCGCAGCCCCGTCGGCGTCCGCATCCTCGACCGGTTCGGCGACGACGGATGCCGCGGCATCCGGTTCGGCGTACGTCGACGGTTCCTACACCGCCGAGGGGTCGTATTCGACTCCCGAGTCGGTCGAGCAGATCAGCGTGACGGTCACGCTGGCCGATGACGTCATCACGGCCGTCGAGGTGACCGGGGATCCTCAGAAGTCGGAGTCCAAGGAATACCAGTCGAAGTTCATCGGCGGCATCTCCGATGTCGTCGTCGGCAAGTCGATCGACGAGATCTCGGTCGACCGCGTCGCGGGCTCATCGCTGACGAGCAGCGGATTCAACCAGGCCATCGAAGAGATCAAGTCTGAAGCGGCCGCGTGATGGCAGCCGGAGCGCTCTGGCGCTTCGAAGCCATCGGCACCGTGTGGGAGATCGCGACCTCAACTCCTCTCGAGCCGTCGGCACGCGGTGAGGTCGAGCGGTGCATCGCGACGTTCGATGCCGTGTGGTCTCGGTTCCGCACCGACTCGGTCGTGACCGCGCTCGCGCCGGACGGGGGCGACGCTTCGGTTCCCGTGGATGCCGCGCTGATGCTCGGGGCGTTCGCAGAGCTTTCGGAAGCGACGGCGGGCGCGGTGAACCCCCTGGTCGGGGCCACGCTCGCCCACCGCGGGTACGACGCCGGCTATTCCTTCGTGGACCGCGGGCCGGTCGCCGCGCCCGCGCACTGGCAGGAGCTGTTGCAGTGGGACGATGAGCGGATGGTTCTTCGGGGCCCCGCGACGATCGACGTGGGCGCGCTCGGCAAGGGGCGGTTGGTCGATCTCGTTCTGGGCGTGGTGGCCGCGCACGTCAGCGGCGACATCGTCGTGGACGCCGGCGGCGACCTGGCGACCCGGGGCGCCCCGGTGCGCGTCGGGCTGGAGCATCCCTACGACCCCGGTCGCGCGATCGGGGTCTGGGACGTCACGGATGCCGCGCTGTGCGCCTCCGCCGTCAATCGTCGGGCGTGGGGAGACGGCCTCCACCATGTGCTCGATGCGCGGACCGGCGCGCCCGTCCGGACCATCGCCGCAACCTGGGCCGTGGCATCCGGGACATCGTCCGATGCGATGCGCGCCGATGCGATCGCGACGGCACTCTTCTTCGATGGGGGTGCCGAGGTGGCCGCTCGCTGGAACGTGTCGTGGGTGCGGATGTACACGGACGGCCGGGTCGAATGGTCGCCCGGCTGCCGGGCCGAGCTGTTCAGCCGGACGGCTAACGTGGAGGGATGACCGTCATGACCCCCGCATCTTCCCTCGAGCGTGATCGGACGGTCCGATCGTGATGGCGACGCTGACCGCCGCCTGGAGCCGCGTCTTCGCGGTGCTCGGGCGGGTGTCGATGTACCGGTTGGTGTCGATGGCGCTCGCCGCCCTCGCCGTCATCGCCCTGTTCTTCTCCCTGCTCGGGGTGGTGTCCCCGACTCCGCTCGAGCTCGTGGTCACCCTGCTGCTGCTCGCGGTCGTCTGCGCGGTGGTGGATGCCGCCGCCCAGCGCACCATTCACCTGCCCTGGCGCATCGAGTCCTCCCTCATCACCGCCCTCATTCTGCTGTTCGTGCTGCGCCCCACACTCGAGCCGCTCCCGCTCCTGGGTATCGCCATCGCCGGGGCAGTGGCATCCCTCTCGAAGTACGTCCTCGCCTGGCGTGGCCGCCACATCTTCAACCCGGCGGCCACGGGCGCGGCGACGCTCGCGATCTTGTCGATCTGGCTTCCCGAGCTCGGCAGCCCTGCGTGGTGGGTGGGCACGCCCGCGATGGCCGCGCCCGTGATCATCGCGGGACTGGCGGTCCTGTGGCGCACCGAGAAGGTGCGCATGATCGGCCTGTTCCTCGTCGTCGCGATCGTCTTCGCGTTCGCACGGAACATCGTTCAGTACGCGCAGGCCGGGCTCTCCCTCGACGCCGGCACGATCTTCTGGCAGATCCTGTGGTCGTCCCCGTTCCTCTTCCTCGGCGCCTTCATGCTGTCGGAGCCGCTGACGATGCCACCACGCCGCTGGCAGCAGCTGACGGTCGCCGCCGTCGTCGGCGTGCTGGCGGGCTGGCCCATCGATCTCGGCGCCATCAGCCTCGGCTTCGACCGGGCCCTCCTGATCGGCAATCTGGTCGCCTTCGCCTTCGCGCTGCGCACGGCGGTGCGCTTGAGCCTCGAGCGGCGCACAGCGCTCACCCGGACGGTGCAGGAGCTCACCTTCCGCGTGCAGGATCGCCTGTTGTTCCTCCCAGGGCAGTACGTCGAGCTCGAGGTGCCGCATCACCGGCCGGACGCCCGCGGGACGCGCCGGGAGTTCAGCATCGTCTCCGCCCCGGAGGAATTGCCGACCTTGCGCATCGCGTTCCGTGAGGCGCCCGCGAGTCCGGGTGCGCCGGCGAAGCAGCAGAGCACCTACAAGAAGGCGCTGGCCGAGGTTCCCGATGGCGGCGCGCTCGCGGTGACGGGCGTCTGGGGCGATTTCCTCCTGCCCAAGAAGCCCGACAGCCCCGTGCTGATGGTCGCGGCCGGCATCGGCGTAACGCCCTTCGTGTCGCAGCTGCGTCACCTCCACCTGTCGGAGGCGTCGCGCGACGTGGTGCTCGTCTACGTGGCATCCGATTCCTCCGAGCTGTCGTTCCGCGACGAGCTCGAGGAGACGGGCATCCCGGTGCGCGTGTTCACGCGCGATGAGCCGCGCGACCTGCCCGCGCACTGGGAGTGGTCGGGGGGAGCTCGGCTCGATGCCGATGTGCTGCAGCGGGTCGTACCCGACCTGCCCGCGCGGCATGCCTACGTGTCGGGGCCTCCTGGATTGATCGCCGACCTCGCGCCGGCGCTGGAGAAGGCCCGGTCGATCACGACGGACGCGTTCAGCGGGTACTGAGCGGGGTCGCCGTTCGTCGGCGACTCACGTGCCGGATGCCGCGGCCGCGGTGCGACTTTCGCGTCGTCGCCGGATGGCCGAAGTGTGCCGCGGGGACTCCGCGGAGTCGACAGACTCCGGCCGCTGAAGGGCTGCGGGATGCCGGTTGTCGGAGTCGGGCTGCGGTCGGGTGCCGGATGGCCAGAGTCTGCCGCTGGGCCAGCGCCTGAGCGGCCGGCTTCGGCCACCGAACCTCGAGCGGGCCGGTTCCGGTGCTAGAGAGGAGGTACCGGCGGCGGGCCTTCCGCCGAAGCTCCCCGCGCGGTCCCCGCGGAAGCCACCTGCGAGGTCTCCGCCGAGCCTGACGAGGCCGACGCCCCCGCTACCGCAGCAGCCCCAGCATCGGCGGAGGGTGCCGCCGGCGCAGCGGGAAGACGCACCTCGAAGGTCGTGTCGCCGGGAACGCTCCGCACCGAGATCGTGCCGTGGTGGGCTTCGACGATCGCCCGGGCGATGGACAGACCCAGGCCCGTCCCGCCGGTCTTGCGTGCGCGGGAGCGGTCGGCGCGCGCGAAGCGCTCGAAGAGATCCTCGGCGATCGACGGGTCGATGCCCGGTCCGTCGTCGTGCACGCGGAGGACCGCGCGGTCGGCATCGAGCGCGACGCCGACGGTCACCTCGGTACCGGCCGGCGTGTGCGTCCGGGCATTCGCGAGCAGGTTCGCCATCACCTGGTGCAGGCGAGCGGTGTCACCCGCGATCACGACCGGCGTCTCGGCGAGGTCGAGGATCCAGCGGTGGTCGGGTCCGGCGGGACGCGCATCGCCGACGGCCTCGAGGGCGAGCCGGGTGAGATCGACGGATCCGTAGACGAGCTCCTGGCCCTCGTCCAGGCGCGCGAGGAGCAGGAGGTCTTCGACCAGCGTCGTCATGCGCAGGGATTGCGCCTGGATGCGCTGCAGGGCCGACTCGGATGTCTCGCTGAGCGTCGTGTCCCGCAGCGAGAGCTCCGAGTACCCCCGGATGGAGGCCAGCGGCGTCCGCAGCTCGTGACTGGCGTCGGCGACGAACGTGCGCATCCGCTCCTCGTTCGCCTGGCGCGCATCCAGCGACGTGTCGACGTGGTCGAGCAGGGTGTTCAGCGCGGCGCCCACCCGACCGATCTCGGTGCGGTCGTCGGCCTCCGCGGCCGGCACCCGCTCCGCGATCGACACCCGTCCCTGGTCCAGGGGGAGGGCTGCCACCCGGGTCGCGGTGTCGGCGACGGCGCGGAGGGGGCGGAGGCCGGCGCGGATCACGAGGGCGATCACCGCGGCGAGCACGAGCAGGCCGCCGGCGGTCACGAGGGCGACGGTGATCAGCATCTGCTCGATCGTGGAGTTCACATCGCTCAGCGGAAGGCCGGCGATCCCGGCGTCGCCGCCGGCGCGGAACGTGGTGATGCGGTATTCGCCGAGCCCTTCGATCGCGACCGTTCCCGTCGCGGGCCCCGTGGTGGCGGCGATGACCTGCGCCACCTGTTCGTTCGTCAGACGCTGCACCTCGCCGTCGGCGTCGATGTACGCACCCGTCGTGTTGGAAGCCGTCAGCGAATTCGTCTGCGTGACGAGCAGGATCCCGGCGCTCGTCGGTCGCTGCTGCAGGATGTCATAGGCGGTCACGTCGGCCGCATTGCCGGGGTACTGCGCGTTGAGCAGAGCCCCGCCGAGCTGCTGGGCGGACGTCACGACCCGCGCACTGAGGTTGTCCTGCAGCACTCCGCCGAGCAGGGTCGCCGTCGCGATGGCGATGATCGTGAGGATCAGCGCCACGAAGCCGATGATCGCGATCATCAACCGCGCCTGCAGGCTGATCGGCTTCCGGCTGCGCGTCGGCGCGGGATCAGGCGTGTCGAAAGTGATCTCAGGGGCACTCACTGCGGGGCTTTGATCATGTACCCCACGCCGCGGACGGTGTGGATGAGGGGCTCCCGACCGTGGTCGATCTTCTTGCGCAGGTAGGAGATGTACAGCTCGACGACACTGGAGCGCCCGCCGAAGTCGTAGTTCCACACCCGGTCCAGGATCTGCGCCTTCGACACCACGCGGCGCTGATTGCGCATGAGGTAGCGCAGCAGCTCGAACTCCGTCGCGGTCAGCTCGATCTCGTCACCCGAGCGGATCACCTCATGACTGTCCTCGTTAAGCGACAGATCGCCCACGTGCAGGATCGGCTCGCCGTCGTCGGCGAGAGCCGTACCCGCCCGGCGCATGAGTCCGCGCAGCCGCGCCACGACCTCCTCGAGGCTGAACGGCTTCGTGACGTAGTCATCGCCTCCGGCCGTCAGTCCCGCGACACGGTCGCTGACCGAGTCCTTCGCCGTGAGGAAGAGCACGGGGACGTCGTTTCCCGACTGACGCAGACGCTGAAGCACGCCCATGCCATCGAGGTCGGGCATCATGACGTCGAGCACCATGGCGTCGGGCGCGAAGTCCCGCGCCGCCTGCAAGGCCTGGAATCCGGATGCCGCGCTGCGCACGTCCCACCCCTCCATACGCAGTGCCATCGACAGGAGGTCGGTGAGCATCTGCTCGTCGTCGACGACCAGGACCCGGAGGGCGGAGCCGTCAGGGCGGTGCAGGGCGGGAGAGGGGGCGATCGCGGTCATGCCCTCATTGTCCACCTGCTCCTATGCGGTTCCTATGGAGCGCGCTATGTGCTTCCTGTGAACATCATCGCCGGATGCTGCGAGCCCGGTCCGCGCTCCGAGCCGAGCTCGTCCCTGCGCAGGCTCCGGCAGGGGATGGAACGGGAGTGCCGCCGATCGCATAGGCCGTCCATACGCACGACCTAGAGGCCGCATCAGGGGGCTCCCTACGTTCGGACCGTGCCCGGCGAGCAGCGTCGCGGCGGGAGGAGAGACATGTACTGGACGTACCTCCGGCGAGAGCTCGCCGGACGGAAGAAGCAGACCGCGATCGTCGCGGCCGGTCTCGCGGTCGCGATCGCGCTGGTGATCATCGTCAACTCGCTGGCCACCGGCGTGCGCGACGCGCAGACCCAAGCGCTGGCGTCGGTGTACGGCGTCGGCACGGATCTCACGGTCACCGGCGCGGCGGCGGAGCCGGGTCAGGCCGGCGGCGAACGCTTCCAGTTCGGCGACGGGGAGGGCGAGACCGCGGACGGCACCACGAGCGTGAGTCAGTCGCGCCTGATGACGGACCGGATGCGGGGGACCCTCGAGGCATCGACGGTCGACACCGTCGCCGCCGTCGACGGCGTCGCGGCAGCATCCGGCGCTCTGAGTCTGACCAACACGACCTTCTCGGGTCAGATGCCCGACTTCTCGCAGACCCAGGAGGGCACGGCGCCGGACGGACAGGCCCCGCAGGACGGGGCGCCCCCGCAGGGCGGCCCCGACGGCGCGGGCGGAAGCTCGTTCGATCTGAACTCCTTCACCGTGCTGGGCATCGACGCCGGCAACACCGCCGTCGGCCCGCTGTCGGATGTGACCGTGACCGAGGGGCGCGCACTGACGGGCGACGACGAGGGTACCGACGTCGCGGTGATCGACGCGACCTATGCCTCCACCAACAGCCTGGCCGTGGGAGGCACGATCGACGTCGGTGGCACGGCCATGCAGATCGTCGGCATCATCGCATCGGGCTCGGACACGGCGGACACCGCCGCGAACGTCTACATTCCTCTCGACGTCGCACAGAGCATCGCGGGCGCCGGCGACGTGGTCTCGACGGTCTATGTGCAGGCCTCGTCGTCCGACGCGATCTCGGCGGTGCAGACGACGATCGAGTCGGCGTTGCCGGAGACGACGGTCAGTTCGCAGTCCGACCTCGCGTCGACCGTGTCGGGCTCCCTGTCGAGCGCATCGTCGCTCATCTCGAACCTCGGCACGTGGCTGTCGATCCTGGTCCTGGCGGTGGCGCTGCTGCTGGCCGTGCTCTTCACGATCTCGGGCGTCTCGCGGCGCACTCGGGAATTCGGGACGTTGAAGGCGATCGGCTGGTCGGACCGCAGGGTCGTCGGCCAGGTCGCCGGCGAGTCGATGGTGCAGGGAGTGATCGGCGGTGTCGTCGGCCTGGCGCTGGGACTCGCGGGGATCGCCGTGATCAATCTCATCGCCCCGACGATCTCAACCTCGAGCACGACGGCCACGACCGGTGGCCCCGGGGGCGGCGGTCCGGGCGCCTTCGGCCCCGCGGCGGCCCAGACCGCGACCGACGTCGTCCTGCATGCCCCGCTCACCCTCTGGGTGATCGTCGCCGCGATCGGACTCGCGGTGGGGGGAGGACTCGTCGCGGGCGTGTTCGGCGGCTGGCGGGCCGCGCGACTGAGCCCCGCAGAAGCGCTGCGTTCGGTGGCATGAGGACCACGGCGACCACACGTGTCGACAGACGAGACCACACAGGAGGACAGGAAATGACCATGACGACGGATGCCTCGACCGACCCGGCACGGACGACCCCGCCGACCGGACCGATCTATCGCCTCAGGGCGATCACGAAGACCTACAGCCAGAAGGGCCGCAGCATCGTCGCCTTGAAGGGTGTCGACCTGGACTTGCAAGCGGGCGACTTCGTCGCCGTCCAGGGGCCGACGGGCGGTGGCAAATCGACGTTCCTGCAGCTGCTCGGAGCGCTCGATCGGCCGACGTCGGGGTCGATCGCCCTCGGCGGCACGGAGCTCTCGAACGCGTCCGACGCCGCGCTCGGGAGGCTCCGTGCGACCGAGATCGGATTCGTGTTCCAGGGCTTCAACCTGATCCCGACGCTGACGGCGATCGAGAACGTCGAGATGGCCCTCGAGCCGCTCCACGTTCCGGCGGCGGATCGGCGTCGTCGTGCCGCCGAAGCCCTCGCGCAGGTGCAGCTCGCCGACCGGCAGGACCACCTGCCCGGTGAGCTGTCGGGTGGCCAGCAGCAGCGCGTCGCGATCGCCCGGGCGATCGTGAAGGATCCGCGCGTCCTGCTGGCGGACGAGCCGACCGGCAACCTCGACGAGCAGACCCGAGACGAGATCATGGCGGTGCTCACCGCCCTCAACGCGACCGGCCTCACGCTCGTCGTCGTGACCCACGACAGCCATGTCGCACGCATGGCGCAGCGGCGTCTGCGGCTCAAGCAGGGCGCGGTGACCGAGCTGGCGACCTGACGTCCGCGCGGCGTGCTCGGCGCTCCGCAGGCGTTCGCGGTCGCGGCATCCGCGTCACCTATAGTGAGCGCGGATGCCGCGACCTCGGGGGTGCGGCGGAAGGCGGTACAGCATGCCCCTCGTCGATCTCGCGGTGTACGTGGACGGCGTGCGCGCCCCCGAACTCGGCTCGCTGACCGAGACGTTCTCGGTCATGCGTGCTCTGCACGGCATGGCGTGGATCGGACTGTACCGGCCGTCCGAGAGTGAGATCCGCGACATCGCCGGGGAGTACGGGCTGCATCCACTGGCGGTCGAGGACACCCTGCTCGGTCACCAGCGGGCCAAACTCGAGCGCTACGGTGACACGCAGTTCATCGTGCTGCGACCGGCGCGCTACATCGACAAGACCGAGACGGTCGAGTTCGGCGAGGTGCACGTGTTCGTCGGACCCGACTTCGTGGTGACGGTTCGCCATGCGGAATCGCCGGATCTCGGGAAGGTGCGCCGACGCATGGAGGCGCACCCCGAATTGCTCACTCTCGGACCGCAGGCGGTGCTCTACGCGATCCTGGACGAGGTCGTCGACGAGTACGCGCCCGTCATCGCGGGGCTCGAGAACGACATCGACGAGATCGAGGATCAGCTGTTCGACGGCGACCCGGACGTCTCCAAACGCATCTTCGGCCTGTCGCGCGAGGTCATCGAGTTCCAGCGAGCCGTGCAGCCGCTCGTGCCCATGCTGGAGATCCTCCGCGACGACGACGATCATCCTGTCGACCTCGAATTGCGTCGAGGCCTGCGCGATGTGCTCGACCACGCGGAGCGCGCCGTCGAGCGCGCCGACGCGTTCCGGGCGATCCTCGAGAGCGCGCTGATCGTGCACTCCACCCTGGTCGCGCAGATCCAGAACGAAGAGATGCGTCGTATGACCGAGTTCGGTCTCGACCAGGGCGATCAGGTGAAGAAGGTCTCCGGATGGGCGGCCATCCTCTTCGCCCCGACCCTGGTCGGAGCGATCTACGGCATGAACTTCGACATCATGCCCGAGCTGCACTGGACGTTCGGCTACCCGTTCGCCCTGGCGCTCATGCTCGTTTCGAGCGTCACGCTGTACGCGGTGTTCAAGAAGCGCGGCTGGCTGTAGCGCGGACGTCAGAAGCGTGCAGCCGCCGCATCGGGCCCGGCAGCGGCGATGAGCCGGTCGCTGAGCGCGTCGTCCTCTGCGTCGTAGCGCTGCTGGTCGGGGTGGGCGTCGGAGTGCGCGACGAGCCGTCGTGCACCCTCGTCGAAGAGGATCGTCGTGCCGAACTCGGGGACGAGGCTCTTGACCTTAGTGTTGTCGTACACCGCGGCGTAGGCCTTGTCGCCGACCAGGCTGGGTCCTTCCTCGGGGACGAGGCGGGCGATGGTCTCGGACGCGATGTGGACGAACTCCGGATGCTGCACACCGGCCGCGTCCGCCAGCCAGGCGTAGATCTGATTCCAGGTGGGGGCGTGGTCGCCGGTGAGGGTGAAGGCATCGCCGATGGCGAGCGGGTGAGCGAGCAGGCCTGTGAACCCGACGGCGAAGTCGTCGCTGTGGGTGAGGGTCCAGGGAGTGGTCCCGTCGCCGTGCACGACGACGGGTCGGCCGGCACGCAGGCGCACGACATCCGTCCAGCCTCCGCGGTTCGGGAACAGCGTGTGGTCGTACGTGTGGGACGGGCGCACGATCGTGATGGGGACGCCCCGTTCCCGATAGGCCGCCATGAGCAGGTCTTCGCAGGCGATCTTGTCGCGGGAGTACTGCCAGAACGGGTTTCGCAGCGGGGTCGACTCGGTGATCGGGAGCCGCAGCGCCGGTTTCTGGTAGGCCGACGCCGAGCTGATGAAGACGTACTGGCCCACGCGTCCCTCGAACAGATCGAGATCGCTCTGCACGTGTGCGGGGGTGAACGCGGTGAATTCGGCGACGGCGTCGAACGCGCGGTCACCGAGCGCGTCGCGCACCGAGGCGGCGTCGCGGATGTCGGCGACGACACTCTCTGCTCCGTCGGGGATCGGGCGCGCGCTCGTGCCGCGGTTGAGCACGGTCACCTCGTCGCCGCGCGCCAGCGATCTGCGCACGCACGCCGTGCTGATCACTCCGGTGCCGCCGATGTACAGGATGCGTCGAGCTGTCATCCTCCGACCCTAGCCTCGGGGTCGGACGGTCAGGCCGACGCGCTCAATGGGTGTCTTCGGCCTCGATCTCGGTGCGGTCGCCCGACCACAGTGTGTGGAAGGTGCCGGGCTTGTCGATCCGCTTGTAGGTGTGCGCTCCGAAGAAGTCGCGCTGCCCCTGAATGAGGGCCGCGGGGAGTCGTTCGGCGCGCAGTCCGTCGTAGTACGCCAGCGACGACGAGAAGGCGGGGGCGGGGATGCCGGCGGCCGCCGCCAGGGCGACGATGCTGCGCCACCCGTCCTGGGCGCGGCCGAGCGCTTCGACGAAATACGGCGCCGTGAGGAGCACGGGCAGATCGGGCGTCTCGCCGTAGGCGTCGGCGATGCGGTTGAGGAACTGGGCGCGGATGATGCATCCGCCCCGCCAGATCTTGGAAACCGCACCCAGGTCGATCGACCAGTCGTACTCGGCGGCGCCGGCGCGGATCTCGTCGAACCCCTGCGAATAGGCCACGATCTTGGACGCGTACAGGGCGAGCCGCACCTGTTCGATGAACGACTCGGCGTCTTCGCCCTGCAGCACTTCGCCGAAGGCCGCCTCGGGACCGGGGAGATCGCGTGAGACCCCGCGCTGTTCCGGGTGGGAGGACAGGGAACGGGCGAAGACCGCTTCGGCGATGCCCGACACCGGAACACCCAGGTTGAGGGCCGTCTGCACCGTCCACGCCCCCGTGCCCTTGGCGCCGGCCTGGTCGAGGATGACGTCCACGAGCGGTTCGCCGGTCGCCGCGTCGACCTGTCGCAGCACTTCGGCGGTGATCTCGATGAGGTACGACTCCAGCTCGCCGCCGTTCCATTCGGCGAAGACGTCGGCGATCTCCGCCGGGCTCTTGCCGGTGCCGCGACGGATCAGGTCGTACGCCTCGGCGATGAGCTGCATGTCGGCGTACTCGATGCCGTTGTGCACCATCTTCACGAAGTGACCGGCCCCGTCGTGGCCGATGTGGGTCACGCAGGGTTCTCCTTCGGCCACGGCAGCGATGGACTTGAGGATCGGGCCGAGCGTGACCCACGACTCGTCCGAGCCACCCGGCATGATCGACGGTCCGAGGAGCGCGCCCTCCTCGCCACCCGAGATACCCGCGCCGACGAAGTTGATGCCGGTCTCGCGCACGGCCTTCTCGCGACGGATCGTATCGGTGAAGAGGGCGTTGCCTCCGTCGACGATGATGTCTCCGGGCTCGAAGACCTCGACGAGCGCGTCGATCACGGCGTCCGTGCCGGCGCCTGCTTTGACCATGATGATCGCCGCGCGGGGCTTCTGAAGCGAGGCGGCGAACTCCTCGTAGGTGGAGGTCGCGACGAATCCCGCCTCCGGGTGCTGCGAGACGAGGTGCTCGGTCTTGTCATGGCTGCGGTTGAAGATCGCGACCGTGTTGCCCTCGCGTGAGGCGAGGTTGCGAGCGAGGTTCGACCCCATCACGGCAAGGCCGACCACACCGATGTTGGCGGCGCCGGAGCCGGTGCCCCCACTCGGATCGGGAGTCACGCGCTCGACGGTCTCGGGGGCCGGAGCGCCCTCGTGGGCCGCCGCCGACGCGGGATGGTCCGTCCGGTCGTTCGACACGTTCGTGGCGGGGGAATCGTTCGTGGACACACGGGCTCCTAATGATCTGAGGTGAGGATGCAAGCGGAACGGCGCGCGTGCGGGGGAGCGCCGCAGCGGGCGCCGGGCGTCACGCGTGCGCGGGGGAGTCAGTCGCCCCGATACCCCGAACGACCCATCGACCAGAAGGCGAGAACGAGCCCGACGCCGCCGACGGCCGTGATCGCCGCGACCACGGCGAGCACGAGATGCGATCCAGTAATGGCGTCCATGAGTCCTCCGGTGGGGTGATCGAGGTGCGTCTTCATCGTAGCGGGGGCGCTGGTAGACTCAGTGACTGAACTTCGGCGAGGGATGCCACGCACCACCGGCAGCGGTGGGATGAGGCATCCGTGATCGACGCGGTGATGCAGGCTCATGGCTTTCCTCACGCGCTCGCGTTCGAGTCGAACCCCCAGACCACAGATCAGGGCCTGCCAGCCCGCAAGGAGAAATCATCATGTCGGAAGACAACAAGGTCAGCGCCGAGCTGCGCGAGAACTTCGGCAAGGGTTACGCCCGTCGCCTTCGCGCGCAGGGCAAGATCCCCGCGGTCATCTACGGCCACGGCGCGGAACCGCAGCACGTGGCGCTTCCGGGTCACCAGGTCGCGCTGCTCATCCGCCGCGCGAACGCGGTGCTCGAGCTCGATGTCGCCGGTACACAGCAGCTCACCCTCGTGAAGGACGTGCAGAAGGACCCCGTGCGCCAGGTCATCGAGCACATCGATCTGCTCGTGGTGAAGAAGGGCGAGAAGATCCAGGTCGACGTGCCGATCATCGTCATCGGCGAGCCGTTCCCGGGCACGATCGCCAACCTCGACAACACGTCGGTGGCGCTCGAGGTCGAGGCCACGCACATCCCCGAGACCATCGAGGTCGACGTCGAGGGTCTTGAGGACGGCGTGCGCATCACGGCTGCCGACCTGACGCTCCCCACCGGATCCGTGCTCGTCACCGATCCCGAGACGCTGATCATCGCCGTCGCCGTGCCGGTGGACGCCCTTGCCGCCGAGGACGAGATCGCCGAGGTCGACGCCGCTGTCGCGGCCGCCCAGGCGATCGAGGCCGAGGGGTCCGAGGAATCGGCCGAGTAGAACTCCAGACACGAACCGGGGGCGCGATCCGCGAGGGTCGCGCCCTTCGGCGTCTCGTGCCGTCGAACAGGCAGGATGAGGACATGGCTGAGGTGTGGCTGGTCGCGGGACTCGGCAACCCGGGTGCGCGCTACGAATCGACGCGGCACAACGTCGGGCAGATGGTGATCGACGAGCTCGCCCGTCGGCGGAGCGAGAGCTTCCGTGCGCACAAGGCCGGCGCTCGTGTCGTGGAGACCTGGGTGCGGCCCGGAGGGGCCAAGATCGTCCTGGCGAAACCGAATTCCTTCATGAACGTCTCGGGCGGGCCCGTCGCCGGCCTGGCACAGTTCTACGGCATCGACCCCGATCACGTGATCGTCGTGCACGACGAGCTCGACATCCCGTTCGACACGATCAAGCTCAAGACCGGCGGCGGGCACGGCGGGCACAACGGGGTGCGCGATGTCGCGAAGGCGCTGGGGACGCCCGAGTTCCCGCGCATCCGCGTCGGCATCGGCCGCCCGGTCGGCCGTCAGGATCCCGCGGACTGGGTGCTCGACCCGTTCGCCGCCGGCGAGCGCGCGAACCTGCCGATCCTCATCGGTGACGCCGCCGACGCGGTCGAACAGCTGATCGATGAGGGCCTGCTCGCGGCCCAGCAGAAGCACCACGCGCCGCGCACCTGAGTCCGCTCCCGGTTCGTGTCGAGCGCGCCGTGCGCATAGGTTCGACGTAGGGCCTGTGACCGCGCAGTCCGGAAACCTCATGGGAGAGCTCACATGGATCTGTTCGTCCTCATCGCGATCGCCGTAGCCGTCGGGGTGATCCTCGTGATCGCCCTGATCGGGTTCCTCGTGTTCCGCGCCTGGTACCAGGTGCCGAAAGCCGACGAGGCCATCGTCATCGTCGGAAAGAAGGCGCGCGACAGCACCGAGGGCGAAGCCAACAAGATGACCGTGATCAGCGGTCGCGGTGCGTTCGTGAACAAGCTCACGCAGCGCTCCGACAAGGTGTCGCTGCGTTCGCGGCAGATCAAGTTCGAGCCGACCGCCCAGACCATCAACGGCGTCACGATCGATCTGACCGGCGTCGCACTCGTCAAGATCGGGTCGACACCCGAGCAGGTGCGCCGTGCCGCGGAGCGGTTCGCGTCGCAGGACGAGGCCATCGTGCTCTTCACCACCGAGCAGCTCGAGGGCGCCCTGCGAGGAGTGGTCGCGAAGCTCACGGTGGAACAGGTCATGCAGGACCGGCAGAAGCTCAGCGACGAGATCGCCGAGGGCATCTCGGGCGACCTGCTCTCACAGGGTCTCGTGCTGGATTCCTTCGCCATCCAGGGCATCACCGACAAGAACAACTACATCTCCGCGCTCGGCGCCGTCGAAGTGCAGCGCGTGCGACGTCAGGCGGACGTCGCCGAGATCGACGCCCTCCGCGAAGTGAAGAAGCGGCAGCTCGCCGCCGACGAGGCGAACCTCATCGAGCAGACCGCGCTCGACAAGAACAGCGCCGCCGCGAAGTCCGAGGTCGGTCGCGCCAACGCCCAGGCCGAGCAGGCCGAGAACCTCGCCCGCGCGGAGGCCGAGCAGGGCGTTCTCC
The DNA here is from genome assembly GCF_042747925.1 of Microbacterium songi. Classification (NCBI taxonomy): domain Bacteria; kingdom Bacillati; phylum Actinomycetota; class Actinomycetes; order Micrococcales; family Microbacteriaceae; genus Microbacterium; species Microbacterium songi. The sequence goes on from NZ_JBHZIE010000001.1 coordinate 632,142, forward strand.
TCCAGGAGGCGAACAACACGCAGGCCCGCCTCGACGCCGAGGTGAAGAAGGTCGCCGACGCCGACAAGTACCGCCAGCAGATCGAGGCGGACGCCGGCGCCTACCAGCAGCAGACGGCGGCGGACGCCGAGGCGTACAAGCGCCAGAAGAACGCCGAGGCGGACCGCAAGGTCGCACAGGAGCGCGCGGACGCCGAGGCGTACGCGGTCAACGCCCAGGCACAGGCCCGCGAAGCGTCGGCGTCCGCAGAGGCCGCCGCGGTGCGCGTGCAGGCGGAAGCCGATGCGGCGGCGGTCCGGGTGCGCGCGGACGCGGAATCCGAGTCGGTGCGCCTTCGAGGCACCGCGGCGGCCGATGCCATCGCGGCCGAGGCGGAGGCGCTGCGACAGAATCAGGACGCGATCCTGGCCAGGGAGATCATCGGTCAGCTGCCGCAGCTCATGGCCGAGTTCGCCAAGGGCTACGAGAAGGTCGGCAACATCACGCTGATCGGCGGCGACAGCGCGGCCACCCACCTCGCGCGCGAACAGTCCGCGAGCCTGACGGCGACGTTCGAGAGTGTGAAGGCCGCCAGCGGACTCGACCTGGGCGCCATCATCCAGGGCCAGGCTCTGGGGCGCGGGATCGCCGAAGGCCGGCGTCCTGCTCCCGCAGGGGCCGAGGAGACCCCGGCCGCGAACCGCGGCGGCGACTCCGCGTCCGCCTGAGCGGTCACCCCCGTCTGCCGGCCGGCGGGGCATCCGGCCGCTCTGCCCGCTCCGCTATGACAGCACGTCGCGCGTCGTGAACCGCAGCACCGCGGCCGCGCCGAAGACCGCGATGTACGCCGCCTGCAATCCGGCGTTGCCGACGAACGAGTCCCAGACCACGGGTGCGCGCAACAGGTCGCCGAAATCGAGCCATCGATCGGTGAACAGGAACGGATGCAGCGCCGAGAGCTGCGGGATCGCCCCGGCGATCTGCGACGCCACGGCGAGGATGGCGGTCGCGGCCATCGCACCGACCGGCACCGTGGTGAGCGTCGAGAGGAAGAGACCGATCGCCGAAAGACCCAGGAGAGATACGGTGACGTACGCGGCGATGCCCAAGAACCGCAGCAGCCCCTCTCCCACCGACACCTCCGTCCCGGAGACGAGCGTCACCGGTCCGATCGGGAACAGGGCCCACCCCACGACCGTGCCGGCGATGACCAGGGTGAGCGATGCGGCGAGGCAGAAGGCCGCGGCGGCGAGGTACTTCACCAGCAGCAGCCGCACACGACCTGCCGGCGCGATCAGCAGATAGCGCAGGGTGCCGTGGCTCGCCTCACCGGCGATCGCGTCTCCCGCGGTCACGCTGATGGTGAGAGGGAGGAACAGCGGGATCGCGACGGTCGTGGCGGCGACGCCGACGAACAGCCCGTTGTTCGTGATCTGGTCGAGGAACGCCGGGCCGCGCCCTGCGCTCGTGCCCCCCGCAATCCGCAGCGCCACGCCGAGGAGGATCGGGATGAGCGCGAGCGCTCCGAGCATGGCCCACGTGCGCGACCTCCGGAAGAGCGTCGCGAGTTCGTTGCCCAGGAGCCTCGTCGTTCCGCCCGAACGCGTGCGGAGAGGTTCAGGCGACGACATCGAAGCCCTCACCGGTGAGTTCCACGAAGCGCTGTTCGAGGCTGACACCCTCGAGCGCGAAGCCGCGCACGCGGACCCCGGCCGACACCAGGGCAGCGACGACCGCCTCCGGCTCGGGGGCCGCGGTCGGGTCCACGATGGTGGCGAGGACCGTATCGAGATCGGATGCCGCGTGCTCGGAGGTCACGTCGAGCCCGAGCCCGACCAGCACGGCATGGGCGGTGGCGAGGTCCGGTGTCTGCACGCGGATGCGCGGTCGTCCCCCTGCCTGTCGGAACTGCTCGAGCGTGCCCTGCGCGACGAGGGAGCCCGCGCTCATGACGGCGAGGTGCGTGCACAGCTGCTCGACTTCGGCCAGGAGATGGCTGGAGACGAACACGGTGGTGCCGTCGGCGGCCAGCGAGCGCACCAGGGCTCGCACCTCTCGCGTGCCCTGCGGGTCGAGTCCGTTGGTGGGCTCGTCCAGGATCAGGAGCTCGCGCGGCGCGAGCAGGGCGTTCGCCAGGCCCAGTCGCTGCTTCATCCCGAGCGAGTACGCATGCGCCTTCTTGTGCGACGCCGAGGTCAGCCCGACCCGGTCGAGGGCATCGGCGACGCGGCGGTCGCGCGTCGAGGCATCCGCATGGCGGTCGGCGGCATCGAGGCGCTTCAGGTTCGCAACGCCCGAGAGGTAGGGCGAGAAGGCGGGGCCCTCCACCAGTGCCCCGACGCGGGGCAGTACGCGATCCAGCGCGCGGGGCATCGCCGACCCGAGGAGTCGAGCTTCTCCGGACGTGGGCCGCACCAGCCCCAGGAGCATCCGGATGGTGGTGGTCTTCCCCGAGCCGTTGGGACCGAGGAAGCCGAACACCGAGCCGCGCGGAACACGAAGATCGATGCCCGCGACGGCGGTCTGGCGGCGGAATCGCTTCGTCAGACCGTCCGTCTCGATCGCGAACTCGTCGAGCACGGACACCCGCGGTCCGTCAGCGGCCGGAGCCGGCGGCGTCCACGAGACGTTCCACGGGCACCGCTCCCGCGAGGATCCGGCCGTCGTCGGTGATCAGCACCGTCAGCAGTGCGGTCTCGAACGCCCGGCCGCCCGTCACCGGGGTGGTCACGGTGTCGACGAGCTGCCGCTGTTCGGCGCTCAGCCGGTCGAGCGCACTGCCGTCTGCCGGAGCTCCGACTTCGATGACGGTCGACCAGTCGTCGCCGATGACGGTGGGTGCCGCGGCATCCGCTGTCCCGCCTTCGGCCTCCGCATCCGCGCGCCATCGCTCGACCTGAACGGCCGTGGGCAGCGTGATCTCCTTCTCCGTCACCGTGAGCTGGGCGCTCGGCGTGAACGAGAGGTCGGCAGGATCCGGTGCCGCGAAGGACACATCGGTGAAGGCCACCTGGAACGCAGGCTGGTCGGCGCCCCGGGCGGTGACGGATGCCGCGAGTGCTGTCCCGTTCTCGCCATCGATCGCGAACCGGACGCTGCCGACCAGGGTGCTGTCGGATCGCGGCGTCAGGACGAGCTCGTACGCATCACGGCCCGCCACCCGCCCGTCGGTTCCCACGGACACATCGGTGCTCTCATCGAGATCGGCGAGCGCTCGCTCGAGCATCGCCTCCGGGGTCGGCAGTTCCGACCCGGCATCGGCGGGGGGCGCGGGCTTCTCGAGCGCCGCGCGGTCGGGCAGCGACACGCGCGTGGCCGTCTGCGACTCCGAGTCGACGAACCACCCGGTGGCCGCGTCGGCGTCCACGTAGATGTTGCGCTCGGCGAGATCATCCAGCACCTGCAGACGCGCACGGTCCTGATCGAGGTAGACACGTGCCGAGTACGAACCGGTGGCCAGTGCGAGGAGATCCTCGGTCGTCGTCGCCTCGCTCGTCGGCGCCTCGGACGATCCGCTCCCGCCCAGGAGGGCGGACAGATCGGGGATACCCAGATCGGAGGTCTGCTCAAGGGTGCCGCTGAGCTGGTCGACGTGCTCCGATTGGACGAACGCCAGGAGTTCCTGAGGGGTCTTGTCGGGAAGATCGACGGCGCCGACGGCCTGCATCGGCACCAGGATCACGGCGGCTATGGCGACGGGGACGGCGACAGCAGGAATCGCGATGAAGAGGCGACGACCGGGGCGCCCAGATGTTCGTGGGCTCATCTTCACATCGTACGCTCACGGGGCGATCTCCGGGCGGGAGCCGTGCGCGTCCCGCCCGACGGCTCGCGAGGTCGAGCTCCGTTCGTCAGGTCATCAGGCCGAGCTTCGCGGCCTCGCCGGCGAGGGCCACGAAGAACACGATGTAGAGGGTGACGCTGAAGACGACGGGCGCGATGACACCGACCGCGATCGCGGCGATACCGTACCCGCGTCCGCGGCGCTTGACCGTCGCGAAGATGCCCTGCACGATCCCCCAGATGCCGAGCGCGGTACCCACCCAGAACGCGACCTCGACCAGGAGGACGGAACCGCGAACGGATGACAGGATGCTCCAGTCCCACGAGCTCGATGACATCGTCGACGTGAGCTGCGGTGCGACACCTGCTCCGATGTCGGCGGTGGCGATCGCACCGACGACGGTGCACAGCACGAGGGCCGCCGTCGCCGCGATCAGGGCGACGATGCCCAGCGTGGCGGAACCGGCAGGGGTCGGTTCGGGACGGAAAGCACCGCCGCTCGGTGCGCTGTAGGGCGCGGCAAACGCCGGTGCACCGGGGTTCTGTGCGGCGTAGCCGGGTGCCGCGTAGCCGGGTGCGGCGTAGCCCGGTGCCGCGTAGCCCGGTGCCGAGGAGACGGGTGCCGCGTAGCCCGGTTCCGCGTAGCCCGGTGCTGCATAGCCGGGTGCCGCGGGTGCACTGTACGCGGGAGTACCGTGCGGGTGACCTGCGGGCGGCGTCGGCGGGACGGAGGGCGGAGCCGGCGGCGTGGGAGGCATCGGCGGTGCGGTCGAGGCCGGCGGAGGGGAGGGGACGGCGGGATCCTGGTCGCTCACTCCGCCATCCTACGAGTCGGGTGTCCCAGACTCGCCGTAGACTCGTCCGGTGACAGTTCCCGGGATCGTCCGCGCCCTCGAGCGCGCGGAATCGTTCGCGGATGCCGCATCCGCAGCTCCCATCGATGCGGAGTTCTCCCTCGCCGAGGGGCTGGACGCCCCGCTCCTCGCTGCTCTCGTGGAACGGCGCCGGTCCGCCGGCCGCGGCGGCGTTCTGCTGGTCGTGACGCCGACGGGTCGTCGCGCCGAGTCCCTCGGCCCGGCGCTGGCGGCCGTGCTGCCGGGCGCGAGCTCGATCCACTTCCCCGCGTGGGAGACCCTCCCGCACGAACGGCTCAGCCCGAGCACCGAGACGGTCGGGCAGCGACTGGACGCCCTTCGGCGCGTCGCCGAGTGGGACGGCGACGCGCCGCTCGTGATCACCGCGTCCGTGCGCGCCGCCCTTCAGCCGCTCGCCGGCGGTCTGCTGGATCTGCCGCCCATCGTCCTCACGATGGGCGGACGGGGCGAAGAGCTCGAGGGCGTCATCGAGCGACTCGTCGAGCTCGCCTACCTGCGCGTCGACATGGTGTCGCGCCGCGGCGAGTTCGCCGTGCGCGGCGGCATCCTCGACGTCTTCCCCGCCGTCGCCGACCACCCCTACCGCATCGAGTTCTTCGGAGACGAGGTCGATCAGATCCGGGCGTTCTCGGTCGCCGATCAGCGCTCGCTGTCCGGCGATGTGCCGACCGTGCACATCTCGCCGAGTCGCGAGCTGCTGCTGACGGCGTCGGTGCGCGAACGCGCGCGCGAGCTGATTCCCCGGTTCCCCGGCATCCGGGGCATGCTCGAGAAGATGAGCGAGGGCATCCCCGTGGAGGGGATGGAGTCGCTGACGCCGGCCGTGGTCGACGAGGTCGTCACCCTGGTGGACTATCTGCCGCGGGGTTCCGCCGTCGCGCTCGTCGATCCTGAGCGATCCGTGACCCGCGCGCGGACGCTCAGCGACACGAACCGCGAATTCCTCGAAGCCGCGTGGAACGCGGCGACGGCGGGAGCGCAGACGCCGGTCGACCTGGGAGCGGGCGACTTCGTGACGCTCCCTCGACTGCGGGAGGCCGCGCATTCCCGCGACGGCGTCTGGTGGACGCTCAGCGCCTTCGACTCCGGCGCCGCCGACAGCCTGGCCGAGGGACTGCTCGATCCCGACATCGACGTCGCCCTCGAAGCCGCGCGCGTGATCCGCGTGCCGGGAACCAGCGTGCCGTCGTTCCAGGGCAACATCGACGGCGCGACCGCGCACGTCGGCGAGCTCCTCGCCGACGGCTGGAGCGTCGTCGTCGCCGCCTCGGGCACCGGCCTCGTGGAGCGAGCGCGCGACGTCCTCGCCGAGCGCGGCATCGCCGCACGGATGGTCGACGCCGTGCTCGTCCCCCCGGAGCCCGGAGTGGCGCACATCGTCGTGAGCGACCTCGAGCGCGGATTCGAGGTGCGCGACGCCAAGCTCGCCGTGCTCACCGAGACGGAGTTCTACGGGCGCACGATCGGCAGCGACTCGCGCGTGGTGAAGAAGCTCGCGTCACGGCGGCGCAACGTCGTGGACCCGCTGCAGCTCAAGCCCGGCGATTTCGTCGTGCACTCCACGCACGGCATCGGTCGGTTCGTCGAGATGACGCAGCGCGAAGTGTCCAGCGGCGGGCGAAACGCCGTGAAGACCGTGCGAGAGTACCTGGCCCTCGAATACGCGCCCTCCAAGCGGGGCTACCCCGGCGACAAGCTCTTCGTCCCCACCGACCAGCTCGACCTCCTCTCGCGCTACGTGGGCGGCGAGGCGCCCGTGCTGTCGAAGATGGGCGGCAGCGATTGGGCGCAGGCGAAGGGCCGGGCGCGCAAGGCCGTCCGGGACATCGCCGTCGAGCTCGTGAAGCTCTACTCCGCACGGATGGCGTCGAAGGGGCACGCCTTCGGACCCGACACCCCCTGGCAGCGCGAGTTGGAGGAGGCCTTCCCGTTCGCCGAGACCCTCGACCAGCTCCAGACGATCGACGAGATCAAGGCCGACATGGAGAAGCCGATCCCGATGGATCGACTGCTGTCGGGGGATGTGGGCTTCGGCAAGACCGAGGTGGCGGTGCGCGCCGCGTTCAAGGCGATCCAGGACGGCAAGCAGGTGGCGATGCTGGTGCCGACGACCCTCCTCGTCAAGCAGCACATCGAGACGTTCACCGAGCGCTTCGCCGGATTCCCGGTGAAGGTCAAGGCCCTCTCGCGCTTCCAGAGTGACAAAGAAGCACGTGAGACGCTCGCCGGCATCACCGACGGCACGGTCGACATGGTCATCGGCACGCACCGCATCCTCACCGAAGGGGTGATCTTCAAGGATCTCGGGCTGATGATCATCGACGAGGAGCAGCGCTTCGGCGTCGAGCACAAGGACAAGCTGAAGAAGCTCAAGACGAACGTCGACATCCTCGCGATGAGCGCCACCCCGATCCCGCGGACGCTCGAGATGGCCGTCACCGGCATCCGGGAGATGTCGACGCTCGCGACGCCGCCCGAAGACCGGCATCCGATTCTGTCGTACGTCGGCCCGCGCAACGAGAAGCAGATCGCCGCAGCCATCCGCCGCGAGCTGCTCCGCGAGGGACAGGTGTTCTACGTGCACAACCGGGTGCAGTCGATCCAGCGGGTCGCCGCCGAGCTCGCCGAGCTCGTGCCCGAAGCCCGTGTGGCGGTCGCCCACGGGCAGATGGGCGAGCACGCCCTCGAGAACGTGGTCGACGACTTCTGGGAGCGCCGGGCCGATGTGCTCGTGTCGACGACCATCATCGAGACCGGCCTCGACATCGCGAACGCGAACACGATCATCATCGATCGCGCGGACAAGTACGGACTGTCGCAGTTGCACCAGCTGCGGGGCCGGGTCGGACGTGCACGCGAGCGCGCGTACGCGTACTTCCTCTACGACGACATGAAGCCGCTCTCCGAGCTCGCCGCCGACCGGCTCGAGACGATCGCGGTGAACAACGAACTGGGCAGCGGGATGCAGGTCGCGCTCAAAGACCTCGAGATCCGCGGGGCGGGCAACCTGCTCGGCGCAGAACAGGCCGGGCACATCGCCGGTGTCGGGTTCGATCTGTATCTGCGCATGATCGGCGAAGCCGTGGCCACGTTCCGCGGCGAGGACACCGATTCCGCGGCGGAGCTGCGCCTCGAACTACCGGTCGACGCCCGCATCCCGGAGTCGTACATCGACAGCGAGCGGCTGCGCCTCGAGGCCTACCAGAAGCTGTCGGCCGCGGCATCCGCCACCGCCAAGCCGGATGCCCTCGATCTCGTCGTCGAAGAGCTGCGAGACCGGTACGGCGACCTTCCGCGTGAAGTCGAAGGCCTCCTCGCCGTGGCCCGCCTCCGCCGGCGTGCGGCTCGCGCGGGTCTCGAGGACGTCGTGGCGATGGGCCCCAACCTGCGTATCGCTCCGGCCAATCTGCCCGACTCGCTCAAGGTGCGGCTGCAGCGACTGCACCCGAAGGCCAAGCTGGTCGCCAGTGGCGAGGCACTCGTCATCCCGCTGCCGACGGCCGGCGGCGAACGTCTGGAGGATGCCGCGCTGATCGCGTGGGTGGCACAGCTCCTGGATCAGTTGTTCCCCGACCCGAAGCCCGAAGGCGGCACGGCCGACCCGTCTTCCGCGCCTGCCACCGCTCCGAGCACGCAGTGAGCGACGTGCCCGGCGATCTGCGTCCGAGGCTGAGCACACGGGCCTTCAACGCCATCGACATCGCGGCCACGGCGCTCTTCGGCATCGAGGGGGCCGCGGCCGCGGCGCATGCCGGTCTCGACCTGCTCGGCGTGGTCGTCGTCGGCTTCATCGTCGCGCTGATGGGCGGCATCATCCGCGACGTGCTCCTCGGAGACCTGCCGCCCGCGGCGCTGCGCACGCCGAGCCGCATCGCGACCGCCTTGGTCGCGGCGGTCGCGACCTTCGTGCTCGTCGGGGTGATCGACGTCATCCCTCCGCTGCTGCTGTCGACGCTGGATGCCGCGGGCCTGGCTCTCTTCGCGGTCACCGGGGCGCAGAAGGCCTATGAGCACGGCTCGAATCTGTGGGTGATCTCGATCCTGGGTACCGTCGCGGCCACCGGGGGAGGAGTCGTCCGAGACGTCATCCTCGATCGCACGCCGTACGTGCTGTCCGAGAGCATCTACGGGACCGCGGCGCTCGCAGGTGCCGTCGTCACCGGCGTCCTGCTCGTCGTGACGCGCCGCCCCCGGCTGGCGCTGTGGGTCGGGTTCGGGGTGGCGTTCGCCCTCCGGATGGGGGCGGTGGCGTTCGGGTGGGCGCTTCCTCGGCTCACCTGACCTGCGTGCTATGTTGCCCGGATGACCACGCCACCGAGCGGATCAGCCGACGTCTCCGCGTCGACCGAGCAGGGTCACCGACGGTGGACGAGGGCGGCCGCCCTCCTCGTGCCGGCGATCTGGCTCGCGATCAGCGGCACTTCCCACCCGCCCAGTTGCGTGAACGCGGCCTGAGGCTCCGGCACCGCGTGGCGCCGGAATCGCCCGCACGAAAGGATCGGCCATGCTGTACGAGCACCTCGGGGCAACGCCTCGCATCCACGCCGATGCGGTCATCTCCCCGACGGCGGTCATCAGCGGAGATGTGACGATCGGCGCCGACACGCAGGTTCTGCACGGCGCCGTCATCACCGCCGAGGGCGGTGCCATCACGATCGGCGCGAACTCGATCGTGATGGAGAACGCGCTCGTCCGCTCGACGTCCGCGAACTCCGTGCGCGTCGGTGATCACACCCTGGTCGGGCCGATGGCGAGCGTGTCGGGCGCGACGATCGGAGACGAGGTCTTCCTCGCCACCGGAACGCGGGTCTTCAACGGCGCGCGGATCGGCGAGCGGAGCGAGGTGCGCATCAACGCGGTCGTGCACCTGCGCACCCACCTGGCTCCGGAGACCGTCGTGCCGATCGGATGGGTCGCGGTCGGCGACCCCGTGCAGATCCTGCCGCCGGATGCCGCGGACGAGATCTGGAAGGCTCAGCGTGACCTCGACTTCCCCGGCTACGTGTTCGGACTCGATCGCGAGACACCCGACCTCATGGTGCAGTTGACCGAGCGGTACGGCCGCAGCCTGGCGCGCCACGCTGATGACCGTCGCGTGGATTGACCGACCGGGCGCGCGAGCGAAGGCGGAACGCTCAACTCCAGTGCGCCCCGCAGTCGCGGCATCCGAACTCCAGTCCCTCGACATGCGACGCGACGTGCTCATGGAGCTCATCGCGCCTGTCGAATCCGACCGTGAACCACTGCGGCTCGACGGCGCGCACGTCGAGCGACCCGCACTCCGCGCACACTTCGGCCGTGACGGCGTGCCCCGGGTGCGCGACGGCGCTCATCGTCTGTGGCGTGACCTGCTGATCCATGGCGCCCACGGTAGCCTCGCGCCGCCTCGACGGGCCGGAGACGCGCGGGGTCACCCGGTGTTCTGCAGGCCTGCGGCCACTCCGCTCACCGACAGCAGCAGGAGACGCTGCTGCTCCGGGTCGGGCGTCGTCTGCTCGGCGGGGGCGTCACGAAGAGCCTTCAACGCGCGCAGCTGCAGCAGCGACAGCGCGTCGACGTAGGGGCTGCGCATCTTGACGGCACGCTGCAGGATGGCCTTGTTCTGCAGGAGATCGCCGCCGCCCGTGATGCGGATCACCCAGGTGCGGGTCAGCTCCATCTCGTCCATCACCAGGTCCGCGAGGTCGTCCCGGTCGCCGAGGTCCAGGTAGCGGCGCGCGATGCGCGCATCGGCCTTCGCCAGGCTCATGGCGACGTTGTCGATCATCGTACGGAAGAGGGGCCAGTCGCTGTAGGCGCGGGTGAGTCGCTCGACGTCGCCGACGGACTCCAGCGCCGTGCCGAGACCGAACCAGCCGGCGAGGTTGATGCGCGCCTGCGTCCACGCGAAGACCCAGGGGATCGCTCGCAGGTCTTCGAGGGACTCGACCGACAGCCCTCGGCGTGCGGGACGGGACCCGAGCGCCAGCAGGCCGACCTCCTCCATGGGGGTGACGCGGGCGAACCACGAGGCGAAGCCGGGCGCTTTCACGAGGTCGAAGAAGCGCCGGCGGGATGCCTCGTCCATCGTCGAGGCGACGTCGGCGTAGTCGGCGGCCGCCGTGCTGTTGCGCCTCTCGATCGACGGCGCGGACGCCATGAGCACCGCCGCCGCCACCTGATCGATGTGCCGCATCGCGATGGCGGGGTCACCGTAGCGCGCGAAGATGACTTCGCCCTGCTCCGTGAGCTTGAAGCGCCCGTCGACGGAGTGCGGGGGCTGCGCCAGAACGGCGGAGTTCGCGGGACCGCCGCCGCGCCCGAGCGCTCCGCCGCGCCCGTGGAAGAGCGTGAGCTCGATCGCGTTCTCCTCCGCCCAGGCCGAGATCTCCGCCTGCGCGACGTAGAGTGCGAGGTTCGCAGCGACGGGACCGACATCCTTCGACGAGTCCGAATAGCCGAGCATGACCTCGAGGCGCCGGCCGGTGCTTTCCAGGCGCGCGGCGAACTCCGGGTGCTCGACGATCTCGCGGAGGATCGCCGGGGCCGCCTGCAGGTCGGCGAAGGTCTCGAAGAGGGGGACGACGTCCAGCACGGGGGGCGTGCCGTCGGCGCCCGCGGCGTACGCGGCCAGACGATGCACGTTCGCCAGGTCCTGCGCCGACTGGGTGAACGACACGACGTAGCGTCCGGCCGCGCGTGGACCGAAGCGCTTCTGGATGTACGCGACCGCCCGGAAGACGTCGAGCACCTCCTCGGTGAGCTCGCTGCGTTCTCCGCCGGCATCGAGCTCGGCCAGGACCTTGGCGTGCACGGCGGAGTGCTGCCGCACTTCGAGCTCGGTGAGGTGGAAGCCGAACGTCTGCACCTGCCAGATGAGCTGCTGCAGGTGGCCGTACGCCTGGCGTGCGGCACCCGCCTGCGCGATCGAGGACTGCACGACGGTGAGGTCGGCGAGCAGCTCGTCAGGAACGCCGTAGGCGAGGTCCGCGTCGCGCAGGCGGGTCGCGGCGATCTTGCGTCCGATCAGCAGAAGCACCCGGCGGTGCGGCTCGTTGGGCGACCGCTTGGCGATCTCCGTCGCAGCCTCGTCGTCGGCGGACTTCAGCCGCCGCCAGAGGGCCAGCAGCGCATCGCTCGGGGGAGTGGTGACGGCATCCAGGGTGAGGCCGCGTCCGATGCGGCTCGTCGCCCGCTCCAGGCCCAGCAGCACGTGCTCGCTGGCGATCGCGGCCGCCTTCCGCGTGACGGATGCGGTCACGAAGGGGTTGCCGTCGCGGTCGCCGCCCACCCACGAGCCGATGCGCACAAAGGGCTGCACCACGGGTGGCCGCCAGCCCGCAGCCGGGCCCTGCAGGGCATCGTCGACCCGGCGGTAGACGTGCGGCACCGCGGTGAAGAGGGTCTCGTCGAACACCGCCATGATGGCTCGCACCTCGTCGGTGGGCGAGGGCTTCTCCGAGCGGAGGGGCGCCGTCCGCCAGAGGATGTCGATCTCCTCCAGCATCCTCCGCTCGGCGCGACGTCGATCGGCCCCGCCCTGCAGCGAGCTCTCGTGCTCGTCGAGGAGCTCCGCGAGGCGTCGGATGCTGGAGGACACCGCGCGACGGCGGGCCTCGGTCGGGTGCGCGGTGAAGACCGGGTGGAAGCGCAACCCGCGCAGGCGCTCGAGCGCGGTGTCGTCGCCGACCTCCGCGGCCAGGCGAACGAAGGCGGCGGCGACCGAGTCCGACGCGTTCTCCTTGTCGGGGCGCCCGTCGCGTTCGCGCAGCACGCGGACACGCTGGTGCTCCTCGGTCAGGTTGACGAGGTGGAAGTAGGCGGTGAACGCGCGGGCGACCTCGTCGGCCCGGGCGACCGTGAAGGAGTCGGCGATGTCCGCGGCACGCTCGAACGCCTCGGAGGTCTCATCGGTGTAGGCGTGGATGGTGGCGGTGCGCAGTCTTTCGACGTCGTCGAACAAGCCGGGGGAGCCGCTCTCGCGCAGCACCTGGCCGAGGAGAGAGCCGAGCATGCGCACGTTGGATCTCATCTGCACGGGAATCTCTTGACCGGCCTCGAATCGTCCGACGAGATCGATGGCTTCGGTCTGGGTGAGCTCGCGCATCCCGCAAATCTATCGGGACGGTGTTTCCGAGAAGTGACATCGTGACGCTCGGTAACATGGACGGCGGAGTGCCGGGAAGTCTGGTCGGCGTCGGCGATCGTCGCCGTCTGGATCGGGCGTCATGCCCCGCCGGAAAGGTTCCATGTCCCTGCTGCGCTCCGCACGATTCCCCGCGATACTGCTGCTGCTCGCCGCCGTGGTCGGCCTGGCGGTGGCCAACAGTCCGATCGGTGCGGCCGTCATCGATGTCTCCCACGCCCATCTGGGCGTGCCGGGGTCGATCATCGATCTGTCGCTCGCGCACTGGGTGTCGGATGGCCTGCTGGTGATTTTCTTCTTCGTCGTGTCGGTCGAGCTGCAGTTCGAGCTGACGCGGGGAGAGCTGCGCAGCTTCAGCCGCGCCGTGCAGCCGGCCATCGCCGCGGCGGGCGGGGTGATCGTGCCCATCGCGGCGTACCTCGCGTTCACTGCAGGGACCGATGTGGCCGAAGGCTGGCCGATCCCCACCGCGACCGACATCGCGTTCGCCCTCGGAGTGCTCGCGGTCTTCGGCCGCGGCCTCCCCTCTGCGGTGCGCGTGTTCCTCCTCGCGCTCGCGATCCTCGACGACATCGTCGGCATCGTCTTCATCGCGGTGCTCTTCGCCACGGATGTGAACGTGTGGATGCTGGTGGGAGCGCTTGTGGCGGTCATCGCGTTCGCCGTCCTGAGTCGCAATCTCGACACGCGCGGGCGTCCGCTCGTGATCTCGCTCATGGTTGTGCTCGCCGTCCTCACGTGGGTGCTCGTGCTCGGATCGGGGGTGCACGCGACGATCGCGGGTGTCGTGCTGGGCCTCGCGATGTCGCAGAGCCCGGCGCTGCGCGTGCGACACGCCATCGAGCCGTGGGTGAACGCGATCGTGCTGCCGGTCTTCGCCTTCACCGCGGCGCTGGTCGTGATCCCGTCTCTCGGTATCGGCGAGCTCTCGCCCGCCTTCTGGGGGATCCTGATCGCCCTTCCGGTGGGGAAGATCATCGGCATCGCCGGGGCGGGCTGGCTGGCTCAGCGCTTCGGGAGCGGCGGCCACCCGAAGATCGCCTTCGCCGATCTGCTGGCCGCGGGCGCCCTGGGCGGCATCGGATTCACGGTGTCGCTCCTGCTGGCGAATCTCGCGTTCGCAGATAGCGCGGCCGTGCGCGATGAGGCGATTCTGGGCGTGCTCGGCGGATCCCTCATCTCTCTCGCCCTCGCGGCGGTGCTGGTGTCGTGGCGGGCCCGCCACCATCGCCGCAGCACTCTGCCGACGGATGTGCCGGTGCCGGCATGACGCAGGATCACGAGGACGCGCACGCGGACCGGCGACCGGACGCGTTGCGGGAAGCCGCCGAGACGATGCGCGCGGTGCGCGATCGCTGTGTGTGGACGCAGCAGATCGACCATCGCGAGCTCGTCCCCTACCTGATCGAGGAGAGCAGCGAGCTGGTCGACGCGGTCGAGACGGGCGACCGAGCGGAACTGCGCGAAGAACTGGGCGACCTGCTGTGGCAGGTGCTGTTCCACGCCGAGATCGCCTCCCGCGACGGCGACGACCCGTTCGACATCGACGATGTGGCCCGCGGGCTCACCGAGAAGATGATCCGCCGGCATCCGCACGTCTTCGCCGGAGAGATCGCCGAGACGCCTGATCAGGTGCTCGTCCTGTGGAACGCGGCGAAGGCCGCGGAGAAGCATCAGCGCACGAGTGTGCTCGACGGCGTGTCGACGCACATGCCGTCTCTGGCGCTCGCGCAGAAGATGCTCGGCAAGGCGCGCCAGGTCGACGCGCTGCCCGACGGCGCTCCGCCCGACGCCGTCGCGCCGAACGGAGTCGCGCCGCGCGACGAGGCTGAGCTCGGCGATGCGCTCCTCGCCCTCGTGGCGCAGGCGCGCGCTCGCGGGTGGGACGCCGAGCGGGCGCTCCGCGAGCGTCTGCGCACCCTGGACCGGCAGATCCGTGACGCCGAGGTGGGCTGACCTCGCGCCACCTGGAACAATGGGGACGTGGCATCCGTGAACCCGCCGCGCGGCATGCGCGACTTCCTCCCCGCCGAGAAGGCCCGCCGCGAGCGCGTCCTCGCCGTGATCCGTGAGCGCTATCGGGCGCACGGCTTCGACGAGATCGAGACGCCCGTCCTGGAGGATTACGCCCGGCTGCACTCCGGGCTCGGCGGCGACAACGAGAAGCTCGCCTACAACGTCCTCAAGCGCGGTCTCGACGCCGAGGCGATCCGCGCGGCATCCGACGACACCGCGGCGCTCGCCGACCTCGGCCTGCGGTACGACCTGACCGTGCCCCTCGCCCGGTTCTATGCGACCCACCGCAGCGAGCTGCCCACCGTCTTCCGGGCGATCCAGGCGGCACCGGTGTGGCGGGCCGAGCGGCCGCAGAAGGGGCGCTACCGACAGTTCGTCCAGTGCGACATCGACATCATCGGCGATGCGTCCATCCGCGCCGAGGCCGAACTGATCGTCGCCACCCTGGACGCCGTCGATGCGCTCGGGCTTTCGGATGCGACGGTGCGCATCAACGATCGCCGGGCGCTGGACGCCATGCTCGACGCGTTCGGCTTCACGCGAGACGAACGGCCGAGCGTGCTCATCACGATCGACAAGCTCGACAAGATCGGGCCCGACGGCGTGGTGGCCGAACTCGCGGAGCGGGGCGCGACGACAGCGGCGGTCGAGGCCTTCCGTTCGTTTCTGGTGCGGCCTCAGACGCTCGAGTACACCCCCTACGGCGAGCGACAGATCCGCAAGGCGCTGCCCGACGGCGTTCCCGACGAGGTCATCTCCGATCTGGTCGGCATCGGGGAGGCCGTCGCATCCGCGCGTCCGACCGCGTCCCCCGACGGACCGCCGTTGCGGTTCGATCCGTTCCTCGTCCGCGGGATGGGCTACTACACCGGCACGATCTTCGAACTCGCCCACCCCGATGTCACCTACTCCCTCGGTGGCGGTGGTCGGTACGACGGCATGATCGGACGTTTCCTCGGGGCGGACGTACCGGCGGTGGGATTCTCGATCGGTTTCGAACGCGTGGTCGATCTGCTGCAGAGCACCGAGACGGATGCCGCGGCATCCGTCGTCCTCCTCCACGATGCCGACGTCGCCCTGGGCGATCTGCTCGCGCTCAAGGCGGCGCTGGTGGCGGAGGGCACGCGCGTGCGGCTGGAACGCCGCACGAAGAACGTCAAGGCCGTCCTCGATCGAGCGACCGGCGACGGGTTCACCTCGTTCGCCATGGTCGGCCCCACCACGACGAGGGAGACGCTCGACATCAAGGTGCTCGGCTCGTAGCCTCACCGCGGTCGGGCCCGCCGGGGCGGAGCCACTTCTGCCGCTGCCTCTGCCGCGCCTGAGACCGCGCAAACGGCCGGTCTCTCCGGTCGCGTCCACGGCCGCGTCCAAGGCCGCGCGAACGGTCGCGACATGCCGTGAGGCGCCGCGCTCGGTGATGGGCGCGCGGCGTGTCGCGACCGTTCGCCGGGCACGGGGCGCGCGCCGACCCTTGACCGGTGCGACGGCGCACGTGAGGGTGGAGGCATGGGCGAGCCGATTCCGACACCGGAGGCCTGGCGACGCGTCGACGGCTACCTGACGAACCTCCTGATCGGCAGCGACGAGGCGCTCGAGGCGGCGATCGCGGATCAGCACGCGGCGGGGATGCCCGCCATCGAGGTCGCCCCCGTGCACGGGAAGCTCCTGCACCTGCTCGTGCGCATCAGCGGCGCCCGGCGGGTGCTCGAGGTCGGGACGCTCGGCGCCTACTCGACCATCTGGATGGCGCGCGCCCTCCCCGACGGAGGAAAGGTCGTCACCATCGAGGCCGAACCGCAGAACGCGGAGGTCGCCCGTCGCAATCTGGACCGCGCCGGTGTGGGGGACAGGGTGACGATCCTGACCGGGCGTGCTGCCGACGTCCTGCCCACTCTCGACGGCTCTGAGCCGTTCGATTTCGTCTTCATCGACGCCGACAAGGAGTCGAACACCGTGTATCTCGATTGGGCGGCCCGCCTGGGCCGCCCTGGCACCGTCGTCGTCGTCGACAACATCGGCCGGTCCGGCGAGGTCGCCAACCCGGCCTCGACGGCATCAGGGGTGATCGGCACGCAGCGCGGGCTCGAGATGCTCGGCCGCGATCCCCGGTTCGATGCCACCGCTCTGCAGACGCTCGACCTGAAGGGCTGGGACGGCATCGGTCTCGCGGTCG
This sequence comes from Microbacterium songi, assembly GCF_042747925.1. Classification (NCBI taxonomy): domain Bacteria; kingdom Bacillati; phylum Actinomycetota; class Actinomycetes; order Micrococcales; family Microbacteriaceae; genus Microbacterium; species Microbacterium songi. The sequence goes on from NZ_JBHZIE010000001.1 coordinate 649,096, forward strand.
TGACGGGCGCGTCGATAGACTGACCGACGGACCGACGTCGCTCCATCCGCAACACCTCTTCACCAGCAAGGAGCATTCCTGTGGCACTCATCGAGGCAGTAGGCGCACGCGAGATTCTCGATTCGCGCGGCAACCCGACCGTGGAAGTGGAGGTGCTCCTGGACGACGGAATCGTCCAGCGTGCCGCGGTTCCCTCCGGCGCATCCACCGGCGCCTTCGAAGCGTACGAACTGCGCGACGGCGACAAGTCCCGCTACGGCGGAAAAGGCGTCCTGAAGGCGGTCGCGGCCGTCATCGACGAGCTCGGACCCGCCCTCGAGGGTGTCGAGGCCAGCGAGCAGCGCATCGTCGACCAGATCCTGATCGAGACCGACGGCACCGAGAACAAGTCGCGTTCGGGCGCGAACGCCATCCTCGGAGTGAGCCTCGCCGTCGCCAAGGCGGCGGCCGACAGCGCCGACCTCCCCCTCTTCCGCTACCTCGGTGGCCCGAACGCGCACGTCCTGCCCGTCCCGCTCTTCAACGTCATCAACGGCGGATCCCACGCCGACAACGGCATCGACATGCAGGAGTTCTTCCTCGCGCCGATCGGCGCGTCGAGCTTCTCCGAGGCCCTCCAGTGGGGTGCGCAGACCTACCACGTGCTGCACAGCGAGCTGAAGGCCGCGGGCTACGCGACCGGACTGGGCGACGAGGGCGGCTTCGCCCCCGATCTCCCGAGCAACCGCGAGGGTCTCGACTTCCTGGTCAAGGCGATCGAGAAGGCCGGTTTCACCCCCGGCACCCAGATTGCGCTCGGGCTCGACGTCGCCGCCACCGAGTTCTTCGACAACGGCACGTACCGCTTCGAGGGCAAGGACTGGTCGGCGGACGAGCTGACCGACTACTACGTCGACCTCGTCGACGCGTTCCCGATCGTCACGATCGAGGACGCGCTGGCCGAGGATGACTGGGACGCGTGGAAGACGCTCACGGAGAAGCTCGGCACGAAGACGCAGCTGGTCGGGGACGACCTGTTCGTCACCAACCCGGTGCGGCTCAAGAAGGGCATCGAGCTCGGCGTCGCGAACTCCCTGCTCGTCAAGGTCAACCAGATCGGCACGCTCTCCGAGACGCTCGATGCCGTCGACATGGCGACTCGCGCCGGATACACGTCGATGTTCTCGCACCGTTCGGGCGAGACCGAGGACACCACGATCGCCGACCTCGTGGTCGCCACCAACTCGGGTCAGATCAAGAGCGGCGCGCCCGCTCGCAGCGAGCGCGTCGCGAAATACAATCAACTTCTGCGTATCGAGGAAGAGCTGGGCGACGCGGCGGAGTTCATCGGCCGCGCGGCTTTCCCGAGGTACAAGGGCTAGGCGCGTAACGCGCACATCGTAAGGAGGGGGAGCCGTGGCAGCCAAGACGGCTCCCCCTTCTGGCGCCCGCGCCGGCGCGACGTCCCGGCGCACGCGCGACCCGGCGGCCAGGCGCTCGGTGGACGTGCGCGAGTGGCTCGGCGGAATCCGCCTGTCCGGCTTCATGGTGATCATGATGGGCCTCGTGGTGCTCGCCGCCTTCGTGCTCGTGCCCACGATCGGCACCTATGTCGATCAGCGGCAGCAGATCGCCGCGATGGAAGAGGCGGTGACGCTCACGACGGACCAGGTCGCCGACCTCGAGGCGCAACGCGACCGCTCGCGTGACCCCGCGTACATCACCACACAGGCGCGGGAGCGGCTGTACTACACCAAGCCCGGCGAAGTCTTCTACCTCGTGATCGACGATCTCACTGCGGCGCAGGCTCCACAGGAGCAGGCGGATGTCAGCGCCGACGTGGCGCAGACCCCCACTGATTGGATGATGCAGCTCGTCCGGTCGGTGACCGAGGCGGGCCTCGCCCAGAGCGCGACCACGCCGACGATCGGTGTGCCCGATCCGGCACCCTCGAGCGGGCCGACGCCCTGAGGGGCCGCACCTCCGCAGCCCCGCGTCGATTCACTCGGCCCCGGTAATCTGGAAGGGTGACCACCCCGCCGTTTCCGCCCGTGACCGACGATGACCTCGCCGTGCTGCGCGCTCAACTGGGACGGCCCGCGCGGGGCGTGATCGGCATCGCCGCCCGCTGCGTGTGCGGGAACCCGACGGTGGTGGCGACCTCCCCACGTCTGCCGGACGGCACCCCGTTCCCCACGTTCTACTACCTCACGCACCCGGCCGCGACCTCGGCGATGTCCACTCTCGAAGCCGAGCACGTGATGACCGATCTCACGGCCCTCCTGTCCGACGACGCCGACGTCGCGGCCGAGTACCGCAGCGCACATGAGGCGTACCTCCGCGACCGGGCGGGGTACGGCGATGTGGCGGAGATCGCCGGTATCTCGGCGGGCGGCATGCCGACGCGGGTCAAGTGTCTGCATGCCCTCGCCGGCCATGCGCTGGCGGCAGGTCCCGGCGTGAATACGATCGGTGACCGCGCTCTGGAGCTGTCGTCGTGGTCGCCCACCCGGTGCGTCTGCGCCGTCCCCGGGGGACCCGGATGACGCATCGGGTCGCCGCGGCCCTGGTTCTCGCGGCCGTCCTCGGTGTCGCCTCCCTGCCCGGAGCCGCAGTCGCGTCATCGCCGGGCGCGCCGGCATCGCCGAGCACGCCGTCGCCGACTGCGGCGTCGGATGCGATCGAAGCGGCAGCCGCTCCGCAGCCCACTCCCGCGCCCACACCGCGCGCCGATCCGACCAGGGCCGCCGAGTACTGGCTGGACGACTACGGCATCCGCAAGGCATGGGAGACGACCAAGGGTGTCGGCGTCCGGATCGCCATCATCGACACGGGCATCGGCAAGGGGCCGGTCGAGTTCGCCGGGGCCGTCGTCGACGGCACGGACGTCTCGGGCGCCGGCACACCGGACGGTCGGACACCCGTGGGCGTGATCGACGCCAACCACGGCAGCTGGGTGGGGTCTCTGGCGGCCGCGCGCGGCACCGGGGCGGATACCGGGATGATCGGCGTGGCGCCCGAGGCCGAACTGCTGTCGATCTCCGTCGGCTTCGGCACGTCGGCGAACGTGTCGTTCGTCGACCAGGTCGCCGAGGCCGTGCGGTGGTCGGTCGACAACGGCGCGGACGTGATCAACCTGTCCTTCACCACCAACACGCCCGATTGGGACGAAAGCTGGGACGGCGCATTCGAGTACGCCTTCGACCAGGACGTGGTCATCGTGGTGGCAGCCGGCAACCGCGGCAGCGGCACCACCAAGGTGGGCGCGCCGGCGACCATCCCCGGGGTGCTCACGGTGGCGGGCGTGGATCCGCAGGGGCGAGCCAGCGTCGAGGCGTCCACCCAGGGCATCACGATCGGGGTATCGGCTCCGAGCGAGAATCTGCTGGGGGTGTCCCCGGACGGACAGGTCGTGCAATGGAGCGGCACGAGCGGGGCTGCGCCCATCGTGGCCGGCATCGCCGCGCTGGTGAGGTCGGCGCACCCCGAGCTCAACGCCGCGAGTGTCATCAACCGCATCATCCGCACCGCCCGTCCGGCCGCGCAGGCGGTCTCGGTGCCGGGACCGCTGTACGGGTACGGACTGGTGGATGCTGCGGCCGCCGTCACCTCGAGCATCGCGCCCGTCTCGGTCAATCCGATGGGGAGCCTTGCCGACTGGATCACGCTGTACCGACGGGCGGCGGTGGAACCCGCGCCCGCGCCGACCGCCGAAGTGACGATTCCGCCGTTGCCGCGCGCGGACGAGCCGAGCCGTCAGACGAATCCGCTGCTGCCCACCGGCGATACGCTTCTCTACGGCAGTCTTCCGCTGATCGGCGTGACCCTCAGCGGTATACTGGTGGCGCTCGGCGTCACCGCAGCTGTCCGACGCATCCGATCGTCGCGCGCCTCCCGTGCGTCGAGCAGTTGATCCGCTAGGAGACCCCCCATCGTGAGCAGCACCGTCAGCACATCCGTGCCCAAGATTCTCGTGGTCGGTGGTGGCTACGCCGGTTTCTACACCGCATGGAAGCTCGAGAAGCAGCTGCGGAAGGGCGAAGCCGAGGTCACGATCGTCGACCCGCTTCCCTACATGACCTACCAGCCCTTTCTGCCCGAGGTCGCCGCCGGTTCGATCGAGGCCCGCCACGCCGTCGTCGCGACCCGTCGTCACCTCAAGCGCACCCGCGTGCTGGCGGCCAAGGTCACCAACATCGACCACGCCCACAAGACCGCGACCATCACGCCCAACGAGGGCGAGCCGTGGCAGGAGCAGTACGACCAGATCGTCGTCACCGCCGGCGCCGTGTCGCGCACCTTCCCGATCCCCGGGATCGCCGACAACGCCATCGGCCTCAAAACCATCGAAGAGGCCGTCGCGATCCGCGACCGCCTGATGTCGAACTTCGATCGCGCCACGACGATCCCCCCGGGGCCGGAGCGCGACCGCCTGCTGACGGTCGTCGTGGTCGGTGGTGGGTTCGCCGGTATCGAGGTGTTCGCCGAGCTGCGCAATTTCGCTTCCGCGCTGTTGAAGAAGTACCCCGAGCTGAGCTTCGATGACACCCACTTCCACCTCATCGAGGCGATGGGCCGCATCATGCCCGAGGTCTCGCTCCCGACGAGCGAATGGGTGCTGAAGGACCTCGCGAAGCGTGGCGCGAACGTGCACCTCGACACCCAGCTCACGAGTGCCGTCGACGGCATCGTCGAGTTGTCCACCGGTGAAAGCATCCCCACCGACCTCATCGTCTGGACCGCGGGTGTCATGGCGAACCCGACGGTCGTCCGCGGCGGCGACCTGCCGGTCGAGGAGCGCGGACGCATCCGCGCTCGCGCCGACCTCCGCGTGGGAACGCCCGAGGAGTTCGTCGAGGGTGCCTGGGCGGCCGGCGACGTCGCCGCGGTGCCCGACCTCACGGGCGGCGGCGTCGGCGGGTTCTGCGTTCCGAACGCGCAGCACGCCGTGCGCCAGGCGAAGCTGATGGCCAAGAACGTCACGGCCGTCCTGCGTGGCGAGGTGCCGAAGGACTACTACCACAAGAACCTCGGCGCGGTCGCCGGCCTGGGCCTGTACAACGGGGTGTTCCAGTCGGGCAAGATCGCCCTCAAGGGATTCATCGCCTGGCTCGCGCACCGCGGGTACCACGGCCTCGCCATGCCGTCGTGGGAGCGCAAGTTCCGCGTGGTGTGGGGCTGGTGGAACAACCTGTGGCTGGGCCGCGACCTGGTGAACCTCGAGACCGTGCAGAACCCCCGCTACGTGTTCGAGGAGTTCGCCGCCCGTCCGCGTCCGCCGCAGCCGGTCGAGGCCGCTCCGGCTGCTCCGGCGTCGCCCAAGGTGCCGTCTCCGGCGGAGACTGCCGAGCAGCCCGAGCCGTCGAGGGCCGCCGCTGCGACGTGACGGCGCGCGGAGTCGGGAAGGGCGTCGCCCCCGTAGCCCAATGGCAGAGGCAGGCGACTTAAAATCGCTTCAGTCCGGGTTCGAGTCCCGGCGGGGGCACCACCGTCCGGCTGCCCGGGCGTCGTGCGTCCAGCACGTAGGCTGATGCGCATGTGTGCTGTCGCACGGTGGGCCCGATGAGCCTCGACCTCCTCTCCTCGTCCGGCACGGGCTCGCTCGAGCCGTGGACGTCGCCGGCTCTCTACTGGGCGGGGATGACCCGGGCGATCGCCGAGGTCTCGGGGCCCGTCGCCGCGGTCAACCTCGACGCGCTGCGATTCAACGCGCTCGACCTGGTGGTGCGCGCGAGCGGTGTGCCGATCCGCGTCGCGAGCAAGTCGGTGCGGGTGCGATCGATCGTCGATGCGACCCTCGCGGTCGCCGGCTACCGAGGCATCCTGGCCTTCACCCTTCCCGAGGCGCTCTGGCTGGCACGCTGGCATCACGACGTCGTGCTCGGGTATCCCACGGCCGACCGCGCCGCCCTCGCGGCTCTGGCCGAAGACGAGCAGGCGGCTGCCCGCGTGACCCTCATGGTCGACGACCTGGCCCAGCTCGACCTGCTCGACGACGTCGTGAGCCCCGCGGCGCGCCCCCGCATCCGTGTGGCGATCGATGCCGACGCGTCGTGGCGGGCCCCGGGCCTCGGACACATCGGGGTGCGCCGATCGCCCGTGCACGACCCGTCCGAGGTGGCCACGCTGGCGCGGGCGATCGTCGCACGACCGGGGTTCACCCTCGTCGGATTGATGATGTACGAAGCTCAGATCGCCGGTCAGGGGGATGCCACGGGCTCGGGTGACGCGATGGTGCGCTGGATGCAGCGGCGGTCGTCTGCAGAGCTCCTCGACCGCCGCGGGGCCATCGTGGCCGCGCTGCGCGGCATCGCGCCGCTCGAATTCGTGAACGGCGGCGGCACGGGATCGCTCGAGTACACCGCGTCGGATCAGTCGGTCACGGAGGTCACGGCGGGGAGCGGCCTCCTCGCCGGGCATCTGTTCGACGGCTATCGCGGTTTCGCGCCCGCGCCGGCGGCGGCGTTCAGCCTCGAGGTGGTGCGCAAGCCCGCTGCCGACATCGCGACGGTGCTCGGCGGGGGGTGGATCGCCTCCGGGCCGCCGGTGGCCTCGCGTCAGCCGTCGCCGGTGTGGCCTCCCGGGCTCAAGACCCTCGCACGCGAGGGCGCCGGTGAGGTGCAGACGCCTCTCCAGGGGGAATCGGCGCGAGGACTGTCGATCGGGGATCGCGTATGGTTCCGGCATTCCAAGAGCGGCGAACTGGCCGAGCGGGTCGAGAGCTACCATCTCGTGCGCGGGGAGCGTCACGTCGGCACCGTGCCCACGTATCGCGGCGAGGGGAAGGCGTTCCTGTGACCCGCCCGGGTGGCGAGTGGCGGAACTGGGGGAGGACCGCTCGGGTCCGGCCGCAGCGCGTCGAATTCCCGACGACGCCCGAAGCCGTCCAGCGAGCCGTGCGCGCCGCGATAAGCCGGGGGATGCACGTGAAGGCGGTGGGCGCGGGACACAGCTTCACCGGCATCGCGGTCGCGCCGGGGCTTCTGCTCAACCTGACCGACCTCTCCGGCGTGGTCGCCGTCGATACCGCCCGCTCCCGCGTGCGGCTGCGGGCCGGCACGCGTCTTCATCGCATCCCCGGACTGCTCGCGCCCCACGGTCTCGCGATGGAGAACCTCGGCGACATCGATCGTCAGTCGATCGCGGGCGCCATCTCCACGGGCACGCACGGTACAGGTGCCGCGTTCGGCGGGATCGCGACGCAGATCGTGGGCGCGACACTCGTGACCGGCGACGGCGAGCTGCTCACGGTGGACGAGACCGAGAACGCCGACCTGCTCCCGGCGGTGGCCCTCGGACTCGGCGCTCTGGGCATCCTGGTGGATGTGACCGTGCAGTGCGTTCCGGCATTCATGATGAGCGCGGTCGAGCATCCCGAGCCCGTGGATGAACTGCTCGAAACGCTCGATGCCCGGGTCGCGGCATCCGATCACTTCGAGTTCTACTGGTTCCCGCACACGGACGTCGCTCTCACGAAGACCCACACCCGCCTTACCGGAGACGCGATGCGACGGCCCCTGCCGAGGGTCGGCAAGTGGGTGGACGAGACACTGCTGTCGAACGGGGTCTACCGCGTGGTGTGCGCGATCGGCACCGCCCTCCCGGCCGTCATCCCGTCGTTCTCCCGCGTCGCCGTCACATTGACCGGAGACCGCGAGTACACGGATGCCTCGACCGCGGTCCTGACGCAGAGCCGCACGGTGCGCTTCCGTGAGATGGAATACGCACTCCCGGCCGAGGATGTGCGGCCCGCATTCGAGGCCGTCCGGGCGCTGATCGCCGAGCGCGGCTGGCGCATCTCGTTTCCGATCGAGGTGCGTTTCGCGCGGGCAGACGACCTCTGGCTGTCCACCGCGCACGGTCGGGCGACCGGTTACATCGCCGTGCACCGGTATTGGCGTGAAGACCCGACCGAGTACTTCGAGGCGGTCGAGCAGATCATGCGGGAATACGGCGGGCGCCCGCACTGGGGGAAGATCCATGGTCAGGATGCGGCGAGCCTGCGGGCGCAGTATCCGCGTTTCGATGATTTCCTGGCGGTGCGCGACCGGCTCGACCCCGAGCGCGTCTTCCGGAACCGTTATCTCGACCGGGTACTCGGTGAGTAACGGCTGAGAGTCGCCGCTGTCATCTCAGCCGCTCCACATGCGTGTGCGAGGATGAAACTTCATCGTGAACGGAGTCGCACCGTATGTGGGAATGGCTGATCCCGGTCCTGATCGTCGTCGCACTCGTCGTGATCGTCGGCATCTATCTGTGGGCTACGTACAACTCGCTCGTCCAGCTGAACGTCCGCGTCGATGAGGCGTGGAGTGACATCACCGTGCAGCTCAAGCGTCGCGCGGATCTTCTTCCGAACCTCATCGAGGCGGTGAAGGGCTATGCCGCGCACGAGAAGGCGGTCTTCGAGAACGTGACCCGAGCGCGCGCCGAGACGCTGTCGGTGTCGAGCCCTGCCGATGCCGGAGTGGCGGAAGGCCACATGCAGCAGGCGCTGAGGTCGATCTTCGCGGTCGCCGAGGCGTACCCGCAGCTGCAGGCGAGCCAGAACTTCCTTCAGCTCCAGCAGTCGATCGTCGACACCGAGGACAAGATCCAGGCGTCCCGCCGCTTCTACAACGGGGGAGTGCGCGAGCTCAACACGAAGATCAAGGTCTTTCCGAACAACCTCTTCGCGCGGAATCTCGGCTTCCACGAGCGCGAGTTCTTCGAGGTGGTCGACGGGGCTGCCATCTCCGAGCCGCCGCGCGTTCAGTTCTGAGCGCGTCCCGCCGCCCCTGATCCGGACCCGCCGTGTACCGCGCCATCGCGCGCAACAAGCGCAACACCTGGTTCATCCTGATCGGCTTCGTCGCGTTCCTCGGTGCGATCGGCGTCGTGGCCGGCTGGTTGGCCGGGAACAACTGGTGGGTCACCGCTGTCATCCTCGTGTTCGCCGGCGGCTACGCGACGGTGCAGTACTTCACCGCGGACCGGCAGGCACTGGCGCTGTCCGGGGCGGTCGCGGTGTCGCAGACCGAAGCCCCGCGCTACCACCGTCTGGTCGAGAACCTCTGCATCGCGACGGGGACACCGATGCCGAGACTCTACGTCGTGGAGGACCCGGCACCGAACGCCTTCGCCACGGGGCGGAGGCCGGAAGAGGCGTCGATCACGGTGACGACGGGCCTGTTCGAGCTGATGACCGACCGAGAGCTCGAAGGTGTACTCGGCCACGAACTCGGACACATCCGCAACTATGACATCCGCGTGTCCCTCATCGTCTTCGGTCTCGTCGTCGCCGTCGGCATCCTCGCCGACCTGATGATGCGGATGGCGTTCTTCGGTGGCCTCCGCGGACGCGGAAACAGCGGCAACGGGCAGGCGCAGGTGATCTTCCTCGTCTTCGGACTCGTCGCCGCGGTCATCGCCCCACTGCTCGCCGGTGCCGTCCAGGCGGCGATCTCGCGTCAGCGCGAGTACCTCGCCGATGCCACGAGCGCGATGACGACGCGCGACCCCGACGGCCTGGCGTCCGCGCTCGGCAAGCTCGCCGAATACGGTTCGCCGCTGCAGAAGTCGAACACCTCGATGGCGCATCTGTGGATCGCCGATCCACTGCGCCCGAACGCGCTCGCGCGGATGTTCGCCACGCATCCGCCGCTGCCCGACCGGATTGCCCGGCTGGAGAAGATGGGCGGGACGTTCTAGCGATGGTGCACGAGCTGACGCGAGCGCAGGCGAGAAGACTCGCGGTGACGGCGCAGCTGCTGGCGGCGGAGCGTCCGGGTGGGATCGTCGAGACCGTCTACGGCCTCACCGCTCTGCCGATCGACCCCACGGCGGCCATCGCGCCGAGCGCGGACCACATCCTGTGGAGCAGGCTCGGGTGGCCCTATCAGCACGCAGATCTCGTGCGCGCCGCCGAAGTGGATCGCGACATCTTCGAGTGGGGCGGGTTCTACCGGCTCACGTCGGATCTGCCGCTGCTGCGCGCGCAGATGGCGGGCCGTCCGTCGGATGAGAAGTCGCGCGCGTGGCTCGCGGCGAATGAGGGGTTTCGTCGGGACGTGCTGGACCGACTGCGCGCGGACGGCCCGGCCCACGCCGCACAGATCCCCGACACCGCGCAGGTGTCGTGGACGTCTTCGGGGTGGACCGACAACCGCAACGCGCAGCAGATGCTGGAGATCCTGGTCGGCATGGGCGTGGTGGCGGTCTCGGGTCGCGACGGCAAGGGGCGGCTCTTCGACCTCGCCGAGCGCGTGTACCCGCCGGATCAGCCGGACGTGTCGCCCGAAGACGCCGCGCGCGAGCGCAGGGAACGCAGGCTGGGCGCGCTGGGCATCGCGCGGGAGAGGTCGATCGCGCAGCCGTTCGAACCGATCGACGTCGGTCCCCCGGGGGAATCGGCGGTGGTCGACGGGGTATCCGGGCTCTGGCGCGTCGACGCGGAGGCGCTCGACGCGCTCGACGGGTTCGTCGGTCGTGCAGCGCTGCTCTCTCCGCTCGACCGTCTCGTGTTCGACCGGGATCGACTCGCCGAGATCTTCGGCTACGAGTACGTGCTCGAGATGTACAAGCCGGCGGTGAAACGGCGCTGGGGCTACTTCGCTCTGCCGATCCTGTACGGCGATCGATTCGTCGGAAAGCTCGACGCGAAAGCCGACCACAAGGCAGGGATGCTGCGCGTGCACGCCATCCACGAAGACGAGACGTTCAGCACGGAGGTGTCCGACGCGGTGCGCGCCCAGGTGCGGGATCTCGCAGAGTGGCTCGGGCTGACCGTGGACGGTCTCAGCTGACGTCGGGCGCGCGCTCGGTGCGCGTGGCCTCGGTGAGCACGCCGGCAAGGTCGACGGTCGCATCTCCCCACCGCGAGACGGCGATGTTCTCCAGCCCCTGCCAGCGTGCGGCCACACGCAGTTCGTGCGCGACGCGCTCCGCGGCATCCGTCGGACGCCCACGCTCCCACCAGGCCGACTGCACGCGCAGGGTGGACTGTGCCCGGTCGGCCTTCAGATCGACGCGCCCGACCAGGTCGTCCCCCACCAGCACGGGCAGCGAGTAGTACCCGAACCGACGCTGCGGCGCCGGCGTGTAGATCTCGATGCGGTAGTCGAAATCGAAGAGGCGCTGCGCGCGGTCTCGGAACCAGACGACGGGATCAAAGGGCGTCAGGATGGCCGTTGCACCGATCCGGCGAGGAACGGCGGCGTCGCGGTGCATCCAGGCGCGGGCCGGACGCCCGGCCGACAGCCAGCCTTCGACGGTGACCTCGCGGAGCTCGCCGGCGTCGACGAGATCGCGGATGGACGCCATCACGCGTGGCCGATCCTTGATGCGCCAATAGTCGGCGAGATCGGACGCCGTGGCCACACCGTAGGCGCGAGCGCTGCGCCGGATCAGTTCGCGGATGGCATCGTCGCGCGGCACGGGATTCGCGAGCACATCGGCGGGTATGACGTGCTCCGCGAGCGCGTACCTCCGCTCGAAGCCGTGCCGCCCGGCGATCGCCACGTCGCCGAATCGCCACAGGTACTCGAGGGCCTGCTTCACGACGTCCCAGTCCCACCACGGCCCACGGCGGCCCTGAACGGCGTCGCGCTCGATCTGCGCGGGTCGCAGCGGACCGCGGACCGCGAGCTCGGCACGCACCCAATCCACCGTGTCGGCGTGCTGTGCGAACCATCCGTCGGGATCGGTGCCGTAGGCGGCCCGCGCGTCGTCCATGCGGAAGCGGAACAGTGCCCAGTCGGCAGCCGGGACGAACGCGGCGACGTGCGCCCATGATTCGACATACGGCGCCTTGCGGGCGAACAGCAGCCGGTCGAGCACCGTCGTGTCGTAGCTCCCGAGCCGGGAGAAGAGAGGCATGTAGTGGGAGCGGGAGAACACATTGACGGAGTCGATCTGCAGGGCGCCCATGCGGGTGAGCGCGAGGTTGAGCTGCCGCGTGCCGACGACGTCCGGACGCGGCCGCGCGAAGCCCTGGGCGGCCAGCGCCACACGCCGTGCCTGCGCGGCGCTGAGGCTGTCTGTCACGAGCGTCAGCCTAATCAGGGGCGACGACACGGTGTGCCCGCGCGGCCTCCGCCGTTCCGGAGGGGCGCTGCCCGCGCGGCTTAGACTGGCGTGATGAGCGACCAGCGGGACGAGCCCAAGGGCAGTGTCTTCGATGCGCTCCGCGACCGGCGCCGCGTCGTGAGCAGTGACATGTCGGGCTCGATCCCGCGGGGGCTGCGCCTCGCCACCGCGTATTCGTGGCGCATCCTCATCATCGCCGGAGCGATCGCTCTGGCCATCTGGCTGATCATCCAGCTCAAGCTGCTCGTCATCCCCCTGCTCGTCGCCATCCTCATCACGGCGCTGGTGTGGCCCGTGTTCACCTTCATGCTGCGGCACAAGGTGCCGCGGTGGCTCGCCATCGTGATCACCCTCCTCGGTACCTTCGCCATCGTCGGCGGGCTCGTCTCGCTGGTCGTCTGGCAGATCTCCCGAGAGTGGCCGTCGGTGCAGGCGCGGACATCCGAGGGGATCGCGGGGTTCCGCCGGTATCTCATCGACGGGCCCCTCCACCTCACCTCGCCTCAGATCAACGACTACCTCCAGCAGATCGGCCAGTTCGCGCAGCAGCAGATCGACCTGCTCTGGTCGGGGGCACTGGCCATCGGCACCACCGTCGGTCACACGGTGACCGGCGGTGTGCTCGCGTTCTTCATCCTCATCTGCGTCCTGGCCGACGGCGCCGGCATCTGGCGGTGGACGCTCAAGCTCTTCCCACGCGCCGCCCGACCCGCGGCCGACGGTTCGGGACGCGCCGGATGGCTCACGGTCGTCAGCTACGCGCGCACGCAGCTGCTGGTGGCGACGATCGACGCGATCGGCATCGGCTTGGGCGCCTTCTTGCTGGGGGTGCCGCTGGCCATCCCGGTGGCCGTGCTCGTGTTCCTCGGAGCCTTCGTCCCGATCGTGGGCGCCGTGGTGACCGGCACGCTGGCGGTGTTCCTCGCGCTCGTCTACAACGGTCCGTGGACGGCGCTGTGGATGCTCATCGTCGTGCTCGGCGTGCAGCAGCTCGAGGGCCATATTCTGCAACCGATCCTGATGGGCTCCGCCGTCAAGGTGCACCCCCTCGCGGTCGTGCTCGTCGTCGCCGGCGGCGCCATGATCGCCGGCATCCCGGGCGCCCTGTTCGCCGTTCCGCTGGCGGCTTTCGTCAACGTGGTCGCGGTCTCGCTGAGCACCCGCTCCTGGGAACACGGCGGCGCACCGCCCCCCTCCGGCGACCTCATCTGGAACCAAGTGCCCCGCCCGAGGAGAAAACGCACGTGATGATCCCCACCCTCGCCGAGTTCGAGGACGCGCGAGCGACTCTGCAGGGGGTCGTCTCGCATACTCCCCTGGAGGAGTCCCAGCACCTGACCGAGGTGCTCGGCGTGCCGGTCTATCTCAAGCTGGAGAACCTGCAGCGCACCGGCTCGTTCAAGATCCGCGGGGCCACCTACCGGCTCTCGCGCCTCACCGAGGAGGAGCGGGCGCGAGGCGTCGTGGCGGCGTCGGCGGGCAACCACGCCCAGGGGGTCGCACTGGCCGCCCAGAAGCTCGGCATCCCGGCGACGATCTTCATGCCCCTCGGGGTGCCGGTGCCCAAGCTGCTGGCGACCCGGGGATACGGCGCCGACGTGATCCTCGAGGGCGAGACCGTCGAGACGCCGCTGCGGCTCGCCGCCGAGTTCGCCGAGCGGACGGGCGCCGTGCTCATCCATCCCTTCGACCATCGCGACATCGTCGTAGGACAGGGCACCCTCGGTTTGGAGCTGTTCGACGATCTCCCCGAGGTGGAGACGGTCGTGGTGAGCATCGGCGGGGGAGGACTGGCTGCCGGCATCGCCGCTGCGATGCGCGCCCGGGCCGAGGCCACGGGGCGCACGGTGCGCGTCATCGGCGTGCAGGCGTCGAATTCCGCGGCATATCCTGATTCGCTGGCGGCAGGGCACCCGCTGCAGGTCGCCACCCGTCCGACGATCGCAGACGGCATCGCCGTGGCGCGGCCGGGCGTCGTGCCCTTCGAGATCATCCGCGAACTCGTGGACGACGTGGTGACGGTGAGTGAGGACGACATCGCCCGCGCGCTGCTGGTACTGCTCGAGCGGGCGAAGCAGGTCGTCGAACCTGCCGGCGCGGTCGGCGTCGCCGCCATCCTCGCGGGCAAGGTCCCCGCTTCCGGCCCGACGATCGCCCTCCTGTCCGGAGGCAACATCGACCCGCTCCTGCTCCAGCGCGTCGTGGCGCACGGGCTCGCGGCATCCGGTCGATACATGTCGCTGCGCATTCCGCTGCCCGATCGGCCCGGCCAGCTGGCGCGTGTCTCGGAGCTGCTCGCGGAGGCCGGTGCGAACGTAATCGAGGTGCTGCACACGCGTCATGGTCAGGGGATGCAGATCAGCGAGGTCTCGCTGCAGCTGAGCGTCGAGACTCGTGGCGAAGAGCACCGAGCCCACGTGATCGACACTCTGGAGCGCGCCGGATTCGAGCCCACGGTCGTCGCCGACTGAGGACGGTGCGGCGGCGCAGACGATTCTGCGCCGCCGCGTCGCTACTGGCCCGTATAGGTCTCGACCTTGGTCACCTCGACGCTGATCTCGCGTCCGTTCGGTGCGAGGTACGAGGTCTTCGCGCCCTCTTTCAGGCCGAGGATCGCTGCGCCCAGCGGGGACGCCTCGCTGTACACGTCGAGCTCGGAGTTCGCGGCGATCTCGCGGTTGCCGAGGAGGAAGACCTCCTCGCCCCCGGCCACGAGCGCCGTGACAACGGTGCCCGGTTCGACGATGCCCCGGCTCGCGGGCGCCTCGCTGACCGTGGCGGTCTTCAGCAGATGCTGCAGGGTGCGGATGCGGGCCTCCTGCTTGCCCTGCTCGTCCTTGGCCGCGTGGTAGCCGCCGTTCTCCTTCAGATCGCCCTCTTCACGCGCCGACTCGATGCGCTTGGCGATCTCCTCGCGGCCGGTGGTCGACAGGCGCTCGAGCTCGGTGGCGAGGCGGTCGTAGGCATCCTGGGTGAGAAACGTCACGGGGGCGTCGTTGGACACGGTCGTCTCCTTCGGTCGGCCGTAGCCGACATATCAAAACGCCCCGGCACCTGCCAGGGCGTCTGTTGACTGCGTGCCGCCCAGATTACGTCACCCAGCAGTTGTTGACAAAACCTGTCGTCGCCGCGGCGACCGTCGGGATCGTCTCCTGATACTCGCGCGTGCGGCGGTCGGAGGCCTCGTACTGCACGATCTTCCAGCCGACGGTTCCGTGGTCTTCATCCTGCGCTTCGAGCGCGCAGGCGATGGCGGCGCCGTCGGGGGCCGAGATCTGGAAGGTGATGCTCGCGGAGTGATCGCCGCGCAGCTCGAACGCCGTGTCTTGGAACCCGACCGAGTTGAACGTCCCCGGCAGGATCAACCACGCGAGTCCGCCGACGACGGCGGCGACGATCACCGAGATCACTCCGATGCGCACGCGGCGCCCGCGCGGAGTCACGCGTCCGTAGCGCTCGTCGAGCATTTCCTGGGTGGTCATGACGCCTGTTCGGGGAGGGGCGGGTGGCCTGAACGGAAAGAATAGGCTGGTGTCTCCAGGCTAAGCGCTTCGGCGCAGAACGAGGACATCACCCATGGACGCAGCGATCACCGCGTTGAGCGCGCTCGCGCAGACCGTCGCACCCCGCACGGGTCTTCTCGGCACGCCCACCCCGGCGCCGTCGAGCGTGGATCCCGATCTCGTCACCCCCGGTACGTGGGGCTTCGTCGCCATCGCGTTCGTCGCGGTCGCGGTGATCCTGCTCGTGTGGGACATGCTGCGCCGCATCCGCCGTGGACGTTACCGGGCCGAGGTACGTGAGGAGCTGGACGCCGAGGAACTGGCGAACGAACAGGCCGATGCGGCGGTGCGCGCCTCGGACACCGACGGCGAGGACATCGACCCCGTCGAGGACGGTACCGGCGACACCGGACGGCCCCGCCGGGACTGACCCCGGGTCAGCCGGGCAGGCCGAGCGACGGGCTGGCCGGATGCAGCGCGATCAGCAGGCAGGCCGCCCAGTGGCAGAGGAACGCCAGCACGGTGCACGCGTGGAAGATCTCGTGGAAGCCGAAATGGCCCGGCCACGGATTGGGGCGCTTCATCGCGTAGACGATGGCCCCACCGGTGTACAGCAGCCCGCCGACGATGACAAGGAGCATCATGGTCGGGCTGACACGGAACAGATCGACCATGTACATGACCGCCGCCCAGCCGAGCAGCAGGTAGAGCGCCACATACAGCCAACGGGGCGCGTCTATCCAGAACACCCGGAACAGGATGCCGAGCACAGCGCCGCTCCAGACCAGGGTGAGCAGCAGCACTCCCTGCGACGGGGCCAGCGCGAGCACGGCGATCGGCGTGTAGGTCCCGGCGATGAGCAGCAGGATGTTCGCGTGGTCGATGCGCTTGAGCGTCGCCTTGGTCTTCGGGCCCCAATGGAAGCGGTGATAGAGGGCGGAGTTGCCGAACAGCAGCAGGGACGTCACCATGAACACCGCCGCCGCCCATTTCGCCGTCGTGCCCTGTGCCACGGCGATCAGGACGATCCCCGCCACGAGGGCGACCGGGAAGGTCGCGGCGTGCAGCCACCCCCGCCAGGTGGGCTTGACCTCATCCTGTGCCCCCACTGCTCCCGCCTCGAGAAGGGGGAGCTGCGGCATCTCTGCGCCGTCGTCGATCGGGGGGCGTCGGACCATGTTCCGAGCCTACGCGTCGCGCTCGCCCGGAGGTGCGCGTGTGGGGGCCCGGGAGAGGGCGATAGCGTAGAGCGTGTGGCGCAGATGTCGGCGAACGAGGGGAGAGGCCCCCTTTATCGGCTGTACATCAATCGCCTCCGCCGACAGCTGACCCCCGAGACCGTCCCGCATCACGTCGCCATGATGATCGACGGCAACAGGCGGTGGGCGCGCCAGCTCGGCTACGAGTCCGCTGCCCACGGCCACCGCGCGGGCGCGGCCAAGATGCGCGAGTTCCTGCAGTGGTGCGATGACATCGGCATCAAGGTCGTCTCGCTCTACCTCCTGTCCAACGACAATCTGCTCAAGCGCGACTCGCGCGAGCTGACTGATCTCCTCGAGATCATCGCCGAGCTGGCGGACGAGCTCTCGCGGGAGCGCGACTGGCGCGTGCAGCACGTCGGTCGCTCCGACGGCCTTCCGCCGGAGCTCGCGCGTGTCCTCGCGGAGGCCCAGCGTCGCACGCGCGAGCACACCGGGCTGCACGTCAACCTGGCCGTCGGCTACGGCGGGCGCGGTGAGATCGTCGACGCCGTCCGGAGCATCATCGCCCAGCACGACCAGGGTGGCGGCTCACTCGAGGAGCTCGCAGACAGTCTCACGCCCGAGCAGATCGGCGAACACCTGTACACCGGAGGCCAGCGCGACCCCGACCTGGTCATCCGTACGTCGGGTGAACAGCGGCTCAGCGACTTCCTGCTGTGGCAGAGCGCACACAGCGAGTTCTACTTCGTCGAGGCGCTCGGGCCCGACCTGCGTGAGGTCGATTTTCTTCGCGCCATCAGGGATTTCGCGACGCGGGACCGCCGTTACGGCGGCTGAGTCCGCGGTCTGCGCATCGTTCTCCCGCGGGGGATGTCAGGAATTCACACAGTCGTAACGAACACGCCGCGTGTCGAGGATGCGCCGCATCGGCCGCGGACGTACGTTCATGACAGCGGGCAGGGCGCCCGTTCGAGTCGGCCTTCAGGATCGCGACTCGTGGCCCAGGCCGACTCGTGAATACCGGGATTCCACCCGGGTCGGGAGTGGGTTGTGACCACCAGAGCAGCACAGCAGCACAGCCGGATGATCGATGACGAGCAGGCTGAGGATCTGCGCACGTATGTGTTGGACACGTCGGTACTTCTGAGCGATCCGCGGGCGTTCTTCCGCTTCGCGGAGCACTCCGTCGTGATTCCCGTCGTCGTGATCACCGAGCTGGAAGGCAAACGGCACGACCCCGAGATCGGCTACTTCGCCCGTCAAGCCCTCCGCCACCTCGACGAGCTCCGCGTCGAGCACGGGCGCCTCGACTTCCCTGTCCCCGTCGGTGAGGGCGGCACGCTGCGCGTCGAGCTGAACAACACCGACGCCTCGGTACTGCCCTCAGGGATGCGCCTCGGCGACAACGACAGTCGCATCCTCGCCGTCGCGATGAACATCGCACAGGACGGACAGGATGTGACCGTCGTGTCGAAGGACCTGCCGATGCGCGTCAAGGCCGCGTCGCTGGGGATCACCGCCGAGGAGTACCTCGCCGAACAGGCGGTCGACTCCGGCTGGACCGGGATCGCGACGCTCGACGTGTCGGGCGATGAGCTGAGCGACCTCTACGAGAGCGACGTGGCCACGAGTGAGGGTGTTCGCGGGCTGCCGGTCAACACCGGCCTCATCGTGCACTCCGAACGCGGCTCGGCGCTCGGGCGTGTGACCGGCAACGGCTCCTACCGGCTCGTGCGCGGCGACCGCGAGGTCTTCGGAGTGCACGGCCGCTCCGCCGAGCAGCGCATCGCGATCGACCTGCTCACCGACCCCGATGTGGGCATCGTCTCGCTCGGCGGCCGTGCCGGCACGGGCAAGTCCGCGCTCGCCCTGTGCGCGGGCCTCGACGCCGTGCTCGAGCGGCAGCAGCAGAAGAAGATCATCGTCTTCCGTCCGCTGTTCGCTGTCGGCGGCCAGGAGCTCGGTTACCTGCCCGGAGACCAGGGGGAGAAGATGGGGCCGTGGGGTCAGGCGGTCTTCGACACGCTGGGCTCGGTCGTTTCGGGCAACGTGGTCGAAGAGGTCATCGACCGTGGTCTCCTCGAGGTGCTGCCGCTCACGCACATCCGGGGACGATCCCTTCACGACGCGTTCGTGATCGTCGACGAGGCGCAATCGCTCGAGCGCAACGTGCTGCTGACGGTGCTCAGCCGTATGGGGCAGAACTCCCGCGTCGTGCTGACGCATGATGTCGCTCAGCGCGACAACCTGCGGGTCGGCCGTCACGATGGCGTCGCCTCCGTCATCGAGACGCTCAAGGGTCACGACCTGTTCGGGCATGTCACGCTGATGAGGTCGGAGCGCTCCGCGATCGCCGCGCTCGTCACCGAGCTCCTGGAGGCCAGCGAGCTCGCCTGACCGCGAGAGTGTCGAGGGGCCCGGGGAGCGGCATCCCGGGCC
This sequence comes from Microbacterium songi, assembly GCF_042747925.1. Taxonomy (NCBI): domain Bacteria; kingdom Bacillati; phylum Actinomycetota; class Actinomycetes; order Micrococcales; family Microbacteriaceae; genus Microbacterium; species Microbacterium songi. The sequence goes on from NZ_JBHZIE010000001.1 coordinate 668,285, forward strand.
TCTCTTCGTGCCCGGTGTGCAGTCTCTATGGATTCACCTGGATGAGAAGAGTCTCATGCGATCTGACAGCCGGACGAGCAGACCTCTGTCACCATAGATACAAGGCGCGAAAGCGCCCACGATTCCCGCTCAGGCGGGTTCCCCGTCCGTCGCAGACGACAGTCACGGCGGATAGAAGAGAAAACAACCGCGCTCCTCCCCAAGACAGTGCGGTTGAATCGGTCGGAGTCCCCCAGCTACCGACCCTTCCCAGCCCCCGACGTCCCCCAGCGTCGGGGGCTTCTTCATTGCGTGGGTGTCGTGGCGGAGCTACTCCCACCGGTAGCCCGCTCCGCGGACCGTCGTGATGTGCTGCGGGCCGAATTTGCCGCGCAGATAGCGCACGTAGACGTCGACAACGTTCGAGCCCGGATCGAAGTCCATGCCCCAGACGCGGCTCAGCAGCTGCTCTCGGCTCAGCACCTGCCCGGGATTGCGGAGGAACTGCTCGGCGAGCGCGAATTCGCGCGACGACAGATCGATCTCGCGGCCGGCGATGCTGGCCCGGCGCGACAGCACGTCGAGGGAGACATCGCCGTGCACGATCGTGATGCTCGCCGCACTGGCCGTCTCGCGCAGCCGTGAGCGGATGCGCGCGAGCAGCTCGTCGAACTTGAAGGGCTTCGCGATGTAATCGCCCGCGCCCGCATCGAGACCCGCCACCGTGTCCCGTGTGCTGGAGCGCGCGGTCAGCATGATCACAGGAACCGTCGACCCCTGACGCCGCAGTCGTCGCAGCACTTCCAGTCCGTCGATCGACGGCAGGCCGATGTCGAGGAGCACGAGGTCGACGTCGCCCGACAGCGCCTGATCGAGCGCCTCGAGGCCGTCTTCGGCGACGACCGTCGTGTAGCCCGAGGCGGCGAGACCGCGGGCGACGAACGCCGAGATACGGGACTCGTCTTCGGCGATCAGGATGTGCGTCATGCGCTGGACTCCCTCTGCAGCACCACGTCGCCGGCTCGCACGGGAGCGGGGAGCTCCGTGGCGCGAGTCCCCAGGGGGACGTGGATCGTGAACGTCGCGCCGCCGCCGATGGTGTCTCCGACCGAGCAGTGTCCGCCGTGCGCTTTCGTGATGGCGTCGACGATCGCGAGCCCGAGGCCCGAACCGCCGACGGAGCGCTTCACGTGCGCGCGGTCGAACCGACGGAAGATGCGGTGGCGAGCGGCCGGAGGAATGCCCGGACCGTGATCGCGCACCCACAGCCGCACCTCCCCGGTGTCGGTCGTGCTGCCGATCTCGATCGGAGAGTCCTCCGGCGTGTATTTGGCGGCGTTGTCGGCGAGCTGCAGCCAGGCCTGGAGCAGCCGGTCGTCGTCGCCGAAGACGGTGCCGTGGGCGCGACCGCGGATGCGCCACGTATGACCGGGAATGACGGCGACCAGCTCGCCGACCCGGTCGGTGAGGGAAGCGACATCCACCTCCTCCATCGTGAACTGGTCGGCTTCCGCTGTCGCCAGCAGATCGATGTCCTCCACCAGCCGCGTCATGCGGTCGAGTTCGGCGATCCCGATCTCGCGGGTGTTCTCGACGTCGGCCGCGTCGTTCGGGTTCATCAGCTCGAGATGCCCGCGGACGATCGTGATCGGCGTCTTGAGCTCGTGGCGCACGTCGTCGAGAAGATTCCTCTGCACGTCGACCGAGCCCTCGAGGCGGTCGAGCATCGAATTGACCGTACGCGTGAGGTCGGAGATGTCGTCGTTGCCCTGCGTGGGCAGGCGTGCGCCGAGGTCGGTGATCGTGATGGAGTCGGCCGTGTCGCGCAGCTGGCGGAGCGGCCCGAGGAGGCGACCGGCCACGAACCAGCAGACGATGCCGATCGCGATGAGCATCACGACGGCCGCGATGGCGTAGATGAGGAAGGACCAGGTGACGGGGGCGAGTTCTGCGTCCAGGTCAACGGCGCGGACGAAGAGCGCCTCCCGGTCGTCGCCCGCCACACTGATCGGCACGGCGATGTAGCGGAGCGTCCCTTCGGGAGTGGTCGCGCTCGCCGGGACACCACCGCCGTCGCGCGTCGCCTCCTGCGCCAGAAACGAGATCACTCCGGTGTCGGCGGAGATGGAGAAGCCCGAGAGCTCGGGGGGCTGAAACCGTGCGACCCCATCGATGATGCCGACGGATGCCTCGTTCCGGGCCAGCACCACCCTGCCCACGACGTCGCCGAGATAGTCCGACACCGAGGTGTATCGGGTCGGGTCGGGGATCTCGGTGACCGTCGTGACGTCCGAGGGCGCGGCATCCGTCCCGCCCCCCGACGGTGCACCGTCGCCGGCCGGAGACACACTCGCCACCTGACTGATGAGACGTGTATCGATGTCGGCCAGCACCCGTTCACGTTGGACGAGGAAAGTGATGGCGCCCACGATCGCCAAACCGACGCACGCCACGGCGAGGATCGCCCCCAGAATCCGTACGCGCGCCGATACGGGTCTCGGCGTGCGAGTCACACCCTGATTATTGCGCGAGAACGCTCCGCGTGGGCATCGATCACCCGGGATGGGTCATCGAGAGCAGATCGAGCTTCTCGTCGAGTTGCGCGAGGGTGAGGTCGCCACGCTCCACGTAGCCCAGATCGATGACCGCTTCGCGCACCGTGATGCCCTGGGCGACGGCGTGCTTGGCGATCTTCGCGGCGGCCTCGTAGCCGATGAGCTTGTTGAGTGGGGTCACGATCGAGGGCGACATCCCCGCGAGCGCGGCGGCGCGCTCGAGGTTCGCCTCGAGGCCGTCGATGGTCTTGTCGGCCAGGACCCGCATGGCGTTGGAGAGCAGGCGGATCGACTCGAGCAGCGCGGTGCCCATCACGGGGATCGCGACGTTCAGCTCGAACGAGCCCGACGCGCCGGCCCACGCCACGGTGGCGTCGTTGCCGATCACCCGCGCGCACACCATCAGGGTCGCCTCGGGCACGACCGGGTTGACCTTGCCGGGCATGATGGAAGAACCGGGCTGGAGGTCGGGGATGTGCAGCTCGCCGAGCCCGGTGTTAGGGCCGGAGCCCATCCAGCGGAGGTCGTTGTTGATCTTGGTCAGCGAAACCGCGATGGTGCGCAGGGCGCCGGATGCCTCGACCAGGCCGTCGCGGTTCGCCTGGGCCTCGAAATGGTCCTTGGCCTCGGTGATCGGCAGCTCGGTCTCGGCGGTCAGCAGCTCGATGACCTTCTGGGGGAATCCGATGGGAGTGTTGATCCCGGTGCCGACAGCCGTTCCGCCCAGGGGCACCTCGCCGACGCGGGGGATGACCGCCTGCACTCGCTCGATGCCGAGGCGCACCTGACGGGCGTATCCGCCGAACTCCTGGCCGAGCGTCACCGGGGTCGCGTCCATCAAGTGGGTGCGGCCCGACTTGACGGCATCCTTCCAGAGCTCCGCCTTCGCTTCGAGCGAGACGGCGAGGTGATCGAGGGCCGGGATGAGGTCGTCGATGAGAGCCTGCGTCACCGCGATGTGCACGGAGGTCGGGAAGACGTCGTTGGAGGACTGCGAGGCGTTGACGTGGTCGTTCGGGTGCACCGGCGCACCGAGCGAGCGCGTCGCGAGGGCCGCGAGCACCTCGTTCATGTTCATGTTCGAGGACGTCCCGCTGCCGGTCTGGTAGGTGTCGACGGGGAACTGGTCGTCGTGGACGCCCGTGATGACCTCGTCCGCCGCCGCGGCGATCGCATCGGCGATGGCGGCGTCGAGCGTGCCCAGTTCTTTGTTGGCGAGCGCTGCGGACTTCTTGATGCGCGCGAGCGCAGCGATCTGGGCGCTCTCGAGGCCTTTGCCCGAGATGGGGAAGTTCTCGACCGCGCGCTGCGTCTGCGCGGCGTACAGGGCGTCCTTCGGGACGCGGACCTCTCCCATCGTGTCGCGTTCGATGCGGTATTCGGTGTCAGTCACGTCGTCGTTCCTTCGAGATGGGGCTTGTTCGTGCGGAGATCGTGCAGTTCGCTGCCGTGGCGAGCGGAAAAATCAGGCGGACACGTCTGCGCGCTCGTCGCGAGCGGCGCCGACGATGATGTCGGGGACCGCAGTGCCCTCGTCGAGACGGTAGTTCGCACCGACGATCGCCAGTCGACCCTCCTCGACCGCATCGCGGATCAGATCCGAGGAGTGCATGAGCTCGGCGACCGTGTCGCGCAGGTGCTCGCGTCCGACGCGCTCGGCGTCGATGTCGTCGACCGGTCGGCCTTCGGCAGCGCCGTCGCGCACGACGCGGCGCACCGCGGGGACGATCGGCGCGATGAGTCGCCAGATGTGCGGGGGCAGCTCGGGGGAGTCGGGCTTGGTGCTGTCGATCGCGGCGCGGACCGCGCCGCAGGCATCGTGGCCCAGGACGATGATGAGCGGCACATCGAGGACGGCCACGGCGTATTCGAGGCTGCCGACGACGGAGTCGGAGATCACCTGCCCGGCGTTGCGGACCACGAACAGGTCGCCGAGGCCCTTGTCGAAGATGATCTCGGCGGCCAGTCGCGAGTCGGCACAGCCGAACAGGGCCGCACGGGGCTTCTGCGCCGCTGCGAGCACGTGACGCCGTTCGACGTCCTGTCGGGGGTGCCGCGGTTCGCCCGCGACGAAACGGGCGTTGCCGCGTCGCATCTCGTCCCACACCGTTCCGGGATCGGGTCGCTCGTCGGTCACTCTGCCTCCTGGCGAAGTTCGCGGATCTGGTCGCTGACGGATGAGGCTGCGGCGTCCAGCGCTTCCTGCGAGGACGTGCCGTAGACCATGACGGTGTCGGGCCCGGCCTGCGTGCTGAGGGCTGCGGAGATGTTGCCGGCCGCCTCGGGGTTCGCGATGCGGTAGCTGGTCCACTCGATGCCGTCGATGGTGACCGTGTCGTCCGCGCCTGCACCATTGAGCACTCGCGTCGGCCACGCGGCATCGGCGTCGAACCCCTGTGCGATGCGGAGGAACCCGGATGCCTCGTCGGGGGCGTAGACGACCGTCCAGGCCGCGACGGCGTCGCCCTCGACGGCTGCGCCGTTCACCGTCCAGCTTTCGGGGACCGCGGGCACGATGACGGTGCGCTCCAGGTTCGATGAGACGGACTGTGCGACGGCGGACACGTCGAGCGCGGCGCGCGGCGCGGGCTGGCCGCGCGGCACGGCGAAGATGATGACGGCCACCACGGCAAGCGTCACCAGAAGTGCCGCGACGAGGTTACGGGTGGTCTGGCTGGAGCGGTAGACGCGGGACGACTCGGCTTTGCGCGCGGCGGTCTCGCCCGCCGTTTCGGGTCTGCCGAGTTCGGCCACCACGCGGGAGGACGACGAGGCCATCATCGTGCCTCGGTGTCATCGTGTCGAGGGGGGCCGCCACGGCCTGCGTCGTCGCTCGCGCGCGCCGCGTCGAGGCGTCGCTTGGCACCGAGGAGCCACTCCTCGCAGCGGGCGGCCAGGGCCTCGCCGCGTTCCCACAGCGAAAGCGACTGCTCGAGGGTGGGCGCGCCCTGCTCGAGTTCGGCGACGACGCGCATGAGCTCGTCGCGCGCCTGCTCGAACGAGAGTTCGGCGACCTCCGCGACATCCCCGTTCGACAGCGTCATAGCCTCCATCTTAGGCCGATCGGTCCGCATCCACGGCCGGGGCCGACTCGGCGATCTCGCCCTCCGAGCGGGCCGCGAGTGATCCGCGCTCAAGCGTGACGATGACGCGCGAACCTGCCGGCGCCTGAAGGGCGTCGCGCACGATCACCCCGTCGGCGAGGTGGGTGATGGCGTAGCCCCGGGCCAGCGTGGCGGCGGGGGAGAGCGCCCGCAGCGTGGCCCGCAGTTCGGCGGTGCGGCGCGCCTGCGTCTCGATGCGGCGATCGACGATGTCGCGCCCTCGCGACACCTGCATCCACAGTTCCTGCGCCCGGCCGTCGATCATCGACGAGGGCGCGCGCAGCACCGGGCGCGAACGCAGCTGCTCCAGCTGCAGGATGTCGTGCCGCACGCGCTGCGTGAGGCGCGTCGACAGTCGGGCGCGGAGGTCGCGGACGACGGCGCGCTGCTCGGCGACGTCGGGCACGACCCGCTTGGCGGCATCGGTCGGCGTCGAAGCACGGAGGTCCGCGACGTCATCCAGCAGAGGCCGGTCGTTCTCATGTCCGATCGCGCTGACGACGGGTGTGGATGCCGCGGCCACCGCTCGCAGCAGGCGTTCATCGCTGAATCCGAGCAGGGTCTGCGGATCGCCACCGCCGCGCGCGATGATGATGACGTCGACCGCGGGGTCGGCATCGAGCGCCTTCAGGGCGGCCAGCGTCTCGGGAACACAGCGGTCACCCTGCACGGCGGCATATCGGACGCGGAACTGCACGTGCGGCCAGCGCAGCTCGGAGTTGCGCAGGACGTCTTTCTCGGCATCCGATCGCTCGCCGGTGATCAGTCCGATGGTGTGCGGCAGGAACGGAAGCCGCTTCTTGCGGGCGGCGTCGAACAGACCCTCGGAACGCAGCTGCACGCGCAGGCGCTCGAGGCGTTCCCACTGGTCGCCGAGCCCGACGTGGCGCATCGACGAGACCGCGAAGGTGAAGTCTCCGGTTTTGGGGAAGAAGTCGGCCTTGACGCACGCGATGACGTGATCGCCGGATTTCAGGTCGTCCGGCAGCCGCTGAAGCGTGCTCGACCAGATGCGGAACGAGATCGTCGACCCGCCGGCCAGGTCTTTGAGGCGTCCGAAGACGTTCCCCCCTCGGACGTTCCAGGAGGTGATCTCGCCTTCGACCCAGACCGAGCCCCACTTGTCGATGAAACCGCGGATGGTGTCGTTCAGGCGCGACACCGACGTGGGCGCCGCCTGACTCGACTCTCGCGGGTGCACGGAGTCGGCGGGGGGTGCCTCACCGGGCACGATGGCGGGCTGGAACGAGGTCATCTGGTCCTTCGTGGTCCGGGCGGCGGCGCACTCAGCCAGTGCACCGGTGCCCCCCGTAGAATCAAGGGGTGAGCACATCTGCCGTACGAATGCCCATTCCCCGCATTCCACAGCGGCGCGAGCGCCTCAAGGATATCCCCGTGGTCGGACGCAAGCGTGTGCTGCTGGCCGCGCCCCGTGGCTACTGCGCGGGTGTGGACCGCGCCGTGATCGCTGTGGAGAAGGCGCTGGAGCGCTTCGGCGCCCCCGTCTACGTGCGCAAGCAGATCGTGCACAACATCCACGTCGTGACCGAGCTCGAATCGCAGGGCGCGATCTTCGTCGACGAGGTCGACGAAGTCCCCGAGGGTGCGCACGTCGTCTTCAGTGCGCACGGGGTGTCGCCCGCTGTGGTCGCCGAGGCCGCCGACCGCGGTCTGCAGGCGATCGACGCGACGTGCCCGCTCGTGACGAAGGTCCACCGCGAGGCCGTGCGGTTCGCCCGCGACGACTTCGAGATCCTGCTGATCGGCCACGAAGGTCACGAAGAGGTCGAGGGGACGGCCGGTGAAGCCCCCGAGCATGTCACCGTCGTCAACTCGCCCGATCACGCCGATCTGATCGAGGTGCGCGATCCGTCGCGCGTGGTGTGGCTGTCACAGACCACGCTCTCGGTGGACGAGACGATGGAGACGGTCCGTCGGCTTCGGGTGCGCTTCCCGCAGCTGCAGGATCCGCCCTCGGACGACATCTGCTACGCGACGCAGAACCGTCAGGTGGCGATCAAGAAGGTGGCGAAGAACGCCGACCTCGTGATCGTCGTCGGCTCGGCGAATTCGTCGAACAGCGTGCGTCTGGTGGAGGTCGCACTCGAGTACGGGGCGAAGGCGGCGTACCGCGTCGACTACGCCGACGAGGTCAAGCAGGAATGGCTCGACGGCGTCGAGACGGTCGGCGTCACGAGCGGAGCGTCCGTTCCCGACGTTCTCGTGCAGCAGGTGCTGGAGGAGCTCTCGGGCGCGGGGTACCGCGACGTCGAAGAGGTCAAGACCGCCGAGGAGGACCTGATCTTCTCGCTGCCGAAGGAACTGCGGCAGGACTCGTCGGGCAAGCGCGACGAGCGCGCTCTCGGCGGGAGGCGCGTGTGAGCGCCTCCTCGACCGAGCCGGAATCACGTCCCCGTCCGGAGTACGGCGAATACGCGACCATCGAGGAGCAGCGCGCACGGATCGCTCAGCCCGATGTGACCGCGGCGCTCGATGCAGGGGAGGCGGTTCGCGCGGACCCCGTCTCCGCACCGGTGGCCCCCGCGGGGTCCCCGGTCGCCGAGCCCGCCCCCGGTCGGCCGGTGGGGCCCGCCGGGAAGTCCGCTCGGGCAGGTGCCCGACCGGGCGCGGCCAACCGCATCGCGACGCTGGGTCTGCTCGCGTACGGACTGGTGTCGGTCGTGTCGACCGTGATCTCGCTCGGCGACTTCGGCACGTACTCCTCGACCATGCTTTCGCTGATGGGCATCGACGCGACACTCGCGGATCCGGATGCCGCGAAGGGCTGGGTTTTCGCGGGCATGCTCGTGCTCGGCATCGGCTGGCTGCTCACGGCGGTGGTGTCCTGGCGGGTCATGCGCCGGGGGAGGCTCTCGTGGTGGATTCCGCTCGTCGGTGCGCTCGTGTTCAGCATGGCGTCCGGTGCTCTGATCGCCGTGCCGCTGACGACCGACCCGGGCATCATGAACGCACTGTCGAACCTGGCGGGATGACGTGGGTCGTCTGATCGCCGTCTGCGCTGTGCGCGGATTACGACCGGATGCCGGTTCGGAGGGCGTCACCGGGATCGACAAGGCAGCGCTGCAGGGACCGGTGCGGGTGGGGCCGTACGGAGTGCGCGGTGATGTACAGGTCAGCCGCAAACATCACGGTGGTCTCCTCAAGGCCGTCTACGCCTATGCCCATGAGGATGCCTCGTTCTGGGAGGAGCAGCTCGGTCGAGAGCTCGCACCCGGATGGTTCGGTGAGAACCTGCGTACCGAGGGCATCGAGGTGAATGCGTCGCGCATCGGCGACATCTGGCAGATCGGCGAGCGTCTTCGGCTCGAAGTGACCATGCCGCGGACGCCGTGCGCGACGTTCGCGCGCTGGGTCGGCGGGAGCGAGCAGCGCGGGTGGGTCAAGCGATTCGCCGGCGAGCGGCGTCTGGGCCCGTACCTCCGAGTCGTCCGTGCCGGCGAGGTGCAGGCGGGCGACGAGATCGAGATCGTTCCCGCTCCCGCCGGCGCACCCGGTCTGCTCGACACCTTCTCCTGGCCGGCCTGACGTCTCCGCACTGATGCCGATGGAAGAGCGGATGCTGCGACCCGAGGGCCGCGGCATCCGCTCTTTCACGGGCTGAGGCCCTAGGACTGCGACTTGCCCGCAGACCCGAGCTGCTGCGTCGCCTCGACGACGCGCGCGGCCATGGCCGACTCGGCCACCTTGCCCCACGCCCGCGGGTCGTAGGCCTTCTTGTTGCCCACTTCGCCGTCGACCTTCAGCACGCCGTCGTAGTTGCTGAACATGAAGCCCGCGACCGACCGGGTGAACGCGTACTGGGTGTCGGTGTCGATGTTCATCTTGATCACGCCGTTGGCGACCGCCGTCGCGATCTCCTCGGAGGTCGAGCCGCTGCCACCGTGGAAGACGAGGTCGAGCGGCTTCGGGCCGGTACCGAACTTCGCCGCGATGCCCTCTTGGATCTCGCCGAGCAGTTCGGGGCGCAGCTTCACATTGCCGGGCTTGTAGACGCCGTGCACGTTGCCGAACGTCAGAGCCGCGATCCACCGTCCCTGGTCGCCCAGTCCGAGAGCCTCGACGGCCGCGCTCACGTCGGCGACCGTCGTGTAGAGCGCCTCGTTCGAGCCCTCGTGCTTGACGCCGTCCTCCTCGCCGCCGACCACGCCGATCTCGACTTCGAGGATCGCGTTGATCGCCTTCATGCGGGGGAGCAGTTCTTTCGCGATGTCGATGTTCTCGGTGAGGGGCACGGCCGAGCCGTCCCACATGTGCGACTGGAAGATCGGCTGGCCACCGTCGGCGACGACCTTCTCGGATGCGGCGATCAGCGGCAGCACGAAGTCCTCGAGCGCCGGCTTGGGGCAGTGATCGGTGTGCAGGGCGACCGTGATCGGGTAGCTCTTGGCGACCTCGTGCACGAACGCCGCGAACGCGAGCGCGCCGGTCGCCCGGGCCTTCACGGTGTGGCCGGCGAAGTAGTCGGCACCCCCGGTGGTGACCTGGAGGATGCCGTCCGAGCCCGCCTCGGTGAGGCCCTGCAGCACGGCGTTGACCGACTGCGAACTGGCGGCGTTGATCGCGGGGTAGGCGAAGCCACCTGCCTTCGCGCGGTCCAGCATTTCGGCGTACTGCTCGGGGGTGGCGACGGGCATGTGGGGGCTCCTTGCATCAGTCGGGCGTTGACCGTCACTCTATCGAAGCGCGTCGCGCCGGGTACGACGGATGCCGTGACCGCCCAGTTCTTCGCCAGGCCAAAGATCGTCGATTCCTTCGCGGCGAACGCCCGCCCTCGCCCCGTCCGGTCGTGGCCCGATGGCTAGGCTGAGCCTCATGGTGAGCCTTACCGCGGACATGAGTCCCCTGCATCCCGACCGAAATCTGGCACTGGAACTCGTGCGTGCCACGGAGGCGGCGGCCATCCGCGCGGTGCCGTTCATCGGGCGGGGTGACAAAGAGGCGGCCGACGGTGCCGCCGTCGACGCGATGCGCGCCTTTCTCACGACGGTGAGCTTCGACGGCACGATCGTGATCGGCGAGGGGGAGAAGGACAACGCTCCGATGCTGTTCAACGGGGAGCACGTGGGCAACGGGCGCGGCCCGCAGTGCGACATCGCCGTGGACCCCATCGATGGGACGTCGCTCACGGCCACCGGACGCAACAACGCCCTGTCGGTGATCGCCGTCGCCGACCACGACGCGATGCTCGACGCTTCGTCGGTGTTCTACATGGACAAGCTCGTGACGGGTCCCGCGGGCGTCGGCGTCGTCGACATCCGTCTTCCCGTGGCCGAGAACATCCGTCTGCTCGCCAAGGCGCTCGGCAAGCCCGTCGACGAGATGGTGGTCTCGGTACTGCACCGTCCGCGACACGAGAAGCTCATCCAGGAGATCCGCGATGCGGGCGCCGGCACCCGTCTGATGTCCGACGGCGACGTCGCCGGTGGCATCAACGCCGCGCGTCACAACGCGCGCACGGACATGTGCATCGGCGTGGGTGGTTCGCCGGAGGGGATCGTGACGGCGTGCGCCATCAAGGCGCTCGGAGGGCACATCCAGGGTGTGCTGTGGCCGCGCGACGACGACGAGAAGCAGAAGGGCATCGATGCCGGACTCAAGCTCGACGGTCACGTCTACGAGGCCGAGGGCCTCGTGAAGGGCAAGAACACGATCTTCGTCGCCACAGGAGTGACCGAAGGCCAGCTCGTCGCAGGCGTGCAGCGTGCCGGCGAGTTTCTCTACACCGAGAGCGTCGTGCTCCGCGGTTCTTCGGGCACGCTCCGTCGCATCACCTCGGAGCACCTCGTCTCGAAGTGGCTCTGACGACCGCCTGACCGGCTGGTGCCTCCCGGAGATCTCGTCTGCGAGGGACGCAGGTGGGGCGTGCGTGACGGGTGGGGAAGATGTGGCGATCGTGACCGCGTCGTGATGCTCGCGCCGCGGGTTGTCTGGCAGAATCGTACGCAGAGTCAACGGAGACGCTCAGTTTTTCCGATGCCCGAAGGGGATGGTTCATGTCCACGCAGGTGAACGGCTCGATGATCGGCGGATCCGCTCCGCAGACGGGCGCGCAGGCCGTGATCGCGGACGCGATCGACCCGGCGCGTCGTCCCGACGTGTTCTTCCGTGTGCGTCGCGACGAAGGCCACCAGATGAGCGCGTGGTGGATGATCGGCGCCTTCGTCGGCGTGTCGATCACGGTCGTGGCGCTCCTCAGCCTGGTTCCCGGCGGAATCTGATCAGAGGCGGCCCCTGAGGTCGCCCACATCCGCGTGCAGGGGAGTGGACGCGTCGTCATCGCCCGGGTCCAGCGCTTCGAGCATCTCGGGTGCGGTGAACCGCCGAGCGGACTTCTCGATCACCGGAGGCGCGGCAAGCGCGTCGAGCTTCGTCTCGTCCATGCCCGGGAAGCGGCGTGCGCTGACCAGTACGCGACCCTCGAGCGATCCGACGAACCGGTTGTAGCTGTCCACCGTGCGCTCGATCGCCTTCCGCATCTCCTCGGCGTGGCCGGCCAGGCCGCCGATGCGCTCGTACAACTGCGTGCCGAGATCGAAGAGTGCGCGCGCCTCCTGCGACACCTCCTGCTGCGTCCAGGTGTAGGCGACGGTCTTCAGCACCGCCCACAGATTCACCGGCGACGCGAGCGCGACCCGCTTGCTGAATGCGTAGTCGAGCAGCGACGGATCCTCCTCCAGCGCCGCTGCCAGGAGCGACTCGCTGGGGAGGAAGCAGACCACGAATTCGGGGCTCGAGTCCAGCCCCGCCCAGTACGTCTTCTTCGCGAGCGCATCCACGTGCGCGCGCACGGCTCGCACGTGCTTGGCAAGGAGGCTCTTGCGTCGCGCCTCCTCCTCCCCGACGGCGGTCACCGGTATCGCAGACGCCTCCAGGTAGGCGTCCAGCGGCACCTTGGCGTCGACCGCCAGTGACTTCGCCCCCGGCATGCGGATCACCATGTCGGGCCGGCCGGCTCCGGCATCGGTGCTGATGGAGGATTGCGTATCGAAATCGACGTAGCGCGTGAGGCCGGCGGCCTCGACCACGCGTCGCAGCTGCGTTTCGCCCCAGACGCCGCGAGTCGCTCCCGAGCGCAAGGCGCCGGCCAAGGATTCGGTCGTTGCTCTCAGCGCCTCGCCCGACTCGTGCCCGAGGCGCAGCTGTTCGGCCAGCGCTCCGTACTGGCTGTGCCGGTCGCGCTCGAGCATGTCGACCTTGTCGCGCATGGCCTGCAGCGTCTCCTGCACCGGGGCGAGGGCGCGCAGCACGGCCTGCTCGCGTCGCTCGCGCTCGTCGCGCTGGGCTTGATCGGCGCGCGCCTGGCCCGCCCAGTCCCGTGTGACGGCGATCTGCCGGTCGAGTTCGGCCCGGTGCGCCTGCGCGAGGGCATCGGCGGCTGCCACGCGGGCGGTCAGCTCGACGCGCTCGTGCGCCGCGCGGGTCGTGGCGCGGGCGAGCCCGCAGAACCACCCCGCGAGCGCCCCGAGCACGAGGCACCCGATGACGAGCGCCGAAACGGTGAGGGCATCCATGCGTTCAGCATGCCCTCGGCCTCCGACATGAGCGGGTCGGCGCGCGGCCGACCACGCTGTGCCGGTTCAGGCGACGGCGACGACCGTCCTCGCGCCGAAGACCGGCTCGACGATCGGCTCGGACGGGTGGATGCGGCCCAGCCGCACACCCGTGCGCTCGGCGAGGGTCTCGATGTCGGTCGCGCCCCGTCGCGCTGCGGCATCGATCATGATGTGAGCGCAGGCGAGGGCGTCGGCCACCGCATCGTGGTGAGGGAAGTCGAGGAATCCCGCCTGCGCGGCCACGGAGGGCAACCGGTACGAATCGAGGGTGTAGACCTTGCGCGCGACCTGCAGGCTGCACGCGTAGCGGTACGGCGGGCACAGGTCGCCGGTCGCATCGCAGGCCCGGCGCAGCACGGCCATGTCGAATCCCGCGTTGTGCGCGACGAGGACGTCCGCACCGGCGAAGGCGGCGATGTCGTCGAGCTGGTCGGTCCAGGTCTTGGCGTCGTGCACATCCTCTTCGCGGATGCCGTGGATGCCGATGTTCAGCTCGAAGAAGCGGTCGTGACCGGGGGGCGGCTTGATCAGCCAGCCGCTCTGCGCGACGATCTTCCCGTCCCGCACCCGGACCAGCCCGACCGCGCACGCCGACGCGGTGCTCGAATTCGCCGTCTCGAAGTCGATGGCGGTGAAATCCAGAGGCACTCCCTCAGGGTCACCGTGCGGGGGTGAACCGCGGGGCAGGCGCGCCGGGATCGGTTCGATCGGCACGGCCGGTGGCGCCCCTCCGCCTGCGCGATCTGCGCCGCTCCGGAAAGCTAAAGTCGGTCGCATGGCGACACGCGATGAGATGTCCCGCTCCTTCGGCGCGGCGGCGGGGGTGTACGAGTCAGGACGGCCCGACTACCCGACCGAGGCCGTGCAGTGGCTTCTAGAGCCGATGCGGGAACCCGGCCGGGCACTGCGCGTGGCTGATGTGGGGGCGGGCACAGGCAAACTGACCCGGGTGATCGCCGGTCTCGGCGACGATGTCGTCGCGATCGACCCCGACTCCGAGATGCTCGCCGCCCTCCACGCGGCGGTCCCCGGGGTGCCGACGTTCGTCGGAACCGCCGAGCGGATGCCGCTCCCCGACGCGTCGCTCGATGCGGTCGTACTCGGCCAGGCGTGGCACTGGGTCGACGCGATCCGAGGCTCGCTCGAAGTGGGGCGTGTGCTGCGCTCGGGTGGCATGCTCGGACTCATCTGGAACGTGCGCGACGAGCGCCTCCCGTGGGTGCGACGTATGAGCGAGATCATGCACGGCAGCTCGGCGGAGCAGATGCTGGCCGACGGCCACCCGCCCGTGGCCCCGCCGTTCTCGACCCTCGACGAGCAGGTCTGGGGATGGACGCGTCCGATGTCGCGGGGCGCGCTGCAGGACATGGCGCGCTCGCGCAGCTACGTCATCACCGCCGCACCCGAGGAGAAGGAGCGCATCGAGACCGAACTCGACCTCCTCTTCGACGAGATCGGCGTGGTCGGCGGGTCGACGATCGAGCTGCCGTACGTGACGAAGGCGTATCGGGCGCAGCGCCCCTGACACCGCGCCGCCTGATCGCCGGCATCGGCGTGGTCGACGGCGCGCACCGGCGGCCCGACGCCCGGTGATCTCCGAGTCCACCCACGTAGAATGGACTCCCGTGGCTCTCACTATCGGCATCGTCGGCCTGCCCAACGTCGGCAAGTCCACCCTCTTCAACGCACTGACCAAGAACGACGTGCTCGCGGCGAACTATCCGTTCGCGACGATCGAGCCGAATGTCGGAGTCGTGAACCTCCCCGACCCGCGGCTGGCGAAGCTCGCCGAGGTCTTCCACTCGGAGCGCATCCTGCCCGCGACGGTGTCGTTCGTCGACATCGCCGGCATCGTCCGCGGTGCGAGCGAGGGGGAGGGTCTCGGCAACCAGTTCCTGGCCAACATCCGTGAGGCCGATGCGATCGCCCAGGTCGTGCGCGGTTTCACCGACGACGACGTCGTGCACGTCGACGGAAACGTCGATCCGAAGAACGATCTCGAGACGATCAACGCCGAACTCATGCTCGCCGACCTCCAGACACTCGAGAAGGCGATCCCGCGCCTCGAGAAGGACGTGAAGGGCAAACGCGCGGAGCCCGCAGCGCTCGAGGCGGCCGTGGCGGCGAAGGACGCGCTCGAACGGGGCACGCTGGTCTCGCAGTCGGGCGTCGATCTCGCGCAGATCAGGGACCTGGGCCTCATGACCGCGAAGCCCTACATCTACGTGTTCAACGTCGACGAGAAAGTGCTGACGGATGCTGCGCGCCTGGCCGAGCTCCAGGCGCTGGTCTCGCCCGCGCACGCGGTGTTCCTGGACGCGAAGATCGAGTCGGAGCTCATCGACCTCGATCCCGCGGACGCCGCGGAGCTGCTCGCATCGACGGGGCAGGAGGAGTCGGGCATCGACCAGCTCGCGCGGATCGGCTTCGACACGCTCGGACTGCAGACGTACTTGACCGCCGGGCCCAAGGAATCTCGGGCGTGGACGATACCGAAGGGTTCGAAGGCCCCTCAGGCCGCGGGCGTCATCCACACGGACTTCGAGAAGGGGTTCATCAAGGCGGAGGTCATCTCCTTCGAGGACCTCATCGAGACCGGGTCGGTGCTCGAAGCCCGGTCGAAGGGCAAAGCCCGCCTCGAGGGCAAGGACTACGTCATGAAGGACGGCGACGTGGTCGAGTTCCGCTTCAACAATTGATGTTCCGCCGAGTTCGGCCGCCAAAGACGAGGAGATGACGATGACCGACACGCAGACCTTCGAGCCCGAGGGTCGGGCGATCCCGTTCGCCGTCGAGGGCGCCGGACCGGGCGTGGTCTTGATCGCCGGCGCGGGCCTGAACATCTCCTACCTGAACGCCCTTGCGCATTCGGTCGCGATGGAGGACTTCCGGGTCGTGCGGATCGGGTCGCGGAGGCCTTCGAAGGACGAGGATGCCGCGGACCGCGTGCCCGTGACGATCGAGGATCTCGCTCGGGACGTCGTGGACGTGCTCGACCACCTCGGAATGGATCACGCCTGGGTGGGCGGCCACGGCTTCGGCGGGTCTGTCGCCCGGGTCGTGGCGCTGGGGCACCACGACCGCGTCAACGGCGTGCTGCTGCTCGGCGTCGAATCGGACGGCACCGTCGATGCCCCCGACCTCGCCGAAGTGCCGGAGCGGTTCCGAGACTCCGAGGTGGAGGCTCTCCAGCGCGCCGCCCGAGGGACGGGCGGATCCTCGGCACTGGCCGCGGACGTCCCCGTGCTGATCATCCAGGGCGCCGAGGATCCGATCACCCCGCCGGCCAACGGTGACGCGCTTAAGCAATCCGCGCCGGACCGCGTGAGCGTCGTGCGCGTCGAGGGTGCCGGTCACATGTTCCCTGCCACGCATGTCGGTGCGACATCCTGGGCCATCGAGGACTATCTCGACTGGGATTGACGAGCCGTCTCACAGGACCGCGCAGCTGGAGCTGCTCGCCAGCAGACCGATCTTTCCGTGCGAGACCTTGTACGTCGACCCCCACCCGGTGCCGGCGTCCACGATCCTGATGCCGAGGTAGACGTCCGAGCCCAGGAGGCCGAGGAGCCCGGTTCCGAAGCTGGCGGTGTAGCTCCCGGACGCGGGACCGCTGACCGCCGGGGTCACGGCGCTCGCCCCGGCCATGGTCGCGTTGTTCGCGACCGCGTAGCCCACGGCCGCGACCGCGTAGCCGGTCGGCACCTGGAACGTGACGTTGAAGGAGCCCAAGATGCCGAGCGTGCCGGGAATCACGGTGCAGGCGGTGACCGTCGGCGGGGGCACGGTGAGAGCGGTGAAGCTGCCGGCGGCGGACTCCGGGTCGGCCCAGGACGCCTCGGTGACGGTCGGGAGGAAGCGCGGTACCGCCATCGCGCCGATGACGGTAAGCGCGGCGAGCACCAGACCGAATCGCCGATGAGTGCTCATACCCGGCTCCGGGCCGTCCTGCCCCGCTGCGCGGCGACGAGGCCCGCCCCGAGGACACCTGCGATCACGGCGCACGCGCTCAGCCCGACGGCTTGATCGCCGTTCCCGCCCGTAGCAGCGAGTGCAGAGGCGGATCCGGATGACGACGAGAGATCGTCGCCGAGCCCGTTCGCGGTCACGGTGAGGGCCGCGGAGCCCTGCCCGTCTCCGGGGTCGGCGGGCATCGTCACCTTGAAGCGGACCCACCGCCCCTGTTGCGACGACATCGACAGAAGAGCGCGTGGCGTGCTGTCGACCGGGGCGGGAGCGGCGTCGATGAGGCGCGTGCTCCGGCCGCGGCATCCGTCTCTGGTCCACTGCTCGGTGCAGGCCTCGGCGGAGACGATCAGTCCGAGCTCGGCCGAACCGGTCCACGTGACCGACACGTCGATCGAGCCCGGGCCGGCGGTGGGTTTCGTCGCGATGCCGACCTCCCAGGGCGTCGAGTCGCCCGGACCGAGCGTCGTCATCGCGGACGGATCGCCGATGGTGGTCAGCACGAGCGCCGTCCCCGTGACGACCGACGTCCGCGGTGCGGCGTGCGCCGGGGTGGCGGCGCCGGATACGGCAGCGCCCCCTCCGATCGCGAGAGCGACAGCAGCGACGTGAGCGACGTGCCGCTCGCGGCTCTTCCGTCGCCTGGGAGGTGGCGGTCGCCGACGACGCGAACGCGGCCAGAACGCCCACGTCACGAGTGCTGAGCAGCCGAAGGTGAGTGCCGCAAGGATCCACGGGTGGGAGAGCCAGATCACGACGTGCGCAAGACCTGGGACGGAGGCCCACACGACGCGCACGTGCGAGACCTCGTACGGCGCAGGATCTTCCGTCGTGTTGGCGTCGCCTTTGAGCGTGATGCTGCGCGCGTCGTCCGTCTCGCCGGGGCCCACGGATGTCACGCGGTGCGTCACGGGCAGCTGGCCGGGTCTGTCGACGGTCACGACGTCGCCGACGGCGATGTCGGAAGCCGGGATCTCATGCACCAGCGCGAGCGATCCGGCGGGGATCGTGGGACTCATCGACCCCGTCTTGAACATGATGAGGGTGACGTGGAACCCGTAGGCCAGCACGACGAGCACGATGCAGACGGCACCGGCCAGGGCGGCGACATCGAGCGCGATGCTGCCGGCGACCGATGCCGCCGAGCGCCGGGGCTTCTGGGGTGCCCGGCGGCGCTCAGCGGCATCGATGCGTTCTTCCTCGATGCGGCTCACGAGGATCCGATCAAGAGCTGGAGGTGGACGTGAACTGCCACGTCGCGCCGGCGGTCCCGCCCTGGAACGTTGAGGCCGTGCCCGCCTTCACGCGCACGTCGAAGCAGAACCGCACGGTCGATCCGCCGGCTGCCGCCAGTGCGCCCGAAACGCTCGGTGGCGAGGTCGTCGTCGCGAGCGTGGCGGTGTAGGCGGGGATCGTGGCCGACGTGAACGCCGACGCATTGCACGGGGCGGTGGCCGCCGTCACGGCGACGCGGTACTCGAGCTGAGGCAGCAGGGTGCCGGTGGCGGCCGAGACGGCGGTGAGCGCCGCCGTTCCGCTGATGTTCGTCGCGGCGGTCGTGCGGATGTCGATGTAGGCGTACTGCGAGACGGCCGGTGACATCGCCGAGGCGGCGAATGCCAGGGTCGCCGGGCTGCCGGACTCGTGCGCCGCCCACGTCGAAATCCCCGTCTGCGATTCGACGACGAACGTGCTCGCGGCGAAGGTGCCGGCACCGAACTCGTCGTCGCTCCACGCGGCCAAGGTGACCGACGTGCCGACACCGAGTACGAGCGCCCCCGCGAGGACGGCTCGTACCCGGGTCGACCAGCGTCGTCGGCCGCCAGGCGCGGTGCGACGACGTTCTCGCCGTGTGGCAAGCGTGTGAGGTCCGCTCATGCCGGTGCCTCTCAGGGCAGGTCGGTGGTGGAGGTCGCGAGGAACTGCCACACCACGGTGCCGGACGGAGACGACTGCGGCAGCCCTGCGGCCGGAGTGACTTCGAAGCACAGGAAGACGGGTTCGGTGACCGCGTCGAGCGTGAAGATACCGGGCTCCGTGCTGGCCGTGGTCGCGGCATCCGTCACGAGCGGATCGCCGGCGGCGAAGGTCGTGGCGTCGCATCCGAATGCCGCGGTCTCCACGAGGGAGTAGCTCAACGATGACGCGATCGCCGCCGCGCTCGACGCCGTGATGTCAAGGCTGGCCGCGCGGGTCGAGTCCGATGTCAACTGCACCGCGAAACCTGCGTACACCGGCTCCTCCGGCGCAAGGTTGTCGGCGTCGAGCTCGAAGTCGAGGATGGCTGCCGAGCCCGCATCCGGGTGCTCCGCGTAGACGTCGCCGTCCGTACTTCCCTCGATGTCGAACGCACCGCCCGCGAACGTGCCGGTCACGAACTCCGAGTCGTTCCAGGCGGCGAGCGTCACAGCCGCTCCGACACCCAGCACCAAACCGCCGACGAGGATCGCGCGGACCCGCTTGCTGCGCACGCCGCGCTCTGGTGAGGTCGTGGTCTCTTCGATGATGTCGTCCGTGGTCATGCGCACGCCCCCGCGTCTGCTCGTGAACGCCGCGGGCCGGTGGCGCGTGGTCGTTTCCGGCAGGCTATGACTGAGGGCGACGCCCTGTAACCAGTAGTGGGCTACCGATATATCGCGTGGACTACGCGGATCGAGGCATCCTTCCGGCCGTGCTCGTCGGTAGTTCAGGATGCGTGTTCAGCACCTCGGGTTCACGACCCGACGAAGCGACCCAGGTCGCGACGTCGATCCGCTCCCAGCTTCATGCGCGCCTGCAGCACGTGCGACTCGACCGTGCGCACACTCAGGAAGAGGCGATCGGCGATCTCTTGGTTGCTGAGCCGCTGGGCGACGAGGCGCGCGACCTCGAGTTCCCGCCGGGTCAGGGATGTCAGGTCGACGTCGGGGTCGGGCTCCCCGTGCGGGCCCGGTGCATCCTGGACGACATCGGAGGCGGCGGCATCCGTCTCGGTCTCGCGGGCGGATTCGACGGGGGAATCAGGGGCCAGGAGCCGCTCGGCGTGTTCCGCGCATCGGCGGGCGTGGCCGGGACGACCTGCGAGAGAGTGCTGACGTTCCGCGAGCTGGAAGGCGCCCGCTGCGTGGTGTGTCACTCCGAGGCGCTCGAGATCACGTGCCGACCTCTCGGTCGCCGACGCGTCGCCGGAGGCGTCCGCATCGAGCAGGCGGAGCATCGCGTCGGGAAGAGGAGCGAGCGGCGTGCCGCGGAGATCGGCGATGAGGCCGACGGCGATGGAGGCCGAGGCGCCCGTCTCGAGACTGACGTGCGCCAGCCACACGCGCGTGAGAGGAGCGCGCCTTCGATCGGCTGCGCGGTCGTGCAGGGTCGTCCGCGCGTGCTGCGGGTCGGCCGTCCGCAGGAGGACCGCGACGTCGAGCGAATCCGCCAGCGACCTGAGCAGGGGCGACGCATCGACGATCTTTCGATTGAGGGCCGCTCGGCGCCGCTCCGCCGCCGCCACATCCCCGTGCGCGACGAGGGCCAGCGCCGTGATCAGGCTCGCCTGGGTGTGCACGTCAGGGGGAAGAGTGGTGTCGAGCAGGCTTTCGACGACCCGCAGGTCGGCCAGCGCACGCTCGTAATCGCGGTCCAGGAGCGCCAGGGTGGCGGTGAGCAATCCGATGACGCTCTGGTCGGCCGCCGAGAGCTGTCCGCCCACCCAGCGCGCGCGTGCGGCGAACTCCTCGATGTCGTGCCGGATGCCGGTCCAGGGGAGCCCCGCGTAGATGCGCGTGAGAGTGGCCGTCAGGACGTAGGCGGCTCGCGCGTCGCGTGTCGAGTGCGACAGGGGGTGGTTCGTCGAGTCCGGAATGCCCTGGTAGACGCGGTCACCCTCGGTCAGGACGCGATGCACGCGGTCGATGTCGTGGAAGGGGGCGAGACAGCCGAGCAGTCCGGCCGCAGCCCACAAGCGGGACGCCGTCGTGGCGTGGTCGTCCGCGAGCATCCGAGCGAACATCTCGTCCACCGCGGCGGGATCGGCGGTCTTCGATATCCGCCAGGCGTCGACGAGCGCAGCGCGTTCGGCGACCGTGCGGTGAGTGGCCGACAGGGCTTCCGTCGTGGCTTTCATGGCGGTCTTCAGCGCTTCCGGGCCGTTCCACCGCGACAGCGCCTCCGTCCAGCCCACGCGCTCGGCGAGAGTCTCATCGTCCGTGGTCGTGCTGTCGTCGACGCGCAGCACCTGAAGTGCGCCCACCACGTCCCCCAGCATGGCGAGCGAGCGAGACTGCTGCAGCGCTGCGGCGAGGGAGGGGGCGAAGGAGAAGGCTCGGGAGGCGCACAGCAGACCGTCGCCGGGAAGACCCGACACGTTCGCGACGTAGGCCGCGGTCAGCAGGACTGCCGCCGCGGTGCCGGGAGGGATGCCGGTGAGCACCTCGTCGTCGGGAGCGTTGGTCCAGAAGCGTCCGACGATGAAGCACTCGTGGGGCGCCAGACGGTTCGCCTTCTGCAGGTCGGCGACCAGCAGTCGCTGCACGCGGTCATGGGAGCGGAGCCGCCACGAACGACGCCAATCGGCGAGGGCAGCCCACGCGTGCAGCTCGTCTGCGACGATCCGGTCGAGGGTGGAACCGTCGTTGCGCGCGAGCCCGAAGCGGAGCACCTGATGCAGTGCGTGTTCACCCAGCAGTTTCGCCGCGCGCGGATAAGGGGTGGCGCCGAGCTGAGCCAGCATCACGAGCGCGTATCTGCCGTCGTCGTCGAGGCGGTCCAGGAGCGGGGTCGTCAGATCACGGACGCGCGGGGAGACACCGACGTCGCCGAGAGAGAGGATGCTGCGAGGCCGGTAGAAGCCGCTCCCCGTCTCGAGAGCGTCCTTGGTCAGTTCGGAGACGACCAGAGGTGACCCCTGGCTGAGGCGGACGATCATCTCCTGCGCCATGTCATCGAGGACATTGCCGCCGGCGGATGCCACGGCCAGGGCCCGCGCTTCGTCTCGATCCAGTCCGGGCAGATCCACGCGCTGGATGGCGCCCGATCGCCAGACGTCGAGCAACCGGGCGGTACCGCCACGAGAGAGTCCGGCATCGGTGTGCGCACTGTCCATCTCAAGAGCGATCAGCGTGACGCGATCGGTCGAGCGCGCGAGCTCGATGATGGAGGAGAGGGTCTGGTCAGGCATCGACTCGCCGTCGTCGACGAGAAGCACCGCACCGGAGGGCGATTGCCGCCACTCCGCGATGGCGCGTCCGCCCTCGGCGCCGCGACCTCTCAGGTGGTGCACGGCGCGGCCGCTCGCCTGCAGTCGGGTGCCGATGCGAGCGATCTCGAAGGACTTGCCCCAGCCGTTGGGTCCGACCAGCAGCGCACTCTGGCGACGCTGCAGAAGCTCGGTCGCCCGCGCGAGGGCGGCCTGCCGACTGCTCGGCTTCGACCCGCGCGCGCGGTCGCGCGTGGCGGCGTCGCCCCCGTGCGATCGACCCGAGGTCTGCCTGATGTCGATGGGCCGGCGGGCCTGACCGGAGCGATCAGGCATGGCCACCGCCGTGGTCCGTGTGCAGGCTCGTCATCGCCGCACCGCCCGCGTCGCCTGTTCCGTTCACCGTCGGGACGCCTGACGGTTCCCGGTGCTGAGGTTTCCGGTGCTCGAGTTCCCGCATGACGTCGCCCCCGCTCTGTCTGCCCATGTCCTCGCCGACGATGGGTGCACAGCGTTCGAACTGCCCGGCGAGGTACGTCCATTATGCGTACCCACTCGTCGCGGACGAGAACCCGACACATTCGTCTACGTAGTTCCTACCTGGGTGATCCACGCGGCCAGGTGCTCCGCGGTCGCGCCCGAGCCGCGCGCGACGTCCCGCGGCGTTCCCGTCGCGACGACCTGGCCGCCCACGTCGCCACCGCCCGGGCCGAGATCGATCACCCAGTCACTCGCCACGATCGCCGACTGGTCGTGCTCGACGAGCACGACGGTGTTGCCGGCATCCACCAGCTGCTGCAGCTGGTCGAGCAGCAGCTCGACGTCGGCGGGATGCAGGCCCGAGGTCGGCTCGTCGAGCAGATAGAGCGCGTGGCCGCGGTGTGCGCGCTGCAACTCGGTCGCCAGCTTGATGCGCTGCGCCTCACCGCCGCTCAGCTCGGTCGCGGGCTGCCCGAGGCGCAGGTATCCGAGCCCCACGTCGCCGAGCGTCCGCAGGCTGCGTGCGGCCGAGGGCACATCCGCAAGGAACTCCGCGGCATCGCCGACGGTCATCGCCAGCACATCGGCGATGGATGACCCTCGGTACGTCACCTCGAGGGTCTCCGCGTTGTAGCGGGCGCCGTGACAGGTGTGGCAGGGCGCGTAGGTGCCGGGCAGGAACATGAGCTCGATCGAGACGAACCCCTCGCCCTGGCAGGTCTCGCACCGGCCGCCGGCGACGTTGAACGAGAACCTCCCCGCGGTGTACCTCCGCTTCTTGGCCTCCGGTGTGGAGGCGAACAGCTTCCGCACGACGTCGAACATGCCGGTGTACGTGGCCAGATTCGACCGGGGCGTGCGTCCGATCGGCTTCTGGTCGACCACGACGAGCCGATCGAAGGACTCCGCCCCCGAGACGCCGTCCACGTCGAGCTCGAGCACCGCATCGTCACCGGCATCCGGTGTCGACCCGACCACGTCGCGCACGACCTGCGCCAGCACCTGTGTGACCAGCGTCGATTTGCCCGACCCCGAAACGCCCGTGACCGCCGTCATCACGCCGAGAGGAACATCGACGGATGCCTCGCGCAGGTTGTGCCGGGTGATCCCGCGCAGACGCAGCCAGCCTGAGGGCGTGCGCGGCTCGTGCCCGGGTGGAGCGGTGGTCGGGAAGAGGTGGCGCCCGGTGACGGACTCCGAGACGGAGCGCAGCCCTTCCACCGGACCGGAATAGACGACGTGTCCGCCGCCCTCGCCGGCACCCGGACCGATGTCGACCACCCAGTCCGCGCGCCGGATCATGTCGAGGTCGTGCTCGACGACGAACAGCGAGTTGCCCGAGGCCTTCAGACGGTCGAGCACCGCCAGGAGCGGCCTGGCGTCGGCCGGATGGAGCCCCGCGGAGGGCTCGTCGAGCACATAGACGACGCCGAAGAGACCCGAGCGGAGCTGCGTCGCGATGCGCAGGCGCTGCGCCTCGCCCGGCGAGAGCGTGGTGGAGTTGCGGCCGAGGCTGAGGTACCCGAGTCCGAGGTCGAGCAGGACTGCGACCCGCCCGATCACGTCGGCGGCGATGCGCTCGGCGGCCTCGCCGCTGTCGCCAGCGGCCGCGACGCCGGCGCGCAGCGACGCCGACAGCTCGGCGAGCGGCACGGCGTTCATCTCGGCGATCGTCCGCCCCGCGAACGTCACGGCGAGCGCGTCGGCGCGCAGGCCGCTGCCCCCGCACACGGGGCACGGCATGCTCTGGACGAAACCGAGCGCGCGCTCCCGCATCCGCTCGCTCTGCGATGCCGCGAGCACGTGCATGATGTGGGCTCGGGCGCTCCAGAACTTGCCGTAGTAGCCGTGGTCGACGCGGCCCTCCTCGGGCTCGATCATCACCGACGGCTGTTCCTCGGTGTACAGGAGCCAGTCACGATCCTTGCGCGGAAGCGCACGCCACGGCTTCTCGATGTCGATGTCGAGCCCACGCACGATGCTCCGCAGGTTCGCACCCTGCCACGCACCGGGCCAGGCGGCGATCGCCCCCTCGCGGATGCTCAGCGCCGCGTCGGGCACGAGCAGCTCTTCGGTGACGTCGTGCACGGTGCCCAGGCCCTGGCAGCGAGGACACGCGCCGGCCGCCGTGTTCGGCGAGAACGCCTCGGCCGACAGGTGCGCCGCGCCTGTCGGGTACGTCCCCGCCCGCGAGTACAGCATGCGCACCAGGTTCGACAGTGTGGTGATCGTGCCGACCGACGAGCGCGAACTCGGTGCCCCGCGCCGCTGCTGCAGCGCGACCGCGGGCGGCAGGCCCGAGATCTCATCGACCTCCGGCGCCCCGACCTGGTTCAGCAGTCGGCGCGCGTAGGGCGCGACCGACTCGAAGTATCGGCGCTGAGCCTCGGCGTACAGCGTGCCGAAGGCGAGGGACGACTTCCCGGAACCCGACACCCCGGTGAACACCACCAGGCTGTCACGGGGGATGTCGATGTCGACATTCTTGAGATTGTGCTCGCGCGCACCGCGCACGTGCACCCATCCGTCGAGTCCGTCGTGCGTCATGGGTCCACCGTGCTCTCTGCTGAAGGCGAGATACAGCGTTCCTGGGCCGCGGGGCCGAGACATCCGCTCGGCGGGCTCTGCGCGCTGCCCACCCGCAACCATACGCGGGCGCATGCCGCGGCCTGGCGGGTCGCGCCGGCGTACCGCTGCGATCGATCGTCGCGCTGCATCCGCGAGCGGGGAATACCCGGCCCGAGACCTCCGTTGCCTGTCTGGTCGGGACGAGATCGCGCCCCGGCGTTTCGTCGAAAGGACTCTTCGTGGATCTGTTCTCCCCGCTCACCGTGGGTGCGCTGCACCTTCCCAACCGCGTCGTCATGGCACCGCTCACTCGGATGCGGTCCGGTGCGGAGGGCGTTCCGGGCGACATCGTCGCGGAGCACTACGCGCAGCGGGCGGGCCTGGGCATGATCATCACCGAGGGTGTCTACCCGAGTGCGGAGTCGCGCGCGTATCCGGGACAGCCCGGCATCGTGACCGAGGCGCAGGCCGAGGGGTGGCGGGCCGTGGCCGACGCGGTGCACGCCGAAGGCGGCCGCATCGTCATGCAGCTCATGAACGGCGGACGCGTGTCGCACACCGACATCACCGGCACCCCGCGCATCGTCGCGCCGAGTGCCATCGCGATCCAGGGCGAGGTGCACACGCCCGCGGGGAAGACCGCGTTCCCCGTGCCGCACGCCCTCACCACCGACGAGCTCGCCGAGGTGCGCGACGAATTCGTGGCCGCCGCGACGCGCGCGATCGACGCGGGCATGGACGGCGTCGAGGTGCACAGCGCGAACGGCTACCTGCTGCACCAGTTCCTCTCCCCGGTCTCGAACCAGCGCACCGACGCCTACGGCGGCTCGCCGGAGGCTCGGGCGAAGTTCGTCATCGAGGTCACGACGGCCGTCGCGGATGCCGTCGGCGCGGGTCGTGTCGGAATCCGCCTGTCGCCCGCGCACAACATCCAGGACGTGGTCGAGACGGACGACGCCGATGTGCGTGCCACGTACGAAGCGCTCGTCCGCGGTATCGCCCCGCTCGGCCTCGCCTACCTCAGCGTGCTCCACGCCGAGCCCGAGGGTGATCTGGTGCAGGCGCTGCGCGCCGACTTCGCCGGCACGTTCATCGCCAACAGCGGCTTCGGCCGCCTGACGACGAAGGACGAGGCCGTCGAGTTCGTCGCGGAAGGACTGGCGGACGCCGTGGCGGTCGGTCGTCTCGCGATCGCCAACCCCGACCTGGTCGAGCGGTGGGAGGGCGGATACCCCGAGAACGAGCCCGATCCGGCCACCTTCTATGGAGCGGGCGCGGAGGGCTACACGGACTATCCGCGGCTGTCGGCGTAGCCCGGCTGCCGTGCCATGACTCCGGCCCCGCTTTCCGGGAGGGCCCGCGCGGCCCCGCCGGGCGGCCCGGGGGGACGGGGCCGCCGGGATCGTGACACGCGGCGCCGATCATGGCCCCGCGCCGCCGGTGACAGGATTGACGGATGACCGCCACGCTCGTCGCTCAAGCCCTCGCCGGCGGGTACGGCCACCGCACCCTGTTCGACGGACTCGATCTGACGGTCGCGCCGGGAGATGTCATCGGTGTCGTGGGCGCCAACGGCGCAGGAAAGTCCACGTTGCTGCGGGTGCTCGCGGGCATCGACGAGCCGCAGGCCGGAACCGTGTCGCTGTCGCCGGCTGATGCGTTCGTGGGCTGGCTGCCTCAGGAGCACGAACGTGTGCCCGGCGAGACGGTCGCCCAGTACATCGGGCGGCGCACCGGGTGCGCCGAGGCGACGGAGGACATGGATGCCGCGGCATCCGGTCTCGCGGATCCCGATGACACCACGGCCGCCGACGCGTATTCCGCAGCCCTCGATCGCTGGCTGGCGAGTGGTGCGGCCGACCTCGACGAGCGGCTTCCCGCCCAACTCGCCGACCTGGGCCTGGACCTCGGCGACCGTGCGGCGGAGAAGCTCATGACCTCGCTCTCCGGTGGCCAGGCCGCCCGCGTCGGGCTCGCAGCCCTCCTCCTCAGCCGCTTCGACATCGTCTTGCTCGACGAGCCGACCAACGACCTCGACCTCGACGGTCTGGAACGTCTCGAGGCCTTCGTCCGGGGCATCCGCGGGGGTGTCGTGCTGGTGAGCCACGACCGCGAGTTCCTCGCGCGCTGCGTCACGCGGGTGCTCGAGCTGGACCTGGCCCAGGGAGCCAATCGGGTCTTCGGCGGCGGGTACGACGCGTATCTCGAGGAGCGCGCGACCGCGCGTCGCCAGGCGCGGGAGAAGTACGACGAGTTCGCCGACAAGAAGGCCGATCTCGTCGCGCGGGCGCGGACGCAGCGCGAGTGGTCGAGTCAGGGCGTGCGCAATGCGATGAAGAAGGCGCCCGACAACGACAAGATCCGTCGGAAGGCGTCGGTCGAGTCGAGCGAGAAGCAGGCGCAGAAGGTGCGCCAGATGGAGAGTCGCATCGCCCGGCTCGACGAGGTCGACGAACCCCGTAAGGAATGGCAGCTCGAGTTCACGATCGGTTCGGCACCGCGGTCGAGCAGCGTGGTCTCGACACTGAGCGACGCGGTGTTCCGTCAGGGCTCCTTCACTCTCGGCCCGGTGTCGTTGCAGGTGAACGCGGGGGAGCGCATCGGGATCACGGGTCCGAACGGAGCCGGCAAGTCGACGCTGCTGCGCGCGCTGCTCGGCGTGCAGCGGCCCGACGAGGGCTCGGCGAGCCTCGGTGTCAACGTCCAGATCGGCGAGATCGACCAGGCCCGTTCCCTGCTGGCCGGTGCGCAACCGCTGGCGACGACGTTCGGAAGCCTGGTGCCGGAGATGGTGTCGGGGGAGGTCCGCACGCTCCTGGCGAAGTTCGGGCTCAAGGCCGACCACGTGGGCCGTCCCGTCGATGATCTGTCTCCGGGGGAGCGCACGCGCGCCGGCCTCGCCCTGCTGCAGGCGCGCGGAGTGAATGTGCTGGTCCTCGACGAACCGACCAACCACCTCGACCTGCCCGCGATCGAGCAGCTCGAACAGGCTCTCGACTCGTATACCGGAACGCTGCTGCTGGTGACGCACGACCGACGCATGCTGTCGACGGTGCAGACCGATCGGCACTGGCAGGTCGAGGCCGGTCGGGTCGCGGAGCGATGACTGACGGATGCTGCTCCGGCGTTCATCCGGGTCATCGAGCGAGAGCGGCGAGCCCGAACGCGCCGCCGCGACTCACCGTCCTTGGCGCTTCTTGAACGGCTTCGGTTCGCCTTTCACCACGGGTGCGCGGCCCTTGCCCTTCGAGGCCTTGGCTTTGCCACCCGCCGGTGCCTTCGGCTTCTGCTCGGGTGCAGGCGCGGCCGCGATCTGGCGATGGGCCTCTTCCAGGAGCAGGGTTCCCGCCGGGGTCAGCGACCAGGGAGCCTTGTCACGGGTGAACAGCGGGTGGCCGACTTCGCCCTCCAGCTTGTCCATCGACGAGTAGAGCGCCGCGAGCGGGATCCCCAGCGACTCGGCCGCGCGGGGGAAGTGGGCGTCCGCGTCGACGACGGCGACGAACCTCTGGAGCAGTCTGATGTTCACCGTGATCCTCCGGGCCTGCGATGCGGTCATCGACCCTCAGGATACGCGGCGCCGTCGGGGACGTGACGCTCACCGGCCGCGGTCGCGGCGTTGCGCGCAGCCAGTACCCGGAACGCATCCTTGAGCTGCGGCGGGCTGACCACCTCGATGTTCGCGTCGAATCGGTTGAGAGAAGCGGCCAGCGCCACCCACGACCACGAGCCCACTGTGAGGCTGCACCGATCAGGGCCGAGGTCCTCCACGATGCCATCACCGACGAACGGCAGCACGGACGACGCCGGCCGGCGGAGGATCACCGTGCCGTAGCAGGCCCACCGGTCGGGCCCCTCCGAACCGGAGAAGCGCGCCGACACGAATTCGGCGACGTCGCCACCGGGGACCTCGCGCGGCGTGAACCGCGGTCCGGTCGGAGCGCGAGGATGCACGCGGTCCGCCCGGAAGAGGCGCCACCCCTCCCGATCCAGATCCCACGCGACGAGGTACCAGCGACCGCGGGAGGTCACGAGGTGGTGGGGCTCGACTTCTCGGCGCAGCATCCGCTGGTCATCGGGTGTCGACCGGCCGGCGTAGTCGAATCGCAGCACCTGGTGTGCGCGCGCGGCGGCGGAAACAGCGATGAGCACCTCGACGGACACCGTATCGGGTGGCGGCTCGCCGGGGACTGCGGGGATCGCCGTGAAATCCAGCGCGTCCACGCGGTGGCGCAGGCGGGAAGGCATCACCTGCCGGACGGTGGTCAGCGCGCGGACCGCGGCCTCCTGGATTCCGAGGCCGGAGAGAGCCGCGGCCCGCAGCGCGACGGCGAGAGCGATGACCTGATCGTCATCGAACAGGAGAGGTGGCAACTCGGCGCCCGCATCGAGGCGATAGCCGCCGTCGGGACCCATCGTCGCCTGGATGCGGTAGCCCATCTCGCGCAGCCGATCGACGTCGCGACGCACGGTGCGGTGGCTGATGCCGAGCCGTTCGGCGAGGAGACCGCCCGGCCAGTCGCGACGTGTCTGCAGGAGGGACAGCAGCTGCAGAAGCCGCGCGGTCGTCGTGGTCATTTCTTCAGGGTAACCAGATGTAGGACCGAAACAGTCCTATACGCCCGGAACACTGGACGGAGCCCCGGTACCGACCGGGCTTCGATTCCAGGAGCAGACATGAGCATCGCAACCACCACCCACCTCAACTTCCGCGGCGAGGCCCGGGCGGCGCTGGAGTTCTACCAGTCCGTCTTCGGCGGCGAGATCTCGATCGCCACCTACGGAGACTTCGGGATGCCGCAGGACGCGCCCGGCGCTGCGGATGTCGTCTTCGGCCAGGTCGTGAGCGCCGACGGCTTCCGCATCATGGCCTACGACATCCCCGGGGACCGAACGCCGTCCGCCGGACGCTTCGCCCGCCGCGAGAACGGTGTGACCCTGACCGATCAGACGTTCTTCCTCTCCGTCCGCGGCGAGACGCTCGAAGAGGTGCAGGGCTACGGGGAGAGGATCTCGGTGGGCGGCACCGTCGTCGAACCCCTCGCCGCGTCGGCATGGAGCCCCGGCTTCGGGATGCTCACCGACCGCTTCGGCGTGACGTGGATCCTCGACGTCGCGACGGATCACCCCGCCTGACACCGACACAGAAGGCGCCCCGCGCTCCTCGCACGAGAGGAGCGCGGGGCGCCTTCACCGAGACGGACCGCCGCCCGCGGGTCACATCGGAGGCGATCGCACCCGGGCGCGCCGTCGGACCGCCGATGTTCTGCGCGGAGACGGCGCCGCAGAACAGAGCAGAGCTCTCCGCGCCGATCCGCCCGGCCGGGGTTCGTGCGACGACACGGCGACGCCGACGAGCGGAAGCAGGCCCGAGGCGGACAAGATGGCGGCGAACTCCGCCGCCACCCACTCGGGATCGTCGAGTCGAGCCTCGAACGTGTCGCGCTCAAGATCCATGATCACGGGAGACATCGCCATCGTCGTCACCTCCTGCCGATTCGCGGGTCGTCGGCTCAGGCGTCGATGCGCCGGTCCCCGCGCTGCACCAGGTTGTCCTGGGTGCTGACGTTGATCTTGCGCGGCTTCGCCTTCTCGGCGATCGGGACGCGCAGGCGCAGCACACCGGCGGTGTAGTCCGCGTCGACCTTCTCGGTGTCGAGGGCGTCGCCGAGCACGAGCTGGCGGCTGAAGACACCCCACGGTCGCTCGGTGGCGACGGCGTTCGCGGCATCCGGCATCCGATTGAGGCGCTCGGCGCGCACGGTCAGCACATTGCGCTCGACATCGATGTCGATCTTGCCCGGGTCGATGCCCGGCAGATCGAGTTCGACGACGAACTGGTCTCCCTCGCGCCACGCATCCAGCGGCATCGCCGAGGGACGCGCCGACGTGCCGAACACCTGCTGCGTGAACCGGTCGAGGTCACGGAACGGGTCGTGTTGCAACAGCATTTCTTGATCTCCTCCATTCACCTGAGTGTGTCCGAGTCGACAGATCTCTGTCGACTGCAGTAGATTTTCTACCGCAGCTCGTTCGAGAAATCAACGGGTATCGACGAGGGAATTTCGAGGTAGCACATGAGATCCGCCACAGCCGTTCCCGCCGAGCGCTCGCGGGGGGTCTACGGCATCGCCGTCGCCGCGGAGATCGTGGGCGTGGGCGTTCAGACGCTGCGCCTCTACGAATCGAAGGGCCTGTTCGAGCCGCACCGCACGCCGGGTGGTACGCGTCGCTACAGCGAAGACGACCTCGACCTGCTGCGTCGTGTCATCGAGCTCGTCGCCGAAGGCGTCAACATCGCCGGCGCTCGGCGCATCCTGCGTCTGGAGGCCGACAACGCCGAACTGAGGTCGCAACTCAGGTCCGGACACGAAGAGGTGCGAGGACGCGGGTAGCGTGTGAACCATGCAGACGACCTCGCGTGACACGCGGACGACCGGCCTCGTGGTCGCGCTCGTTCTCGGGCTCGCCTCGGCGCTCACATTCGCGGTGGGGGACGTCGCGGGTGCTCTGAGTCCTGATCCGGACGCGCTCATCTCGTTCACGTGGATCCTCGGGCTCGCCCTGCTGGTCTGGGCGACGATCGCGTTCGTGGTGGTCATGGCGTTGATCGTCCGCGATTTCGCGTCACGGCGTCGGCCGGCACTCATCGAGGCTCTGCTCGTGATCGCGACGTTCGCGGTCATCGCCGCGACTCTCGCCGCCCATCCGCTGTTCGGCAGCGGCGGCGGCACGGCCTAGAACGCCGAGATGACCATTTTCGTGATCGGCGGAGCGGCCGTCCACGACATCGCATCGCTGTACGACGAACTGAACCGCCTGTTCATGAGCGCAGAGGATTGGCGGCTCGGCGCCAGCCTCGACGCTCTCGACGATCTGCTCTCCGGCGGATTCGGTGCACTGCATGGAGTTGCGGACGCGCGTGTCGTCTGGATGGATCACGCACACAGCCGGCGGGTGCTGGGGACGGATGCCACGAGCCGGTACTACCGCGAGAAGCTGAGCCGGCCCGACCTGTACGACGCGCAGCATTTCCGGCCGCTCCTGGACGCGGTGGAGGCGGGAACGGGCGCGACCTACTTCGACATCGTGCTCGCGGTCTTCGCCGGGCATCCGCAGATCGAGCTCGTGTTGGCCTGACCGGGGCGTCGACCGGTTCGGCCGATCACGGAGATTGTCCAGCCCCTGGGCGATGACACCGCACGTGACAGGGTGGGAGGACGCCAACACGAGGAGCAACCATGCAGCAGCGCACACTGGCCGGCCGACAGGTCTCGGCGATCGGACTGGGCGCGATGCCCCTGTCGATGAACAACGACAATGAGACGCCGTCGCACGACGATGCCGTCGCCACCGTGCACGCCGCGCTGGACGCGGGCGTCACCTTCATCGACACCGCCGACATCTACGCGCCCGCCTGGAACGAGATCGGCCACAACGAGCGCATCGTGGCGGACGCGCTGGCCTCGTGGTCCGGTGACAGCGCGTCCATCTTCGTCGCCACGAAAGGCGGCATCACGCGGAGCGAGGGTGAGGTGTGGGCACGTGACGGCTCTCTCGCGTATCTGCGCACGGCCGTCGAGCGCTCGCTCGACATCCTCGGCGTCGACACGATCGAGCTGTACCAGTACCACCGCCCCGACCGCCGGCTGGTCTACGGAGACGTCATGACGTCGCTCGCGACACTGCAGGCGGAGGGCCTGATCCGGGCGATCGGCATCTCCAATGCGAGCGTCGAAGAGATCGACATCGCGCAGGAAGTTCTCGGTGAAGGCAACCTTGCGAGCGTGCAGAACGAGTTCTCGCCGCGGCATCCGGGCAGTATCGACGAGCTGCGCTACTGCGGAGAGAACGGCATCGCCTTCCTGCCGTGGAGCCCGCTCGGCGGGACCGGCGGGGGCGCGCGCGATGTCGGCGATCGCTTCGCGGCGTTCGGTGAGGTCGCCGAGCACCACGGTGTCAGCCCGCAGCAGGTCGTGCTCGCGTGGGAGCTGGCGCTCGACCCGGTGGTCATCCCGATCCCCGGAGCGCGACGAGCCGCCTCGATCACCGACTCGGTGAAGGCGACGGACCTGGAGCTGAGCATCGATGAGGTCACCGCGCTGTCGCGGTCGGTCGGCATCGACGACTGAGTCGCGCACGGCGGTGGGCGCGCGGCTGGGTTAGCGTGCAGCTATGCGCTCACGTCATCTCGGTCCCTGGGTAGGTCTTCTGCTGGTCGCGGGAGTGCTGGCCGGGTGTGCGACGCCGTCGACAGCGGGAACGACACCGGATGCCTCGGCATCCGGTGTCCCTTCGATCACCACGACGCCGACACCCGCACCGTCCGCGACCGCGACCGCGGTGTCGGCGGATCCCGCCGAATGGGTGATCTCCTTCGATGGGGTCGGCCCTGTGGTCATCGGCGCAACCCCCGATGCCGAAGCGGCAGCTGCCGCACCCGTCTACACGGCGGAGCCGCCAGAGAGCTGTCCGAACCCGGCGACCACCATCCTCCACTCCGCGACGAATCCGACGTTCTGGTTGAAGACCACCCCCGATCAGCCCGACGTGGTCTCGATGATCGCGGTCGGCGGCGACCTCCCGGACGAGACCCGCACAGCCGGGTCGCCTCGGACCGCCGAAGGCGTCGGTATCGGTGCGACGAGAGATGCCGTGGTCGCGGCCTATCCGAACGGAACGACCGACGACTCGCTCCCTGCGCGCGTCACGATCGGCGGGGTGGACTCCACCGGGGTCGACCGATTCCTCGTGTTCCAGTTCTCCGAAGACATCGTGCAGACGATCCTCGTCCAGAGCGATCCGGCCGTCGTCTTCGAGTTCTGCGGCTGAGGTCGGCGGCGCCGGCGCCCGGCTGCCGGCGCTGCGGAGCATCGACCCGCGGCGTACGGTCAGCTGACGAACGGCCGCCGGAATCGGCGAAGGCCGCCGGCCCCGAGGAACGGGAGCGGCGGCCTTCGTGGCGATCAGCTGCGGCGCGAGGCACCGCGACGACGCGAGACGGCGATGTAGATCACGAGGACGACGATGGCGCCGATGATCGAGCCGATGATGCCGGCCGGCTGGAAGAAGCCGTCCATGGCGTCCTTCTGGAAGATGAGGAATCCGAGGAATCCGCCGACGAACGAGCCCACGATGCCGAGGACGATCGTCATGAGGATGCTCATGCTCTGCTTTCCGGGCACGACGGCGCGTGCGATGAAACCGGCGATGAGGCCGACGACGATGATGCTGATGATAAGACCGAGCATGTTGTGCTCCTTTGTGAGTGCGGGTGCGGGGGTGCGACCCATCTTCGGACGCTCCCGTTGGCGCGCCGGCTGCCCTGAATTTTTCAGGCAACATGATCAGTCAATCACCCCTGCGGGTGTGCCGTCACACCCCTGGGGGTGTAAAGGTTAAGCATGCTATCCTCCCGGCGACCGATCACCGTAGCCCTCGTCGACGACTACGACGTGGTGCTCAAAGGCCTCGCCCACCTGTTCGACGAATACCGCGATCGCGTGATCGTGGCGGAGATCGACGCCCGCACCGCCGTCGACGACCACGTCGACGTCGTCCTGTACGACTCGTTCGCTCAGCCCGAGTCCGACCATCACGAGATCGCGGAGCTGATCCGCAATCCTCGGGCGCACAAGGTGGTCGTCTACACGTGGAACTTCCATCCCGACCTCATCGAGGCGGCGAAGAGTCAGGGCGTGCACGGGTACCTGTCGAAGACCCTCAGTGCTCGCGAACTCGTCGCCGCCATCGAGGCCGTCCACGCGGGGGAACAGGTCATCAGCCAGCAGGCGCGCCGGGCCCCCAGCGCCCCGGCCTTGGACTGGCCGGGCAAGCTCGAGGGCATCACCGACCGCGAATCCGAGATCCTCGCCTTGATCACCCAAGGCAAGAGCAACTCCGAGGTCGCCCAGCTCACGTACTTGAGCCCCAACACGGTCAAGTCCTATATCCGTTCCGTGTACCGCAAGATCGGCGCCTCCAGCCGGACGCAGGCGGTGCTCTACGGCATCAAGAACGGCTTCGCGCCCGACACCCACCGGATCGACCACTGGATGGGCGGGCCGTAGGCTCCGACCGAGGCCTATCGTGTGGGAATGACGACACACGCCGATGAGCCGCACGGCGCGGGAATCGCCGGCAAGCTGAATTGGCTCCGCGCGGGTGTGCTCGGCGCGAACGACGGCATCGTCTCCGTGGCGGCCATCGCGGTCGGCGTGGCTGCGGCGACGCCGGATACGGCCGCCATCATCCCTGCGACGGTCGCCGCGCTCGTCGGCGGCGCCATCTCGATGGCGCTCGGCGAATACGTCTCGGTGAGCAGTCAGAGCGACAGCGAGAAAGCGCTGATCGCGAAGGAGCGCGAAGAACTGCGCACGATGCCCGAAGTCGAGCTTGCGGAACTGACGGAACTGTACGAAGGGCAAGGGCTCTCGCCGGCCACCGCACGACAGGTGGCCGAAGAACTGACCGCCCACGATGCCCTGCGTGCGCACCTCGCAGCGGAACTCAACATCGATCCTGATGACCTCGTCAGTCCGTGGCGCGCGGCGGGAGCATCCGCCCTGGCCTTCATCGTCGGCGGACTGCTGCCGTTCCTGACGATCCTGCTGCCCGCCGACATCCGGGTCGCGGCCACCTTCGGCGTCGTGCTCGTCGCACTGGCGGTCACCGGAGCACTCGGTGCCAGGATCGGCGGCAGCCCGGTCGGGCGCGGCACGCTGCGCGTAGTGGTGGGCGGAGCGATCGCGCTGGCGGCCACTTTCGCGATCGGGGCGCTGCTGAGCACCTCGGGCATCGTCGGCTGACGGGACGCGCGACCCGCCGGGTCACATGCGTGCGCGTCACGGCCGCCAGGAACCCAGTTCGGGGACCCGAGCGGGAGCAGCCGCCCCCGCACCGGTGAGGTCGTCGCCCCGGACGAACTGCGTGCCCACCCGCTCGAGCGAGCCTCCGTACGCGTTCAGGAACGGCACCGTTTCGGGCTGCGGTTCGGGGCGGGCGGATGCGGGCGCCGCCGGTGCGACGAAGATCATGACCGCGGCCGTGACCGCGACGATCCGAGAGCGTGAGGTGTGCATGAGCGTCTTCCTTTCAGGATGTGGTGCCCCAGACGCTACGAAGCCGCGCGGGTGGACACATGACCTGTTCCGCCCAGGTTGTTCCCGCGCGAAGATGGTCGATTCGGGTCATCGACCGGCGGAGGGACGGGCGGTAGGGTGAGCGCGTGGTCGAGTGGGTTCCGCCACGACTGCCGTTGCGCTGGACGAGCACGGAGCAACCGCCGTTCGTCGGGCGTGACGAGAACGTGGCCACGTCCGAGTCCGCGTGGGCGGGTGTCCGCGCCGGGGCCGGTCGCGCGCTGTTCGTGCTGGGCGAGCCCGGTGTGGGTAAGTCTCGACTCGTCGGAGAACTGTGCCGCCGGTGGCACTCGGTCGGCGCGGTGGTCGTCGTGGGTACGGTCGTCCCCGAGTTCGCGACACCCTACGAGCCGTTCGTGGGGCCGCTCCGCGCCCTGACACCGCTGGCGCGCGGTGCGCTCGCTGCCACCGGCGGTACCTCCCACGCCGATGTCCTGGCCGAGCTCGCGCGGCACGACGACGACGGCTCCACCCTGGTCGGGCAGGGCAGGCTCTTCGACTCCGTCGTGGGCGTGGTGCGTGCCGCCGCGACGGTCCATCCGCTCGTCCTGGTTCTCGAAGACATGCATTGGGCCGATGAGGGCAGCATCCGTCTGCTGATGCGGCTCATCGAGACGACCTCGGACGCCGCGGTTCTCGTGATCACCACCGCCCGGGTGACCGCGCCTGAGCGCTCGGATGCGCTCGCACACGCCATCGCCCGCCTGAGCCGCCTCGAGTACGTCGATCGAATCGACGTCGCCCCTCTGACGGCGGAGGATGTCGAGGAATACCTCTCCCGCCGAACGGGCATGTCGCCCCAGGCAGCGCGCGAGCCGGCGCGCATCCTCGGCGAGCTCACGGGCGGCAATCCGTTTCTGCTCCGTGAGACGTGGCAGCAGGTCGTGTCAGCCGCAGCCGAACGTGGACCGATCGTCGAGCTCCCTGAGTCGGTCAACGACCTGCTTCGCGAGCGCATCACAGCTCTGGCGCCGACGGCTCAGCGCACGCTGCGGCATGCCGCGATCCTGGGACTCGACGTCGATCTCGCGGAGCTGATCGCCGTGAGCGAGTGCGCCCCCGCAGACACGCTGGGGGGAGTGGATGCCGCGATCGCGAGCGGCCTGCTGGAACCACCGCGGCTCGTCCGCGAGTCCTACCGCTTTCCGCACGCCATCGCCCGGCAGGCCGTGCTCGATCAGATGTCCTCGACGGAGACGGCGCAGCTTCATGCCCGAACGGCGGTCGCCTTGAGGGACGGCGTCCCCAACGCGCCGCGCCTGGTTCAGCGCCTCGCGCACCACTTCGCGTCTGCGCGTCCGCTCGGTTACGGCGACGAGGCCGTGGAATACCTGACGCGGGCGGCAGAGCATGCTCACCGTTCACTGGCGCATGAGGAGGCAGGACGGCTCTTCGAGCGGGCGGCCGGCTCCTGCGTGGATCGTGTCGCCGCGGACGACCTCCGGCTGCGTGCGGCTCGCGCGTGGGTGTCGACGGCCGATTTCGCGCGAGCGCGGGCGCTGCTGGAACTGGTGGCGGAACAGGGCTCACCTGCACAGAGACGGGCGGCCGCGATCGGTTTCGAGGAGGCGTCCTGGCGCCCGGGGCTCGACGGCCGTCGGGCGCTCGCGCTCCTCACCCGGGCGTCGCGCGACGGCATGACCTTCGCTGAGGAAGTCCAGCTCGGCTCCTCCACGGCGCGCGCCCTCGCCTTCACGGGCGACATGGAGAGGGCGCGCGCACTCTCGTCGCAGATGGTGCGACGTGCGCGGGACGCCGAGAGCCCCGCGGCGCTCACGGTCGCGTTGCGCTACTCGGTGAACCTGGGGATGCGCGCGGCCGATGTGCGCGGCATCCTGGCGGACGCCGTCGAGTTGCGCGAGCTCAGCGCGGTGGGCAGCGACGAATACAACGCCGGCGTCAACATCCGCGGGATGGCCTGCTACATCGTGGGTGACGGGGCCGGGATGGATCAGGCGGAAAGCGATCTCGTGGATGTCGCAGCGCGGTCTGGCTCCTATTGGAACTACTGGGTCTACAGCACACGGTTCGGGCGATCGGTCATCGAGGGTCGCCTCGCGGACGCCGCCGTCACTGCGGAGCTCGTGCGTCGCGCGGACGGTGATCTCAAGTCCGACCGCGACGACGGGGTCTCGGCGCTCCAGAGCTACATCCTGCGTCGCGAGACGCGGGCGGTCACCCGCATCGCGCCCCTTCTGACCGGAGCGGAGTCGACCCGCGGACGATGGGTCCCCGGTCTGCTCTCGTTGTATTGCGAACTCGAGATGAAGCAACCGGCCCGTCGCGTGTTGGGGGAGGCTCTTCCCCTGTCCGTGGAGCACCCGGCGCATTCGGCGGAATGGCCGGCGTGGCTCGCCTTCATGGCGGAGGC
Source organism: Microbacterium songi (assembly GCF_042747925.1). Lineage (NCBI taxonomy): Bacteria > Bacillati > Actinomycetota > Actinomycetes > Micrococcales > Microbacteriaceae > Microbacterium > Microbacterium songi. The sequence goes on from NZ_JBHZIE010000001.1 coordinate 707,190, forward strand.
CGCGTGCTGGCTGGAGGACCGGGATGCCGCCGCCGCCATCCGTCCCGCTGTCGACCGACACGCCGGCCTGAACCTGCTCGCGGGGTGGTTCGTCGCTCCGCTCGGTGCGGCGGATCGGTACGTGGGCGAACTCGACTCGGTAAGCGGGACGGGCGATCCCGACGCTTGATTCGCGAAGGCCCTCCGTCTCGCCGACAGCACGGGCGCGCGATTGGACGCCGCATACACCCGGCTCGCGTGGGCACGACACCTGCGCCGCGCGGACCCCCGTTCACCGCAGGTCGCGGTTCTCGAAAGGACCGCGGGGGAGGCCGCGGAGCGCGCGGACTGGGCGAGGGTGCGCTGGATGCTCCGACGTCAGCAGGGGCGCAGGGGCCCGGGGCGCGGCGACGGGCTGAGCGAGCGCGAGGTCGAGGTGATCGGGTTGCTCGCGGAAGGGTGCAGCAATCGCGAGATCGCCCGACGTCTCGTGATCAGCGAGCACACCGCGGCAAACCACGTGCGCAGCATCCTGTGGAAAACGGGTTCGGCGAACAGGACGCAGGCGGCGCGTTACGCGCGCGCCCATGACCTCGCGGGGTGAGTCACTCCGCGCCGAGGAGCATGCCGTCGGGCATCAGTCGTCCCGCGACCTCGATCACGGCATCGGCGGGTATGCCCAAGTGGGCGGCGGCAGAGCGGATCGCCTCGGGCGACGCCGCCTCGTACAGGCAGTAGGTCTTGCGCCGGTCCACCGACAGGAAGGAGAACAGCCAGCGGACGTCCTCCTCGTCGTTGACGAGCTTCACGTCGGCGGCCGATTCGAGGGGGACCTCGAGAGCGTCGGCGAAGTTGCGTTCGATCACGTAATACGGCATGACCTCGATCCCTTCGGTGGCTGACACGCCGAGGTTACGCCGCAGGGCCGTTCCGCGCGATGACCAGAATGCGTCATTCCGCACGCGGGGCGTGGCATCATGGCGCCATGCCCGAGTCTCCCGAGGTGCAGGCACTTGCCGAGTTCGTCTCCGGCAGAACCGTCGGCCGTGTGATCCGGAGCATCGACATCCGCCTGCCGAAGGCTCTGAAGACCGACGCCACGTCCGTCGAGACGGTCATCGGATGCCGGATCGCGGGCGTCGTCCGCCACGGAAAGATGCTCGACGTGGTGCTCGAGAATGAGGACGCCATGCGGCTGCACCTCGTCGTGCACTGGGGTCACGACGGTTGGCTCCTGTGGCACGACACCGTTCCCGAAGGAGATCGGCGTTCCGGTGAAGCGACGCTGATCGCCCGTGTGCGGCTCGACGACGGATCGGGGTTCGACCTCACCGACGACGGTCAGTGGAAGGGACTGTCCGTCTTCGTCGTCACGAAGGTGGAGGACGTTCCGGCGATCGCCAAACTCGGCCCCGACCCCCTCGACCCGTCATTCACCGTCGAGCGATTGTCGGGTCTGCTCTCCGGTCGACGAAAACAGCTCAAGGCGCTGCTGCAGGACCAGACGACGGTAGCGGGGATCGGCAATGCCTACTCCGACGAGATCCTGCACGCCGCGCGGCTCTCGCCCGTGGTGCACGCCGCCGCGCTGACACCGGACGAGGTGGTCCGACTGCACGCAGCCGCTCGCGCGGTCCTGTCAGAGGCCGCACATGCGCGTCGCGGTCTTCCGCCCGAAGACCTGAAGGACGACAAGCGGGCGACGATGCGGGTGCACCGTCGCGCGGGCGAACCGTGCCCGGTGTGCGGCGACACCATCGTCGAGTTCGCCTTCTCGGGTGCTGCTTCCCAGTGGTGCCCGACCTGCCAGGGAGGGGCGGGGGTTCCGACCCCGTAGCGTCGACGACTGTGCTGTCCGGTCCGGTGGGACCGATCCGCCCGCCGCGAGATCGTCAGGCGTCGGCCTGCTCATCCTCTTCCGGCTCGAAGTGCGTGGGCTCCCCGGTGTGGCCGGCAGCCACGCCGTTCGGGTGCGGGGGAATCGTCCCGTCACCGCCGAGGCCGCCGGGCTTGGGAGTCGCCTTGTCGTCTTCGTGGTCGGACGTGTTGTCGAGATCGCCGTTGGTGTCGCTCATGATCCGACGGTAGTCCGACGAAGACGGGGGTGCGATGGGGTTGCGTCCTGCCCGACGGCGTACTAACTCCTCCGTCGTCATGGGCGACCGGCGCAGGAAAGGACACACGACGGTCGACAGAACGTGTTCGAGTCGACGCCCGGGCGCGCCGGGCGGTCTAGCCTGGTCTCATGTCGAATACTCAGGCGAACCCCGTGCAGACGCTTCAGCCCCTTCCCCCGGTATCGGAGGAGCAGAATCTCCTCACCCCGGAGGCGTCCGGCTCGTGCTGCGGAGGCGGCGCCTGCTCGATGTGAGCTGAGCGCATCCGGATCCGCCCACAGGGGAGGTCCGGGCCGCTCGCTCCGACCGATCAGTGGGCTATCGGGGCAGCTGCACCGGTGTCCGCTGGCTTCCGGACGAAGAACGACCCGGCGACGGCGAAGAGCGAGAGGATCGCTCCGACCACGAACGCCGAACGGACCCCGGCCGCCTCGGCGGAGACGGCGTCCAATCCGACGGCTGTGCTCGACGCCGAGACCCCGGACATGACGGTGATGAAGATCGCGATGCCCGCCGCCCCGGCGACCTGCTGGACCGTTCCCACGATGGCACTCCCGTACGAGTAGAACCTCGGCTCGAGCGAGCCGAGGGACGCGGTGAACAAGGGCGTGAACGACATCGCGAGCCCCAGTGAGAGCACCACCTGGGCGGCGACGATGACCCACACGGGGGTGCTTTCCCCCACCGTCGTGAAGAACCAGAGCATCGCGCTCGCGAGGATGGCGCCCGGGACGATCAGGATGCGCGTGCCCCGCTGGTCGTAGATGCGCCCGATGACGGGCCCGGTGACGCCCATGATGAGTGCCCCCGGCAGAACGATCAATCCGGTTTCCAGCGGGCTCAACAGCAGAACGCGCTGAAGGTACAGCGGCAGGATCGTGATCGCGCCGAAGAAGGCCGCAGACAGGATGAACATCTGCGCCATCGCGAAGGAGAAGTTCGCCGACCGGAACACCCGCAGATCCAGCAGCGCCTGATCGTCTCGCTGCAGGCGCAGTTGGCGCCAGATGAAGAGCGTGAGCGAGACCAGGCCGACCAGGAGCGCGATCACCAGCGAGACGGTGGCCGTGGATGCCGCCGCAGCCGCTGCGGCGTCGCCGCCGTGTGCGGAGGCACCACCGATCTGGCTGAGCCCGTAGACGATGCCGCCGAAGCCGAATGCCGAGAGGACGATCGACAGCGGGTCGATCGGTGCGCGGCGGGTCTCGCCCACGTTCGTGACCCACTTCGCGCCGATCAGGAGCATCGCCACGGCGATGGGCAGGACGATGCCGAAAAGCCACCGCCAGTTGAGCGTCTCGAGGACGACACCCGACAGTGTCGGACCGATCGCGGGGGCCACCGAGATGACGACGGAGACGCGCCCCATCATGCGACCGCGCGCGTGGATCGGAACGAGGGTCATGATCGTGGTCATCAGAAGGGGCATCATGATGGCCGTGCCCGACGCCTGAATGACACGACCGACGAGCAGAACCTCGAAACCGGGCGCGAGCGCGGCGGTGAGCGTGCCCAGCGAGAACAGCGTCATGCCGCCGATGAACGCCTGCCGCGTCGTGAAGCGCTGCAGCAGGAACCCGGTGATGGGGATCACGACGGCCATGGTCAGCATGAACGCGGTCGTGAGCCACTGCGCTGCCAGCGCCGTGATCGACAGATCGGTCATCAGGTGCGGGATCGCGACGTTCATGATCGTCTCGTTCAGGATCACCACGAACGCGGCACCCAGCAGCAGCCAGATGACGCGCGAATCCTTCGCGCTGATCGCGGATCGAGTGTTCGCGGCGTTCGCCGTGCGAAGGCTGTCGGTCTCGGCAGTCATCGGAGTCCCATCGGTGCGTCGGCCGGAGTCGGCACTTCCAACGTAACGGCGCGCGCCGACATCTGATTCCCGCGCCGGGTGAAACGATCGGCTCATGGCAATGCTCTCGGGTCCGATCGGGCGGCTCATCGCGGGAACGGTGGGCGGGATCGCGGTGGGATGCGTGATCGGCGGCCGGTGGGGACTCGCCGCGGGCCTGCTCGCGGGGTGGGGGACGGCGGCCACGGTGATCTTCGTATGGATCCTCTGCGTGGTGTGGCCGATGGGGGCCGAGGCGACGCGCACCCACGCCCGCCGCGAAGACCCGGGTCGGCGGTTGGCGCGTCTCATCGCGGTGATCGGGAGCGTGGCCAGCCTCGGGGCGGTGGCGGCGGTGCTGCTGCAGTCGAACGATCTCGGGCGCGGTGATCAGTTCCTGCTCGCGGGCATCGCCCTGGTGAGCGTGGTGTCGTCGTGGGCGCTCATCCAGATCGACTACATGCTGCGCGTGGCCCGGGTGTACTACGCCGAACCGGTGGGAGGCATCAGCTTCAATCAGGACGAGGACCCGATGTACACCGATTTCATCTACTTCGCCGTCGGCCTCGGTCTGACCTACCAGGTGTCCGACACCAACGTGCAGACCAACGCCCTTCGGCGGATCGTGATCGCGCAGAGTCTGCTCGCCTATCTCTTCGGAGCGGTGATCCTCGCGTCGGTGGTCAACCTTGTGGCGGGCCTCAGCTGACCAGCGCCCGCTCTGCGGCGGTCACGACGCGGCGTCGAGCTTCATCTCGGGGCATGTTCCGCCGGGAGCCGTGGCCAGTTCGTAGTGCCACCGTTCGTTGGCGTACGTCTGGCAGATGCCGTAGGCGGGGCCGTGCTCCATGAGCCAGAATTGGGCATCGATCGGCCCCACGTCGACGGCGTCGCCGGTCACGTGGCTCGAGCGCTCCGGAGTGGCGACGTACTGTCGTGCGACCTCTTCACTGGCGTAGAGCTCGACGGCGTCTTCGAACAGCCAGCGCTGGTAGCCGGTGCTCCGCCAGCCGCTCGTCACGTACAACGAGATCCCGTCAGCGGCGGCATCCCTCTCCGCCTGTCTCAGTGCGTCGCGGAGGGATCGGTTCAGACGCGCGACCGCGGGCACATCGTCGTCGTCGATCGTGACGACCATTCCCTCGGCGATGAGCCCGTCGGTCGCGCTCGGCGAGAACGGCGCGGCCACGGCGGCGAAGGCGCCTTGCACCAGCAGCAGTGCGACTCCGGCGAGGCCCGCCGAGATCACGGCGCCGAGAACGACGAGGAGGAAGGGCAGGCGACGCCGTGACGGCTGAATGACGGATGTGGGGAGCGAACGCGATGACATGCAGGCCATTTCACGCGGACGGCTGTTGCCCGGACGTACGCGCAAACGCATACGTCGCCGATATGTCGCGCGTCCTACGCTGGGGAGATGCGCGTACTGATCGTCGAGGACGAGGTCTTCCTCGCCGAGGCCATCCGAGACGGGCTCCGCCTCGAGGCGATCGCCGCCGATCTCGCGCATGATGGGGAGGCCGCGCTCGAGCAGCTCGCCGTCAACTCCTACGACGTCGTCGTGCTCGATCGCGACATCCCCCCGCCGAACGGCGACGAGATCGCCCGTCGGCTGGCGAGTGCGCAGCGGAGTCCGCGCGTACTGATGCTCACCGCCGCGGATCGGCTCGACGACAAGGCGCGGGGCTTCGAGAGCGGAGCGGACGACTACCTCACGAAGCCGTTCGCGATGCGTGAGCTCGTCCTGCGGCTGCGTGCCCTCGACCGACGAACTGCGGCGGGAACGCCGCCGATCCTGGAAGTCGCGGGGGTGCGGCTCGATCGATTCCGGCGCGAGGTGTTCCGTGACGATCGGTTCGTGTCGCTCACCCGCAAGCAGTTCGCCGTGCTCGACGTCCTGATGACGGCTGGGGGCGGCGTCGTGAGCGCCGAAGACCTTCTGGAACGCGCGTGGGACGAGAACGCGGACCCGTTCACGAACGCCGTCCGCATCACGATCTCGACGCTGCGCAAACGTCTGGGGGAGCCCTGGGTGATCGAGACGGTGTCGGGCGTCGGATATCGGATGACGACATGAGCGGGCGCCGCCTGGGTGCTCGGCGACCGGGACTCTCGATCCGCGTCAAGCTGGCCTCGAGCTACGCGGCCTTCCTCGTGGTGGCCGGGATCGCGCTGTTCATCGTGGGGTTCCTGCTGCTTCGCTTCGTCCCCGACGGCAACCTGTCACTGGACGGCGGCTCATGGGCGCCGAATCGTGGCGACCTCCTCGAGGTGTTCGTGCGCTACGCCTGGTGGGCGATGGCCCTGCTGGCCGCGATCGGGCTCGGCGGCGGCTGGCTGCTCGCCGGGGCCGTCCTACGGCCGCTCGATCGGATGACGGAAGGTGCGGCCCTCGTCCGCGACGGCGACCTCGGTCATCGGATCGACCTGGACGGCCGCCGCGACGAGCTCACCGATCTGTCCGACACCCTCGATGCGATGCTCGACCGAGTGCAGCGAACGGTCGACGCGGAGCGGGTGTTCGCCGCCAATGCCTCGCACGAACTCCGCACTCCCCATGCGATCATCCGCACCCTGGTCGAGGTCGCGCAGGCGGACCCCGGCGGCCGCGACGTCGAGCTGCTCCTGCGGCGTATCGCCGCGACGAACGAACGGGCGATCGCCTCCGCCGAGGCGCTTCTCACGATCGCGCGGGTCGAAGGGGGCGGTGCCCTGCGGACGGCGCCCCTGGATCTCGCCGCGGTCGTCTCCGACACGATCGAGGAGTCGAAGGCGGATGCCGCGGCCCGCGGCATCGCGCTGACGGCGTCCATCGAGCCGTCCGTGGTGAACGGTGACTGCGTGCTCCTGCGTCAGCTCGCGTCGAACCTGCTCGGCAACGCCCTCGCACACAACGTCGACGGGGGCTGGGTGCGCGTCGTGCTGTCCACGGCGGGGGTGCTGACCGTGTCCAACGGAGGACCGGTGCTGTCCGGGGACGTGGTCGCGACGCTCACCGATCCGTTCGTCCGTGGCGCCGGACGGGCGCGCACGGCGGGTGGTCACGACGGGGCGGGCCTCGGGCTCACGATCGTCGCCTCGATCGTCCGAGCGCACGCCGGCACGCTGTCCGTCACCGCGCCCGCGTCCGGCGGCCTTCACGTGCGGGTCGACCTCGCCCGCTGACGACCGCGTGGGAGAGCAGTCGCCATCACGCGCGGAACCGTCACGACGGCCACACCCACGGCCGCACCGACGGTGTTCCAGAGAATGTCGTCGGTGTCGGGCACGCGACCGGGGACTGCTCGCTGTGCGATCTCCACGGCCGCCGACAGGGCGAGCCCGGCCGCGATCGGGAGCGGCCACGCTCGCGGGCTCAGCAGCAGTGCGAGCAGCGCACCGAGCGGCACGAACAGGAAGAGGTTCAGGACGATCTCCGCGTCGCCGTAGCCGATGGCGACGCGGAGCGGCGAGGTCGCCGCGTCCATCGCGCCCATGACCGCACCGCGGGCGGGACCCACGATCGATCGGGGCGCCAGCGTGAGGACACCGACCACCGCGACGGTCGCCAGTGCGGCCAGCAGGATGGAGCGCGTCGGCCGGGCGCGCGGGGGACGGGGCATGAGCAGACCTCTTCCGCCGGGACGTCGGAGACCGGCAGGTTCAGTTCACGCGCACCGATGTTGCCGGAGCGTATGCGGAAGGAGAGCTCCCGCGCGTCGCCCTATTCCTGGTCGAGGTGTTCCTCGTCGGCGGGCTCGTCCCACTTCTCCGACCCGATCGCGTCGGTGGGATGGGGGACGAGCTCCTCCTGCTCGACGTCTGTCGGCAGCGGGCTCAGCAGCTCCTCCTGCGGGACCGCCTGAAGCTCGTCGATCTCCTCGCGGAGTGCCTTCAGATCTTCGCCGTCGAGGGGCTGTTCGGGTGTGCTGGCCATGCCGCGAGCCTAGCGGGCGCTGCGCCGTCGGCGCCGGATGTCCGAGTGCGGGGATACGCTGACCGGATGAGCATGGGCATGCGCGGTGGACGCGGCGGTGGTGGGGGCGGCCGCCTGGTCGACCCGAAGGCCCAGAGGGCCGAGAACGCCGCCGCACCCAAGATCCCCGATCTGGGAGCGCGGGTCGTCTCCCTGTTCCGGCCCTACAGCGGCCGGCTCACCGTCACCGGCATCCTGGTCGTCATCAGCGCGGCGCTGGGGGTCATCCCCGCGCTCGTGATCGAGCGCATCTTCGACGACGCCCTGTTCCCTGCGGAGGGGGGACCGCAGCTCGGTCTGCTGATTCAGCTCGTGGCCATGATGGTCGGCCTCTTCGTGGCCTCGTCGGGGATAAACATCGTGCAGACCTGGCTCACGTCGTCCGTGGGCAACCGCATCACCGGCGACCTGCGCCTGCGTCTGTTCTCCCATCTCCAGGAGATGGATCTCGCGTTCTTCACCCGCACGAAGACCGGCGTCATCCAGTCCCGTCTGCAGAACGACGTCGGCGGGGTCGCCGGCGTGCTGACGACGACGATGACCAGCATCCTGGGCAACCTGGTGACGGTGATCGCGTCGCTCGTGGCGATGATCATCATCGATTGGCGCCTCACGATCATCGCGGTCATCACTCTGCCGATCCTCGCGCTCGTGCAGCGGCGCGTGGGCATCGTGCGTGCGCGCATCGCCGCCGAGACGCAGGAATCGCTGTCCGAGCTGACGGCCATCACGCAGGAGACGCTGAGCGTGTCGGGCATCCTGCTGTCGAAGTCCTTCAACCGGCAGCGCACGGAAGAACGACGGTATGCCTCGGAGACCGCGAACCAGGTGCGGCTGCAGGTGAGCCAGACGATGAGCGGCCAGTGGTTCTTCGCCGTCGTCGGCGTCCTGATGTCGTCGGTACCCGCCGTGATCTACCTGGTCGCCGGGTTCCTCCTCACCGGCGGGAGCACCGACATCACCGCGGGAATGATCGTCGCCTTCACGACCGTGCAGGCGCGACTGCTGTTCCCGCTGATGGCGCTCATGCGTGTCGCGCTCGATCTGCAGACATCCAAGGCACTGTTCGCGCGCATTTTCGAGTACCTCGATCTGAAGCCCGCGATCACCGACGCACCCGACGCCATCGACGTCGCCGATGCACCCGGCGAGCTGGGGACGATCGAGTTCCGTGACGTGATCTTCCGCTACCCCGACGCGTCTCCCGACGCCCGCCCGACGCTGGGCGGCGTGTCGTTCGTCGCCGCGCCCGGACAGCATGTCGCGTTCGTGGGCCCGTCCGGTGCCGGGAAGACGACCGTGCTCTACCTGACCCCCCGCATGTACGAGGCGTCCGAGGGGCACGTGATGTTCGCCGGGGCCGACGTCCGCACGCTGCGACGGGCAGCGATCATCGACCACGTCGGGATCGTGTCGCAGGAGACCTATCTGTTCCACGCCACCGTCGCCGACAACCTCCGCTACGCGAAACCGGACGCGACGGACGCCGAGCTCGAGGCCGCCTGCCGCGCCGCGAACATCCACCATGTGATCGTCGGTTTCGAGCAGGGCTACGACACCATCGTGGGAGAGCGCGGCTACCGCCTCTCCGGTGGGGAGAAGCAGCGCATCGCGATCGCCCGGGTGCTGCTCAAGGACCCACCGGTCCTTCTGCTGGACGAAGCGACGTCGGCGCTCGACACGGTCTCGGAGCGCGTGGTCCAAGAGGCATTGGATGCCGCGGCTCGCGGCCGCACGACACTGTCGGTCGCGCACCGGCTGTCGACGGTGATCCACGCGGACGTCATCCATGTCGTGGACGGCGGACGGATCGTGGAGTCGGGCACGCACGCCGAGCTCATCCAGGCGGGCGGGCTCTACGCGGAACTCGCCGCCGAGCAGATCGCGGCGACGAAGATCCTGCAGGCCGAGGAGACCCAACCCGCGGCGGACCACCCCGAGCGGCGCGCGGACGCCGCGCCCGACGCCCCCGCAGGACCCCCTGTCCTGGTGCCGGAGACGACCGGTGCGCTCCTGTTCTCCGACGCTCCCGAGGCGCACGGACCGGGGATGCTGGGAGAGCAGGCCGCGCCCTGGCCGGAGCTGCCGCAGACATCGGGTCGCGAGCGCTGACGGCCCGTCGCCGAGCCGCGCGCTGCAGGCGCAGCGGTCGGTCGGCCCGGCGCCGACCCACGCCGGCGTCTACCAGAGCAGCGCGGCCGATACGTCCTCGGACGTCGGGCGCGGAGCGGGTGACGGGCGGTCGTGGAGAGTCCGGACGAAGTCTGCGAGGAGACGGCGGTACGCGGCATCCGGGTGTCCCTGCGCGATGCGCACGAGGGGCGGGACGTCCATCGTGAGGATCAGTTGCACCCGCGACTCCGCGGCGTCCACATAACCGGCCGCATCGAGTACGCCGATACCGCCGGCCATGGCCGAGAGGTAGTCGCGCAGAACGGGGAGCTCATCCTTGCGCTGGGTGATCGACGAGCCGTCGGCGCGTTCCCGCCAGTGGACGAGCACGTCCGGGATGACGTCGAAGGCCCGCGCCTTCACGTACATCTGCTGCGCCACGACCTGGTCCTCGTAGAGCGCGCCCTCGGGGAAGCGCAGTCCGGTGCGCCCCCAGAAGTCGTGTCGCGAGAGCTTCGACCAGGCGACGATGTTGCCGGATGCGTCGGGGTGCGTACGGAGCGTCACGCCGACGCGCTCGGGGTCGGTGGCCGCAGAGACCCACGGCTGCACCGTGCCGGCGGTGTAGCCGCCGCCTCCGTGCGGACGCAGCCGCACGTAGGCGCCGGCGACGAAATCGCTCCCCGTCCGGGCGAGGGTCTCGACCAGGCGGGCGAGGGCGTCGGGTGTGAGGCGATCGTCGGCGTCGAGGAAGCCGACGTAGGTCGTGTCCACGAGGTCCAGGCCCGTGTTCCGCGCCGCGCCGAGGCCCGCGCGTTCCGCGTGGTGCACCACGCGGAATCGGGGGTCTCGGTCCGCTGCTGCGTCGAACACCTCTCCGGTCCCGTCGGTCGACGTGTCGTCGACCAGTACGGCCGTCCACGCACGGAACGTCTGCGCGCGCAATGAGTCGAGCGCTTCCTGCGCGTATTCGGCGACGTCGTGGCCCGGGACGATGAAGGTGACCGTCGGTCGGCGCTCCGAAGTCATCGCGACGCGTGCACGCCGGCGACGGACGCCACGGACGCGGCGACGGCGTCCGCGACGCCGTCCAGGGATTCTCGGAGCCCGTGCGGGAAGCTGAACCGCACCGCCGTCTGCGCGACCTCGGCCGGAACGCCCATCGCGAGAAGCACATGGGAGGGATCGTCGCTCCCCGCCGCGCACGCCGATCCGCTGGAGGAGACCACCCCGCGACGCTCCAGCTCGAGCAGCACCGCCTCGCCGCTCGTGCCGGCGAACGTGAAGCTCGCGGTGCCGGCGAGACGGTGCTCGGGGTCGCCGGTGAGCCGGGCGGCCGGCACATCGGCGAGCACGCGCGCGATGAAGCCGTCGCGGAGTGCCTCGATCCGACGGGCGTCCTCCTCGCGTTCGGTCTCGGCGAGTTCCAGCGCCGTCGCGATCCCGACCGCACCGGCGACGTCCTCGGTGCCACTGCGCCGCCCGCCCTCCTGCCCGCCGCCGTGCATCAGGGGCTCGAGCGGCACGCGCCCGCGCACGCCCAGGACACCGCTGCCCTTGGGCGCGCCGACCTTGTGCCCTGCGATCGAGATCGCGTCGTAGTGCAGGAGTCCGGCGGACAGGGGCAGCCACCCTGCGGCCTGCACGGCGTCGACGTGCACCGGGATGCGGCGTGCGCGGGCGGGCGCCGCGATGGCCGCGACGTCCTGCACCGTACCGACCTCGTTGTTCGCGTACCCGAAGGTGATGAGCGCGGTGTCGTCGCGGAGGGCTGCCGCCACAGCATCCGGGTCGATCCGTCCGTGCTCGTCGACGTCGACGTACGACACCTCGAAGCCGTGCACCCGTGCCAGGTAGTCGACCGAGCCGAGCACCGATTCGTGGCCCGTCCGCGTCGTGACGACGTGTCCGGCATCCCGGCCCAGCTGAGCGGCGATCGAGATGCCCTTGATGGCCAGATTGTTGGACTCCGTGCCGCCGGATGTGAACACGACGTCGCCCTGCCGCATGCCGAGGACCCGCGCGACGCGTGCGCGCGCGTCGGCCAGCGCCTGCGCGGCCGCCTCGCCGACGGTGTGGTGACTCGAGGGGTTGCCGAACCACCGCGTGAGGAAGGGCATCATCGCCTCGAGTACTTCCGGGCGCACGGGCGTGGTCGCGGCGTTGTCGAGGTAGAGCATGCTCATGATGGCTTCCTATTATCCGCCTATGCGTGTGATCCGCAGATCGAGTGCGAGATCGAGGGCGCGCGCCGAATGCGTCAGGGCTCCGACCGAGATGACGTCGACCCCGGTCTCGGCGATCGCCCGCACGGTGTCGAGATCGACGCCGCCGGACGCCTCGACCGTCGCCCGGCCGCGCACCTGTGCGACGCCGGTCCGCAGGTCGTCGAGCGAGAAGTTGTCGAGCATGATCGTCCCGATGCCTGCGGCGAGGACGTCTTCGATCTGATCGAGACGATCCACCTCGACCTCGACGTGCGTGGTGTGCGGGAGGCTCGCGAGGGCTTCGCGCAGCGCCTCCGTCACCGACAGACCGCCTTCGGTCAGGACCGCGAGGTGGTTGTCTTTGGCCATCACGGCGTCCGACAGGCTGTACCGGTGGTTGCGGCCCCCGCCGCTCTGTACGGCGTGCCGCTCGAACGCCCGCAGTCCCGGCGTCGTCTTGCGGGTGTCGACGATGCGCGCCCGCGTTCCGGCCACTTCCCGGACGTAGCGCGCCGTCAGCGTCGCGACACCCGACATGCGCTGCGCGAAGTTCAGCCCCACCCGTTCGGCGGTGAGGACCGACCGCGCGGGCCCCGCCACGGTCGCGAGCACGGTGCCGCTCTCGTACTCGGTTCCGTCCGCGACGAGCAGCTGCACCTCGACCCGCGGGTCTGTCAGGCGGAAGGCCGCGGCGAACACCTCACCGCCGCTGAACACTCCGCCCTCCCGCCCGATCAGATCAGCGGTGGCGACGGCGTCGGCGGGGATCAGCGACTCGCTGGTCAGGTCACCCCACGGCGCGTCCTCCTCGAGGGCGGCGGCGACGACGCGATCGAGCGTGGCTCGGGTCAGCATCAGACGACCTCCGTCCGGAGCGCCGCGCCCCCGAAGAACGCGGATGCCTCAGCATCCGTGTCGGCCGTCTCCGGCGCGTCGCGGCGGAAGTGCGCACCGACCGACGTCGGCCGCGCCTGCGCCGCGGCGACGAGTCGTTCGGCGACGAGCAGCAGGTTCTCGTCCTCGAACTGGGCTTCGGTCTGCGGGCTGCGCGTCTCGGCCCGCCACCGGGCGATGACGGACGCCGCGTCCGAAAGACCCTGCGCATCGCGGACGAGTCCGGCGTCCTGCCACATCAGCTCCTGCAGCGCCGCGCGGCTGAACGCGGGAGCGTGGCGTCCCGGAGTGGACGCCGCCGGCGCCGCCGAGGCGCTCGCGTGCGGGGACGGGGCGGACCAGGTGCCGGATGCCGCATCCTCCGCGATCACTTCGCCCGCGCGGGCGCCGAAGACGGCTCCTTCGAGGAGGGAGTTCGATGCCAGGCGGTTGGCGCCGTGGACGCCCGTCCGCGCCACCTCGCCGACCGCGTAGAGCCCGGGGAGGGTGGTGCGGCCGTACAGGTCGGTGTCCACTCCGCCCATCAGGTAGTGCGCGGCGGGGGTCACGGGGATGGGTGCGACGGCCCAGTCCAGCCCGCGGTCGCGCACCGCACGGTCGATCGTCGGAAAGCGACGGGCCAGGAACTCGGCGCGCTCCGTGACGGTCGCCCGCAGGCCCGTCGCGTCCAGGAGGACGGGAGCCCCGCCCTGCGCCTCCATCTGTCGCGCGATCGCCCGCGCGACGACGTCGCGCGGCGCGAGCTCGCCGTCGGGGTGCGCATCGAAGGCGAACCGCCGACCGTGCGCGTCGACCAGGGTCGCGCCCTCGCCTCGCACGGCCTCGGAGACGAGGAACGCCTCATCCGAGCCGGGTGCGGCGTCGATCGCGGCGCCCGGGGTGGGGATCGACCCTTGCAGCACGGTCGGGTGGAACTGGAAGAACTCGAGGTCGCTCACCGCCGCACCCGCCCGCAGTGCGGCGGCGATGCCGTCGCCGGTCGCGACCGGAGGGTTCGTGGTGTGGGCGTAGAGCTGCCCCGCGCCGCCGGTGGCGAGCACGACGGCGTCCGCACGGACGATCTCCCGGCGGCCCTGTACGCCGGGCGCGTCGCCGATGAGCAGGTCGACCCCGTAGACGCGGCCGCCGGTCGGGTCGATCATCAGGTCCACGAGGAAGGCGTGCTCGATCACGCGCACGTCGCTCGCCCGGAGCCGGGCGACCAGGGCCTTCTCGATCGCGGTACCCGTGGCATCCCCGCCCGAATGCAGGATGCGCGGGTACGAGTGCGCCGCCTCCAGGCCCTTCACGAACGCGCCGTCGCCGTCGCGGTCGAACGCCACCCCGAGGTCGATGAGCTCGCAGATGCGCTCAGGTCCTTCCTCGACCAGCACACGCACGGCGGCGGGATCGCTGAGCCCGGCGCCGGCGGCGAGGGTGTCGCGCACGTGGTCTGCCACCCGGTCGTCGTCGAACATCACACCGGCGATGCCGCCCTGCGCATACCGGGTGTTGGCGTGCTCGAGGACGTCCTTCGTCACGAGCGTGACGCGGCACCCGCGCACGACGGCGTGCAGGCCGACCGTCAGCCCGGCGATGCCGCTGCCCACGACGACGACGTGAACGGGTGCGGTGCCGGACGTGCTCACGAGAGCGACTCCGCGGTGATCCTGGGCGCCTCGGGGGGCTTCGCCGCCAGCATGCGCTCGAGAGCGACTCTGGCCGGATCGGCGACGTCCGCCGGCACGACGATGCGGTTGCGTACCTCTCCCGCCACGAGGCCCTCGAGAACCCACGCCAGGTAGCCCGGGTGGATGCGGTACATCGTGGAGCACGGGCACACCACCGGGTCGAGACAGAAGATCGTGTGCTGCGGGTGCTCGGCCGCGAGGCGCTGCACCAGGTTCACCTCCGTGCCGATCGCGAAAGTGGCGGGCTCGGTGGCCGCCTGAATGGCCTTGCGGATGTAGTCGGTGGATCCCGCCTCGTCTGCGGCGTCCACGACCGCCATCGGGCACTCGGGGTGCACGATGACACGGACGTCCGGATGCTCCGCCCGTGCCTTCTCGATCTGTTCGACCGTGAAGCGGCGGTGCACGGAGCAGAATCCGTGCCAGAGGATGACGCGCGCGTCGGCGAGGTCGCTCTCGTCGTTCCCGCCGAAGGGCTTGCGGGGGTTCCACATCGGCATCTGCGCGAGCGGGACGCCCATCGCCTTCGCCGTGTTGCGCCCCAGGTGCTGGTCGGGGAAGAAGAGCACGCGGCGACCGCGCTCGAACGCCCACTCGAGCACCGTACGCGCGTTCGACGAGGTGCAGACGATCCCGCCGTGCCGACCGACGAAGCCCTTGATCGCCGCGGACGAGTTCATGTACGTCACGGGGATGACGGGCACCAGACCGTCGGCATCCGGGGCCTCGAGGTCGCCGTACACCTCCTGGAGCTGCTCCCAGCACTCTTCGACCTGGTCGATGTCGGCCATGTCGGCCATCGAGCAGCCGGCCGCGAGATTCGGGAGGATCACCGCCTGGTCGGGTCCCGAGAGCAGATCGGCGGTCTCGGCCATGAAGTGCACTCCGCAGAACACGATGGCCTCGGCCGTGGTGCGGGCCTTCGCCGCGTTCGCGAGCTGGAACGAGTCGCCGACGTAGTCCGCGTGCGCGATCACCTCTTCGCGCTGGTAGAAGTGCCCGAGCACCACGACCCGCTCGCCCAGCGTCTGCTTCGCGACGCGGATGCGCTCGTGGAGTTCGTCCTCGGATGCTTCGCGGTACGAGGCCGGAAGCTCGCCCTGCCGCGGCGAGCCGGTGGGGATGACGTCGCCCATCGAGGAACCCGGTCCGTAGCCGGGACGGACATCGAAGGTCCACGGCCCGTCGGCAAGATCGGTGTTGCACGTCTCGGCGACGGAGGCGCCGGCGACGATCGCCTGGATCTCGTGGTCGACAGAGGGGTCTCGGGGGAGGGGCTGGAGCGTCAGCGAGGTCAGGGACATGTCAGCACGTTCTTTCGGGAAGAGGACGTCAGTGTGCGGTGGCGACGGGACCGCGATCGGCGAGTTCGACGTCACGGTTGTAGCGGTAGAGGCGAGCGGGCCGGTGGCTGCCGGTGCGGAAGCCGCCGGTGCGGATGAGGGTGTCGGAGTTCTCAGCCTGTCGACGGAAGTTCGCCGGGTCGAGGCGACGATCGAGGATCGACTCGTACACCTCGCGCAGCTCGGCGAGGGTGAACTCGTCGCCCAGGAGCCCGTGCGCGATCCGGCTGTAGCCGACCTTGTTGCGCAGGCGCCAGAGCGCATACTCGATGATCTGGCGGTGGTCGAAAGCGAGCCCGGGAAGGGCCGCCGCATCGAACCATGCGACGTTCTCCTCGGCGTCGGCCGGCCCGTTGTCCGGGCCGCCCGCGGTGTCCTGCACCTCATCGGGCCGCAGCAGCGCCCAGTAGACGATGGACACGACGCGGGTCGGTGAGCGGTCCACGTCGCCGAAGGCGTAGAGCTGCTCGAGGTAGCTCGGGGAGAGTCCCGTCGTCTCGGCGAGTGTGCGGGATGCCGCGGCATCCAGGCTCTCGGCGATGTCGAGCCAGCCGCCCGGCAGTGCCCACAGGCCCTCATGCGGATCGCGCGTGCGGCGCACGAGGGGAAGCGACACCGTGGGGACGTCGTCGGGACGGTCGCGGCGCAGTGTGAAGATCACGGTCGAGACGGCCACGCGCGTGAGATCGTCGGCGGCGGGTTCGACCGCTGCCGAGCCCTGTGGGGCCGTGGGACCGGAGGTTTGTGTCATATCGACCTTTACTGTCGGAAGCGAGCTTAGTGTCCCCGTGACCAGAAGGGCAACTCCATCCACGTGTACAGGCCGAAGCCACAGGAACGGTGCGTACGCTGTGCTGGTCGCGCGCATCCGCTCGCGCGGGGTGGAGAAGGAGCCGGCGTGATCATCGTCGACGTGATCCTCGTCGCAGTGCTGCTGGTCGCCCTGATCGTCGGTCTGCAGCGCGGTCTGGTCGCCAGCCTCGGCGTTCTCGCGGGCCTGGTCGCGGGGGCCTTCGCCGCGTTCTGGCTCGTGCCCGTGGTGAGCGGCATCTGGCCGTGGCCGCAATGGCGGACGGTGGCACTGATCGGGCTCGTCGTCGTGCTGCTGGTCGCGGGCGCATCGCTCGGGGGAGCGATCGGCTCGGCCGTGAGGCGCGGGGTCGACCGCATCAAGCTGCGCGGACTCGATCGCGTGCTCGGCGGAGCGATCAGCGTGGTGGCGACGGCCCTCGTGCTCCTGCTCGTGAGCTCGAGCGTCGCGGTGAGCGGCGCGCCGGTGCTGTCGGCCGCGCTCGCGTCCTCGCGCGTCCTCGATGTCATCGAGGATCTGACCCCCGATCCGGTCGACGCGACGCTGGCGCAGCTGCGCAGCGCCGTACTCGAGGAGGGCATCCCGCGCCTCGGTGGACTGTTCGAGGGCGAGGCGTCCCCGCAGGCCGAGCCCATCACGCTCGACGAGCCCGGACTGACGCAGGCCGCAGCATCCGTCGCCCGCGTCTCGGGCGTCGCCTACGCGTGCGGGCAGAGCCAGACCGGCACCGGGTTCGTCATCGCCCCCGACCGCGTCGTGACGAACGCCCACGTCCTCGCCGGCATCGAGACGCCGGTCGTGGAGCTGCCCGGCCGGGAGGCCCGCGAAGGGACCATCGTCCACTTCGACCCCGTGACCGATCTCGCGGTGATCGCGGTGCCCGACCTCGGAGTGCCCGCGCTGCCGCTTTCGGCCGAGCTCGAGATCGGCACCGCCGGCGCCGTCCAGGGGTACCCCTTCGGCGGCCCGTTCACCTCGATCAACGCCGAGGTCGTGGCGTCGGGGATCGTGCCGGTGCCCGACATCTACTCCGACAGCACCAATCCGCGAGACGTGTATTCGCTCGCTGCCGCCGTGCAGCCGGGCAACTCGGGGGGTCCGCTCCTCACGTCCGGCGGCCAGGTGGCAGGGGTGGTGTTCGCCCGCGGCGACACCGACGCGGGAAAGGGATATGCCATGACCAACGCCGAGCTCGCGCCGGTCGTGGCCGCGGCCACCGGCTGGACGTCCGCGGTCCCGACCGGCCGCTGCATCAGTTGATTCCCGCGTCCGGTCCGCGGTCCGCCGTCTTCGCCGTGTGCACTGCTCCCGCCGGGTTCGCCCCGCTATGCTGGCGGGGCAACTGAACATTCGGCCCATGACCCGGGCGGGAGAGCTCCGACACACGCTGTCGGGCACCGAAGGAGCAAGCCTCCCCGCCAATCTCTCAGGTATTCGTACCGCTCGGTTCCGGCCGCTCTGAAAAGCGATGACGAGCTCGTGCGCGAGCGCTGTCGTCCGCCCACGGTGAAAGGCGCGGCATCCGTTCTCGGGTGACGCGACGAAACTCTCAGGCCCATGACAGAGGGGGAGTTCACAGTCGTCGTCCGACGGCTGCCCGCACGAGACCGGGAGAACTCATGACGGAACCCCGCCACACCGCCTTGCGCGAGCGCCACGAGGCGCTCGGTGCCGCTTTCACCGACTTCGGCGGCTGGATGATGCCGGTGCGCTACACCTCCGACCTCGCGGAGCACCACGCCGTGCGCTCAGCCGCGGGCCTGTTCGACATCTCGCACATGGCCGAGTTCTCCGTGTCGGGGGACGGCGCCGGGGAGTACCTCGACCACGCGCTGGCCGGTCGGCTGTCGACGATGGCCGTCGGCAAGGCGAAGTATTCGCTGATCCTCGCCGAAGACGGCGGCGTCGTCGATGACGTCATCGTCTATCGACTCGAGGGCGAGCTGTTCCTGGTGATCGCCAATGCGGGGAACCGCCGCGCCGCGGGTGCCGCGCTGTCCTCGGCGGTCGACGGCCACTCCGTGGAGGTCGTCGATCGGAGCGACGACTACTCGCTCATCGCCGTGCAGGGTCCGGCTGGGCGTCAGGTGCTCGATGCCACACCGGGCGTGGGCGCGTTCGCACACCCGCTGGACGACCTCCCGTACTACGCCTCGGTGCAGGCGTCGTTCGACGGGACGCCGCTGCTCATCGCACGCACCGGGTACACGGGCGAGGACGGATACGAGCTGCTGATCCCGCACGCGCAGGCCGTCGCGCTGTGGGACGCCCTCCTCACCGCGGGTGCCCCGCTCGGCCTCGTGCCCGCGGGACTGGCCGCACGCGACACCCTGCGCCTCGAGGCGGGGATGCCGCTCTACGGCCACGAACTGTCGCGCGCCATCGTTCCCGCACAGGTCGGCCTCGGCCGCGCCGTGGCGCTCGACAAAGAGTCCTTCATCGGCAAGGAGGGCCTGATCGCGAGGTCCGCGGTCGATTCCCCCGTGCTCGTGGGCCTCGTCTCGGAGGGGCGCCGCGCGGGGCGTGCGGGCTACGGCGTGTACGACGGCGACACCCGCGTGGGAGAGATCACCAGCGGCGCCCTGAGCCCGACACTCGGGCATCCCATCGCCATGGCCCTCGTCGCTCCCTCGACGAGCGACCTCGGCACCCCCCTGACCATCGACGTGCGGGGCACCCGCATCCCCGCCACCGTTTCGACGCTGCCTTTCTACCGGAGGAAGAAATGACCGATCTCACCGCCCTGTCCTACACCGCCGAGCACGAGTGGATCGCCTTCGACGGCGACGTCGCGACCGTCGGCATCACCGACTACGCCGCCGACAAGCTCGGTGACGTCGTCTTCGTCGAACTGCCCGCGGTCGGGGCTGCGCTGACGGCCAACGCGGTCTGCGGCGAGATCGAGTCGACCAAATCCGTCGGCGAGCTCTACGCCCCCCTGGACGGCGAGGTCATCGAGATCAACGACGCAGTCGTCGACGACCCGTCGCTCGTGAACGCCGACGCGTTCGGCGACGGCTGGCTCCTCAGGATGCGCGTGGCCGACGGTGCCGCGGACGGACTGATGGACCGCGACGCCTACGCCGCTCTCACGGGCGGCGAGGCGTGACCGGCGCCTACGGCTCGGGCTCGAGCGAGTTCTCCCGTCGCCACATCGGGACGGATGCCGCCTCTCAGAGGCGCATGCTGGACACGCTCGGGTACGACACGGTCGACGCCCTGATGCACGCCGCGGTACCGGCATCCATCCACGTCCGGACGGTGACGTCTTCGCAGATCCCGCCCGCGGCCACCGAGGCGGAGGCGCTGGATGAACTGCGGGCACTCGCCGCGCAGAACCGCAGTGCGCGGCCGATGATCGGACTGGGCTACTACGACACGTTCACGCCGTCCGTCATCGCGCGCAACGTGCTGGAGAACCCGTCGTGGTACACCGCCTACACGCCGTATCAACCCGAGATCTCCCAGGGTCGCCTCGAGGCGCTCATCAACTTCCAGACGATGGTCACGGATCTGACCGGTCTCGCGACCGCGAACGCGTCGATGCTCGACGAGTCGACCGCGGTGGTCGAGGGGATGCTCGTCGCGCGACGTGCATCGAAGTCGACGTCGAACGTGTTCCTCGTCGACGCCGACGCGCTGCCCCAGACGCGTGCGCTGCTGGAGTCGCGAGCCGACGCGCTCGGCATCGAGCTGCGCGTGATCGACTTCGGCGCACCGGTCGTCGGCCTGGCGCAGCAAGACGGAACGCCCACCCTGCCCGAGGCCTTCGGCGCCTTCGTGCAGTACCCGGGGGCATCCGGCCGCGTCTGGGATCCCTCGGAGGTGATCGCCGCCGTTCAGGCTCAGGGCGGACGCGTGGTGGTCGCCGCCGACCTTCTGGCCCTCACGCTGCTGCGCTCGCCGGGATCACTCGGCGCCGACGTCGCCGTCGGCACGACGCAGCGCTTCGGCGTGCCGCTGGGCTTCGGCGGACCGCACGCGGGCTACATGGCCGTGCGCGGGGGCCTCGAGCGACAGCTGCCGGGCCGCCTCGTGGGCGTCTCGCAGGACGCGGCGGGCCATCCCGCGTACCGCCTCGCGCTGCAGACGCGCGAGCAGCACATCCGCCGTGAGAAGGCGACCTCGAACATCTGCACCGCGCAGGTGCTGCTCGCGGTCATGGCGGCGATGTACGCCGTCTACCACGGTCCCGACGGTCTGCGCGCGATCGCGACCGACGTCGCCAAAAAGGCTGAGGCGCTCGCCGGACGACTGCGGTCGTATGGACTCGACGTCGTCCACGACGCGTTCTTCGACACTCTGCGCGTGCACGTCCCCGGCGACGCGCGACGCGTCATCGAGCGTGCCCGCGAGCGCGGCTACCAGCTGTTCTGGGTCGACGATGCCACGGTGGGGCTCTCGGTCGACGAGACCACCACCGCCGCCGATCTGGCCGCGGTGGCCTGGTCGTTCGGCCTCCCCGAGTCCGAGATGCAGGGCGGCGGGTCGGCCGAGCGCGGCGTGCCGTGGGCGGACGCCGGTGCCCTGGCCGGCGTGCCGGTCGGACTCTTCCGCGCCGACGAGTACCTGACGCATCCGGTCTTCACCTCGCACCGGTCCGAGACCGCCATGATGCGTTACCTCAAGTCGCTGGCAGACCGCGACTACGCCCTCGACCGCGGAATGATCCCGCTCGGCTCGTGCACGATGAAGCTCAATGCGGCGACAGAGATGGCCGCCGTGTCGTGGCCGGAGTTCTCGCGCGTGCATCCGTTCGCCCCCGAGGACGACGTGCGCGGCTACCTCGCGATGATCGAGCAGCTGGAGTCGTGGCTGGCCGAGGTCACGGGCTACGACGCCGTCTCATTGCAGCCGAACGCCGGGTCGCAGGGCGAGCTGGCCGGACTGCTCGCGATCCGCGGATACCACGTGTCCCGCGGAGACGCCGGCCGCACCGTGTGCCTCATCCCTTCCTCCGCACACGGCACGAACGCGGCATCCGCAGTCCTCGCCGGCATGAAGGTCGTCGTCGTCGCATGCGACGAGGCCGGAAACGTCGACCTCGACGACCTGCACGCCAAGATCGCTCTGCACGCGGAGACCCTGGCTGCGCTGATGATCACCTACCCGTCCACGCACGGCGTGTACGAGCACGAGGTGCTCGCGATCACCGCGGCCGTGCACGACGCCGGGGGTCAGGTCTACGTCGACGGCGCGAACCTCAACGCGCTGCTCGGGTTCGCCCGCTTCGGCGACCTCGGGGGCGACGTCTCGCACCTCAACCTGCACAAGACGTTCGCGATCCCGCACGGCGGAGGCGGTCCCGGGGTCGGACCGGTCGCGGCCAAGTCCCATCTGGCACCGTTCCTGCCGGGGCATCCGTTCTCGCAGCGCGCCGATCACGCGGGCGGCTTCGTGTTCGAGGGCGGTGCGGTCTCGGCCGCCCCGAACGGGTCTGCGGGCATCCTCCCGATCTCGTGGGCCTACGTGCGCATGATGGGCGCGGCCGGGCTTCGGGATGCCACGGCCGCCGCCGTGCTCTCGGCGAACTACATCGCCTTCCGGTTGCGTGCGCACTTCCCGGTGCTGTACGCCGGCGAGGCCGGCCTGGTCGCGCATGAGTGCATCCTCGACCTGCGCCCCCTGCGCGAACAGACCGGTGTCACCGTCGACGACGTCGCGAAGCGTCTGATCGACTACGGATTCCACGCGCCGACAATGTCGTTCCCCGTCGCGGGCACGCTCATGGTCGAGCCGACGGAGTCGGAGGACCTGGGTGAGATCGAGCGCTTCATCGAGGCGATGATCGCGATCAAGGCCGAGGCCGACGCCGTGGCGGCGGGGGAGTGGCCCGCGAACGACAACCCCTTGGTGAACGCCCCGCACACCGCCGAGTCGGTCATCGTGGCCGAGTGGGCGCACCCGTACCCGCGTGACCTGGCGGCGTACCCGGTGCACACCCTCGTGCGCGGCAAGTACTGGCCGCCGGTGCGCCGCATCGACAACGCGTGGGGCGATCGCAACCTCGTATGCGCCTGCCCGCCGATCGAGGCGTTCGCCTGACCGCTGTCGCGTCACCGGCTTTCGCGAACGGTCACGACATGCCGCGCTGCCCCGATGGCGCGCGGCGTGTCGCGACCGTTCGCACGGCCCGGAGCCGATCGTGACGGCCGGCCTGCCCCGAGGGCGGGTCAGGGCGTCGCCGACACCGTGGGCGTCGGCGTGGCGGACGCGCCCGGCGTCGGCCCGAACACCCCGGGCACGAGCGCCACGGCGAGCGGATACCCCACGAACGCCACGACGTCGATGAGCGTGTGGGCGATCACGAGCGGCATCACACGGCCCCAGCGGCGGTAGCACCACCCGAACACGACGCCCATGACGAAGTTGCCGATCACCGGGCCGGGGCCCTGGTACGCGTGGTACGCCCCGCGGAGCGCCGCCGTCGACAGGATGATCGCCCACCAGCCCCACCCCAGCCGCCGCAAGCGGTCGAACAGATACCCGATGAAGATGACCTCCTCGGTGAGTCCTGCCCGCACCGCGGCCAGGAGCAGCAGGGGCACGGTCCACCACGACGGGTCGAGCGGGGCTGCCTCCACCTGCACGGTGATGCCCAGAGCACGGCCGGCGACGTACAACCCGAGCCCGGGGATCCCGATGACGGCAAGGAGCAGGATGCCGCGCCCCACGTCGCCGCCGAACCGTCGGAAGTCCAGCCCGATGCGGGCGAACGCGCTCCTCCCCGGCTCCCACAGCAGCCACACCGCCAGTGCGATGGGTGCGAAGGCGAAGAGCTGCGACAGCAGCTGATAGAGGACGTCCCAGAACTGCTCCGCATCGGCCGTGGGGTTGAGCGCCTGGGACTGACCGCCGAGGGACTCCTCCCGCCCGAGCGCCTGGATGAGCGACAGCACGGAGTAGAGGGCCGAGCGCCCCACCGAGAGCGCCAGCACGATCCCGATCTCCCACCAGAGTCGTGCGCGCCACCGTGACGACCGGGCACCCCCGAGGTCATCGGCTGTGCCCTCCGGCCAAGACGAGGGAGGGTTCAGCGGGGGCATCTTGTCAGATTGCCACATCGAACACCGATTGAGTTAAGGGTCTGTAACGTTTTCGCGCGAGGTTTTGACCATCGCTTGTCGTTTACCTAGGGTTTCCCTAACCGCGCCCCAGTATTGGTCTGCCTTGCTGTGGGCGCATCACCCTTGCACAGGAGGAAAAGTTGAAGCGCAACAAGATCGCCCTTTCGGGCGTCGCGCTGCTGGTGGTCGGAGGGCTCGCGCTCGCCGGTTGCTCCGGCGGCGGCAGCAGCACGCCGAGCGCGTCCGGCGGCGGCACCAGCACCGCCGTCATCAAGACGAACGGTTCCGAGCCCGAGAACCCGCTCATCCCGACCAACACGAACGAGGTCGGCGGCGGCAAGATCCTCGACTCGATCTTCGCCGGACTGGTCTACTACGACGCCAAGGGTGAGCCCGTCAACGACATGGCGGAGTCGATCACGGTCGACGACCCGCAGAACTTGACCATCAAGCTCAAGCAGGGTCAGAAGTTCACGGACGGCACCGAGGTGCAGGCCCACAACTTCATCGACGCCTGGAACTACGGCGCGCTGGCGTCCAACGCTCAGTTGAACAGCTACTTCTTCGAAGACATCGAGGGCTTCAGCTACGACGAGGACTCCGAGCTCACCGGCCTGAAGGAGGTGGACGACTACACGTTCACCATCGCGCTGAGCAAGCCCGCCTCCGACTTCGCACTCCGTCTCGGCTACTCGGCGTTCGTCCCGCTCCCGGACGCCGCGTTCGAAGACATGGAAGCATTCGGCGAGAACCCGATCGGAAACGGCCCGTACAAGCTCGCCAGCGACACGGCGTGGGAGCACGACGTGCAGATCTCGCTCGTGAAGAACGACGACTACACCGGCGGCCGCGCACCGCAGAACGCCGGCCTCGACATCGTCTTCTACGCGACGCAGGATGCCGCGTACGCCGACCTCCTCGGCGGCAACGTGGACGTCATCGACGGTGTTCCGCCGTCGGCGCTCGCCACCTTCGAGAGCGACCTGGGCGACCGCGCGGTCAACCAGCCGGCTGCCGTCTTCCAGTCCTTCACCATTCCTGCGCGCCTCGCGCACTTCTCGGGAGAAGAGGGTCAGCTGCGCCGTCAGGCCATCTCGATGGCGATCAACCGGGAAGAGATCACGCAGACGATCTTCCAGGGCACCCGCACCCCGGCCAGCGACTTCACCTCGCCGGTCATCGCGGGCTGGTCCGACTCGCTCGAAGGCGCAGGCGTCCTCGAGTACAACGAGGACGAGGCGAAGAAGCTGTGGGCCGAGGCCGACGCCATCTCGCCGTGGGACGGTACATTCCAGATCGCGTACAACTCCGACGGCGGACACCAGACGTGGGTCGACGCGGTGACCAACTCGATCAAGAACACGCTCGGCATCGAGGCATCCGGTGCTCCGTACGTCGACTTCGCGTCGCTCCGTACGGAGATCACGGGGCGCACGATCTCGACCGCGTTCCGCACCGGCTGGCAGGCGGACTACCCGGGTCTGTACAACTTCCTGGGCCCGCTGTACGCGACCAACGCCGGTTCCAACGACGGTGACTACTCCAACCCGGAGTTCGATGACCTGCTGACCAGCGGCATCTCGGCCACCGACGCGGAGACCGCCAACGCCGACTTCCAGAAGGCACAGGAGATCCTGCTCACGGACCTCCCGGCCACGCCGCTCTGGTACTCGAACGTCACCGGCGGCTACGCCGAGGGCGTGCAGAATGTCGAGTTCGGCTGGAACTCGGTTCCGCTGTACTTCCAGATCACCAAGTAACATCTGATCGAACCCGCGAGGCGGTGACGTCATGTCACCGCCTCGCGGTCTGTCCGCCCGGGCCTCGCAATCGCGTGCATAACGCGGCACGATGCTCTTACCGGATGCCTGCGACGACCCGAACGCGCTGGTCGCAGAGCATCCTTCAGCTGGAGGGAGTGAGGATGCTCGGTTACATCCTCAGACGTGTGGTTCAGGTGATACCCGTGTTCTTCGGGGCCACGCTTCTCATTTATTTCCTGGTCTTCGCCCTGCCCGGCGATCCGATTCTCGCCCTGTTCGGCGATCGCACGCCGAACCCGGCTCTCGTTGAGCAACTGCGCGAGCAGTACCACCTGAACGACCCGTTCCTGGTGCAGTACTTCTACTACATCGTGGGCATCTTCCAAGGCAATCTCGGCGTCACGTTCTCGGGTCAGTCGGTCAACGAGGTCCTCGCCCGCACCCTCCCGGTGACCGCACGACTCGCCATCATGGCCATCCTGATCGAGTTCACCCTCTCGATCATCATCGGCACGGTCTCCGCCCTGCGGAAGGGCAAGATCTTCGACAACACGATGCTCGTCATCGCCCTCATCTTCGTGGCGCTGCCGATCTTCGTGCTCAGCTTCCTGGCCCAGTACTTCCTGGCCATCCAGTTCGGCTGGTTCAAGCCGACGGTCGGCGCCCAGAACGACTGGGGCGACCTCCTGCTCCCTGCGCTCGTCCTGGGATTCAGCCTCTACGCCACGAGCATGCGCCTCATGCGCGGCTCGGTGATCGACACCCTGAACCAGGACTGGGTGCGCACCGCGTACAGCAAAGGACTGTCGCGCCGACGCGTCGTCCCCGTGCACGTGCTGCGCAACTCGCTCATCCCGGTGATCACGAACTCCGCCACCAACTTCGGCGTGCTCCTCGTCGGAGCGACCGTCACGGAGGGCATCTTCAACGTGCCGGGTGTCGGGAACACGCTGTTCCAGGCGACGCTCCGTCACGAGGGCCCGACGATCGTCTCCTTCGTGACCGTGTTCGTCATCATCTACGTGCTCGTCAACCTCGTCGTGGACCTGCTCTACGGCCTGCTCGATCCGAGGATCCGCTATGTCAAGTGATCGCACCCCGGCGGCGCACTACGTCGCCCCCGTCAAAGACCAGACGCTCGTCGTCGACGCGGTCCGCGTCGGCGAGAAGCCGAGCAGCATGTGGTCGGATGCCTGGCACGATCTGCGTCGTCGACCCACGTTCTGGATCAGCCTGATCGTCGTGGGCATCGTCCTCGTGATGGCCATCTTCCCGACGCTGTTCACCACGGTCCCGCCCAACGACGACTGCCAGCTCGCCAACAGCAACGGCGGACCGGCGGACGGGCATCCGCTCGGCTTCACGTTCCAGGGCTGCGACATCTGGTCGCGCATGGTCTGGGGTGCGCGCACCTCGCTCACCGTCGGCCTCATCGCCACCATCATCGGCACGACGATCGGCCTGATCATGGGGGCGTTCGCCGGGTTCTACGGAGGATGGCTCGATTCCCTGCTGTCGCGCATCGGCGACATCTTCTTCTCGATCCCCTACATCCTCGCCGCGATCGTCGTGATGAGCGTCTTCTCGACGAACCGCAACGTGTTCACCCTCGCCTTCGCCATCGGCGGGTTCGCGTGGGCCTCCACCGCCCGCGTGGTGCGTGCGGAAGTGCTCCGGGTGCGTCAGGCGGACTTCATCACGGCCTCCCGCGCGCTCGGTCAGTCGCGGTTCACCACGCTCGTCACCCACGTCGTGCCGAACGCCATCGCACCGCTCCTGGTCATCACGACCATCAGCCTCGCGGCGGCCATCGTCGCCGAGGCGACCCTGTCGTTCCTGGGTGTCGGTCTCGGCAGCGGCACGATGTCGTGGGGCAACGACATCAGCCAGGCGCAGCAGTCGCTGCGCGTGGCCCCCATGGCGCTGATCTACCCGTCGATCCTGCTGACGGTGACGGTGCTGGCGTTCATCCTGCTGGGCGAGCTGATCCGCGACGCCCTCGACCCGAGAGCGAGGGCCCGCCGATGAGCGAGACCGCCCGTCAGCCGTTGCTGAGCGTGAAGGACCTGCGTGTCGCCTTTGACTCGCAGTCCGGTGAGCGCGAGGTGCTCCACGGCATCAATTTCGACATCTTCCCCGGCGAGACCATCGCGATCGTGGGCGAGTCCGGCTCGGGCAAGTCCACGACGGCGTCGGCGATCGTGAACCTCCTGCCCGGGACCGGTCATGTCACCTCCGGCAGCATCACGCTCGCCGGCGCCGACCTGACCGAATACTCGCTGTCCGAGATGGAGGCCGTCCGCGGCCGCGACATCGGGTACGTGCCTCAGGACCCGATGTCGAACCTCAACCCGGTGTGGAGCATCGGCTTCCAGGTGAAGGAGGCGGTGCGTGCGAACGGTATCGCGTCCGGTCGCCGTGACATCGAGGCCCGC
The DNA here is from genome assembly GCF_042747925.1 of Microbacterium songi. Lineage (NCBI taxonomy): Bacteria > Bacillati > Actinomycetota > Actinomycetes > Micrococcales > Microbacteriaceae > Microbacterium > Microbacterium songi. The sequence goes on from NZ_JBHZIE010000001.1 coordinate 735,383, forward strand.
GCGATCGAGGTCCTGAAGCAGGCCGGCCTCGCAGACGCCGAGAAGCGCATGAACCAGTTCCCGCATCAGTTCTCCGGCGGCATGCGCCAGCGCGCCCTCATCGGCATCGGCCTCGCCGCCGATCCGCAGCTGCTGATCGCGGACGAGCCCACCTCGGCGCTCGACGTCACGGTGCAGCGCGTGATCCTGGACCACATGGCCAAGCTCACGCGGGAGAAGGGCACGTCTGTGCTCCTGATCACGCATGACCTGGGCCTCGCCGCAGAACGTGCCGAGCGCATCATCGTCATGAAGGACGGCGAGATCGTCGAGTCGGGGCCGAGCCGGACCATCCTCGAGAACCCGCTGCACCCGTACACGCAGCGGCTGGTCTCGGCTGCACCCAGCATCGCCTCGCAGCGCATCCAGGCCGTCGTCGAGGACCGCGGTGTGAAGGTGCTGGCGGATGTCGCGAACACCGCTCCGACGCTGCGCGTGAAGGAGCTCACGAAGGACTACAAGATCCGCATGGGTGGCTTCCGCAGCGAGCCGTTCCGCGCCGTGGATGCGGTCTCGTTCGAGATCCCGCGCGGCAAGACCCTCGCCCTCGTCGGCGAGTCGGGGTCGGGCAAGTCCACGGTGGCCAAGATGGTGCTCAAGCTGGAGGATCCCACCTCCGGTCTCATCGAGGTCGACGGCATCGATGTCGCCGGGCTGTCGCGCAAAGACACGTTCGACCTGCGACGACGCATGCAACCCGTGTTCCAGGATCCCTACGGCTCGCTCGACCCGATGCGCAACATCGGCAACACGATCTCCGAGCCGCTCGAGATCCACAAAGTCGGCGACACGGCGTCACGGCGCGAGCGGGTGCGCGAGCTTCTCGACCAGGTCTCGCTTCCGCAGGAGCTCGCGTCGCGCTACGCGAACGAGCTCTCCGGCGGTCAGCGTCAGCGCGTGGCCATCGCCCGTGCACTGGCGCTGAAGCCGGACATCGTCATCCTCGACGAGGCGGTCTCCGCGCTCGACGTGCTCGTGCAGGACCAGATCCTGCAGCTGCTCGCCGAACTGCAGTCCGAACTCGGTCTGACCTACCTGTTCATCACCCACGACCTCGCCGTCGTGCGTGTGACAGCCGACCTCGTCTGCGTCATGGAACGCGGCAAGGTCGTCGAGCAGGGGACCGTCGACGAGATCTTCGCGAACCCGTCCGAGGAGTACACGAGGCGCCTGCTGGACGCGATCCCCGGCGCATCGATTCCCCTGGGCGGGGGAGCGGGCCTCTGAGCGCGCCCCGCCCGAACCCGCCCGCTCCGGCGCGCCGGGTGTTCCGCGCCACGTCCGGCACGATCGCCCTGATCGTGTCGGGCGTGATCGCGGTGGTGCTGCTCGGCGACGCGCTCCTGCGGGCCGGCATCATCCAGATGCTGCTGCTGGCTCCCTGGGTGCTGCTCGTCCTCTGGTTCATCTATGTCGTGCTGTACGCCTCGCACATCTCGATGAGCAGGGACGATGTCATCGTCCAGAACTATCTGCGCCGCACGACACTCCCGTGGGGTCGGGTCGCCGATATCCGGATGCGCTGGCAGGTGGTGTTCGACCTCCTCGACGGATCCGAGATCAAGGCATACGGCGGGCCGGTGGCGGGCCGGCCGGGCCGCGTCGGTCCGACGGCGGGCGCACGACCCGGGGCAACGGTGCCCCCCGCTCTTCGAGAGCTGGGCATCATCCGTGACGAGTGGGACGGGGCGCGTGAGCGAAGCAGAGCGGATGCCGCGATCCGCCGTGAATGGGATGTCCCCGCGCTGCTGGCTTTGGGAATCATCGTGATCGGCGCGTTGAGCGCTGTGCTCAGCGCATAGGGCTTAGGGTCGCCTGACTGCGAACCTATGTGTCTGCTGATAGAACATTTTGCGAAGGAATGACGAAATGTTACGGTCGTGAAAAGACTCGTCAACGTCGACGGCCGCAACGGAGCGCCGGGGTTAGGGTCTATGGGTCGGACAGGTTCCGACATCCCCCCGAAGCCGACACCGCGCATGGTGGCGGTGGCCCCAGGAAAGAACGACGATGATGTGTCTGTCTGAACTACGCCGGACCGCGAGGCCGGCTCGATGACGATCTACGTCATCCGGCGGTTCCTGAACTACGCGATCCTCAGCCTGATCGCGACCTGCATGGCCTACATCCTGGCCAGCACCGTCCTGGATCCGGCTGCCCGGTTCTACGGGATGAATCCGCGACCGCCGCAGGCATCCATCGATGCCTCGCTCGATGCGATGGGCGTCAATCCCGACGTCCCGGTCATCGTGCGCATGTGGACCTGGCTGGTGAACCTCTTCACCCAGTTCTCGCTGGGCACCACGGTGGGTGGAGCCCAGGTCACGAACGAGATCCTCGCCCGGTCGGGGGCGAGCCTGCGCCTCCTCCTTCTCGGGTCGATCATCGGCGCGATCCTCGGCGTGCTGCTCGGAGTGTGGGGCGCCGTCCGGCAGTACCGCACGAGCGACCAGATCGTGACGTACGCGTCGTACGTCGTCTTCGCGACGCCGACGTTCGTCATCGGCGTGCTGCTCATGATCGTGGCCACGCAGTTCAACAATCTGGCCGGCACGCAGCTCATCCAGTTCACCGGCGAGTACACCGCGGGGATCTCGGGCAACTGGTGGGAGCTCGCGTGGGATCGCGCCATCCACCTGCTTCTCCCGACGCTCGCGCTCGTCCTGATCAGCGCCGCCTCCTACTCCCGGTACCAGCGCAGCGTCATGCTCGACGTGCTCGGCGCCGACTACATCCGCACCGCGCGATCAAAGGGCCTGCCGCGCACGCAGGCTCTCTACCGCCACGGCGTGCGGCTCGCCCTCATCCCGATGTCGACGTTCTTCGCCTACAGCTTCGGGACGCTCATCGCGGGATCCGCGATGCTCGAGATCGTCTTCAGCTGGCGGGGGATGGGGCAGTTCCAGATCGAGGCCATTCAGAAGAACGACATCAACGCCGTCGCGGGGAGCACGCTGTTCGTGGCCGTCCTCTACCTGATCGCCTCGACACTCTCCGAAGTGCTGTACGCCGCGCTCGACCCGAGGGTGAGGAACTGACATGTCGGTGATGCAGGAACAGGCGCTCGAAGCGCCCCTCGAGCCGGGCAACGACGTCACCGGCGCTCGGCGTCCGCTCTCGCGCAACGGTCTGGTGTGGCTGCGCCTGAAGCGGATGCCGCGCTTCTGGATCGGCATCACCGTCGTGGTCATGATCATCCTGTGGGCGTTCCTCGGTCCGTTCCTCTACGCGTACGGCGTGACCGATCGCGACCCGCTGAACATGGGCATGGGCCCCACCAACCTGCACTGGTTCGGAACGAACTCCATCGGTCAGGACATCTACGCCCAGACGCTCTCCGGCCTGCAGAAGTCCCTGGTCATCGGACTGGTCGCGGGCCCGGCGGCCACGATCATCGCCGCGATCGTCGGCTCGACGGCCGGCTACATCGGCGGGTGGGTCGATCGCGTCATCCAGTGGTTCATCCTGCTGCTTCTGGTGATCCCCGCGTTCTTTCTCTTCATCCTCCTCAGCCCGCTCATCAAGGGGCTGTCATGGGTGGTGCTGATGCTCTACATCGCCCTGTTCAGCTGGATGATCATGGCCCAGGTCGTGCGCAGCCAGACGCGATCCCTGCGCAATCGCGATTTCGTGCGCGCGGCGCGCTATATGGGCATGCCGACGCACAAGATCCTCGGGCGCCACATCATCCCGAACATGGCCTCCATCCTCATCATCGACGCCACCCTCGGCGTGGTCTCGGCGATCATGTCCGAGACGGCGCTGAGCTACTTCGGGTTCGGCGTCCAGAAGCCCGAAGTGTCGCTCGGAACCCTGCTCTCGGACGGCACCGCCGCGGCGGTGACCCGTCCCTGGCTGTTCGTGTTCCCCGCCATGGTGCTGATCGCGCTGCTGTTCGCCATCAGCCTCGTCGGCGACGCGCTGCGCGACGCCATCGACCCCACGTCTGGAAACAACCGTGACTGAACCGCGTCCCGTGACCCCGCCGCGCACCGGCACTCCTCTGCTGTCGGTCCGCGATCTCAGCGTCACCTTCCCGCAGCGCGACGGCGCACCCGTGCAGGCGGTCCGCGGCATCTCCTACGACGTGCATCCGGGCGAGTTCCTCGGCATCGTCGGCGAGTCCGGGTCGGGCAAGTCGGTGTCGTCCCTCGCGGTCATGGGCCTGCTTCCCTCGAGCGCGCGGGTGACGGGAGCGATCGAGTTCGAAGGACAGTCGCTCCTCGGTCTCGACGACGCGCGACTGTCGCGCATCCGCGGCAAGGGCCTGGCCATGGTGTTCCAGGACCCGCTGTCCGCCCTGACGCCGGTCTACACGGTGGGTGACCAGATCAGCGAGGCTCTGCGCCTGCACGACGGCAGACTCTCGACCCAGGCGGCCGCGTCCCGCGCGGTCGAGCTGCTCAAGGTCGTCGGCATCCCCGACGCCGAGCGCCGCGCCCGGGCGTTCCCGCACGAGTACTCCGGCGGCATGCGTCAGCGCGCCATGATCGCCATGGCGATCGCGAACGACCCGAAGGTCATCCTCGCCGACGAACCCACGACCGCGCTCGACGTGACCATCCAGGCGCAGATCCTGGAGGTGCTCGAGAAGGCGAAGGACATCACGGGCGCCGCCGTCGTCCTGATCACCCACGACCTCGGGGTCGTGGCCGGCCACGCCGATCGCGTCGGCGTGATGTACGCCGGGAAGCTGGTCGAACTCGGCACGACCGACGAGGTGTTCTCCGCTCCGCACATGCCGTACTCGATCGGGCTGCTGCGATCGGTGCCCAACATGATGACGGCAGGAACGCAGCGCCTCGTCCCTCTCGACGGGCGTCCGCCGTCGCTGGCGAACCTGCCTCAGGGTTGCCCGTTCGCTGCCCGCTGCCCGATCGCGATCGACGCGTGCCACGACATCGAGCCGATGCTGGCCGTGCACGATCCGGCGACGCCTCTGCACGTCTCGGCGTGCATCCGGGCGGACGAGATCGCATCGGGTGAGCTCAAGCGTCCGGAGATCTTCCCGCGCCCCGCACCCCTGCCCGAGGAGGAGCGCGCCGAGACCGGTGGTGCCCCGGTCGTCGAGGTCACCGACCTCACGCGACACTTCCCGCTCATGAAGGGCTCGGTCTTCCCCCGACGCATCGGCACCGTCCGCGCCGTGGACGGCGTCTCGTTCACGCTGCGCCCCGGCCGCACCTTGGGCCTGGTCGGTGAATCGGGCTGCGGCAAGACCACGACGATCCTCGAGATCATGGAGATGGCGGCCCCCCAGTCGGGAACGATCCACATCGAGGGCACGGATGTCGGGACCGCGACGAAGCGCGAGATCAACGCACTCCGCCCGGACGTGCAGATCGTCTTCCAGGACCCGATGGGTGCGATCGATCCGCGCCTTCCGGTCGGCGAGGTCATCACGGAGCCGCTCTGGGTTCAGGGAGCGCCGAAGGCCGAGCGCGATGCGAAGGTGACGGAGCTGCTCGAACTCGTCGGGCTCGACCCGGCGATGGCGGATCGGTACCCGCACGAGTTCTCCGGCGGCCAACGGCAGCGACTCGGCATCGCGCGTGCGCTGTCGACCAACCCCGCCGTCCTCATCCTCGACGAGCCCGTGTCGGCGTTGGACGTCTCCATCCAGGCTGGCGTCATCAACCTGCTGGAAGACCTCAAGGACCGCCTGGGGCTGTCGTATCTCTTTGTCGCGCACGACCTCGCCGTCGTCCGTCAGATCGCCGACGATGTCGCCGTGATGTACCTCGGCCGAATCGTCGAGCAGGGTCCGATCGCGGAGATCTTCAACAATCCGAGGCATCCGTACACCAAGGCGCTCATCTCGGCGGCGCCCATCCCCGACCCCGCCATCGAGCGCCAGCGCACCCGCATTCTCCTGAACGGGGATCTGCCGAGCCCCACGCAGGAGATCGAGGGATGCCGTTTCCGCACGCGGTGCCCGCTGTACCTCCTCCTCGACGAGACCGCTCAGGCCCGGTGCCGCGAGTCCGATCCCGAACTCGCCCCGCACGGCCGCGCGCAGGTCGCCTGCCACCACGTGGATCGCTCCGCGCTGGTGGAGGAGGCGGCACTCGCCGAAGCGTCATAGACCCCCGGTGGTGGCACCAAGCCGCCGAGGCCCCACAAGGAATACGAGAGGAACGATCACATGATGAGGACACGGAGTGTGAAAACACTCGGCGCTCTGGCCATGCTCGGCGCAGCCGCGCTGCTGGTCTCGGGCTGCGCAGCCGGTAACACGGCCGCACCCAGCTCCAGCGCGAGTGCTGCCGCCGACCTGCCGACCGTCGACTGGGATTCGGCCACCGCCGATGAGGTTCAGGACGGCGGCACGCTGACGCTCGCCGTCGGCGCCCTGCCGGTCAACTACAACAACCTCGAGATCGACGGCAACGACGTCGACACGAACACGATCCTGGCGGCCACCCAGGGCGGCCCGATCAAGATCACCACCGACGGCGAGCCCGTTCTCAACGAGAACTACGCGTCTTCGGTCGAGCTCGTCAGCGAAGACCCCCAGGTCGTCGAGATGAAGCTCAACCCCGACGCCGTGTGGGAAGACGGAACGCCCATCACCGTCGCGGACTGGCAGGCCACCTGGCAGGCGAACAACGGCACGAACGAGGCCTTCCTTCCCGTCTCGACGACCGGCTGGGATCAGATCTCGTCGATCGAGCAGGGCACGGACGCGTATGACGTGAAGATCACGTTCAGCGCGAAGTACGCCGACTGGCAGGGTCTTCTCGGACTCGTCCTCCCGGCCTCCGTGGCCTCCGACCCGACGGCGTTCAACGAGGGCTACACCGCTCAGGCGATGCCCTCGATGGGCCCGTACGTCATCTCCGACATCGACCAGACCGGTCAGGTCGTCACGCTGACGCCGAACGAGAAGTGGTGGGGTGAGACGCCGAAGCTCGACACCATCCTGTTCAAGGTCGTCAGCCAGGACCAGCAGGGTTCGTCGTTCGCCAACAAGGAGATCGACGCGCTCGAGATCTCGGCCAACGCCGACCTCTACGCGACGGCCAAGTCCCGCGAGGACGCCGAGCTTCAGGCCACCAACGGTCTGACGTGGACGCACGTGACGATGAACGCCAAGGAGGGCCCGCTCTCGGACGTCAACGTCCGCAAGGCGGTCGCCTCGATCGTCAACCGCGAGCAGATCGCCGCTGCGGCGAACACGCCCGTGGGTGTGCCGGCCGTCACGCAGGGTGACTACATCTTCATGAACGGGCAGGAAGGCTACGACGACAAGGCGCTTCCGCTCGACCCGTCGGCCGCGGAGGGCTTCCTCGGCGACGCCGGTTACACGAAGGACGGCGACGCGTGGACGAAGGATGGCACGGAGCTCAAGCTCACCATCACGGTTCCCGCTGACACCGCCACCAACATCCAGCGTGCCGAGCAGGTTCAGGCCGACCTCGGCGAGTTCGGGATCCCGGTGGAGCTGACGACGGTTCCCGCCGCGCAGTACTTCAGCGACTACGTGATTCCCGGCAACTTCGAGATGGTGTCGTTCTCCTGGCAGGGCACGGCCTTCCCGATCTCCTCCACGGAGTCGCTGTTCTACCCGCTCGATTCCGGTCAGAACTTCACCGGCACGACGGACGACGCGCTCGGCGACCTGTGGACGCAGGCCAACGAGGAGCTCGACCCGGCGAAGCGCATCACGATCGCCAACGAGATCAACGAGAAGATCTGGTCCTACATGCCGATGTTCCCGATCGCTCCGCTGCCCGAGGTCTGGGCCGTTAAGCAGGGACTCGTCAACTACGGCGCCACGATGTTCGGCGTCTCCGCCACGGTCGACTGGACCGTCGTCGGCTGGAAGAAGTAGCACGGACCGACCTTCGGGCCGGTGGGGACGGGGCGGGATTCTTCGGAATCCCGCCCCGTTCCGCGAGCGGGAGGTGCTCCCGGGTTCCTCTCGGATGCCTGCGGTAAGCTGGGAAGGCCGGATCCCGGCGAAACCCCCAAACTTTGCAAGGAACCCTCATGGCGCGCGCCCACCGTTCAGACCTACGCAACGTCGCGATCGTTGCCCACGTCGACCACGGCAAGACCACCCTCGTCGACGCCATGCTGCGTCAGACCGGCTCGTTCGGAGAGCACGCTCACGTGGACGAACGTGCGATGGACTCGAACGACCTCGAGCGTGAGAAAGGCATCACGATCCTCGCGAAGAACACCGCGATCACGTACAAGGGCGTTCACGCGGGCGACACCCCGGTCACGATCAACGTGATCGACACCCCCGGCCACGCCGACTTCGGCGGCGAGGTCGAGCGCGGCCTGTCGATGGTGGACGGCGTCGTCCTGTTGGTCGACGCGAGCGAGGGCCCGCTCCCGCAGACCCGTTTCGTGCTCCGCAAGGCGCTCGAGGCCAAGCTTCCCGTCATCCTGCTGGTCAACAAGACCGACCGGCCCGATGCCCGCATCGCCGAGGTCGAGGAGGAGGCGCACGACCTCCTCCTGGGTCTCGCATCCGACCTCGTCGACGACGTGCCCGACCTCGACGTCGACGCGCTGCTCGACGTCCCCGTCGTCTACGCCAGCGGTCGCGCGGGCGCCGCGTCGCGCAATCGTCCCGAGAACGGCTCGCTGCCCGACAACGACGACCTCGAGCCGCTGTTCGAGGCGATCCTGCAGCACGTCCCCGCTCCGGCGTACGACGACGAGGCGCCGCTGCAGGCATGGGTCACGAACCTCGACTCCAGCCCGTTCCTCGGGCGTCTCGCCCTTCTGCGCGTCTTCAACGGCACGCTGAAGAAGGGTCAGACGGTCGCATGGGTGCGGGCGGACGGCACCGTCAGCAGTGCTCGCATCACCGAGCTGCTGAAGACCCGCGCGCTCGAGCGCTACCCGGCCGAGAGCGCGGCACCCGGCGACATCGTCGCCATCGCGGGCTTCCCCGACATCACCATCGGCGAGACCATCGCCGACCCGGAAGACGTCCGTCCGCTGCCGCAGATCCACGTCGACGACCCCGCGATCTCGATGACGATCGGCACCAACACGTCGCCGCTCGCCGGCAAGGTGAAGGGTCACAAGCTGACCGCGCGCCTCGTCAAGGACCGCCTCGACCGCGAACTGATCGGCAACGTCTCGCTGAAGGTCGTCGACATCGGACGCCCCGACGCCTGGGAGGTGCAGGGCCGCGGCGAGCTCGCCCTGGCCATCCTCGTCGAGAACATGCGTCGTGAGGGCTTCGAACTGACGGTGGGCAAGCCCCAGGTGGTCACGAAGAAGGTCGACGGCAAGACGTACGAGCCCTTCGAGCACCTGACGATCGATGCACCCGAGGAGTACCTCGGTGCGATCACCCAGCTGCTGGCCACACGCAAGGGCCGCATGGAGAACATGACCAACCACGGCACCGGCTGGGTGCGGATGGAGTTCGTGGTGCCTTCGCGCGGTCTCATCGGCTTCCGTACGGAGTTCCTCACGACGACCCGCGGCACAGGTATCGCCAACGCGATCTCGCACGGCTACGAGCCGTGGGCCGGTCAGATCGTCACCCGTCAGAACGGATCGATCGTCGCCGACCGCACCGGAGTCGTCACGCCCTTCGCCATCATCGCCCTGCAGGAGCGCATGTCGTTCTTCGTGCAGCCGACCCAGGAGGTCTACGAGGGCATGGTCATCGGCGAGAACTCGCGCAACGACGACATGGACGTGAACATCACGAAGGAGAAGAAGCTGACCAACATGCGTCAGTCCACCTCCGACACGTTCGAGTCGATGACCCCGTCGCGGCAGCTCTCACTCGAGGAGAGCCTCGAGTTCGCCCGCGAGGACGAGTGCGTCGAGGTCACGCCCGAGATCGTCCGCATCCGCAAGGTCGCGCTCGACGCGACCGAGCGCGCGCGCGCAACCGCCCGCCTGAAGCGCCAGGACGCGAACGCGAACGCCTGAGTCTCGAAGACCTGACCGAACGGGGACGGATGCCGCGGCATCCGTCCCCGTTCGCGTTCGCGCCCGTCGTCCCCGTCCGCGTCCCTGTCCGCGTCCCTGTCCGCGTTCGCGGTCTCTCGGCGCGGCTGCCTTCGTCCGGCGAGCGGTCGCGACATGCCGCGTGCCGCGGAGCGTTGTGGTGCGTGACGGCGTGTCGCGACCGTTCGCGCAGCACCACGCGAAGCGGCCCGTGCGGGCGCGTCGATAGGCTCGACGACGTGAGCACCACCGCCGACCCCCACGCGCGGCGCGCATGGCGGGAGGCGCTCGGCGTGGCCTTCGCCACGAGCGCCTACGGCATCTCGTTCGGCGCGTTGGGCGTGGCATCCGGGCTCGACATCTGGCAGACCTGCGTGCTCAGCCTGCTGATGTTCACCGGCGGGTCGCAGTTCGCGTTCGTCGGCGTCATCGGGGCGGGCGGGCTGGCCGCGGCACCCGCCGCCATCGCATCGGCGTCGCTTCTCGGCGTTCGCAACGTCGCCTACGGCATGCGGATGTCACCGGTCATCGGCGCCGGAGGTTGGCGACGCGCGGCCGCCGCGCAGTTCACGATCGACGAGTCGACGGCCGTGTCGCTGGCGCAGCACACCCCGCGGGCCCGCACGATCGGGTTCTGGGTCACCGGGGTGGGCATCTACGTCGGGTGGAACGTGTCGACGCTTGCCGGGGCTCTGCTGGGGGATGTGCTCGGCGACCCGCGGGCGGACGGACTGGATGCTGCGGCCGCGGCCGCCTTCCTCGCGCTGCTGTGGCCGCGCCTGCGTCGACGGCAGGCCATCGCCGTCGGAGTCGCTTCTGCGGTCGTCGCGGTGGTGCTGACGCCCGTGCTCATGCCCGGTGTGCCGGTCATCGTCGCAGCCGTCGTCGCGGTCGTCGTCGGCTGGTTCAACTGGCTGGGGCGTTCGAGCACCCAGACGGGCGGCAGCATCGTCGAACCCGGCGACGTGCCCGAACGGGAAGGACTGCCATGACCCTGTGGACGGCGGTCCTCGTGGCATCCATCATCTGCGTCGCGCTGAAGACGCTCGGGTACCTGGTGCCGGCGAGCGTGCTCGAGGCGCCGAGGCCGGCGCGCATCGCCGACCTGCTGACGGTCGCCCTTCTGGCGGCGCTCGTGGGCGTGCAGGCGCTGGGCGTCGGCCAGACCATCGTCGTCGACGCGCGCGTCCCGGCGCTGCTCGTCGCGGCCGGGCTGCTGCTCGTGCGCGCGCCGTTCCTGGTCGTCGTCGTCGCGGCGGCGGGGACGGCCGCGCTTCTCAGGCTGTGGGGCTGGGCCGCCTGAGGCGACCTGCGAACTTCGCAGACCGACGCGTACCTCACAGGATAGGAGCGTCCGTCTGCGCGGTTCGCCGCATCCTGCGAACTCCGCAAGAGATGATCGCTCCCGATTCGGCGCCGCACCAGCCGCACCTAGACTTACCCGGTGTCCTTCTCCTGGTCTCGCGTCGGCTCCTGGGTCATCTCCGCGCTCGTGGGAGCGGTCTACGGCCTCGCCGGCACCATCGCCCAGAGCTACCAGCTCGGCTGGTTCCCCCTAGGGCTGATCCTGGCGATCGTCGGCAGCGCGGCGCTGCTGGCCGCGGTGCGCCTCCTGACATCGGACCGCTGGACCGCCCTCGGTGCGGGCCTGGGGATGATGATCGCGACCCTCGTGTTCTCGGGACGAGGACCGGGAGGATCCGTCATCGTGCCCCAGCCCGCCGAGGGCGAGATCAACACGGGGATCATCTGGACGATCGCCGTGCCCGTGCTCGTCGCCATCGTCGTGGCGTGGCCGGATCTGTCCCGCCACCGCGCCGTCGCGATGCCGCACACGGAGGGCCCGTCCGTTTCGGCGAACTAGACTGTTCTCGTGACGTATGTGATCGCTCTTCCCTGCGTCGATGTCAAGGATCGCGCCTGCATCGACGAGTGCCCTGTCGACTGCATCTACGAGGGCGAACGTTCGCTGTACATCCACCCCGACGAGTGCGTGGACTGCGGTGCATGCGAGCCCGTCTGCCCCGTCGAGGCCATCTACTACGAAGACGACCTGCCCGACGAGTGGCGCGATTACTACAAGGCGAACGTCGAGTTCTTCGATGACATCGGATCGCCCGGCGGTGCCGCCAAGACCGGGGTCATCCCGAAGGACCACCCGGTCATCAGCGTGCTCCCGCCCCAGGGCGAGTAGCTGCGGATGGGCGTCTCCGACCTCGCGGACTACCCCTGGGACGCCGTCGCCCCCTACGCGGAGCGCGCGCGGGCACATCCCGACGGCATCGTCGATCTGTCGATCGGGTCACCGGTCGATCCGACGCCCGCGCTGATCGCGCGCGCGCTGGCGGCGGCGACGGACGCCCATGCCTACCCGCAGACGGTCGGTACGCCGGCGCTGCGCGAGGCCATCGTCGCGTGGTACGCCCGCCGCCGAGGGGTGGCGGGGCTGACTGCCGACCACGTCCTGCCCACGATCGGCTCCAAAGAGCTCGTCGCGCTGTTGCCGCTGCTGCTCGACCTCGGCGCGGGCGACACCGTCGTGCACCCGCGAGCGGCTTACCCGACGTACGAGGTGGGCGCCCGGCTCGTCGGGGCGACGTCCCTCGCCTCGGACGACCCCGCCGACTGGCCGGCCGGCACGAAGCTCGTCTGGCTGAATTCGCCTGGTAACCCCGACGGTGCGGTGATGGATGCGGCGGACCTCCGCGCCGCGGTGACCAGGGCGCGGCAGCTCGGCGCGGTGGTGGCCTCGGACGAGTGCTACGCCGAGCTCGGGTGGGACGGCCCGTGGGAGCGGGAACCGGTGCCCAGCGTGCTGGACCCGCGCGTGACCGACGGGGATCTGCGCGGCATCCTGTCGGTGTACTCGCTGAGCAAGCAGTCCAACCTCGCGGGGTACCGGGCGGCTTTCCTCGCGGGAGACCCCGACGTTGTCGCGAGGCTGCTCACCGCTCGCAAGCACCTGGGTCTGATGCCCCCGGCGCCCGTGCAGGCGGCCATGGCCGCGGCCTTGAGCGACGACGATCACGTCGCAGCGCAGAAAGATCGTTACCGTGCGCGCCGCGACGTCCTGAAACCGGCCGTGGAGGCTGCGGGGTTCCGCATCGACCACAGCGAAGCAGGTCTCTACCTCTGGGCGACCGAGGGACGCGATGCCTGGGAGAGCATGGGACGGCTCGCGGACCTCGGCATCCTGGCCGGCCCCGGACACTTCTACGGAGACCACTTCCCGCAGCACATCCGGCTCTCGCTCACCGCGTCGGACGAGCGCGTCGCCGCGGCGGCGGCTCGGCTGCGCGGCTGATTCCACCGCCGGACCGGGAGCGAAGCATCCGTTTCGGAGGTTTCCTCCAGCCGAATCCGCAGAGCGTTAGCGGGTGCGGTAGTGGGTTCGCAGGCCCACTAGGCTGTAGGAAACGCGGCGATGCGGCACCCTCCGTCCTCCGCACGACCCGGTGTGCGGGGGAGTCCACGGCTCGCCCGGACGACGGACGACACCCCGACCGACCAGAAATCGCAAGGAGGCGCCGTGAGCGACGCGGACACCCAGCAGGAGAAGGCCACCCTCACGATCGGCGGTAAGACTGCCGAGTTCCCGGTGCTCGCAGGCACCGACGGGGCTGCGAGCGTCGACATCTCGACCTTCACCCGGCAGACCGGGCACACCACCCTCGATTACGGCTTCGTCAACACATCGGCGACCAAGTCGGGCGTCACATTCATCGACGGCGATCAGGGCATCCTGCGCTACCGCGGCTACCCGATCGAACAACTGGCGCAGAACAGCACCTATCTCGAGGTGGCATGGCTGCTGATCTACGGCGAGCTCCCGACGGCCGATGAGCTGGCCGCGTTCGACGAGCGCATCCGTCACCACACCCTGCTGCACGAAGACCTGAAGCGCTTCTTCTCCTCGCTTCCGAGCACGGCGCACCCGATGTCGGTGCTCTCGTCGGCGACGGCCGCCCTCTCGACGTACTACGAGAGCGAATCCGACCCGAACAACCCCGAGCACGTGGAGCTCAACACCATCCGCATGCTCGCCAAGCTCCCCGTGATCGCGGCATACGCGCACAAGAAGAGCATCGGCCAGGCATTCTTGTACCCCGACAACTCCCTGGGGTTCGTCGACAACTTCCTCAAGCTCAACTTCGGCGTCCTGTCGGAGATCTACGAGATCAATCCGGTGATGTCCCGTGCCCTCGAGCGACTGCTGATCCTGCACGAGGACCACGAGCAGAACGCCTCGACCTCCACTGTGCGTCTCGTCGGTTCCACCGGCGCGAACCAGTTCTCGTCGATCTCGGCCGGCATCAATGCGCTGTACGGCCCGCTGCACGGCGGCGCCAATGAAGCGGTGCTCGACATGCTCGGCCGTATCCGCGACTCCGGTGAGAGCGTGCAGCGCTTCGTCGAGCGCGTCAAGAACAAGGAAGACGGCGTCAAGCTCATGGGCTTCGGGCACCGCGTCTACAAGAATTACGACCCCCGCGCGAAGCTCGTGAAGGAGTCGGCCGATGAAGTGCTCGAAGCGCTGGGCGTCAGCGATCCGCTGCTCGACCTCGCGAAGGAGCTCGAGGAGATCGCCCTCAACGACGATTACTTCAAAGAGCGCCGCCTGTATCCCAATGTCGATTTCTACACCGGCGTGATCTACAAGGCGATGGGCTTCCCGACGCGCATGTTCACGGTGCTGTTCGCCATCGGCCGCCTCCCCGGCTGGCTCGCGCACTGGCGCGAGATGCAGCACGACCCGCAGACCAAGATCGGCAGGCCTCAGCAGCTCTACATCGGCGCCGCGCAGCGCGACTACCCCGGCGCTGTCTGACAAGAACGGTGCGCATCCGCGACGAGCGGGCGCGCACCGTTGTGTCAGACCTTGCCGTCGCCGTTCTTCACGCCCTTCGCGGCGATCTTCGCGGCGACCTTGTGCTTACCGCCCTTGGACTTGCCGTCGATCTTGTCGGCCTTCTTGGCCGCCGATCTGCTGTGCTCGAGCTCAGCCGCATAGTCGGGCACGGTCGCGTCCTCGTTGTGCGGGGCGCGCTCGTACCCGCCGGACGCAGGCCGTGGCGGAATCTCGATCGGCTCGCGTTCGATGAGCTCGTACGGCACCTTCGAGAGCAGGTGTGCGATCGTGTTGATCCGTCCTCGGCGCTTGTCCTCGTTGTCGACCTCGTACCACGGGGCCTCCGGGATGTCGGTGTGCACAAGCATGGTGTCCTTCGCGCGCGAGTAGTCCTCCCACTTGGTGATCGCGAGCACGTCGTTGGGACTCAGCTTCCACCGGCGCATCGGGTCCTCGTTGCGCGACTGGAAGCGCTTCTCCTGCTCCACGTCCGAGACCGAGAACCAGTACTTCAGCAGGATGATGCCGTCCTCCACCAGCATCCGCTCGAAGATCGGGGTCTGATGCAGGAAGCGGTGGTACTGCTCGCTCGTGCAGTAGCCCATCACGTGTTCGACGCCGGCGCGGTTGTACCAGGAGCGATCCATCAGGACGATCTCTCCGGCGGCGGGCAGGTGGGGGACGTAGCGCTGGAAGTACCACCGCGTCTTGTCGCGTTCGCTGGGCGTCGGCAGGGCGACGATGCGCGTGACGCGGGCGTTGAGGTACTCCGAGACGCGTTTGATGGTCGAGCCCTTGCCCGCGGCATCCCGGCCCTCGAAGATCACCACGATGCGCGCACCGCTGGCCTGCACCCATGCCTGCATGTCGACGAGCTTCGCCTGCAGGATCATCAGCTCGGATTCGTACAGGTCCTTCTTCATGCGCTTGCCCACGTGCACTCCTTCGGTCGGTGGTGCGACTCTACGCGCGCACCGACGGGCGGGGTGCGCTGCACCGGACGGATGTCGTGACCCCCTAAACTGCGGCCGTGCGTGATCAGATCGAGCTGGGTGTCCTCGCGATCGTCTGCGGGGTCGTCGCGGGCATCGCGCTGTTCGTGCCGTTCGTGGCCATCAGCTATCGGCGGCGGGGAGGACTGACCTTCTGGCGGGTGGTGGGGTGGGCGGCGTTCCTGGTCTATTTCTTCGCCATCTGGACCTACACACTGCTGCCGCTGCCGGACCCCGACACGATCCGTTGCGCGGGTGTCGAGCTCGACCCGAGGGGGGTGATCCGTGATGTGCAGGCGGGGCTGCGACGACCGGGCAATCCGCTCACGAGTCCCGAGGTCCTGCAGCTGGCGCTGAACATCGTGCTGTTCCTCCCGCTGGGGTTCTTCGTCCGAGCCCTGCTGGGGCGAGGCTTCGTCGTCACCGTGCTGATCGGACTCGGCGTCTCGGCCTTCATCGAGACGACGCAGATCACCGGGGTCTGGGGCATCTATCCCTGCGCGTACCGCGTTTTCGACGTGGGCGATCTGCTGACCAACACGACCGGGGCGATGATCGGCGCGCTGCTGTCCCTGGTCGTGCCCCGGCGGCACCGCGGACTCGCGCGCACCGACGACGCCGACGAGCCCGATCCCGTGAGCAAGCGCCGCCGCATCCTGGTGATGTTCTGCGACTACCTCGGGGCCGTGCTGGTGCAGGCCGCCGTGGCGCTGCTGGTGCAGCTGGTCCTCATCCTCGCCGGACGCACCGACCTCTCCCAGGACGGAACCGTGGCCTCCGCTGCGGGTGGGATCGTGACGGCGGGACTGTGGCTCGCGGTGACACTGGCGAAGGGCCGCACGATCGGCGACCTCGCGGTCGAACTGCGATACGTCGGCGGACCGCTTCCCGTTCCGCTCGCGCGGCTTCTGCGCTACCTCGGCGGCATCGGGGGAATCGTGCTCGCCGGCATGCTCCCGGCGCCCTTCAACCTGCTCAGCGCCGCTCTCGCCGTGGCCGGTGTCGTCATGCTGTTCACGACGGATCGCGGTCGTGGCCTGCCGGGTGTGCTGTCGGGGCAGCGCCTCGTCGACGCCCGCGAGGACGTCGTCGCGCCCACCGCTCCCGTCGAACGCGAGTCGCGCTCGTCCGGGTGACGTCGCGCGTGCGAATCGGCGCAGACGAGGGACGGATGCCGCGTCAGGCGTGCAGCGCCTCGTTCAGGGTCACGCCGACCCCCGCGCGGTGGACGGCCTCGATGGCTCCGGTGAGCGAGTTGCGGCGGAAGAGGAGGCCATTCCGACCGGAGAGGTCGGCGCCCTTGGCCACGGGGCGCGACCCGTCATGACGGACCGGTTCGTCGGCGAGCACGATCTTCGAGCCGGCGGTGACGTAAAGACCGGCCTCGACGATGCAGTCGTCGCCCAGCGAGATGCCGACACCGGCATTCGCCCCCAGAAGCGTGCGCGCCCCGATCGACACCCTGTGGGCCCCGCCACCGGAGAGGGTTCCCATGATCGATGCGCCCCCGCCGATGTCGCTGCCGTCGCCGACGACGACGCCCTGCGCGATTCGTCCCTCGACCATCGAGCTGCCGAGGGTCCCCGCGTTGAAGTTCACGAAACCCTCGTGCATCACGGTGGTGCCGGGCGAGAGGTAGGCGCCGAGTCGCACACGGGAGGCGTCGGCGATGCGCACTCCGGGTGGTGTGACGTAGTCGAGCATGCGGGGGAACTTGTCGAGACTCTGCACCTGGATCCCGGCGCGCATGAGGGCGGGGCGGAGCCGGGCGAGGTCGTCGGGATGCACCGGCCCGGCGGTGGTCCAGGCGACGGTGGGGAGGTGGGCGAAGATGCCGTCCAGGTTCAGGTCACCAGGTCGCGCCAGACGATGCGACAGTGCGTGCAGTCGCAGGTAGGCGTCGACCGTCCGACGCGGGGGAGCGCTGAGGTCGATCTCGACGGCGACTGTCTCGACGGTCACCGCGCGCCGCGGATCGGGCGTCGCGAAGGGCTCGAGGTGCTCGGGGAAGCCCTGCAGCTCGTTCGCTGCGGGCAGTCTTCCCGGGCGCGGCTCGGGATACCAGGTGTCCAGCACCGTCCCGTCGCTCGAGATCGTCGCGAGACCGAAGCCCCATACCCATCGTTCTGCACTCATGTCCTCCACGCTAGCGAACGGGCCGGCCGGCCGGATGCGGAGGGCTCCCGTGGCCGCACCGCGGAGGCTCGGTAGAATCGCCGCATGCCCGCGCTCGATCTCACCTCGTCCGCCGTCGACCTCACCCGGACGATCTGCGACATCCCCAGCGTGTCGGGGGACGAAGCATCCCTCGCCGATGCGATCGAGGCGGCCGTGCGCGACCTCGAGCACCTCGACTTCTACCGCGACGGCGACACGATCGTCGTGCGCACCGCTTTCGGCCGTGCGCAGCGCGTCGTGATCGCGGGACACATCGACACCGTCCCCATCAACGACAACGTCCCGACGCGGGACGTCGAGATCGACGGCGCGCCGTACCTGTGGGGTCGAGGCACGGTCGACATGAAGGCCGGTGTCGCGGTGCAGCTGAAGCTCGCCGCCGAGCTGACCGACGCCCGTGTCGACATCACATGGATGTGGTACGACCACGAGGAGGTCGACGCCGACCTGAACGGACTCACGCGCCTCGCGAGGACGCGCCCCGATCTGTTCGAGGGCGACTTCGCCATCCTCGGCGAGCCGTCGAACGGCACGGTGGAGGGCGGTTGCAACGGCAACCTCCGCGCGATCGTCCGCACCCGAGGCGTCCGGGCTCACAGCGCCCGCGCGTGGATCGGCGAGAACGCGATCCACGCCGCCGCGCCGGTGCTGCAGCGCCTGGCGGACTACCGGCCGCGAGAGGTGCCGGTGGACGGTCTGGTGTATCGGGAGGGTCTGAACGCCGTCCGGGTGAACGGCGGAGTGGCCGGCAACGTCATCCCCGACCTCTGCGAGATCGAGGTCAACTACCGATTCGCGCCCAGCGTGAGCGGTGCCGGAGCGGAGCAGCACGTGCGCGAGGTCTTCGAGGGCTTCGAGGTGGACGTCATCGATGTCGCCGAGGGTGCCCGTCCCGGATTGGACGCCGCCCTGGCCCAGGAGTTCGTCGGCGCCGTCGGAGCGGAACCACGTCCGAAGTACGGCTGGACGGATGTCGCCCGCTTCTCGGCGCTGGGCGTGCCGGCCGTGAACTACGGCCCCGGCGATCCGATGCTCGCCCACCACGACGAGGAACGCGTGGCGCTCTCGCAGATCGAGGACGTGGAGCGCGGGCTGCGGTCGTGGCTGACGACGCACTGACCGAGGAACGGGCGGCGCCGGCGCGACCGTGGCGCGGCCTGCCGGTCGCCGTCCAGATCGGCGCGTACTACCTCGTGGCGCGTCTCGTCACGACGGGCTTCCTGGTCGTCGCCGCGCAGATGTCGGGCGCGACATCGCGGTTCGGGGAGAACGCGACCATCGCCGACCTCATGGTCGGGTGGGACGCCCAGTGGTACTGGTACACCGCGCTGAACGGCTACCCGACCACCCTGCCGCTGACGGAGTCGGGCGGTGTGGCGGAGAACTCCTGGGCGTTCATGCCGATCTACGCATACCTGTCGAACGGCCTCGGCTGGATCCTGGGTTCCTGGGGCGCGGCCGCGGTTCTCGTCTCGCTCGTGGCGGGGTACGGCGCGAGCGTCACCCTGTATCGGATGCTGCGCCCGCGGCTCGATCATTCCGCGGCGTTGTGGGCCGTTGTCTTCTTCACGGCGGGACCGTTGGCTGCGATGTTCCAGGTGGGGTACGCGGAGTCGCTCTTCCTCCTCTGGCTGTTCCTTTCGTTACTGATGGTCATCCGCCGTCGCTACGTGTGGCTCTACCTGCTGATTCCCCTGATGGCGTTCACCCGGCCCGGTGTGCTCGCGTTCGCGCTGTTCCTCGCCCTTTTCGGCATCTGGCGGTGGATACGGCGCGAGATCGAGCCGTTGCGCACAGCGGAAGTGGTGCACCTCATCGCGCTGGCCGCGCTCGCGACCGTCACCGGTTTCGCCTGGCAGGTGGCAGCCGGGGTCGTGACCGGTGATCCGGGGGCATATCTCGCGACGGAGCTCGCCTGGCGGCGCAACTGGCTCCCCGACACCGCGGGCGCCTTCGTCCCGTTCGAAGGCTTCCTCCAGGCCACGGCGTTCTGGTTCACGACGTGGGGTCTCGGCGAGGTCACCGGCTACGTCGCCCTTGCGCTGAGCGTCGCGGCACTCGCCGCGGCCCTGATCCTGCTTCCCGTCGCGCGCCGGGTGGGGGTGGAGGTGCGGCTGTGGTCGGCGAGCTACCTGCTGTACCTTCTCGCCGTCTTCTTTCCGCAGTCGAGCATCTTCCGGCTGCTGCTCCCGCTGTCTCCGCTCTGGGGCGTGGTCGCCGTACCGAGGTCGCGCGGGTGGCGCGTCGGTGTGCTGCTCCTCTGCCTGCTGGGGCAGTGGTGGTGGATCTACAACATGTACGCGCTCGGGAACACGTATTGGCAGATTCCGTGAGCCGTCCGGTACGCGCTTCCCGCGGATTATCCGCAGCCCCCTGACGCGGGATAAACTTGACGGCAGACCTACGAGGAAAGGGAGCCACGATGGCAGCCATGAAGCCGAGGACCGGGGACGGGCCGATGGAGGCCGTGAAGGAAGGACGCTTGATCATCGTCCGGGTACCGCTGGAGGGTGGCGGACGCCTCGTCGTCTCCGTCAACGACGCAGAGGCCAAGGAACTCTACGGCGTGCTGGGTGCGGTCGTCGCGCCCGTCTGACTCCTTCACGATTCGAACGGCCGGTCCCTCGGGACCGGCCGTTCTCGCGTGCGGGGGCGCCGGCTGCGCGGCCAGCGCCGTCAGCGCACGGGCGTCTCGGGCACGGTGGTCAGCTGGAGAAGGCCTTCGCCGACGATCGACAGGGCGCCGATGACGGCGGGGGAGGACTGCGTCTCATGGATGAGCGAGCGGTAGGCGCTCGTCACCGCGTCACGGCGAACGGGGTCGGCGACGGCCCCGCCTGCCAGCACCCGGGGGATGAGCACGGTACCGCCGGCGCGCACGAGGCGCAGACCGTGCTCGACGTACTCGATGACGCCTTCGGGGTCGGCATCGACGAGCACGATGTCGTACGAGGCCTCGTTCATGCGGGGCAGCACTTCTTTCGCGCGCCCGGTGATGAAGCGCGCCCGCGCGGCGGGGATCTTCGCGTCGGCGAAGACGCGTCGCGCGACGCCCAGGTGCTCCGGTTCGTTGTCGATGCTCGTCAGGGTCGCACGCGGCGACCCGTGCAGCAGCCACAGCCCCGAGACCCCGGCGCCCGTGCCGATCTCGACGATGTTCAGCGCCTGGGAGGCGGCGGCGATGACGGCGATCTGCGCGCCGACTTCGGCGCTGATGGGCGCGGCCCCCAATTCGAGCGCGTGCGCCCGCGCTCGCGCGATGTGGTCGGGTTCGACCGTCGCCTCGGCGGCGAACCTGTGATTCGCGTCGTGATCGCCCATGTGGAGCCTCCCAGACGGCAAGCCTATGCGCGCGGGTGGTGCCCGTCCTTCAGGCGCGGCGGTAATCTGAGGTCATGTTCTTCGGGCTCTCCATCGAGAAGCTGCTGCTGATCGGACTGATCGCGGCAGTGCTGATCGGTCCTGAGCGCCTCCCTCGCTACGCCGAGGGTCTCGCGCACTGGACGGCGCGCGCGCGGGACTTCCTCCAGGGCGCGCGCTCTCGCGTCAAGGAGGAGATGGGCGAGGATTTCGACGACGTCGATTGGCGCAAACTCGATCCGCGCCAGTACGACCCCCGCCGCATCATCCGGGAAGCCCTCCTGGACGATCCGCCGGTGCCGACGGTCAAAGCAGTGAGCGCCTCCGCGGCGATCCTGGCCGCCACGGATTCCACGCCGGAGCAGAAGCGGCCGCGTGCCGACGACGAGCCCACACCGTACGACTCCGAATCGACCTGACGTCGCATCCGGTCAGCGTGGTCGCACCGGCAGCGGACGCCGAGCGAGGCCGCGGGGTTCGGCGGCGAGGGATGCCGCGACCTCGGTGATCGCGGCGGCCGACGGGTCGTCGGGGTGGGCGATGACGACCGGGATGCCGGCATCCGCGTCGATCCGCAGCGCCGGGCTGAGCGGAATCGACGCGAGCAGGGGCACCGCGAAGTCGTCCGTGGACAGCGCCACGGCCACCTCTTCGCCTCCGCCTGATCCGAACAGATCGAGCGTGGTCCCGTCGGGAAGGGTCATCGGCGCCATGTTCTCGACCACTCCCACCACACGTTGCCCCGTCTGGCGGGCCACGAGTCCGCTCCGGACGGCGACGTCGGAGGCGGCGGATTGCGGTGTCGTGACGACGAGGACATCGGCGTGGGGGAGGAGCTGGCCGACCGAGATCGCCACATCGCCCGTCCCGGGCGGCATGTCCAGCAGCAGCACATCGAGATCGCCGAAGTAGACGTCGGTGAGGAACTGCGAAACGGTGCGGTGGAGCATGGGACCGCGCCATGCGACGGCACCCAATGGTGCGTCCGCGTCGCGGCGCAGGAACATGCCGATCGAGATCGTCTTCACGCCGTACGCGACCGGTGGGAGCATCAGGTCGTCGATGCGCGTCGGAACCGGCGCCAGCCCGTCCGGACCCACGAGTCCGAGCAGTCCGGGGATCGAGAAGCCGTGGACGTCCGCGTCGATGAGTCCGACGGCGAGTCCGCGCCGGGCGAGGGCCACGGCGAGGTTGGCCGTGACCGTCGACTTGCCCACGCCGCCTTTCCCGCTCGTCACCGCGATGACCCGCGTGAGCGAGGTGGGGCCGAACGGCATCTCGCGAGCGGCGCGACCGCCGCGGAGCTTCTCGGTGAGGGCACGTCGCTCGTCGGGCGACATGACCCCGATGGTGAGGTCGACCCGGTCGACGCCGACGACAGACGCCGCGGCCGCGCGCACCTCGGTTTCGATGCGGGACGCTGCGGGGCATCCGACGATCGTGAGGGCGATCCCGACGCGGGCGACGCCGTCCTCCACGACCGCCCCCCGGACCATGTCGAGTTCTGACAGCGGCCGGCGCAGCTCCGGGTCGATGACCGCGCCCACGCTGCGCAGGACGGTGGCGGAGATGTCGAGCGTCATGGACGTCGTTCGACCGGCTGGTCGAACGACGTGCCGCGGGCGTCGGCCCCGTCCCCGCCGTCGTCAGGACTGAGGCGGGTGTCCAGCTGCTCGAGGAGCGCCTTCAGCTCGTGGCGCAGGGTGTCCTTCGTGACGACCTCAGAGGTGACCTCGGTGAGCGCCATCCGCAGTGCGACGATCTCGCGTGCCAGGTATTCGGTGTCGGCGAGGTTGCGTTCCGCGCGCTGACGATCCTGCTCGATCTGCACCCGGTCGCGGTCGTCCTGCCGGTTCTGCGCGAGCAGGATCAGGGGCGCGGCATACGAGGCCTGCAACGACAGGATCAGGGTCAGCAGGGTGAAGTTCGTCGCGCGAGGGTCGAACTGCCACGCGACCGGCATCAGCGAGTTCCACATCAGCCACACGACCACGAAGATCGTCATGCCGATCAGGAACCCGGAGGTCCCCATCCCGCGCGCGAACGACTCCGAGAAGCGCCCGAAGCGATCGCGCGACGGCTGAGGGTTGCGACTGATGATGCCGGAGCGCCCCCGCGGGGCGTCGAGCGACACGGGGCGAGAGCCGCGGGCCATCAGCGCCTCCTCGGAAGGATGGGAGCGGGAGTGACCGCCGGGCCGGCCGCGCGGTCATCGTCGTTGTGCGAGCGCCAGTCGTCCGGCAGCAGATAGTCGAGGACGTCGTCGACGCTGACGGCCCCGACCAGGCGGTGGGCGGGGTCCACGACCGGAAGCGACACGAGGTTGTAGCTGGCGAGGTCGCGTGCCACATCGGCGGCCGACGCGTTCGCGGGGAGCGGGTCGAGCGTGTCGTCGATGATGGCACCCAGACGCTCGTGCGGCGGATACCGCAGCATCCGCTGGAAGTGCACGGTGCCGAGGAAGCGACCGGTCGGGGTCTCGTAGGGCGGGAGGGTCACGAAGACGGATGCCGCAAGTGCCGGGTGCAGCTCATGGCGACGGATCAGGGCGAGGGCCTCTGCGACGGTCGCGTCGGCCGAGAGGACGATGGGCTCGGGCGTCATCAATCCGCCGGCCGTGTCCGGTCCGTACTTCAGCAGCGCACGCACGTCGTCGGCCTCGTCGGGCTCCATCAGGTCCAGGAGCTGCTCGAGTCGCCCCTCCGGAAGCTGCGCAAGGACGTCGGCCGCGTCATCCGGCTCCATCGCGTCGAGGATATCGGCCGCGCGCTCGTCGCCGAGCTGTTCGAGGATGTGCACCTGATCGTCCTCGGGCATCTCCTCGAGTGCGTCGGCGAGACGCTCGTCGGACAACTCCTCCGCCACCTCGAGCATGCGCTCTTCGGGCAGGTCGAGGAGGGTGTTGGCGAGGTCGGCGGCCTTGAGCTCCGAATAGCTCGCCACGAGCTGCTCGGCGGACTGCGCCTCACCGGGGAGCTGCTGCTCGCGGACGTCGGACCAGTTGGCGAACGTCGTGGTGCCTTTCGCGAACGGCGATGCGCTGGTCTTCGGTCGGCGGAGGAACAGCTGACCGACATCCCACTCGCCGAGTCGGTTGCGCTCGATGGCGACGTCTTCGATGACCGCGTGTCCCGACCCGTCGGAGAGGTAGACCCGGCGGCCCAGCAGCTCGGCCATGACGCGCACTTCGCCGCCCCGCTGTTCGAAGCGCCGCACGTTGATCAGGCCGGTGCTGATGACCTGTCCGGTCGCGATGGACGAGACGCGATTGATCGACAGGAAGACGCGCCGCCGGCCGGGGATCTCGACGAGCAGACCGATCACGCGCGGAGGATCGTCTCGGCGGTAGATGACGACGACGTCACGGACCTTGCCCAGACGGTCGCCGGCCGGGTCGAAGACCGTGCACCCGGTCAGGCGCGCGACGAAAACCCTCTGCGTGCTCATGCGTCCAGCGTAGCCCGCTCGTCCCGTCCGACCGGCGCGTCCGCGTCGTCGCCGCAACCGGCCGGAGCCGCCCCACGACCGGCGTCGAGGGAACGCCGAGGAGCCCATGCGAGAATGCAGGCATGAGCATGATGGGCGGCAGGATCCCTGCGGGACGCGAGGACGTCGGACAGGTCGTGGCCAGTTTCGCGCAGTACGAAGCCGCGCAGAAGGCCGTCTCGACCCTCATCTCGGGAGAGGTACCCGCCCGCGACATCGCAATCGTCGGTCAGGGTCTGCGCTCCATCGAGCGGGTCACCGGCAAGCTCGGCTACGCCACCGCGGCCCGGTCCGGAGCCATCAACGGGCTTCTCCTCGGGCTCGTCTTCTCGGCGATCTTCGTGCTGGGGTCGCCCTCGGTTCCCATCCAGGCCTTCGTCGGCGTGCTCTTCGTCGGCATCGCGATCGGGATGCTGCTCAGCATCGTGACGTACTCGATCGTGCGCCGCCGTCGGGACTTCGCTTCCGTGATGCAGGTCGTCGCCGACCGCTACGAAGTGACGGTCAGCGACTCGAGCATCCACCGCGCGCGTCAGGTGCTCGGCACGCATCTTCCGACGGCGCCCCCGGCGCCCGCCCCGGCGACGGCGCCGGTACCGGCCGACGATGGCCCCGCGTCCGCCGATCCGCCGCAGTACGGAGAGCGGCTCCCGCCGACGACGCCGACGCCGCCCACGGATGAGCCCGTGGTCTCGCCCGGCGCCCCGGTGGCTCCCGAGCCCCCGAGCTCGGCCACACCTCCGCTGTCGCCCGAGCCTGCGGGGGAGCCCGTTCCGCCGCGGTCGGTCGCACCGCCGGCATCCCCGGAGCCTTCGCCCATCCCCGAGCCGGAGCCCGCGCCGCCCGGCGCTCAGCCGGCGTCGTTCGTCGCGCAGCCGTCGCGTCCCGAGTAGCACCGCACGTGTCCTCGTCCGAGGGGGAGCAGCGCCTCGTGGTGGCGCTTCCGTCGGGGGCCTCGGTCGACGTGTCGGCGGCCGTCACGGTCGCCGCCGATGCACGAGCCCTGGCGGTCATCGCACCCGGCGCGGGTGCCGCCTACGACCACCCGTTCCTGCGCGGCCTCGCAGACGGGCTGCGGGACGCGCACGTGTCGACGGTGCGGATCAACTTCCCCTATCGAGAGGCCGGGAGACGGATGCCCGGACCGGCCGCTCACGCGATCGCGACGTGGGTGGCCGCCTTCGCGTTCGCCGGAACCGTGACCGACCTGCCGGTGTGGGCGATGGGGAAGTCGTACGGCGGACGGATGGCTTCGATGGCCGCGGCCGAGGGTGCCATCACGCCGGCCGGACTCGTGTACCTCGGCTACCCCCTGCATCCCCCCGGGGATCCGGCGAAGCTGCGTGCCGCCCACCTTCCCTCGATCCCGATGCCTCAGCTGTTCCTGTCGGGTACCAAGGACCCGTTCGTCGATCCGCACGAACAGCTCGAGGTTGCCGTCGCATCGTGCCCATCGGCTCGCATCGAGTGGGTCGAGGGCGGCGGCCATTCGTTCGAGGTGGCGGGTCGCCGGCGGGCGGCCGACGCGATCGGCGCAGACCTGGCGCCGCTCGTCGCGCAGTTCCTGATGCCCTGACCGCTGGACGCTCAGCGGCCGGAGGCGTATCCCTGCGCACCACGCGGGTTTGCGGCCGCCCACAGCGTCCCCCGAACATGATCGATGCCGACAGCCGACAGGCGGCCCAGCATCCACTCGCCCGCCCGCGTGACGACGTGGCCGCGTCGCCGCAGTCCTTCGATGAGGTCGTCGCCGAGGCGGTCCTCGACCACCGCGCCGGCGGGCGCGAACGCCCGCGGCCAGAACGAGTCGATGAGCGCCGTCGAGTGCAGCGCAGGGGCGTCGATCGCCTGCTGGGGCGTGTACCCGCCGGCGAGCATGCGAAGTAAGGCAGCGAGCTGCCACTGCTCCTGCTGATCGCCCCCGGGTGTGCCGATGGCCATCATCGCGCGGCCGTCGCGCAGCACCAGCGTCGGAGTCAGGGTGGTCCGCGGGCGACGACCGGGCATCAGCGCCGAGGGTGATTCGGGATCGAGCCAGGTCATCTGCAGACGGGTGCCGAGGCAGAAGCCCAGCGTCGGGATCGTGGGCGAGGACTGCAACCACCCGCCCGAGGGCGTGACGGCCACGATGTTCCCCCAGCGGTCGACGACGTCGATGTGACAGGTGTCGCCTCGGGTGTCGCCTGTGCGTGCGATGGTCGGCTCTCCCACCGCGCTGAGGTCGGCCTCCCCTGCGCCGTCGGCACGCAGGGGCGGGCGGAACGGCGGCACCCCATCCACGACTCCCGGGCTCCACCCCTCTGACACCCTCTCACCGATCAGACCGCGTCTCTGAGCGGCGTAGGCGGGGGAGAGCAGGTCGTCGATCGGCACGACGGGCCGATGCGGAGAGGGGTCGCCGTAGTAGGCGTCGCGGTCGGCGAGCGCGAGCCCGAGCGCTTCGAGCAGCAGGTGCGCGCCGCGCTCGGTCGACGGGTCGAGCTCGGTGTCGGCGTAGCCCTCCAGGATGCGGAGAGCCTGCAGGAGCGCCGGACCCTGCGTCCACGGGCCCGCCTTCGCCACCGTGTGGCCGCGGAACTCGACGGCGACGGCGGATTCGTACGACGCGGCGAACGCCTCGAAATCGCTGGACCGGATGAGTCCGGCATGATCGGCTCCGTCCGAGTGGCGGTGAGGAGGGGCCAGGAACGCGGAAGCGTCGTGCGCGACGCGGCCGTGACGCCACTCGTGCAGCGCTGCGTCGATGCGTCCGGCGCGGTCATGCGCACCGGCACCGGCCGCGACGAGGTCCCCCAGCACGTCGGCGTAGGCGGGGTTGCGGTGGAGTGAACCTGCTGCGGGCAGCTCCCCGTCCGGCATCCACAGCTCGGCGGACGTGGGCCAGTGGTCGGTGAAGAGCGCCGCCACTCGCGCGATCGTCGCTGCCGCTTGCGGAAGCAGAGGGTGCCCGTCCCGGGCGTAGCCGATCGCGTAGCCCAGCACCTCGGCGATCTCCCACGTGCCGTGGTCGCGCAGCAGGGTCAGCCACGCGTCGACCGCGCCCGGCACCGCCGCAGCGAGGCCGCCGGCTCCGGGGACCAGGTCGAGACCCTCGAGCCCGAAGTGCTCGATCGTCGCGGCCGCCGGCGCGGGCCCCTGCCCGACGAGCACCACGGGCACGCCCGGCTCGGAAGCGGTCGCGAAGATCCCGACCAGGTCGCCGCCGGGGCCGTTGAGGTGCGGCTCCACGACGTGGAGCACGAAGCCGCCCGCCGCAACGGCATCGAACGCATTGCCTCCTCGTTCCAGCACGGACTGCGCGGTCGCCGTGGCGAGCCAGTGCGTGGAGGCGGCCATCCCGAACGTCCCCGTGAGGGTCGGTCGGGTGGTGAAGGCGGGCGGTGGCGTAAAGGTCGCCACGTCAGCGGGCGTTCAGCCGCCGAACCCACTCCTCGACCTCGTCGGCCGTCCGCGGAATCGATGCCGACAGGTTCACCGGACCGTCGGTGGTCAGCAGGATGTCGTCCTCGATGCGGACGCCGATTCCGCGGAACTCCTCCGGCACCGTCAGGTCGTCGATCTGGAAGTACAGCCCGGGCTCGATGGTGAACACCATGCCGGCTTCGAGGATGCCGTCGTAGTACATCTCGCGGCGCGCCTGCGCACAGTCGTGCACGTCGATTCCGAGGTGGTGGCTGGTCCCGTGCACCATGTAGCGACGATGCTGGCCACCCGCGTCGGCGTCCAGCGCCTCTTCCGCGGTGACCGGGAGCAGGCCCCATTCGGCGACCCTCGTCGCGATGACCCGCATGGCCTCTTCGTGCACGGAACGGAACGTGACACCCGGGCGGGCGACGGCGAAAGCCGCGTCCGCCGCTTCGCGCACCGTCTCGTAGACGCGCCGCTGCGTGGGCGAGAAGGTGCCGCTGACAGGGATCGTGCGGGTGATGTCGGCCGTGTACAGGCTGTCGACCTCGACCCCCGCGTCGACCAGGATGAGATCGCCCGGGACGACCGCGCCGTCGTTGCGGGTCCAATGCAGATAGCACGCGTGCGGTCCGGATGCCGCGATCGTGTCGTAGCCCTCCCAATTGCCCTCGGAGCGGGCGCGGAGGTGGAACACGCCCTCGACGATGCGCTCCCCGCGTGGGTGCTCGATGATCTTCGGCAGATCGGCGACGATGTCGTCGAATCCGCGAGCCGTGACCTCGACGGCGAGCCGCATCTGCTCGATCTCGTACTCGTCCTTGACGAGTCGCAGCTCCGAGACGGCTCGCGTGAGGTCGTCATCCTCGCCCACGACGAGATCGGTGCTGCGCGACTCGAAGGTGTCCACGTGCGCCGTCGTCAGCGCGAGGTCGGCAGCGACGCCCGCGAGCGATGGACGGGGACCGATCCAGAATTCGCCGACGGATGCATCGGCGTAGAA
Source organism: Microbacterium songi (assembly GCF_042747925.1). Taxonomy (NCBI): domain Bacteria; kingdom Bacillati; phylum Actinomycetota; class Actinomycetes; order Micrococcales; family Microbacteriaceae; genus Microbacterium; species Microbacterium songi. Next base: position 764,625 of record NZ_JBHZIE010000001.1, read on the forward strand.
CTCCGCGGTCGTGCGGTCCGCGCGCTCACGGAAGTGCAGGACGACGTCGTGACCGCCATCCGTGGGCTCGAAGACCAGCACCGCGCCGGGCTCGGAATCCGCTGCCCATCCGGTCAGGTGGGCGAACGCCGAGTGCGCCCGGAACGGGTAGTCGGTGTCGTTGCTGCGGACGTGGGCGTCGCCGGCGGGGATCACCAGCCGCATGCCCGGGAACGCCGCGGACAGGATCGCGCGGCGGTCCGCCGCATACGCGGCCTGCGCCCGCGCGGTCGGCGTGGATTCGGGCCGCTCGGCCCATCCCGTCGAGATCGTCTCGAGGAAACCGCGGGGGAAGGGCTGTCGACGGTTGGTCGGTGCACTCTCCTTCGATGCGTCTGCGGCGGAAACGTCCTGCGCGATGGTGTCGCTGTCGGCTGTCGTGCTCATGCCTCCAGTCTCGCAGGTACTCGCCGCGGCGCGCAGGGCCTCGCGTCAGCCGACGGGCTCGAGCTGCACGATCAGGGGACGGTGATCGCTTCCCGACCCGTCGAGTGACCGCAGCACGACCGATCCGGTGGCCTTCCAGCCGTCCGATGCCATCACGTGGTCGATGGGCGCGCCCAGCAGGGCGGGGACGTCGGTCGACCACGTGCCGACCGCGCCGTTGCCGGTCTCGGCGGCGGCGTCGTGGCAGTGCCCGAGCGTGCCCCCGTCCTGACCGAATCCCGCCATGTGATCGAGCGTCGCGTTGAAGTCGCCCGCCATGATGACGTTCGCGTCAGCGCACTGGTCGGCCAGCCACTGCATGTCGTCGCGCCAGTGCTGCATGTAGCTCTGGCGCGGGGCCACGGCATGCGCGGCGACGACGATCGGACCGTCGCCGTCCGTCGGCATCGCGACGGCGCTGGGAACGGTGGAGGTGTTGCTGGTGCCGTCCGCAGAGGACTGGATCACGGCGTAGTCGCCGAGGTCGGGCGAGATGAGGAGGGTCGTGGACCGTGCATCCCACCCATCCGTACCGTACTCGGCGTGGAACGCCCACATGCGGTGACCGAGGTCGCGCATCGCGAGGGCGACCTGCTCCCCGGTCTCGATCGTGGTCTCGGGCAGCGTCACGATGTCGGCATCCATCGCCACCGCGATCTTCGCGACGGCGTCGGGGGATGTCGCCGAGCCCGCGGTGTTCCACGTCATCACGCGCACGCTGGCGTCGGTCTTGGCGGGCAGTGCGTCCGCTCCGAGTCCGCGCGTGACGAGGATCGCCGCGTTCACGCCACCGGCCACCAGCGCGATCAGTGCGAGGGACAGCGCCAGAGCCCGCAGCGGCCGGGCGATCGCGAGCAGCAGCAGGAGGACGAGTGCCGCGGCGAACGCGAGCGCGACGACGGCGCGGAAGGACACGATCTGCGCGATCGGGAACGTGCGCTCGAGGCGGAAGAACTGCGGCCAGGTGAGGATCGCCGCGGCGACGGCGCACAGCACGGTGAAGAGGATCCCCAGCATGCGCAACACGTCGCAAATCTATGTCAGCTGCCTGAGAGATCGCGGCACGCGGAGGATGCCCGGACGCTGCGTTTCGAGCTGATGGTGCCGCGTCCGCGCTACTGTCGAAGCGTGCAGGTGACGCGGCGATTCCATGGACCGAGCGATCTGCACCTGCATTCGGTGCACTCGGACGGCACGGAATCGGCGGCTCTCGTGGTCGCCGCCGCCCACCGCCAAGGCCTCCGGACGCTGGCGCTCACCGATCATGACACGACCTCCGGATGGGCGGAAGCGGCCGACGCCGCCACATCGCTCGGAATGACGTTCCTCCCCGGGATGGAGTTGTCGGCGCGGCACGAGTGGCGGAGCGTCCACGTCCTGGCCTATCTGTTCGATCCGGACGAGTCGAAGCTGCGGGCGATGACCGATCGCATCCGGTCGTCGCGCATGGAGCGCGCGCGCGTGATGGTGGACCGCATCTCGCACGACTACGACCTGGACTGGGACGACGTCCTGGCGCAGACCGAGGTCGACGCGACGGTCGGACGTCCGCACATCGCCGATGCGTTGATCGCGAAAGGCCACGTGCAGGACCGCACGGAGGCGTTCTCCGACATCTTGAGCCCCGGCGGCGACTACTACGTGGCTCTCTACGCCCCCGACCCCGTCGTGGCGGTGAGCCTCGTCGTCGGTGCCGGCGGTGTACCGATCATCGCCCACCCCGCGGGGCGGGCCGGTCTGCTGCCGATGCCCTTGATGACGCGGTTGCTGGACGCAGGGCTCGCCGGATTCGAGACCGAGCACCGCGAGAATCTGACGGCCGGCGTCCGCACGCTCCGCCGCATCGTCGCCGAGCACGACCTCATCACGACGGGATCGAGCGATTATCACGGCTTGGGAAAACCCAACGTCCCGGGTGAGAACACCACGAGCGACGAGATGGTCGCCCGGATCATCGATCGCGCCACGGGAAACGCCCCCGTCTACCCGTAGGGGACGAGGGCGCTTCCGCGGCGGTCGGGCTCTCAGCTGAGGGCTTTGGCCTTGATCTTGTCGTACTCGGCCGCGGTGATCGTGCCGGCGTCGAGCAGATCCTTGGCCTTCGCGATCTCTTCGGACGGGCTCTTGCTCGTTCCGGCGACCGACTGGATGTAGTCCGCCTGCGCGGCCTGGTAGTGGCGCGCCTGCTCGGCGCTGCGCTCTCCCATGCCCTTGCCGCGGACGATGAGGTAGATCAGCGCCGCAAGCCACGTGAACAGGAGGAGGAAGACGATCCAGAGCGCCTTCGCGCCGCCACCGAGCGTGTGGTCGCGGAACAGGTCGCCGATGATCGAGAACAGCACCATCAGGTAGGAGAAGAAGATGAAGACCGCGAGGAACCACCAGATGATGTCCCCGAGGGAGCCCCAGAAGCCGTTGTACTCAACGGCCGCGTCGATGAATCGCACGTGTGTGCCTTTCGAGAGATGACGAGGTAGACGCCGACGGCGTCGGCATCACTGTATCCCTCGGTCGGCTCCGGTGTCAGGATGTTTCCGGCGACGCGCTGACCGTCACGGGGTGCCTGCGGGGGCGCCGCCGGTGCGGGGTGCGCGCCGCCGACGACGACGACGGGGTGCCGCATTGCCGTCGTGGTGCTCCTTGCCCCCTCCGTCGTGGGTGCCGGTGCCGTCTGCGCCGTCGTTTCCGCCGTGCTCGGTCGGCACTTCCGGAGCCGCAGCGCGCTCCGCAGCCTGCGCGGGCGACGAACCGCCGCCGGAGCGTCCACCACGACGAGAGCGCGACGAACGGTCGGCGGTGGCCGCGGCATCCGTCGTCGTCTTGATCGTCTGCGTGCGCGGTGCCGTCGTGAGGCGACCCTTCGTGCCGGCGGGGATGTCGAGGTCTTCGAAGAGGTGCGGGCTCGAGGAGTACGTCTCGACGGGCTCGGGCTGACCGAACTCGAGGGCACGGTTGATGAGCGCCCACTTGTGCAGGTCGTCCCAGTCCACGAACGTCACCGCGATGCCCGTCTTGCCGGCGCGCCCGGTGCGGCCGGCACGGTGCAGATAGGTCTTCTCGTCATCGGGGATCGTGTGGTTGATCACATGGGTGACGTCGTCGACGTCGATGCCACGCGCCGCGACGTCGGTCGCGATCAGCACGTCCTTCTTGCCGGCCTTGAACGCGGCCATCGAGCGCTCGCGCGCCTCCTGGCTCATGTCACCGTGCACCGAGGCGGTGTTGAATCCGCGGTCGCCGAGCTCGTCCGACAGCCGCTGAGCCGCACGCTTCGTCCGCGTGAAGACCACCGTCTTGCCCCGGCCCTCGGACTGGAGGATGCGTGCGATGACCTCGTCCTTGTCGAGCGAGTGCGCCCGGTAGACGAGGTGCTTGATGTTGGCCTGGGTGAGGCCTTCGTCGGGGTCGGTCGCGCGGATGTGGATCGGGTTGGTCATGAACCGGCGCGCCATCGCGACGATCGGCCCGGGCATCGTCGCCGAGAACAGCTGCGTGTGACGGATCGCGGGGACCTTCTGGAAGATCTTCTCGATGTCGGGGAGGAATCCGAGATCGAGCATCTTGTCGGCCTCGTCCAGGACGACCTCGGTCGCGTGCGACAGATCGAGCAGTCGCTGGTTGCTGAGGTCGATGAGACGACCGGGCGTGCCGACGACGATCTGCGCTCCGGCCTTGAGCTGCTCGATCTGACCCTCGTAGGCCTTGCCACCGTAGATGGCCACCACACTGGTCGATCGCCCGGCGGTGAGCATGTCGATGTCTTCGTAGACCTGCACGCACAGCTCACGGGTCGGCACCACGATGAGGGCCTTCACCCCGTGCTCGGGGTCGGGGCCGAGGCGCTGCACGACGGGGATGCCGAAGCCGAACGTCTTGCCGGTTCCGGTCTTGGCCTGGCCGATGATGTCCTGGCCGGGGAGCCCCAGCGGAATCGTCTGCTCCTGAATCGGGAAGGCATCCACGATGCCCTTCGCTGCGAGGACATCGACGATGTCCTGGTCGACGCCGAGTTCGGCGAAGGTCGTCACGATGTTATGCCTGTCTGGCGGAGAGATGCCGCCGGGTGGGAGGGAGAGTCCACGCCCTTCACTCATCCGCAGGCGCGGGGCCCCCGATCCGACGCCGGGGACTGCTCAAGGATACCGGAGACCGGGCAGCCGGCCGGTGTCGATGACGGCAGGGCGCGGATGCCGGGGCCGCGGAGCGCCGCCGGTTAGGCTGTCGACGTGCAGGAGACGTCGTGGTGAAGTGGTTCTGGCAGCGGCGACCGGAGGGTCGCGTCCTGCACCTGCGGTCCCGCGGCGAGCTCAGCGACGCCACCCGCGTCGACTTCGAGGAGCTCGCGCCCGACGTCGACACGTTCCTCGGTCAGGCCGCCTATCTCCAGCTGGGGTACGTCGAGACGCTGAGCGAGCTGATCGCCTCCACGCCCGAGCTCGGGCAGAAGGAGGCGCTGTCCCGGGCGGCGGGAGCCGCCCTGACGAAGCACGAGGCGCTCGTTGCGCTCATCCGCGCCCGCGGCGACGATCCGACCGCGCTGATGCTGCCCTTCCGTGAACCGTTGGATGCCTTCCGCCGCGCAACGCACGGTGTGCGGCCACAGGAGACGATGCTCTCGGTCCACATCACCGCGGGCATGCTCGACGACTTCTATCTGGCGCTCTCCGCCAGCTACGGCGAGACGGGCGACCGTGTCGCCGGAATCCTCCGCGGCGATGACGACCGCCAGGCGATCGTCGACATCATCGCCGCCACGATCGAGAGCGACGAGGAGTGGCGCTCGCTGCTGGCGCTGTGGGGCCGGCGCCTGGTCGGTGACACCCTGCTCATCGCACGCGCCGCCCTCCGCCCGTCCTCCCTCGGTGCCGCGGAGGAGAAGAAGGTGGAGCCGGTCTTCACCGAGCTCATGGGCGCACACTCCCGCCGGATGGACGGGATGGGCCTCGCCGCCTGATCAGGCGATCTTGAGCCGGATCCGCTCCTGTGCGTCATGCGCGACGCGCCGACGGCCGAGCAGTGCGAGCGACGGCCACGTCACGGCGAGGGGTGCGACGAACGAGACGAGCCAGATCCACGGATCGGCCGTCGTCGCGCCCGCCCACGTGAAGGCGAGCCACACGGCACCGCCCACGACCGCGCCGACCACCGGGCCGAGGACGGTGCCCCGGGTGGGGCGGTGGGGAGCCAGGTAATGCGCAGCGATCCCGAGGACACCGCCCACGATGAAGGCGAGCAGGATGTCCATGGGTCAGGCGAAGCCGATGCGGCGGGACTCTTCCGTCCCGAGCTCGACGTACGCGAGGCCGGCGGTGGGCACGATGTAGGAGTTGCCCTTCGTGTCGGCGAACGTGACGTGCGTCGCGGCCGCGTCCAGAGCGGCGGCCACCGACTTCTTGACGTCGTCTGCGGACTCGCTCGTCTCGAAGCTGAGCTCGCGGCCGGTGTTCGTGATGCCGATGCGGATCTCCACGGAAGTTACTGCCTTTCTGTGTCGGGGCGCCTCCCCGACGAGCCGGATCTCCCGGCGCATGGCAACTCTACGACACGGGTGGAACGCACCAGGCCGGAGCGCGCTCGCTCTGGGCGAACGCCCGATCGGGCGTGCGCGCCCGCGGCTGCCGGCGGTGTCGGCGGCGCGGGATAGCGTGGATGACATGAGGGAGGATGCCGCGCAACACGCCGTCGCGCGTCTTCCGGTCGAGGCATCCGGGGTCGTCGTCGGGGCTCCCGGCTCCGGCAAGACGACCGCACTCGTCGCCCGCGTCGCGTCTCTCGTGCAAGCAGGAGTCGACGTCGACACGCTCATGGTGCTCACTCCATCCCGTCAGACCGCCACCGCGCTGCGCGACCGTCTCGCCCTGGCCGTCGGGACGGCGACCAGCGGTCCGCTCGCCCGGTCGGTCGCGTCGTTCGCCTTCCAGCTCGTGCGGGGTGCGGCTGTCCACGCGGGGGAGGAGCCGCCGCAGCTGCTCACGGGCGGCGACGAGGACCAGATCATCGAGGACCTCCTCGCGGGCGATGCCGACGACGAGTCGCGTGGCCTCTCCCGATGGCCGGAATGGCTCGGGTCGGGCATCCGCTCGACGAGAGGGTTCCGCACCGATGTCCGCACCTTTCTGGCGGAATGCACCGACCTGGGCATCTCGCCCGACCGGCTGCGCGCGCTCGGCGAGCGCACGGACGTGCGCGCGTGGACGGCGCTGTCGTCCTTCTTCCGCGAGTACCTCGACGTGCGGGCCGACATGCGCGGGGCTCATCGCGATGCGGCCGGTCTCGTCCGCGAGGCCGTGGGGCTGGTCCGGCTCGCCCCGCCCGGCCCCGCTCCGGCGCTGGGGGCGTTCGCTCGCACCCGCGTGCTCCTCGTGGACGACGCTCAGGAGCTGACGTTGGGCGGGGTCGAGCTCCTCGAGGCATGTGCGGCCCGGGGGGTGGCTGTGCTCGCGTTCGGCGACCCCGACGTGGGTGCGGGGGCGTTCCGTGGGGCGACCCCCGAGAACTTCGCCCGATTGGCGCGGTCGCTCGGCGAGGCGGTCGTGCTGCGTGCGTCGCACCGCGGGACGGTCGCCCAGAACGATGTGCTCCGCGAGGTGACGGCGCGCATCGGAGCGGTGGGGGTGGTCTCGCACCGGCGGGCGCCCTCCGGCGCGGCCACCGACGACACCGTGCGCGCCTTCACGCTGCGCTCCGCGTCGGAGGAGTACGACGCGGTGGCCCGCCTGCTGCGTGAGCGGCACATCCACGACGGCGTCCCGTGGAGCCGCTGCGCCGTCATCGCGCACGACACCCGCCAGGTCGCGGCGCTCGAGGCGGAGCTGGTCGCCCGGGAGGTGCCGGCGCGGGCGAGCGGACCGGGGCGGTCTCTCGGCGCGCTGCGACCGGCGCGCGACCTGCTGCAGCTGGTCGAACTCGCCACGCGCGACGCCGACACGTGGGCTCCCGACGAACTCACGGACGCGCTCCTGGGCGTCTGTGGAGGGCTCGACCCGATCGAGCTGCGGCGTCTGCGAACCGCCCTCCGCCACACCGAGCTCGCGGCGGGAGGCAAGCGACCGGGTCGCGAGCTGCTGGCCTCCGCGATGCTGCGTCCGCTGGAGTTCGAGCTCATCGACACCCGCGAAGCTCGACGTGCCGCCCGCGTGGCCACGACGCTCGGAATGCTGCGTGCCGAGCATGGGCGCGGGGGCACGGTGCACGAGCTTCTCTGGACGGCGTGGGAGAACAGCCGCCTCGAGAAGGCGTGGGCCGAGACCGCCCGTGGCCATGGCCCACTGGCAGAGCAGGCGAACCGCGACCTCGACGCGGTCGTCGCGCTGTTCGAATCGGCCAAACGCTTCGTCGAGCGGGGCCTGGACGCCGACGTGCGCGTCTTCGTCCGCGGGCTGCTCGGCAGCGATGTCGCCGAGGACCGCCTGGCGGCGGCCCCTCCCGAAGACACCGTCCGCGTCCTGACGCCGGCGGGGGCGCTCGGAACCGAATTCGACACGGTGATCGTCGCCGGCGTACAGGAGGGCGTCTGGCCGAACACCCGCCTGCGCGGCGGTCTGCTCGACACGTGGCGGCTCGCGGACGCGGCGAGCCTCCCGGCCGCAGGGGGTGGGGGGCGAGCGGATGCCGCGGGCCCCGGCATCCTGGACCGTCGACGCGCCGCGATGCACGACGAGCTGAGACTTTTCGCCCGGGCCGTCTCACGCGCCACCGATCAGCTCGTCGTGACGGCCGTGGACGATGACGACACCGGTCCGAGCGTGTTCTTCGAGTTCCTGCCCACTCCGGAGCCGGCTACGCGGGCGATGGAGCATCCGCTCTCGCTACGCGGACTCGTGGCGTCGCATCGCCGGGCGCTGACCGATCCGCAGGCTTCGCCGCGGGCCCGACTGCGTGCGCCCGGGCAGCTCGCCCTGCTCGCCGATGCGCGGGTGGAGGGCGCCGCGCCGGAGCAGTGGTACGGCATCGCCGCACCGACCTCGACGGCGCCGCTGCGCGACCTCGCGCGCGAGGACGTGCGCGTGTCGCCGTCACGGCTGCACACCCTCGAGGAGTGCGAGCTGAACTGGGTGATCGGCGATCTCGGCGGTGACCCCGGCGGGACGACCGCCGGGATCGGCACGATCATCCACGCGGCGCTCGAGCACTCCGACGGAGCGAGCGAGGCAGAGCTCTGGGCGCTCGTGCAGGAGCGCTGGGGTGAGCTGTCGTTCGAGGCGGGGTGGCGCGATCGGGCCGAACAGGCACGTGCCCGCGACCTGGTGCGCCGGCTGCATCTGTACCTGCACCGCTTCGAGCGGGACGGCGGGGAGCTCATCGGCGCCGAGCCGCATTTCGAGGTCGCGCTGCCGGTGGGCGACTCCGAGGAGTTCGCGCACGGCGTGATCCTGTCGGGCTACATCGACCGGGTGGAGCTGACTCCGCAGGGCACCGTCGTGATCATGGACCTGAAGACGGGGAAGCACGAGCCGCAGACTGATGCGAAAGTGCTCGACAACCCGCAACTGGCGGCATACCAGCTGGCTTTCGAGTCGGGTGCGATCCCCGAGGCGAGTGGTCGACCGGCCGGCGGCGCCATGCTGCTGGTACTCCGACCGTCCGCGGTCGGCAAGGACTATGTCACTCCCACACAGCCTCCGTTCGACGAGGAGCGGCGCGAGGCGTTCCTCGGTCGCATCGAAGACGCCGTCGGCGTCATGCGCGGCAGCACGTTCCGCGCGCCCTACGAGGAGCACTGTCGCGACGAGCACTCGTACGGACTGTGCCGCATCCACACGATCGCTGCGGTGAGCGCCTCATGAGCACGTCATCCTCCCGCGGCGACGTCGCGACCGTTGCGCCCGTGGCACCGCTGTCGGCCGCCGTCATCGCCGCGGCACTCGGGCAATTCCCCCCCACGAGCGAGCAGACCGCGGTCATCGAAGCTCCTCTCGAACCCGCTCTCGTGGTCGCCGGCGCGGGCAGCGGCAAGACCGAGACGATGGCGGCGCGCGTCGTCTGGCTCATCGCGAACGGCATCGTCCGCCGCGACGAGGTGCTCGGGCTCACGTTCACACGGAAAGCCGCGGGCGAGCTCGCCGAGCGCATCCACCGTCGACTCGCGCGACTGTCGGAGTTCGAGCGACGCGGACTGCTGAGCGCTCTACCCGAGCTGCACGCGCAGGGTGCCCTCGAGGTCTTCGGGCGCCTCGAGCGCGAAGGCGCGGGCGACGGCGAGCGCGTGGCAGCCCTGTCGGAGTTGAGCACGCGGGTCGTCCTGACCGGCGACCCCGATGGGGTACCCCGGACACGAACCGTCCCACCGCCGGAAGGCGATGACGCGCTTCTGCACCGGCCCACGGTGTCGACCTACAACAGCTTCGCCGACGCGATCGTCCGCGAACACGCCGTCCGGATCGGATGGGACCCCGAAGCGGCGATCCTCTCGGAGTCGGCGGCGTGGCTCCTCATGCGCCGCGTCGTGTTCGCGTCGGACGACGAGCGCCTCGATACCCGCGAGGAGGCGGTGCGGAGCATCATCGACGGTGCGCTGCGCATCGCCAGGGACGCGGTGGACAACCTGGTCGACCTCGACGACCTGAGCGGGTTCCCCGAACGCTTCCGAGATGTGCTCGAGCGGCCGTCGACGAACAAGCGCACCACCGTGTACGCAGACGTCAAGAAGATCGAGGTGTCGGTCTCGGCACTGTCGCTGCTCACCGATCTCGCCCGTGCGTACGCCGCCGAGAAGCGCCGACTCGGTGTGCTGGACTTCTCCGACCAGGTCGCCGGTGCGACGCAGATCGTGCAGAGTCACCCGGCCGTCGCCGAGGAGCTCCGACAGCGGTACCGAGTGGTGCTGCTCGACGAATACCAGGACACTTCGGTCGTCCAGACCGACCTGCTCGCGGCGCTCTTCGGTGGCACGGCCGTCATGGCAGTCGGAGACCCGCACCAGGCGATCTACGGGTGGCGCGGTGCGAGCGCGGGAAACCTCGGCGGCTTCGCGGCGGCCTTCAGCCCCGGCATCCGCTCCGCCTCGTACTCCCTGCTGACGAGCTGGCGAAACAGCGAAGGAGTGCTGGCGGCCGCGAACGCGGTGCTGGCCCCGCTGGCACCGCGATCACCGGTCGCGGTGCAGGAGCTGCGTGCGCGCCCGGGCGCTCCCCTCGGGCGGGTGGAGCTCGGGTTCGACTCCGACCTCGACACCGAGGCCGGCCGGGTCGCCGAATGGTTCGAACGGGTGCGCGCCGAGCGCGCGCGCGACGGTCGCCCCACGACCGGCGCGGTGCTGTTCCGCAGCAAGAAGCACATGCTGCGCTTCGGTGACGCCCTCGGTCAGCGCGGCATCCCGCACCGCATCCTCGGACTGGGCGGGCTGCTGTCGACCCCCGAAGTGGTCGATGTCGTCTCGGCGCTGCGCGTGATCTCGGACCCGTCGGCCGGCTCGGCGCTCATCCGCCTGCTCGCGGGCCCCCGCTGGAGCATCGGACTCGCCGACCTGCGGGCGCTGGCGCAGCTGAGCAGACGCATCGCTCGACACGATGCGGCACTGCAGCCGCTCACCCCCGAGGTGTCGGAGCGCATCCGCGCGGGGGCGGGTGAGGAACAGGGTTCGCTGGTCGACGCGCTCGACTTCGTGCTCCGGCACCCGTCCGATCACGGTTGGCTCGCCGAGTTCACGGCCGAAGCGCGCGATCGGCTGAGCGAGGCCGGTTCGGTGTTCGCCGCGCTCCGACAGGCGGCCGGGATGCCGATTCCCGATCTCGTGCGGGTGATCGAGCGCGAGCTGCGGCTCGATGTCGAGCTCGCCGCCAACGAGTCGCGGGGGCCCGCCCGCATCGCGTCGTCGCAGTTGCGCGCATTCGTCGACGAGCTGCATGCCTTCCTGGCGGCGGACGAATCCGGGTCCCTCTCGAGTCTGCTCGCCTGGCTCGACCACGCCGAGATGCTCGACGAATTCGCCCCGCGCACCGAGCCGCCCGAAGACGACGTCGTTCAGCTCCTGACGATCCACGGCTCGAAAGGACTGGAGTGGGATGCCGTCGCCGTCGTTCGACTCGTCAAGGACGAACTGCCCAGCGCCGCACGCGACACGAAGGGCTGGCTCGCGTTCGGCGTGCTTCCCTACGCTTTCCGCGGCGACGCGCCCTGGCTTCCCGTCTTCGCGTGGGAGCGGCACCGCGCGCCCACCCAGCAGGATCTGAAGGGCGCGCTCGACGATTTCGTCGAGGCCAATCGTTCCCGGCAGCTCGACGAGGACCGGCGCCTCGCCTATGTCGCGGTCACCCGGGCGCGTGACCATCTCCTCCTGACCGGTGCGACGTGGTCGGGAACCAAGCGGCCGCGCGAGCGCAGCGCGTTCTTCGACGAGATGGCGACAGCGCTGGAGGTGGATCTGCCTGTCGATGACGCGGGAGAGAACCCCTACCTCGGAGAACGGCGCGTGCTGGAGTGGCCGATCGACCCGCTCGGGGGCCGACGGGAGAGGGTGGAGTATGCTGCCGCCGTCGTCCGCGCCGCGGGTGGAGCACCGCGCGTGGAGCCCGAGGCCGATCTCGCGCTTCTGCTCGCAGAGCGCGAGGCCCGACGTGCACCGGGTGGGCGGACGGCTCCGACGCGGATCCCGGCGTCGCGGTACAAGGAGTTCGTGACGGATTACGCGGGCACGGTGGCACGCATCGCGCGCCCCCTGCCCGAGCGCCCGTATCGACAGACGCGCCTGGGCACGCTGTTCCATGCGTGGGTCGAGACGCGCTCGGGTTCCGTGGGAACGCGGGGGTCGCTGGATGATGCGCTGTGGGAGAGCGACGAGGAGCAGCCGGGCAGCACGGGCACGTCGGAGGATGCGGCGGACCTCGAGCGCCTGCAGCAGAACTTCGAGAGGTCCGAGTGGGCGCGTCTACAGCCCCTCGAGGTCGAGACCGAGATCGATTTCACCGACACCGGGCTCGACGGAACCGCGCATGTCGTCATCTGCAAGCTCGATGCCGTCTACCGGCGCGACGACCGCGATGGTCGCATCGAGATCGTCGATTGGAAGACCGGCAGGCCGCCGGCGAACGACACGGAGCGCCAGGAGCGGATGCTGCAGCTCGAGCTGTACCGCCGCGCCTATCATCTCGGGCGCGGAGTGCCGATGGATCGTATCGACGTCGCCCTCTACTACGTCGCCGCGGACGTGGTCCTCCGGGGGTGAACCGCGGCCGGTGGCGGGTGCAGGCTACTTCTCGTCCTGCGTCCAGCGGCGCAGCGCTGCCTCGGCCGACCGATCAGCGGCGGCCTGATGGTCGTCCGTCGAGCGCAGGGAATCCTGACCGACGTCCTGACCGGGTCGCGATCCGTCGCTTCCACCGCCCAGGCTCTCGCCGAGCGGGGCGGTGTCCTGGAGGAGGGCCGCGATGTCGATCGGTGCGGTGGACACGTCGTCGGCGACGCGGGTCCCGCTCGCGGACGATTCCGCGGGAGCCGGGACCACGAGGGGAACGGGCGATGCCGCTCCCTGCTCGGCGCCGTCGTCCTCGCGCCGCACGTCCGGATCGGAACCCGCGTCCGCTTCCGCGATGAAGAGCGAAAGCATGGCCGGATCGTAGGCATCGGTCTGCATGGAGGTGTCCACAGCCGCTGTCGAGGCATCCGGCACCCGGCCCAGCAGCGCGATCGCGTCATCCACGTCGAGCGACGCGTCCGAGATGAGGTCTTCACCCTGCAGACCCGTCGCCAGGGCGGTGAGAAGATCGACCGCATCGCCGACGACGTCCTCACTGCCAGCGTCGAAGCCGTGCACGAGCCAGTTGGCGAACTCGAGCTCCGCGTAGAACCTCGCGCGTTCGCGCACCAGACCGTCCGGTGCCCGCCGGCTGTGCGCGGCGTACGCCCGGTAGACGTCGTCAGCCGCGTTGGGCGCGGAGGCCAGCCACTGCAGATCGGTGGCCGGGTCGCCGACCGAGAGACCGTGCCATTCCAGGACCCCCGTGACCGTCGGCGTGCCGTCGGCGTCTTCGAACAGGAACGATGCCGCACCCGCGCCGCCGAGGACGACCGCAGACTCGAAACGCCACAGCGCATCGGCCTCCACCGCCCGCCGCCAGCGGGCGACCAGCTCTGCGGGGGCTCGGCGTGTGTGCTCGACGCGGTCGAGGAGTCGGTTCACGTCGTCGCGGATCTGCTGAGGCGTGCGTACCGGGAGTCCCTCGGTGCGGACGATCGACAAGGGGAGTGCGTGCAGCGCGGCGAGGGCCTCGCCGATCGAGGTGGCCGCCCCACGGCCCGCGGGCACATGTGCGGCATCGACCCGGTAGCCGGGCAGGAAGTCCACGACCACCGTGGGGGCGCCGCCGATACCGGATTCGCCGAGCAGCTCAGGCGCCCGGAACGGGAGCAGTCCGCGCACGCCCGGAGTGAGCGCTTTCAGCGCTCTCGCCTCGGCGGCGAGCTCCGACGAGTCGGCGGGGTCGGTCGGGGTGCGCACGACGACCCGCCGTCCGTCGTCGAGTTGGGCGACCGCGGAGTCGTAGCGCCCGGCTGCCCCCTCGGTCAGCGCGCCGACCCCGATGACCCCGGCCTGGGGCAGAGCCGAGGCGACCGACGCGGCTAGAGTGAGAGGAGATCGTGCCATGAGCCCAGGGTAGGTCTGGCATGTCGGTGGAGCCTCGCGCCACGCCCGGCATGGCCACGCCCGGCATGGCGAACGTCGTAGAAAGGTCTCTCCGATGGCGCCTGCCCGCTCGAACCCTCCCGTCCTGCCCACCGCCTTCGATCGCGCCGCCGACGAGCGGACGGTCGACGGACTGGTCGATGCCCTCCGAGCGGATGCCGCCACGAGGGTTCTGGTGCTGCACGGCGACGCCGCTCCGTTGGGCGCGGATGACGCGCTCCAGTTCTTCGCCCCTGATGACGTGGCCGACGGTGGGGAATGGGCGTTCCTCGGACGCGAGGGCGACGGGACCGCCGTACTGACGTCCGTCTTCGCGCGCGACGACGCCGCCCCCGTCGAGCCGATCGGGGGGTGGGGGGCGCTGCGTGCCGTCGGCGGCGGGCTGGCACCGGGGGAGTCGGCGCTCTTCGTGGAAGCTCTCAGTCTGGGTCGCTGGCTGCTGGACGCACCGTTCTGCCCGGCGTGCGGCGCACACACGGAACAGCGACAGGCGGGCTGGGCCCGGCACTGCCCGTCGTGCGGTCGCGAGCACTTCCCGCGCACCGATCCCGCCGTCATCGTCGCCGTCGCCAGCGCGCAGCAGCCATCGCGCCTCCTGCTCGGTTCGAACGCGATGTGGGGGGCGAATCGTTTCTCCTGCTTCGCCGGTTTCGCGGAGGCAGGCGAATCGCTGGAGTCCACGGTCGCGCGTGAAGTGTACGAAGAGGCCGGGGTCGCCCTGCGCGACATCCGGTACAGCGGATCGCAGGCCTGGCCGTACCCCCGTTCGCTGATGCTGGGCTTTCACGCCATCGCCGCGGACGACGACGCCGCGCGTCCCGACGGCGACGAGATCGTCGACGTCCGCTGGTTCACCGCCTCGCAGATCGGCGAGGCTCTTGCGGGGGAGGGCGAGCTGCTGCTGCCCGGACCCGCGTCGATCTCGCGGCGACTGATCGAGGAATGGCACGCGAGCGCCCGATGACGCAAGACCCTCTCCACGGTCTCGACGAGATGCAGCGCGAGGCGGTGACCACCCTGCGCGGTCCGCTGCTCGTGCTGGCGGGCGCGGGTACGGGCAAGACGCGCGTGATCACCCATCGGATCGCGCACGGTGTCGACACGGGCGCCTATTCGCCCGGTCGGGTCATGGCCGTCACGTTCACGGCGAAAGCCGCGGGCGAGATGCGCGGGCGACTTCGTGCGCTCGGCGTGCAGGGCGTCTCGGCCCGGACCTTCCACGCGGCGGCGCTGTCGCAGCTGAACTACTTCTGGCCGACGGTCGCGGGCGATTCGGCTCCGACCATCATCGACAACAAGGTGCGCGTGCTCGCCCATGCGGCCGACGGCATCGGGATGGAGCCCGACACGGCGACTCTTCGCGAGATGGCCGGCGCGATCGAGTGGCGCAAGGTCACGATGCGCAGCGTCGAGGCGTATGCGCGCGACCGGCCCGACGGGGTGGGGCGCTACGACATCTCACGCGTCGCGGATCTCATGCGCGCCTACGAGAAGCTGAAGGATGAGCGGCGGCAGTTGGACTTCGAGGACGTGCTGCTCGCGTGCGCGGGGATGATCGAGAGCGAACCGCGCGTCGCTCAGTCCGTGCACGAGCAGTACCGACACTTCACGATCGACGAGTTCCAGGATGTGTCCCCTCTGCAGCACCGACTGCTCGAGCTCTGGCTCGGCGGACGTCGCGACCTGTGCGTCGTGGGTGACGCGAGTCAGACCATCTACTCGTTCGCCGGCGCCGAGGCTCGTTTTCTGCTCGAGTTCGAGCAGCGCCACGACGACGCGCGCGTCGTCCGTCTGGAGACCAATTACCGGTCGGATGCCGCGATCCTGGCTGTGGCGAACGCGCTCATGCGCGACCGGGCGGGGGCACTGGCCCTGCACCCACCGGTGAGGTCGGACGTGGCCGATGACGCAGCCGCCGGGGCAGCACTTGTCGATGCCTCCGGTGCCGTGGTTCCGTCTCCCGCGGGCGACGCTGTTCCGACGGTCACCGCGTACGACGACGATCAGGCCGAGGCGCGCGGCACAGCCGCCGCGATCGCGGCGGCGCTGCGGACGGACGTCGACCCGCGCGGGATCGCCGTCCTCTACCGCTCCCATGCGCAGTCGGCGGAGCTGCTGCGCGCACTCTCGGACCGAGGCATCCCGACGACGGTGCTGGGCGGCAAGCGCTTCTTCGACATCCCGGAGGTGCGTCAGGCGGTCATGGCTCTGCGTGGCGCGTCTGTCGCGACGCAGGAAGGAACCCTGGTCGACGCCGTGCGCGATGTACTGCGGTCGCTCGGCATGACCGACGAGCCGCCCGCGGCGGGCGGCCCCCTGCGCGACGCGTGGGAGGCGCGCGCCGCGCTGCGGAGGCTCGCGGAGGAGTCGCCCGCGGGGACCACCCTGCGGGTGTTCACCGACGACCTGCAGGCCCGCGCCAAAGCGCAGCACGAGCCCGCCCTGCGCACCGTGACACTGTCGACGCTGCACGCCGCCAAAGGCCTCGAATGGCCTCACGTCCACCTGGTCGGGCTCGCGGAAGGACTGTTGCCGATTTCATACGCGACCACTTTCGAGCAGATCGATGAGGAGCGCCGACTCGCCTACGTCGGCATCACGCGAGCCGAGCGGACGCTGTCCCTGTCGTGGGCGCGGACGTCGGGGCATCGGGAGCGGACCGTGTCGCGCTTCGTGCAAGAGATCGGCAGCGGCACGCTTCGTGCGGGCGATGCACGCGCCACCACCGCCGAGCGTAGTCGTCGTGCAGGCGCACCGACCGGGAAGCGGGCCCCGCATCACGAGCCGCGCTGATCAGGCGCGCGGCGACCAGGCCCGCCTCGCACGCGAGGGCATCGCTGATCGGTGCGGGATCGCGACCGATCAGCTGCGCGGCGATCATCGGCCACGCGGGATCCACGTCGGTGCGGTGCTCGTCGATGCACGCCAGACATGCGGTCTCGCCCGGGACGACGAGCGGCCCGACGTCGACGCGCCCGGCCGTGAACAGCACGGGGATGTGCGGGACGTCTGCGCTCAGGAGGGCCGCCCCGCGCCGCGGCTCGATGACGTGGTGCCCGACGAGGACGACAGCGGTTGCGACCTCTTCCGTGCCGCTCGGGCCGGCGGGCCGGGTCGTGTCGCCGCCGACGGCCGCGGCGATCTGCGCGGCCGCCCGAGCGGGGAACGCGTCGGAGACATCGACGCGCACGTTCTGCGACCGCGCGGCGAGGGTCGTCGACACCAGCGCGGGGCGCAGCTCCGCCAGGAATGCGGGAATGTCGGGAGCGGCTGCGCCGAACGACCTCGCCATGCCGGCGAAGGCGATGTCGGGCACGCCGCGCGTGAGCTCGTGCAGCATGCGCTGCTGCCAGGGTGAGGGGTCATCGATCACCACGAGCGCGTCGACGCCGAACTGCAGCGTCGACGCCGTGCGCCACACCAGAGGGTGGGCCGGGTCCAATCGGAGCATCTCCCGATTGTGTGCGCGTTCAGCCGGGCGCAGGCGAACTCCACAGGATCATGCCGTCCGTTGCGCGGATCGCCGCCCTGTGGAGGAGCGGATGCTGTGACCGCATGCGCGTCGATGCTCGACGGGAGCGGCATCCGTCACCGTCAGACGGGGCGGGGGTCCTCCGGGACGTCGTCGTCGCCCTCGGTGTCGGTCGCCGGATCGCCGTCCACCGCCGGCGACTCGTCCGCAGCCTCGCCCGAGACCTGCGTCTCCTCCCCGGCCAGCAGCCGCGCCAGAGCGTCGTCGAACTCGTCCGGTGCCGGCTCTTCGCCGCGCGCACGCGCTTCGAGCCGCGCGATGAGTGCAGCCGGATCGTCGATGTCGTCTGCGGTGGGCATCAGGTCGGGGTAGTCCCACAGGGCATCACGCGCGCCCATGCCGACGGCATCACCCACGGCACGCCACATCGCCGCCGCTTCGCGCATGCGGCGCGGCCGCATCTCGAGGCCGACGAGGGAGCCGAGCGCCTGTTCGGCAGGGCCGCCGACCGCGCGCCGACGGCGGACCGCTTCGGCGATACGCGGCGAGGTGGGCAGGCGTGAGGTCGCGTCCTCCGTCACGACGTCGACCCAGCCTTCGATCATCGCCAGCACGTTCTCGAGGCGGGCGAGCGCGGCGCTCTGCGCCTCGGAGCGCGCGGGGATGAGCGCGCCGCTCTCGAGCGCCTGACGCAGCTCGTCCGGCTGAGAAGGATCGAACCGCGACGCGAGGTCTTCCAGTGCGCCGGTGTCGATGTGGATGCCGCGGGCGAAATCCGTCACCTGCGACATGACGTGCAGCCGCAGCCACTTCGCATGCCGGAAGAGCCGGGCGTGCGCGAGCTCCCGCGTTGCGATGTAGAGCGCGAGCTGATCGTCGGGGATCTCGAGATCGCGGCCGAAGTCAGCGAAGTTCTGGGGCAGGATCGCGGCCTCGCCGGCGGGCATCACGGGGATGCCGACATCGCCGCCGCTGACGACCTCGGTGGCGAGACGGCCGACGACCTGGCCCAGCTGGGTGGCGAAGAGCGAGCCTCCGACGGTCCGCATGAGCTTGCCGGCGCCGGCGATGAGGCTCTGCATCTCTTCGGGCGCCTGTTCCCGCAGTGTTGCGGTCAGGGCGTCGGCGATGCTCGAAGCCACCGGCTCGGCGAGCTCCTGCCACACCGGCAGTGTCTCCTCGACCCAGCCGCCACGGGTGAGGGTGCGCGGAGGAGAGGAGAGTTCGGAGATCGTCGTGGCTTCGCTCAGCCAGAGGGTCGCGAGAGCGAAGGCCTGATCGAGGTCGGTGCGCTGTCCGGCGGTCACTCCCAGGCCGTCCTGATTGGCGATGTGCAGGGCCTGCCGCTTGGCGAGGTCCCAGGAGATGCCGCCGGGGTCGGAGGTGTTGAACGCCCCCTGGAGCTGGCTCATCACGGCCTGCATCATCGCCGGGTCCATACCCGACATCTTCGCCAACTGCTCGGGGTCGACGTCGCCGCCCATACCGGCGAACAGCTGCCGCATCAGCTCCTGGAAGTCGTCTTCCGGGCTCCGGTCCTCATCTGCCACTTCAGCCGCCTTTCAGCCCGGTCATGACGTTGCGATCTACGCTAGTCGCACGGACCATCGCAGGTGCCCGGCTGCGACCCTCGCGCTTACGCCGGTCGCGAACGACCAGGCAGAGGAAGACCACCAGTGGCACTGTTCGACGAAAACGTCGTGATCACGCCCGCTCCGCGGCGCCGGATGAACCGCAGGACGAGCGTCGGCGTCTGGGCTCTCGTGGTCGCGATGGTCGTGCTCCTCGTCCTCACCTTCCTGCCCACCGCCTACGTGATCCAGCAACCCGGACCGGTGTACAACACGCTGGGTGAGACGCAGTCCTCCGACGGCACCACGGTGCCGCTCATCTCCGTCGAGGGCGCCGAGACCTACCCGACGGAGGGGGCGCTCGACCTCCTGACCGTCCAGGTGGTCGGCAACCGCGAGCGCACGCCGTCGTGGTTCGAGCTGGCACTGGCATGGTTCGATCCCTCCCGCGCGGTCGTTCCGATCGACGCGGTGTTCCCCGCCGGGCAGTCCAGCGACGAGCGCAATCAGGAGAGCGCGGCGATGATGGTGGACTCGCAGAAGGAGGCGACCGCGGCCGCGCTCACCGAGCTCGGCTACGACGTCGACGCGAAGCTGACCGTCTACTCGCTGTCGGACGGGTCGGCCTCCGAAGGTGTGCTCGAGGCAGGCGACGTGATCCAGAGCGCGAACGGGCAGCCGGTGACGGATGCCACGTCCCTGCGTGCGGTCATCAACGAAGGTGGCGGTGCCCCCGTGGAGATCGGCATCGAGCGCGGGGGAGAGCCGCAGACCGTGACGGTCACGCCCTCCGAGGCGACGGCGGAGGACGGCACGTCGGTGTGGCTCATCGGCGTGACGCTCACCACGGACTTCGACTTCCCGATCGACGTGACGATCCAGTTGAACAACGTCGGCGGGCCGAGCGCGGGAATGATGTTCGCTCTGGGGATCATCGACACCCTCACCCCAGGCTCGCTCAACAGCGGCCAGAACGTCGCGGGTACGGGCACGATCGACGCTGCCGGCACGGTCGGACCGATCGGCGGCATCCGGCAGAAGCTGTGGGGTGCCGAGGAGGCCGGCGCGACCGTGTTCCTCGCTCCGGCGTCGAACTGCGACGAAGTCGTCGGTCATGTTCCGAGCGGTCTGCGGGTGTTCTCCGTCGCCACGCTCAGCGACTCGATGGCGGTGCTGAACACCATCGCCGACGGCGGAGACCTCGACGCCCTGCCGACCTGCTCGGCGGGCTGACCTTTCCTGGGAGATGCTCAGGCGTCCCATCGGCATCCGCCCAGAGGGCCCCGCTTAGGATGAGTGGGTGACCTCCACAGCATCCCCCACCTCGGCCACACCGAATCGTTCCCGAAGGATCATCGCCATCTCGCTGGCGATCATCGCCGCGCTCGTCGTGGCCTTCTTCGTGTTCGCTTCCCTCTATGCGGACTGGATGTGGTTCGCGCAGCTGGGGTTCGACCAGGTGCTGCTGACGCAGTGGACCGCGCGCGTCGTGATGTTCGTCGTCGGATTCCTCGGCATGGCCTTGCCCGTGTGGCTCGCGATCCAGCTGGCGTACCGCCTGCGGCCCGTCTATGCGCGTCTCAGCTCGCAGCTCGACCGCTACCAGGAGGTCGTCGAGCCCCTCCGCCGACTCGCGATGTGGGGAATCCCGATCTTCTTCGGCTTCTTCTCCGGGTTCGCGGCGTCGGCCCAGTGGGAGACCACGTGGATGTGGTTCAACGGCGTCCAGACCTCGGCCACCGACCCCGAGTTCGGCCTCGACACCGGCTTCTACCTGTTCGCCATGCCGTTCTACAGCGCCGCGCTCGGGTTCATCTCCGCGGTGCTGCTCATCTGCCTCCTCGTCACGGCGCTGGTCGCGTACCTCTACGGCTCGGTGCGCGTCGGTCAGCGCGAACTGCGGATCTCGAAGGCCGCACGCATCCAGCTCGCCATCATCGCCGGGTTGTACCTGCTGGTGCAGGGGGCGAGCCTGTGGCTCGACCGCTACAAGACGCTCGTCGAACCGGGTGACCGCATCACCGGGCCCGGCTACGTCGGCGTCAACGCCATCATCCCCGGGCAGACGATCCTCGCGATCGTCGCCGTGCTCGTCGCGGCACTGTTCTTCGTGACGGCCTTCGTCGGGCGCTGGCGCTGGCCCCTGATCGCGACGGCGCTGCTCGTCGTCTCGGCCATCGTGCTGGGCGTCGGGTACCCGTGGGTCGTCAACACGTTCCAGGTCAAGCCGAACCAGCTGTCGCTCGAACGCGAGTACTACCAGCGCAACATCGACTCGACGCAGACCGCCTACGGCATCGACGGTCTCGAGAAGAGCGACTACGACGCGGCCACCGACGCCGAAGCGGGACAGCTGCGATCGGATGCCGCCACCACGGCCTCCATCCGCATCATGGACCCCGCCATCATCACTCCGACGGTCGCGCAGCTCGAGCAGTACCGTGCCTACTACCAGTTCCAAGACCCGCTGGACGTCGACCGCTACCAGATCGACGGGCAGTCGCAGGACAGCATCGTGTCGGTCCGCGAGCTGAACCAGGGCGCGCTCGGCGCGGCCGCCTCCTGGCAGAACACGGCTCTCGTGTATACCCACGGTTACGGACTCGTCGTGGCCAAGGGCAATGAGCGCACCGCCGACGGCGACCCGGTCTTCATCGAAAGCGGCATCCCTGCCACCGGTTTCCTCTCGTCGACCGACTTCGAGCCTCGCGTGTACTTCGGCGAGAACTCACCGGCCTACTCGATCGTCGGAGCCCCCGAGACGACCGACCCGATCGAGCTGGACTACCCCTCCGGCGCCGACGGTGCCAGCGAGACGAAGACGACGTTCGAGGGCGACGGCGGACCGAGCGTGGGCAACGTCTTCAACCGTCTGATCTACGCCCTCAAGTTCCAGTCCGAGCAGATCCTCTTCTCCGACTACGTGAACGACGACTCGCAGATCCTGTACGACCGCGACCCGGCGCTGCGCGTCCAGAAGGTCGCGCCCTACCTCACGCTCGACAGCGACCCGTACCCGAGCGTCGTGGACGGCAGGATCGTCTGGATCGTCGACGGCTACACCTCGAGCGCGACGTACCCGTACTCGACCACGGTCAGCTTGGCTGCTGCGATCCAGGACGCGAACAACACCGCGCCGCGCTTCGCGCTCGACAACATCAACTACATCCGCAACTCGGTCAAGGCGACCGTCGATGCTTACGACGGCACCGTCACGCTGTACGCCTGGGACCCGGATGAGCCCGTGCTGAAGACGTGGCAGAAGGTCTACCCGACGACGCTCAAGCCCATCAGCGACATGTCCGCCGACCTCATGAGCCACGTGCGGTACCCGACCGACCTTTTCAAGGTGCAGCGGGCCATGCTCGGCATCTACCACGTCGACGACGCGCAGTCGTTCTACCAGCGCGACAACGCATGGGCGACGCCGAACGACCCGCAGACCGATGCGCGTCTGCAGCCGCCGTACTACCTCACGATGCAGATGCCCGGGCAGGAGTCGCCGGTCTACTCGATGTTCACGTCGTTCATCCCTTCTTCGGAGGGGGCGACGTCGCGGAACGTCCTCATGGGCTACTTGGCGGTCGACTCGAACGCCGGATCGGACGCCGGCACGAAGGCCGAGGACTACGGCAAGCTCCGGATGCTGGAGATCAACGCCGACACGACGATCCCCGGTCCCGGGCAGGTGCAGAACACCTTCAACTCCGACCCGACCATCTCGGCGCAGATCAACATCCTGAAGCAGGGCCAGTCCGAGGTGCTCAACGGCAACCTGCTGACGCTCCCGGTCGGTGGCGGGTTCCTCTATGTGCAGCCGGTGTTCGTCCAGGCCTCGAGCGGAACGCAGCTCCCCCAGCTGCAGAAGGTGCTCGTCGCCTTCGGCACGCAGGTGGCCTTCGAGGACACGCTCAATGACGCACTGAACACCCTCTTCGGCGGGGAGTCCGGCGCCAACGCCGGCGACGAGGATGTGGCGCCCGATTCATCGGCCAGCCCCAACCCGTCGCCGTCCGACACGGGCGCGAGCGACGGTGGCTCCAGCGATGGCGCCACCGGTGGAACGACGCCGACCATCGAGTACCAGGCCACTCTGCAGGAGGCGCGCCAGGCGCTCCTCGACCGACAGACGGCGCTGACGGCCGGTGACTGGACCGCCTACGGCGCCGCCGACGCCCGCCTCACCGCGGCGGTCGACAAGCTGATCCAGCTCGGCGGCTGAGCGCCACCGCCTCCGCGCGACGACCGGGCCCGGTCGTCGCGCGGAGGCTCGATTGGGCGCGGGCCGTTA